>JBKEDF010000083.1:0-5215 GCA_047975325.1 Pseudorhodobacter sp. | reverse complement strand
CGGGGCGTGCCTTGACCTTTGAAACCCATGCGGTAGTCGTTGGCACGGCGATTGCCAATTCCCGCAAACCTGCATGGTTTTGCACAGGTTTCATCGAAGGCACAACGCGGTTGGATCACTATCTTGGCATGGATGTCGGCGGCACGGCGACCCGATGGGTGGTTCTGGACAGCAATGGTTGCCTCCTGGGTCGAGGTGTCGCCGATGGTGCAACGGGGCTGATCTATGATACCGCAAGCCTGACGACCTTCACCCGTGCCCTGACCATGGTCGGAAATGCACTGCCGGGACAAATATCCTTTGCCCATCTGGGCATCACGGGTGTGGGATTTTCGCGTCACAGGCAGGTTGAGAACGCCATGCAGGAGACCTTTGGCCTCACCCCCGCACAATATTCCTACAGCAACGATATGATCCTTGGCTGGCATGCCGCCTTTCCCAAAGGACATGGGCATCTCGTTTCGGCGGGGACCGGATCAATCGGGGTATCGATCGGCGAGGATGAAAAGGTAACCATCGTCGGCGGACGGGGGATTCTTGTCGATGATGGCGGCTCAGGTGCCTGGATTGCGCTGCGCGCTTTGGATCAGGTCTATCGGCTGATTGATGAACATGGCACCGCCCTGGGCGCAGAGGTTCTGGCCGCTTCCATCTTCAAGGCGATGGGCGGCGATGATCGCGACACCGCCCGTGCCTACATATATGGCCGGGATCGGGGCCAGATCGGCATGCTTGCCGTGGCCGTGGCCAGCGCAGCAAGAAAGGGTGACACCCTGGCTGCCGGGATCCTGGAACAGGCCGGAAGGGAACTTGCCAGGCTAGGCACAGCATTGATCAGGCGCTGCGGAACAGCCCCCCTTGCCTTCATCGGTGGTGTATTGGCCCTTGATCCTTCGATCCGTTCCGTTATCGAACATGAATTGACAAGGAACAACCTGGCATTTCCCCGGATCGATGCGGCGCTTCATGCCGCCGAAATGGCCCGGGCCAAAGGACAAGGCATCAAATGAGCACCACCGAAACCGCAGCCCGACGTTTCAAGGGGCTCGAAAGCTGGCCGACCGAGGAAATCGTCGACGCCATGCTCGAAGGGCAACTGGCAGCCATTGCCGCCATTCACGCAACCCGACCGCAACTTGCCCGGGCCATTGATGCCGCCGCCGCCCGAATCGTAGATGGCGGACGGCTGATCTATGTGGGTGCGGGAACCTCGGGACGGATCGGTGCGCTGGATGCCGCGGAACTGTCACCAACATTCGGCTTTCCCCGCAAACGGGCGATTTCGATCATGGCAGGCGGACCCAGAGCCTATGCCGAGGCCGTCGAGGGTGCCGAAGATAATAAAAAAGCGGCCCTGGCGGAGCTGGAGCAGATCGGACTTTCGCCACGTGATGTCGTGATCGGCATCGCGGCTTCGGGCAGGACGCCCTTTGTCCTTTCCGCCCTTTCCCATGGCCGGGTACGGGATGCGCTGACCATCGCCGTCACAAACAACCCCAATGCTCAGGTCAGCGATATCGCGGAAATCACACTGGTGGCCGCAACCGGGGCCGAGGTACTGGCCGGATCCACCCGGATGAAGGCAGGCACTGCACAAAAGGCGCTCCTTACCTGCTTGTCCACCGGTATTTTCATCCGCCTTGGCCATGTTTTTCAGGGCCGTATGGTGGAAATGCGCCCGACCAATGCAAAGCTGCAGAAACGTGCCATCGAAATGGTGGCGGACCTGACGGATTGCTCCCAAGACGAGGCCGCGAGGACGCTTGAGGCATCGGGCGGAAATATCAAATGTGCCGTCCTGATGGTGCTGCTCGATATTTCTGCCGAAGAAGCCAGCAGGCGGCTTTCCCAAAACGACAACAGGTTGCACATCGCCCTGAACTGACACATGACACGGCCAATGCTTTACCAACACAAGCCTGGCAGAACAAAACACCATGAAAGTCCTGATTTTCCCCGACAAGGCCAAAGCCATCACCCGCACCGCTGCAGCCCTGCGCGCGGCAGTGACCCGCAAACCTGACACAGTGCTGGGCCTGGCAACCGGCGGCACGATGGAACCCGTCTATGCCGCGCTGGCCGATAAACCGGGTGGATGTTCCTTTTCCCGGGTTACCACCTTCAACCTGGATGAATATGTCGGACTGGCGCCGGAACATCCGCAATCCTACCGCAGCTATATGCGGCGGCATCTGTTTGACCATCTGGATTTCGACCCGGCGAAGACACATCTTCCCCATGGTGCGGCCAGCAACCCCGAGGCCGAGGCGGGTGCCTATGAAACACTCATCACCCGCGCCGGCGGGATCGACCTGCAACTGCTTGGGCTTGGCGCCAACGGCCATATCGGGTTCAATGAGCCGGGATCCAGCCTCGGCTCCCCGACCCGGATCAAGACGCTGACGCAAAAGACGCGCAACGATAATGCCCGCTTCTTTGGCCCGGATGAAACCGTCCCCCGCTATGCGATCACCATGGGTATCCGGACAATCACCTTCGCCCGGGAAATCCTGTTGCTGGCTGTCGGTTCCGCCAAGGCCGCCGCGGCAGAGGCAATGATCGAAGGACCGGTAAGCGCCTTCTGTCCTGCCTCCGCGCTGCAATTTCATCCACGCGCAACCATTGTCCTTGATGAGGAATCCGCCGCCTGCCTCAAGCTGCGGGACTACTACGAAGTCGTCCATCCGCAAGGGGAGGAAATCCATCTTGGCCAATAGGAAGGTCCTGCGCGCCCGCACCCTTTATGACGGGACAGGGACGGAACCGTTACCCGATCAGGCAATCATCATCGAAGCGGGGCGTATCGCGGCGGTGCTGCCTTTCACGGATGCGCCGGAAATGCCGATTCTGGCTGATGCGGAAATCGTCACCCCCGGTTTCATCGATTTGCAGATAAACGGGGCGGGTGGGGTACTGTTCAACGATCAGCCGGATCTGGACGGGTTGCGCATCATGGCCCAGGCGCTGCGCAAGGGGGGGACGGCCTGGTTTCTGCCAACGTTCATCACCGATTTTGATCGGCGCTATCAGCTTGCAATTGCCACTGCGCAGGTCGCCATTGATACGGTTCCGGGCATTGTGGGTCTGCATCTGGAAGGGCCGTTCCTGTCCCCCCTGCGCCCCGGCATCCACCCCGCCGCCGCAATCCGCAAGGCAGAGGAGGCCGATTTCGGGGCACTCTGCGCTGCGGATCTGCCATTGATGGTAACCCTGGCGCCAGAGGAAAGCGGGCCCGATGGCATTGCCCGGCTCGCACAGGCGGGGGTCCTGCCCTTTGCGGGACATTCCGAAGCCAGTTTCGAACAGGTCGATGCGGCACGGATTGCGGGGCTGCGTGGGGTTACCCACCTGTTCAACGCCATGAGCCAGATGACCGGGCGTGCGCCCGGGCTGGTCGGGGCCACAATGGCGCTGGAGGGGCTTTTTGCCGGGATCATCCCCGATGGCCATCATGTCCACCCAGCCAATATCCGGAACGCCTTCGCCACCTTGGGGCCGGACAGACTTTTTCTTGTAACCGATGCCATGAGCCCGCTGGGAACGGATATGACCTCATTCACCTTGCTGGGCACGGAGATTATCCGCGATCAGGGACGGCTGACAGGACCGGGCGGTACTTTGGCCGGGGCCGATATTTCAATGATCGACTGCGTCACACGGATGACCACGCTTTCGGGCTGTTCGCTTACTGATGCGATCCGCATGGCCACACTGACCCCAGCGCGCGCCATGCGGCTGGACGGTGACATAGGCACCATCGCAGCGGGCAAACGCGCCGGGCTGACCTTGCTTGACGCGGGGTTGCGACCTCAGGCGGTTTGTGTGGATGGTGAATTGTTCTGACAAGGCAATGCGCGTTTTCTGGTTTGAACGGGGGTAGGGAATGAAACCGCAATGGGCTGTGGGCCTGATGACCGGAACAGTGCTTGACGGCAATATAGATGTGGCACTGATCCGTTCCGACGGGGAACGGGTTGAAGAATTCGGCCCCTATGAGCTCCTTCCTTACCCAACCCATATCAACGGGATGCTGCAAGAGGCCCTGTCGGCAGCGCTGGACTGGAATTTCCAGGGGCCGGAGCCGGAAATCTTCGCCCGTGCCGAAGCCGCCCTGACCGAAGCGCAATCCCATGCCGTCGTTCAGGTGATCGACAAGGCCGGTTTTCGTCCCCAGGATATTGGCGTTATCGGCTTTCACGGACAGACCGTCCTGCACCGCGCACCGGTCCGGGGCCGGATCGGCGCCACACGACAATTGGGGGATGGGGCGCTGATGGCCCGGATAACCGGCGTGGATGTCGTTTATGACTTCCGTTCCGCCGATATCGCCGCCGGAGGTCAGGGCGCGCCATTATCGGCAATCTACCATGCCGCGCTGCTGGAAGGGATCGAAACCTCCGATAATGCGGCGGTGCTGAATCTCGGCGGGATCGGCAACATTACCTGGCGGGGAAAGGACGGCGTGGTTGCTGCTTTCGATACCGGCCCTGCCAATGCCCCTATCAATGATTTCATCCACAGCCGCGGCATGGGGCGCATGGATCGCGACGGCGCCCTGGCACGGAAGGGCCGCGTGGATGAGGCACTGCTGACAAGGCGGCTCTCCTCCCTGCCCTATCTGGTGCAACCTTATCCGAAATCGCTTGACCGCTTTGATTTCGGATATGACTGGGTATCCGGCTTATCAACCGAGGACGGTGCCGCAACGCTGACCGCCTTTTCCGCAGCGGCCGTCGGGGCCGGGCTGGATATTCTGCCGCAACGGCCCGATTGCTTGATCGTCACCGGTGGCGGGCGCCACAACCCGGCCCTGATGGCAGAATTGGCCGCGCGTGCTGACATAAAGGTTGATCCCGCCGAAGCCGCAGGCTGGCGTGGCGATGCGATTGAGGCAGAATGTTTCGCCTTTCTTGCCCTGCGCAGCCTGCGAGGCCTGCCCCAGAGCTTCCCGACAACCACTGGCGTAGCTGGCCCGATACCCGGCGGCCGGATCGCACGTCACCGCCCGACAAATACCCCGGACTGACGCAATCATATCGCGGAGTTTGGCAATTAGGATATTTCTAAAGCGTTATTCATGATGTGAAAGTTTTATTATACCGCGCTCACTCCAGAATCCGAAATCCGTCGTGCGACATGATTCGGAAGTTATCTGACACCTTGTCGCGGAACGTCGTCCATTTTGTTGGAAGTGTTTTCCGGAAGAATGTCACAA
>JBKEDF010000036.1:0-15810 GCA_047975325.1 Pseudorhodobacter sp. | reverse complement strand
AGTTTTCAGGGCTGCCATCAAAAGAAAACGACCGGATTTCATTCCGGTCGTTTTGCCTGTGGGTGTTGTGATGCAATGTCGGCCATAGCTGACGGTGGCAGATTTGATCATCAAATTTGCGCAGCATCAGCGTAAAATCAAAAAACTATAGCCTGACGACATGATCAAAATAAAGTCGTCAGGCCATGTACTTGTGGACTGCCTTATTCCGCCTGGCTGGCGGGCTTTGCATTAAGCAGGCCGTATTTTTCCGCGCCCAGTTTTTCATGCAGATCAATCTGGGTTTCGAGGAAATCGATATGGCCTTCCTCATCCGCGATCAGATCGTCGAAAAGCGCGCGGCTGACGAAATCACCGACCGTATCGCAATGTTTGCGGGCCTCGATATAAAGCGTGCGGGCGTCATGTTCGCCCGCCAGGTCGCATTCCAGTGTCTCAAGCACATTCTGGCCGATGCGCAGCGGATCCAGCTTTTGCAGGTTGGGATGGCCTTCAAGAAAGATGATCCGTTCGATCAGCTTGTCGGCATGATGCATTTCCTCAATGCTTTCGGCGCGGCTTTTATCCGCAAGATGGCCATAGCCCCAGTCTTCCTGAAGCCGGTAATGCAGCCAATATTGTGAAACGGCGGTCAGTTCCGACCGAAGCGCCGCATTCAGATATTCAATGACTTTCGCGTCGCCTTTCATGAAAATCTCCTTGATTGCCTGGGTGCCGACATGTTGCCGGGGCTCTACGATACCTAGCTATAACGGTTGCACATGATCCGTGCAACTACTTTAGAATAATTCTAAACTTGACTGTTCAACTTGGGATTTTATCAGGCTTCACTGGCCTTGGGCATGCGCAGCAGGGGTGGCCGTCCCGTTGTTTCGGGGATGCCAAAATTATCACACTGGCGCATCGTATCCAGGAAAAGCGGCATGCATCCGCCACAATCGGGGCGACGGCCAAGCGCGCGATATACCTTTCCGGGTGTGATGATCGTTTCAGGGTCGGCAGCGCGCATCCAGTCGATGGCGGCGTGGATTTCCTTGTCACAAATGCCGGTACAATGACAGACGATCATCTGGAATCGGCTCCTTCATGGGCGTGGCTGTAATTTCCGACAAAAAAACCCTGAAGTAAAGACCAATTGTTTTTATCAGAATAATGAGCATGGGAGGGGGGTGGCTTTCGCGGATGCTGCATCCTATAAGCGCCTGCTAGATGATTGATGGGATGCGCGGCGCATGACAATCCACCTTTACCGCAACGATTTGCCCGCCGGCCTTGACCTTGGTCCGGTGGTGGCAATCGATACCGAAACCATGGGCCTTGACCCCCGGCGTGACAGGCTTTGCCTTGTGCAGCTTTCGGGCGGGGATGGCGATGCGCATCTGGTACAGATCGACCGGGGCCAGACCGCAGCGCCGAATCTGCAACGCCTGCTTGCCGATCCGGCGGTGCTGAAGCTGTTCCATTTCGGCCGTTTCGATATTGCCGCGCTGCAAAACGCATTCGGCACGGTGACGGCGCCGGTCTGGTGTACCAAGATTGCCTCGCGCCTCGTGCGGACCTTTACGGACCGGCATGGATTGAAGAACCTGCTGTCGGAACTTGTGGGCGTCGATGTTTCCAAGCAGCAGCAGACTTCGGACTGGGGCGCGCCGGAACTGACTGATGCACAACGGGAATACGCAGCTTCGGATGTGCTTTATCTGCACCGGCTCAAGGCGGAACTGGAACCGCGGCTGATTCGCGAAGGCCGGATGGAACTGGCACAGCGGCTTTTTGATTTCCTGCCAACGCGGGCGGAACTTGACCTTCTGGGCTGGGATGAACCGCTGGATATCTATCACCACTAAATGTGATCGGCAAAAGCCCGCAAGTTGTACTGTTCCCGCTTGGCCTGTCGTCTTTGCTGCCCTAGTTTTCAGGGAACATGCCCTTGCCCCATCGTGCCGAGGATCTTCCCGAATGACGGGCCATGACAATTTTCATTCCGCGCTGGTTGCCTGGCTCAAGGTCCTGCTGCCGTTGCTGGCACTGGTGATCCTGTCAATGCTGTTTCTGGTTTCGCGGACGATCGACCCTTCCGATGCGATCCCCTTTGCGGAGGTCGATATCGAGGAAAGATTGCGCGAGCCGCGCCTGACCCTGCCGACCTGGGCAGGGGTAACGGAGGATGGTGCGGCATTGACCGTTTCGGCCGAAACCGCCCGGACGGTTGCGGAAACGGATGCACGGGCGGAACGGCTGGTGGCGAAGCTGGATCTGCCGGGCGGCGGGGATGCGGAACTGGTGGCGGCGGAAGGCCATTTGAACAGCAATGAACAACGGCTGGAAATGGCGGGCGGGGTCATCATGTCCACTTCCACTGGCTATCGGATCGAAAGTGCGGTGATGGCAGCGAGGCTGGACCAGACCGAACTTTCAACCAATCAACCGGTTCTGGCGACCGCCCCGATGGGGCAGATTGAAGCTGAATCAATGACCCTGATCGCCAATCCGCAGCAGGAAGGGCAGTATCTTCTTGTTTTCAAGGGTAGCGTGAAGCTGCTATACCAACCCCCAGAGTGATTTGTTCCCGAGGATCGGCATGCTTTTCGGCTTTAGACCGTTCATCTTCCTGTTGTGCCTGATCAGCCTTTCGACGCCCGCATTTCCGCAGGGTGCACAGATTGATTTTGGTGGGTTGCGGCAGGATACTTCCCTGCCTGTGGAAGTAACCGCTGATCAGCTTGCGGTTGATCAGGGCAATGGTTCGGCGACATTCAGCGGGAACGTTCTGGTCGGGCAGGGTGAGATGCGTCTTTCTGCCGCGGAGGTCCGGGTGGAATATACCGAAGACGGGGGTGGGATCCGGCGGCTTCATGCCAGTGGCGGGGTAATGCTTGCCAGCCCCAGCGATGCTGCGGAAGCTTCCGAAGCCGTCTATACCATTGCCAGCGGTGAGGTGATCATGACGGGAAATGTGCTGCTGACACAGGGCCAGAATGCGATTTCGGGACAGAAACTTGTTGTAAATCTGAAATCCGGTATGGGCACGATGCAAGGCAGGGTGCAGACCGTATTCCGGCCTGGATCGGCAAATCCCTGATGTCTTCCCCGGATCTTAGCGTAACGACGGGGAATGCGGGGCTGGTGATCAGCGCGCTTCGCAAAAGTTACAAGCGCCGCCCGGTGATCCGCGATGTGTCAATGCAACTGAGCCGGGGGGAGGTCGTGGCCCTGCTCGGGCCCAATGGTTCGGGCAAGACCACCTGTTTTTATGCCATAGCGGGGCTGGTTTCCCCGGAGGGGGGGCAGGTTCTGATTGATGGGCGGGACGTCACTCCCCTGCCAATGTACCGCCGGGCACGGCTGGGTATCGGTTATCTTCCGCAGGAAGTGTCGATCTTCCGTGGGCTGTCGGTGGAAGACAATATCCTTGCGGTTCTGGAAATCGCCTTGGCTGATCGCCACAAAAGGCGCGAAAGGCTTGAGGAACTGCTGAACGAATTTTCCATCACCCATCTGCGCCGCGCACCTGCCCTGGCCCTTTCGGGCGGTGAAAGACGGCGGGTGGAGATTGCCCGTTGTCTTGCTGCGGATCCGAAATATCTGCTGCTGGATGAGCCATTCGCAGGTGTGGATCCCATTGCTGTGGGGGAAATTCGGCATCTTGTTGCCGATCTGAAGGGTCGGGGGATCGGCGTGCTGATCACGGATCATAACGTTCGGGAAACATTGGAAATTGTGGATCGCGCCTATATCCTGCACGATGGCAAGGTGTTGATGTCCGGCACTACCGATGAGGTGGTACAGGATGAAAATGTGCGCCGAGTCTATCTGGGGCAGAATTTTCGGGTCAGCTGATTGTCTGATCCCGATAATTCACAAGGATGACCCCATTGACAACCCCCGCCTGACTGTCGCCAAATACCAACCGATGCTTGCAATTGCGGTGCGCCGCTTTGCCCTTCCAAATCACGGATTGGCAAAGAGGGGCTCTGCGTTGAAACCCATCGGCAGGACCTTTCGCAAGGTGCGGAAGGGCTCAAGTCGAACCAAGAAGGAGGGATCATGCGGTATCAGATCAGCGGAAAACAGATCGATATTGGCGAGGCACTCACCACCCATGTGAAGGCTGAACTGGGTGAGACAGTAGAAAAATACGCCCAGCGTCCTACCGACGCCGTCGTGATCTTTTCCCGCAGCGGTCATGAACTGGTTTGCGAATCAACAGTCCATCTTTCCACCGGGCTGACTGCGCAGGCCAAGGGTCATGCGAATGAAATCTATGCCGCGTTCGAATCCTGCCGTGAAAAGATGGACAAGCAATTGCGCCGTTACAAGCGTCGGTTGCGTGATCATCACCAGGATCGCAAGGAACCTGTTGAGTTTGGCGCTGGTTCCGCCTATATCCTCGCCGCCGATGATAGTGATGACGGCGAGCCCGACTCGCTCCAGCCCATGATCATCGCAGAGATGGAGACCAAGGTGCCGTCGATTTCCGTCGGTGAGGCGGTCATGCAACTGGAACTGGCCGGGAAGCGGATGCTTGTCTTTCGCAATCAGGGCCATGGCGGGGTCAATGTTGTCTACCGCCGTGATGATGGAAATATCGGCTGGATTGATCCGCCGAACAACAACTGACGCACCGGTTGGGTGCAGGAACCTGTCTGCTCATGGAACTTTCTGAACTTCTGATTCCCGAAGCCGTTCGGGTTATCGGTCATTCGACCAGCAAGAAACGGCTTTTTCAGGATATCGCGGAAGTTGCCGGTGTCGTCTACGGGGTGAATGCTGCCCGTGCGGTGGATGGTTTGCAGGAACGTGAAACCCTTGGGCCGACCGGGGTGGGGCATGGTATTGCCCTGCCTCATGCGCGGCTCGAAGGACTTGAGAAGATTGTCGGGATTTTCCTGCGTGTTGAAAAGCCGTTGGATTATGATTCCGTTGACCGGCTGCCGGTTGATCTGGTTTTTGCCTTATTTGCGCCAAAGGATTCGGGGGTTGAACATCTCAAGGCATTGGCGCTGGTCAGCCGTACGATGCGCGACTCCAGCCTTTGTGCCAAGCTGCGGGCCAATATCGACCCTGCCAAGCTGCACGCCATCCTGACCGAAACGCGCGCGCCGCAGGCCGCCTGATCCGGTGGCTATGCCCGATCCCGTGGTGCTGGCCCAGGAATTGCGTCGCCGTGCCGTGGAAGAGGGATTTGCCGATCTGGGCATTTGCGCCCCGGATGCCACACCGGAAACTGCCAGCCGACTGGCGGATTATCTGGCCGAAGATCGCCATGGGCAGATGGGCTGGATGGCTGAACGGGTGCATTGGCGTGGCTCCGCCGCGGCACTTTGGCCCGAGGCGCGGTCCGTCATCATGCTGGCGGAGCTTTATACCCCCGAGACGAACCCCCTGCCGCTGTTGAAAAACCGGGATCGGGGGGTGATTTCAGTTTATGCGCAGGGGCGGGATTATCACGACCTGGTCAAGAAACGGCTTAAACGGCTGGGCCGCTGGTTGCTTGATCGGGCAGGGGGGCAGATCAAGGTTTTCGTTGATACGGCACCGGTCATGGAAAAACCGCTGGCCCAGGCGGCGGGGCTGGGGTGGCAGGGAAAACATACCAACCTGTTGAGCCGCGATCTGGGCAACTGGTTCTTCCTTGGCGCGATTTTCACTACGCTGGATTTGCCGAAGGATATCCCGGAACAAAGCCATTGCGGAAATTGTACTGCCTGCCTTGATATCTGTCCGACAGGGGCCTTCCCCGCGCCTTATCAACTGGATGCGCGGCGCTGTATTTCCTATCTGACCATAGAACATAAAGGCCCGGTGGAAGAGGCATTGCGCGCCCGCCTGGGGAATCGGATCTATGGTTGTGATGACTGTCTGGCCATTTGTCCCTGGAATAAATTCGCGCAGGAGGCGACGGAAATCCGCTATGCCCATCGTCATGGCGCGCCGCCCTTGGCGGAGCTTGCGCAGCTTGACGACCTGGCATTTCGCGATCGCTTTTCCGGCAGCCCGGTCAAGCGGATAGGGCGTGATCGTTTCTTGCGTAACGTACTGTATGCAATTGGAAATTCAGAAGATACCGCGTTGATGCCTGTGGCGGCCGCGTATCTTGAAGACCCGGATGAAACCCTGCGCGATGCTGCGCGCTGGGCCTGCAAAAGATTGGCCTCCCCTGACCCGGGCCAGGGGAGTGCAGAAGATTTTATTGGGGGAATTGACGATTCCGCGCTATCTTCGGTGGACTCAACCAGTGGAGGAAGCAATGACTCGACATCTGGCGGATCAAAATCGCAAGCATGAAGGCGGCCGCGTCAAGAATTATCTCAAGATCGACCGTGAAGGTGGTCAGGAGGTCTGGGATCGCCTGCGCAAGAAGCCCAAGCATCATGGGGAAATGGACCGCAGGACGGTTGAATTCCTGCGCATCGATCGTGGCCGTTCCGTCTGACCGGTTGCAGGGAATGGGGGCCGGATAGGACCTTGGCCCCCGTTTTCCCGGTTATGCGCGGACGAGCTTTTCGTAATCATTGGCAATCTTTTTGGTAAGGTCGCCAACTTCGAACATGTAATCGCCAATCTGGCCGACAGGGGTCACTTCTGCAGCCGTGCCGGTCAGGAAACATTGCTGGAAACTTTCCAGATCTTCGGGTTTGATCCTGACCTCGTTTACCTTGACGCCCATTTCCCCAAGCATGCCGATGACCGTTTGCCGGGTAATTCCGTTCAGGATTGCATCGGGGATCGGGGTGAAAACCTCACCATCCCTGATGAAGAAGATATTGGCCCCCGTCGCCTCGGCCACATAGCCGCGATAGTCAAACATCATCGCGTCCGAACACCCCTTTGCTTCGGCCGCATGTTTGGACATGGTGCAGATCATGTAAAGGCCGGCGGCCTTGGCCGCATGGGGAATGGTTTCCGGCGAGGGACGTTTCCACTTGGCGATATCCAGCCTGGCGCCCTTGAATTTTGCATCGCCATAGTAATTGCCCCAGGACCAGCAGGCGATGGCCATGCGGATCGGATTGCGCTTGGAGGCGACGCCCATATCTTCCCCGGCGCCGCGCCAGGCCAGGGCGCGCACATAGGCATCGCTCAGCCCGTTGGCCTTCAACACCGCATCCTTGGCCTTGTTGATTTCCTCTACCGAATAGGGCAGCGGCATATCCAGAAGTTCCCCGGACTTGCGCAGCCTTTCGGAATGTTCGCTGGATTTGAATATCTTGCCGTTATAGCAGCGCTCACCTTCAAAAACCGATGAGGCATAGTGCATTGCATGGGTCAGGATATGGATATTGGCCGCGCGCCAATCCAACAAATCCCCGTCCATCCAGATCTTGCCGTCGCGATCATCATAGCCAGCCATTGCGAGTCCTCGCCGTTATATTCACGAATATTGCGTTTGATTGGTCCGAAGCGGACATAATATTACGCTAAATCAGCGTCGAGCTATCAGTCAGTACTTGGAAAGTCAATAAGACTGACATAAAATTCCCATCACGATGAAAAAGGGGAATGCATGGCACAGCCACCCACTGGAACGATCAGCGGGGAAACGCTGCTCTTTCTGACCGATGAACAGCTCCGCAAGGGGATTGAGGCGATGTTTTTTGCCTATCGCAGTTTTACTGGTGATCCTGATCGGATTCTGGTGGATCTGGACTATGGCCGCGCGCATCATCGTGCGATCCATTTCATCCATCGCAGCCCGGGAACCACGGTGAACAATCTGCTGGCCATCCTGGGGGTGACGAAACAGTCGTTGAACCGGGTCCTGCGCGCGCTGATTGCCGATGGCCTGGTCGAAAGTCGTGTGGGAAAGGCGGACCGTCGGGAACGCCATCTGTTTCTGACCGAAAAGGGCGAGGAACTGGAGCGCACCCTTTCCGATGCGCAGCGGGCGCGAATGCGCGCGGCCTATCGCGCTGCGGGGCCGGGTGCGGTACAGGGGTTTCGCCAGGTGCTGGAGGCAATGATGGATGTCGAGGCCCTGCGTCAATATCAAAGCCTGAAGGAGGGCGGGGCATGACCGCCGAATTGCAGATACATCTTCTGGTCGTGGATGACGACGAACGAATCCGCAGCCTGTTGCAGCGTTTCCTGATGCGCAACGGATTCCTGGTGACGATTGCCCGGGATGCGGCACAGGCGCGCAAGCTGCTGGACGGGCTGGAATTTGATCTTATCGTGCTGGATGTGATGATGCCGGGGGAAGATGGCATTGCGCTGACACGGGAATTGCGGGGATGGTTACGTGCACCCATTCTTCTTTTGACCGCGCGGGGGGAGATGTCGAGCCGGATCGACGGGTTTGAGGCCGGGGCGGATGATTATCTGGTCAAGCCGTTTGAACCCAAGGAATTGCTGTTGCGTATCAACGCCATCCTGCGTCGCGTTCCGCAGGCTGTGGCGGATGCCGGGCCGAAGGTGCTGCATCTGGGCGAGGTTCGTTATGACCTGGAACGCGGGGAGCTCTGGCGCGGCACGGAACCTGTGCGCCTGACAGCGACCGAGGCACAATTGATGCGGATCTTTGCCACACAGGCCGGACAGCCCGTCAGCCGGGAAGAACTGGCTGGCGACATGCATCGCACCGAGATCCCGGAGGAAGGTGAACGCGGGCAGGAACGTGCGGTGGATGTCCAGATCACCCGCCTGCGCCGCAAGATCGAGGCCGATCCCAAACAACCACGTTACCTGCAAACGGTACGCGGTGCGGGTTATATGCTTGCCCCGGATTGATCCTGCTTTCGGTGATTGGCCGCCGGACGGCCATGATGGGCCATTATCCGGGTGTGGCGCCCGGTGTTGTATTTGTCTTGCCGCAGGGCAATCTGTTTGACAGGCTGGCCGGAACGGCGGTGCTGCGCGTAATCTATTTTGGTGAGGGTGGGGCAGGCAGCGTCGCGCTGGAAGGCCGCACGGGGGCAATTGCCGCCACACAGGCCTGTGCCGGGAGGCTGCGAGGAGCAAGATGACAACCGCATTTTTCACTCATCCGGATTGCGATGGGCATCAAAATCCTCCGGGCCATCCCG
This sequence comes from Pseudorhodobacter sp., assembly GCA_047975325.1. GTDB lineage: Bacteria > Pseudomonadota > Alphaproteobacteria > Rhodobacterales > Rhodobacteraceae > JBKEDF01. The sequence continues at coordinate 6,784 of JBKEDF010000036.1, read as the reverse complement.
AACAGATCGCCCGGCTGGAGGCCGTGAACCGCGCGCTTGAGGGGATAGACCTGCTTCGATGCGATACGCCACTTGGGACGGAGGAAGATATCCTGCGCTGCCATCCGCCCGGTTACCTTGAACGGGTGCACAGGGCCATGCCCCGGCAGGGCTGGGTCCGGCTTGATGGCGATACATATCTGGCACCGGGATCCTGGCAGGCAGCGCTACGCGGGGTGGGTGGTGCCTGCGCCGCGGTGGACCTTGTGTTGTCGGATGGGGCCACAAACGCCTTTGTCGCTACCCGTCCGCCCGGCCATCATGCCGAAACCGAAACTGCCATGGGGTTTTGCCTGTTTGGCAATGTTGCCATTGCCGCGAAACGGGCGCTGGAACATCACGCGCTGAACCGGGTGGCGGTGGTGGATTTTGACGTACATCACGGAAATGGCACGCAGGATCTGCTATGGGAGGAGGATCGGGCGTTTTTCATCTCGTCTCATCAGATGCCGCTTTATCCCGGTACCGGTGCGGCGGATGAACGGGGTGCATATGATCAGATCGTGAACCTGCCGTTGCTGGGGGGCTCCGGTGGGGCGGAAATGCGCGCCGCCTATGGCCCGGCACTGGCACGTCTGCGCGATTTTGTACCGGAACTGATCCTGATTTCGGCCGGTTTTGATGCCCATGCCGATGATCCGCTGGCGGGGCTCAACTGGCGTGAGGCGGATTTTGCCTGGCTCACCCGTGAGATCCGGCAGATCGCGGCGGATTGCTGCGGGGGACGGGTGGTTTCCTGTCTCGAAGGTGGCTATGATCTCGACGCCCTGGCCACCAGCGTGGCTGCGCATGTCGGCGAATTGAAGGATCCTGGTGCATGAGCGAGAAACCCGTTGCGGAAATGAGCTTCGAAGAGGCGATGGCGGAACTGGAAAAGGTGGTTTCCGCCCTTGAACGCGGGGAGGTGGCACTGGAGGAATCCATTGCACTTTATGAACGGGGGGCCTTGCTCAAGGCGCATTGCGCCGAAAAGCTGAAATCCGCCGAAGAGCGGGTCGAACTGATCCGCGCGCAGGAAGGCCGCGCCACCGGCACCGCCCCGGCGGAGGGGATGTGACCTTCAAGGCCCGTCTTGCGGAAAATGCCAAATCGATTCAGGCACGGCTGGATGCCGCGCTTCTGGATCGGGCGGATGAACCGGTCATTCATGCAATGCGCTATGCGCTTCGGGGTGGCAAACGGCTGCGGGGTTTTCTGGTTCTAGAAGGTGCGGTGCTGCATGGGCTGACTGCCGACCGTGCCATCGCGGCTGCGGCGGCGATCGAGGCGCTGCATGCCTATAGCCTGATCCATGATGATCTGCCTTGCATGGATGATGATGATCTGCGCCGGGGGCAGCCGACGATCCATGTCAAATGGGATGAGGCCACAGCGGTTCTGGCAGGTGATGCCCTGCAAACCCTGGCGTATGAACTGCTATGCGATCCGGCACTTGGGGATGCGCAAACCCGTCTTGCGCTGATTTTGGGGCTGGCACGGGCTGCAGGAGCGGAAGGCATGGTCCTGGGGCAGGCCCTGGATATTGCCGCCGAAACCGCATCTGCACCGCTTGGCCTGGAACAGATCACCCGGCTTCAGGCGGGTAAGACCGGGGCGCTGATTGAATGGTCCGGCCGGGCGGGTGCCATCCTTGCCGGGGAGGATCCCGAACCTTTGGGCCGCTATGCCCGTGCGCTTGGCCTCGCTTTTCAGATAGCCGATGATATTCTGGATGTTGCGGGCGATGCCGCGATTACTGGCAAACGGCTGGGCAAGGATGAAGATGCGGGAAAGGCGACCTTCGTTTCCCTTCTTGGTCTTGATGCGGCCCGTGCCCGCGCCGGGGAACTGGTGGCGGAGGCAGAAGCCGCCCTTGCCCCCTATGGTGTGGCAGCCGATACCTTGAAGGAATGCGCGCGTTATGTCATTGCGCGGGATCGCTGAAGGAACGAGCCATGACCGAGAAAAGCGACCGTCCCGAGACACCGATCCTCGACCGTGTGACATTGCCGGTGGATATGAAGCAGCTTTCCGACCGGGAGTTGCACCAGCTTGCCGATGAATTGCGTGCCGAAACGATCAGTGCGGTTTCGGTGACGGGTGGGCATCTGGGTGCGGGGCTTGGTGTGGTGGAATTGACGGTTGCGCTGCATGCTGTCTTTGACACCCCGCGTGACAAGATCGTCTGGGATGTCGGGCATCAATGCTATCCACACAAGATCCTGACCGGGCGGCGCGACCGGATCCGTACCCTGAGGATGGAGGGCGGGCTTTCGGGTTTCACCAAGCGCAAGGAAAGCCCCTATGATCCGTTTGGTGCGGCCCATAGTTCAACTTCCATTTCGGCGGCGCTGGGCTTTGCTGTCGCGGCGGATCTTGGTGGCGATCCCGGTGATGCGATTGCGGTTATCGGTGATGGCGCGATGAGCGGTGGCATGGCTTTTGAGGCGATGAACAATGCCGGCGCGCTGAAAAAGCGGCTTTTCGTCATCCTGAACGATAATGAGATGTCCATCGCGCCGCCGGTGGGGGCGCTGTCATCCTATCTGACACGGCTTTATGCCGGGGCCCCTTTCCATGATCTCAAGGCGGCGGCGCGTGGTGCGGTCAGCCTCCTGCCCGAACCTTTCCAGGAAGGTGCGCGGCGTGCCAAGGAAATGATCAAGGGCATGGCGGTGGGCGGTACCCTGTTCGGGGAACTGGGTTTTTCCTATCTTGGCCCGATTGATGGGCATGACCTTGATCAGCTGCTGCCGGTTTTGCGCATGGCGCGGGCACGGGCGGATGGACCGGTGCTTATTCATGCCATTACCCGCAAGGGGAAGGGTTATGCCCCCGCAGAGGCAGCGCGTGACAAGGGCCATGCCACGGCAAAATTCGATGTGGCAACGGGAAAACAGGCCAAGACAGCGTCCAACGCACCTTCCTATACCCGGGTTTTCGCACAATCGCTGATCGATCAGGCCAGCCGGGATGACCGGATTGTTGCTGTGACGGCGGCAATGCCCGATGGAACGGGGCTGAACCTTTTTGCTGAACGATTCCCGCGCCGTTGTTTCGATGTGGGTATTGCCGAACAGCATGGCGTGACCTTTTCGGCGGCGCTTGCAGCAGGTGGGATGAAGCCTTTCTGTGCGATCTATTCAACCTTCCTGCAACGTGGCTACGATCAGGTTGTCCATGATGTCGCGATCCAGCGCCTGCCGGTGCGTTTTGCGATTGACCGCGCCGGGCTGGTGGGGGCGGATGGGGCAACCCATGCCGGGGCTTTCGATATTACCTTTCTTGCCAACCTGCCGGGAATGGTGGTGATGGCCGCGGCCGATGAGGCGGAACTCGTCCATATGGTCGCTACGGCAGCGGCCCATGATACCGGGCCCATCGCCTTTCGTTATCCGCGCGGCGAAGGGGTCGGCTGTGAAATGCCAGAACATGGCAAGCTGCTTGAGATCGGCAAGGGCAGGATGGTTCGCGAAGGATCACGCGTGGCGATCCTGTCTTACGGTACCCGGTTGTCGGAGGCGTTGAAAGCGGCTGAGGCGCTTGCCCCCCGGGGTATTTCCCCGACAATCGTGGATGCCCGTTTTGCCAAACCGCTGGATCGGGACCTGATCCTGCAACTGGTTGCGGAACATGAGGGGCTGATCACGATCGAAGAGGGCGCCACGGGCGGTTTCGGATCCCATGTCGCCCAGCTTCTGGCCGATGAGGGCGTCTTTGATCATGGGCTGAAGTTCCGTTCGATGGTGTTGCCGGATATCTTCATCGATCAGGCCAGCCCTGCCGCGATGTACCGTGTTGCGGGCCTTGATGTGGGCCGGATCGAGGCAAAGGTGCTGGAGGTGCTTGGCGTGTCAATAATGGACAAACGCGCCTGAATCCGGTCCATCGGTGCATCAGGGTGGTCGGATCATTGATGCAGGCGAATGGCATTGCGCAGGAGGTTTGACGTTTCCTGCGCAAAATCATGGGCAGGCTTGCGCGGGTCTTTTGATCCGGCCAGCGCGCGGGCACGCTGTTCCCATGCGGTGAGTTGCCTCGAAATATCATCCTCGCCGGGGGCAAGCTGTGCGATCAGGGCGGCAAAATCCGCAATGGCCGCGCCGCCTTCGAATTGCAGGGCGCGCGTGGCGAGCGTCAGCGCATGGATGCCATTCGTGCCTTCATAGATTGCGGTGATACGCGCATCGCGCCAGATCTGCGACAGCCCGTATTCTTCAAGATAGCCATAACCACCAAGGATCTGGATGCCCAGATCAGCGGCGCGAATCCCGGCTTCGGTTGCTGTGATCTTGCAAAGCGGTGTCAGGAACTGGATCAGGGCAGGGCGGCTGCCGCGTTCGATTTCGCCAAGCGCCAGATGGCACATGGCGCGTGAGGTCAGGGCCAGATCGCGCTGTTCATCCAGCATGCGCCTGACATCGGGATGATCGGCCAGCATGGCCGCGCCGCCATCGGGTTTGCGGCCCTGCTGGCGTTCGGCGGCATAGGCGGCGGAAATTGCATGGGCGCGGCTGGCATGGGCGACGCCCTGCAGCGCGACGTCCAGCCTTGCGTGGTTCATCATCGTGAACATCGCGGCCAATCCCCGGCCTTCCTGACCGATCAGTTCACCATAGGCCTGATCGAATTCCATCTGGCAGGTGGGGGAGGCGTGCAGCCCCAGCTTTTCCTCGATTCGCGTGACCGTGATCCGGTTGCGTATTCCATCCATTTCCGACGGACAGAGGAAAAGTGACAGCCCCTTTGCCCCATCCTCAGGCGCGCCGGTGCGGGCCAGAACCAGATGCAGGATACCCGCCGACATGTCCTGATCCCCACCCGAGATGAAAATCTTTTGCCCGTCAATCTGCCAGTGATCGCCATTGTGCGTGGCGCGGGTGCGGATGCGTGACAGGTCCGATCCTGCCCCGGCCTCCGTCAGGCACATCGTCGACAACCACTTCCCCGAAGCCAGGCGCGGGATATGGGCCGCCTGTTGTGCGGTGGTGCCATGTGCCATCAGGGTAGAGATTGCACCGGGAACGAGGTTGGTCACCATCTGAAGCGCATGATTTGCGCCGGAAAAGATTTCCGAAACGGCAGCGGCGGTCAGGTGGTCCATTGCCTGCCCACCCAGATCCTCCGGTGCGGTCAGCCCCTGCCAGCCGTTTTCCGCAAGCTCGGCATAGGCCGCACCAAACCCGTCGGGCATGTATACGCGGCCATTTTCCAGCCTGCATCCCTGCCGATCCCCCGCCGCATTGAGGGGAGCGAGAACGCCTTCGGCAAAACCGGCGAAATGGCGGGTGATTTCCTCGGACAATTCCGCGTCCCATCGGGGCAGGTCACCGGCAAAGATGCGTAGGCTGGCAAAGATATCCTCAACGGGGGCCTGAAAGGGGATCATGGGAACCTCGATGACCTTTTTGGGGGGAGCCCGCCCGGATCCGGCGAAACACGGTTCCGGGTTGCGGAAGGATCAGTCTGCGAGCACCAGCATTGATGTACCGCTGTCCGACAGCGTAAAGCGCATCAGATCCTTGCCGATCACCAGCGGCCCGTCATAGGTCGTCCGGGTACGGCGGATTACCTCTTCCATCCTTGGATTGCCCATCAGCACCATATGGGAATAGACGGCGAAATCGGGATCGGCCTCGGCAAAGACGCGGCCGACATCCTCCGGGCTGGTATGATGTGCCATGACGCGCGGTGTTGCGGGATGTTCAAGCATCTTTTCGGTGGCCATACCCACCTCATGGATCACCAGCCTGGCGCCCCGGGCAAATTCCACGACATTCATATCATAGGTGGTGTCGCCGCTGAAAAGCACCGATTTGTCCTTGTAATCCACCCGATAACCCAGTGCATTGTTGATATTTTCACCATGGTTGACGGTAAAGGCCGTGACCTTGACGCCATCCTGATCGAAGACCACGCCGCTTTCGGCCTCATGTGCCTCGATCCTCGTTGCGGCTTCGGGGGTGTTTTCATCCAGGATGCGCGTATCAATATCCCATTTATGCGCCATCAGGATCCCATCGGCGAGGGTCTGCGTCCCGAAAGGGCCATAAAGCTGAAACGGGTCCTTGCGCCCGCCGATATAGGGCACGGTGATATAGCCGGTCATGAAGACATCAGCCAGGCCACTGACATGATCGGAATGGAAATTCGTCAGGAAGGTGGCGTCGATCTGGCCTACCGCCAGCCCCGCCTGTCCGATCCGCAGGGTCGCCCCGCGCCCCGCATCGAAAAGCAGGTTGAGCCCGCCCGCCTGGACCAGATTGGAAAAGCTGTAACGATCAGGATAGAGGCCCGGCGTCCCTGTCCCCAGAAGGGTCACCACCAGATTATCTGCGCCCTCCCCGGGGCCGGTTTCCTGCGCGGTCAATGATGTGATGCCCATCAGGGCTATTGCGGAAGCTGCCACCATGGCACGCAACGAATTTGTCGGGAAAGTCATTATCTTCCTCCTTGTTGGCAGGTCTTTCATGCGGTCCGGTTGCGGCCCGAAGGTCAGCGCCCAAGCAATCGCAATGCGTTTTCCTTCAGGATCAGCGGGCGGACTTCGTCACGGAAATCGGCCTTGTCGAAGGCGTCGAGCCATTTTTCGGGCGCGATCATCGGCCAGTCGGACCCGAAGAGCATTTTCTTCCTCAGCATCGTGTTGGCGTATTGGATGAGGATTTTCGGGAAATATTTCGGGGACCAGCCGGAAAGGTCGATATAGACATTGGGCTTGTGCTGGGCGACGGAAAGCGCCTCCTCCTGCCAGGGAAAGGAAGGA
>JBKEDF010000008.1:0-1770 GCA_047975325.1 Pseudorhodobacter sp. | reverse complement strand
GGACGCCCAGTTCCGCCCCGGCGGCATTGGTGGCCAGCGTGTATTTTGCCCCTTCCAGATTGGCGCGGATCGTATCAACACTGCCATCTTCGCGATATTTGGCGATATCGGCCTCCATGGTGGGCATCCAGTTACCCAGAAACACGTCGATATCCCCCGCCGCCAAAGAGGTATAGGTCACCGGCACCGACAGGACCTTGACATCGGTCTCATAACCCAGGGCATCCAGAACCGTGGTGGCAACGGCCGTGGTTGCCGTGATGTCGGTCCAGCCGACATCCGAGAACCTGACCAGATCACACTCGGCCAGCGCGGACGAGGCCATCAGGGCCGTAACGGTTGATATGGCGAATGTGGCGCGACGTGTCATGAAGTGAACTCCCCAACGGTTTACATGGTAACGGAGGCAGGCCATGCCCCACGGATTTCCCGATCCGGGTCTTCCGGATGCTGACGCAGGATAACAGGGGTTCCGCCAAACGGCCAGCGTTCTTCCTGCCTGTCCGAGGCTGGAATCTGATTACGGCTTTGCCGTTGATGACAAAGGCATAATTCATGCATACCGAAATGATATCTTCTCTTTGACAAGCTTGATTGTTATTGATTGATGAATCAATCAATAACAATATCAAGATGGGGAGCGATGCCAAAAACCGGGATGGAGCCGATCCGGCGCGATGCGCTGATGCGGGCGACAATTCACGAGATCGGGGCGCAGGGAACGCTGGATGTGACCGTGGCGCAGATTGCCCGGCGGGCGGGGATGTCAAGCGCGCTGGCACATCATTATTTCGGCAGCAAGGAACAGATTTTTGCGGCAGCCATGCGCCATGTCCTGACACTTTTCGGGGCTGAAGTGCGAGGGGCACTGCGTATGACGGATGGGCCGCGCGAGCGGATCGAGGCGATTATCCGCGCCAGTTTTGCACCGGGACAGTTTCGTGCCGATACGATTGCCGCATGGCTGAATTTCTATGTGCAGGCGCTGAAATCGGATGAAGCGCGGCGATTGCTCACCGTCTATCAGCGCCGGTTGCGCTCGAACCTGCTGCATGCGTTCCGGCAGATTGCGCCGGATCGGGCGCAGGATCTGACCCGGGGCATGGCAGCGATGATTGACGGGCTTTATATCCGGCAGGCTCTGCGGATCGAACCGCTGAGCAATACCGAAGCGGTGGATCTGCTGGTGGGATATCTGGACAGCAACCCGACAGGAGGGGAAGCCCGGATAATGCAACCTGACAGAAACCGTGATCAGACCAGTAATCCGGGCCGCATCGGGCAATGGCAGGACAAAAGGTAAAGCGATGGAAGCGGATTTTGTGATCGTTGGTGCGGGCAGTGCCGGGTGTGCAATGGCATACCGCTTATCCGAGGCCGGGGCTTCGGTGCTGCTGATCGAGCATGGGGGCAGTGATTGGGGACCGCTTATCCGGATGCCGGGGGCGCTGAGTTATCCGATGAACATGGCCCGCTATGACTGGGGATACCAGAGCGAGGCAGAGCCGCATCTGGGCGGACGGCGGCTGATTGCACCGCGTGGCAAGGTGATTGGTGGAACGTCATCGATCAACGGGATGGTCTATGTCCGGGGGCATGCCTGCGATTATGACCACTGGCAGGATCAGGGCGCCGAAGGCTGGGGTTTTGCCGATGTTCTGCCCTATTTCAAACGCATGGAATGCTGGGATCCGCGTGGCCATGGCGGGGATCCGGCGTGGCGTGGTCTGGACGGGCCCTTGCATGTAACGCGAGGGACACGGGAAAACC
>JBKEDF010000097.1:0-17726 GCA_047975325.1 Pseudorhodobacter sp. | reverse complement strand
GCGCATTCCAATCTTTGCGTCAATCAGATCAAACTCAATGGCAGTGAGGCGCAGAAACGGAAATACCTGCCCAAACTGATTTCCGGGGAACATGTCGGTGCCCTGGCCATGTCCGAGGCCGGGGCAGGTTCGGATGTTGTCGCCATGCGCTTGCGGGCGCAAAAACGTAATGGGTACTATCTTTTGAACGGATCCAAATACTGGATCACCAATGGTCCCGATGCCGATACGCTGGTTGTCTATGCCAAGACCGACCCCGATGCCGGATCGCGCGGGATCACCGCCTTTTTGATCGAAAGGGGCATGACGGGCTATTCCACTTCGGCCCATTTCGACAAGCTGGGCATGCGGGGTTCCAATACCGGGGAGCTGGTTTTCAACAATTGCGAAGTGCCCTTCGAAAATGTTCTGGGGAAGGAAGGCAAGGGCGTGCGTGTCCTGATGTCCGGTCTGGATTATGAACGTGTGGTACTTTCGGGGATTGGCACGGGCATCATGGCCGCCTGCCTGGATGAGGTGCTGCCCTATCTGCGGGACCGCAGGCAATTCGGTCGGCCGATCGGGGATTTCCAGCTGATGCAGGGCAAGCTGGCGGATATGTATGTCGCTTTGAACAGTGCCCGCGCCTATGTCTATGAGGCCGCCAGGGCCTGTGACCGGGGTGAGGTGACACGGGCCGATGCGGGGGCTTGCGTGCTTTATGCTTCGGAACAGGCGATGGTGCAGGCACATCAGGCGGTACAGGCCCTTGGCGGGGCGGGGTTTCTCAATGACAGTACCGTCAGCCGCCTTTTCCGCGACGCCAAGCTGATGGAGATCGGGGCCGGTACGTCCGAGATCCGCCGGATGCTGGTCGGACGGGAATTGATGGCGTCAACCTGACCGGTTTGTTCGACAGAGGGGCAGACCGGCAAGATGGCCCGTGATAAGGGCCATCGCCCGGGTGCCTATTCCACCGGGGGCACCTTTTTCAGGTAGGCCGCGATTGCAGCGCGATCTTCTTCGGGCAGTTTGGCCATGTTGGAGACAACATAGGCCATATGCCCGCCCGCGCTGTCGTAATCCGGGGTGAAGCCGGAGGTCAGATATTCCACGATTTCCTCCTCGCTCCAGTCCAGGCCGGCAGGGGTAATGTTGGGGGTACGGCCCTTTCCGTCCGGATTGGGCGCGCCACCGAGCCAGCGGGAGGTATCCAGCCCCCCCAAGGCGTTGCGCGGTGTATGGCATTCGGCGCAATGGGCCATTGCCTCGGACAGGTAACGGCCGCGTGTTTCTGCCTCGGTCAGATCACCGGTGATAACCCAGTCGCGATTCTCGAACAGGAACTTCCAGCCGCCCAGGGAACGACGGATATTGAAGGGAAAGCCCACCTCATGCGGTTGGCTGGGCGTGGCATTCGGGGGGAGCGTGTCGATATAGGCCTTGATATCGGCAATATCCTGCAAGCTTGCCTTGTTATAGGCATTCCAGGGGAAGGCGGGATAAAGATGTTCTCCCCCGCGCCCGACCCCACGCTGTACCGCCGAGGCGAATTCCAGCAGGGACCAATCCCCGATCCCTTCGGCGGAGGGGGAAATGTTGGGTGCAATGAAAGTGCCGAAGGCAGAGGGAAAACGCATGCCGCCTGCCAGCAGCTCATCCTCGGTGCCTTGCGTGTCGGGCATCATGTGACAGGAAACGCAGCCGGCCGCCCAAAAGGTCTGCTCGCCCCGGGCGGCATCGCCCGTGATCCCGGCGATATCACTTTCCTCAAGGCCGTCCGGTGCGGTCACGAACCAGGCGACCCCGGCGCCGATGATCCCGACGATGACAAGAAAACTCAGAAAACGACGCATGGCTTCCCTCCGGTTGCTGTCCCGACTTTGCGATGCGGCATCCGGCGTGACAAGCCCGTGGGCGTGATCCTCACGCGACTGTTTTTGATATCAGAACCGTGGGAGGCGCAGGGCGCGTCCGCCCCCGTCAAGGGTCAGGGCGTCGGGCCAGCCGATAAAATATTCCACCCCGAACAGGATCAGGCAAAGCAGGATAACCGTCAGCACCAGCTTGACCCGCGCCGGGGAGGGCGGGTTGCGTACCCAGCGGGCCATGCGAAGAAACCAAGTGTAGTTCATGATGCCTCACGGATGTCACGGGCCAGATCCTGCCAGGGTTCGACCCGAAACCAGCGCCGCGCCGCGCCGGAGGGGGAAGGAAGCGCCCAGATCCGCAGATCGGGTCGGGATGCTGCCTCGATCCGACCGGCTGCGACCTTTCGTCCCAGTCCGATCCGCGCCGCGGTGAGGCTGGTGAAGGCAAGCCGCCGTGGGCGATGTGATTTTACCAGGTTGGTCAGGTGGTCGGGACAGAAGGATTCGGGCGGTATGTCGCGATCCATCCCGCTAATGCCTTTCGCCAGATCGGTAAATCCGTAACCCAGGCCGGGCATCAGATGGTCCTCCCGCGGTTCGAGGCGCCTTGGCGTGATCCCCGTTTCCGATAACAGTGCCCAGAATCGATTTCCGGGACCGGCATAATAATGTCCTTTTGCGGCAGAAGCATGACCTGCCGCCGTGCCGCAGAACAGGCAGGCGAGATCCTGCGCAACCAGATCAGGCAGCATTGGTCTTGTCTTCGAACCGTACCTTGCCGATGAAGGGCAGGTTGCGGTTTCTTTGCGCGAAGTCGATCCCGTAACCCACGACAAATTCATCGGGAATCTCGAAACCCGTCCAATCGGCCCTGACCGGAGCCTCCCGGCGGGATGGCTTGTCGAGCAAGGCGCAGACCTTCAGCCGTGCCGGTCCACGCGATTCCAGAAGATGCAGCACATGGGACAATGTAAAGCCGGTATCGACGATGTCTTCCACGACCAGAACATCGCGCCCCTCGATCTTGCCACGCAGATCCTTGAGGATCCGGACTTCACGGGAACTTTCCGTCTTGTCGCCATAGGAGGAGGCTTCCAGGAAATCCACTTCCACGGGCAGGTCGATTTCACGCACCAGATCGGCGATGAAGACAAAGGATCCGCGAAGAAGCCCCACCACAATCAGCTTGTCCGTGCCCTTGAAATGCGCGGTGATTTCACGCGCAAGATCTTCCACCCTGGCGGCGATTGCCTTGGCGGAGATCATCTGATCAATGGCATAAGGTTTCGTCATGGCTTTGGCCCCTTGATTTCCTTTTCGGGTTTACTCATTACCAAAGGCCAAGTCACGCCAAACCGGACCCCGACCACGGATGCCCACCCATTCCGAAACGAAGCATCTCCGTTATACGGCGCGTCAGATGTATGATCTGGTAGCCGATGTGGAAGCCTATCCCAAATTCCTGCCCTGGACTGCAGCGGCGCGGATCCGGTCACGCCGGGGCGGACCCGAGGGCGAAGTGATGGAAGCCGATCTCGTGATTTCCTTCAAGGTTTTCCGCGAACAGTTCGGCAGCCGCGTGACGCTTTATCCCGGGGCGGGGAGGATCGACACGGAATATCTGGATGGGCCTTTCCGTTACATGTATGCCACCTGGTCCTTCCGCGATCTGGAGGAAGGGGGATGCGAAATCGCATTTTCCGTGGATTTCGAATTTCGCAATGCGATCCTGCAGGGGATCATCGGCGTGGTTTTCAATGAGGCGATGCAACGCGTGGTGCGGGCCTTTGAAACCCGCGCGATGGAACTTTACGGGACGGGATGAGCAGGGCACCCGGCAATGAATGCCCGGTGATATCGGGTTTTGACAAAATACGATTGCCCCCTTGAGTTTCCAGTGACTGGAAACTTTATATAGATTCGGAAATCGAAAGAGGGAACTCCGCGATGACCGATCAGATCAGGGTAAATATGGGCGTCGAATCCATGACCTGTGCTTCCTGTGTGGGGCGGGTGGACAAGGCGCTGAAGGCGCTGGATGGCGTTTCGGATGTCGTGGTGAACCTTGCCTCCGAAACGGCGACATTGAGCGTGGATGATCCCGCGCGCATTGCCATTGCAGCGGATGCGCTGGACGATCTGGGCTATCCTGCGCGCCGATCGAAGGTTGTGCTGAATGTGGCTTCGATGACCTGCGCGTCCTGCGTAGGGCGGGTGGACAAGGCATTGGCGGCAGTGCCCGGGGTGTTGTCGGTTTCGGTGAACCTTGCTGCCGAAACGGCAACAATCGAATATCTTGGGGGCGCGACAACCCCTGCCGCCCTGATGGCCGTCAGCGCCGATGCCGGCTATCCGGCCGAAATTGCCCGGGCCGATGCCAGCCAAAGCAGGACAGAACGGAAGGCGGAAGAAGCGCGGGAGCTGTCGCGCCGGGTGGTCTTTGCCGCGATCCTGACCCTTCCGGTCTTCGTGCTGGAGATGGGATCGCATCTGATCCCTGCCTTTCACATGATGATCCGCAACACCATCGGTACCCAGACTTCCTGGCTTATCCAGTTCGTGCTGGCGACGGTGGTGCTTTTCGGCCCGGGCAGGGCCTTCTTTGCCAAGGGGATTCCGGCGCTGCTGAAAGGCGCGCCGGACATGAACAGCCTGGTGGCCGTGGGCACCGGTGCGGCCTGGAGCTATTCGGTGGTGGCGACCTTCCTGCCGGGGCTTCTGCCCGAAGGCGTGCGTGCGGTCTATTTCGAGGCCGCAGCCGTAATCGTCGTGCTGATCCTCATTGGTCGCTGGCTGGAGGCACGGGCCAAGGGGCGGACGGGGGCGGCAATTCAGGCATTGCTTGGCTTGCAGGCGCGGACGGCCCGTGTGCTACGCGATGGTGAAACGGTGGAACTGGATGTTGATGCCCTGCGGGTGGGGGATCTTATCCTCCTGCGTCCGGGGGAACGCATCCCGGTGGATGGCGGGGTCACGGCTGGGACATCCAATGTCGATGAAAGCATGATCACGGGTGAACCGGTTCCGGTTCCCAAATCCGCAGGTGATGCGGTGACGGGAGGGACCGTCAATGGAGCCGGAAGCCTGACATTCCGGGCGGCCCGCGTGGGGGCGGATACCACGCTTGCCCAGATTATCCGGATGGTTGAGGAGGCGCAGGGCGCGAAACTTCCCATTCAGGGCCTTGTGGACCGGGTGACGCTCTGGTTCGTGCCGGGGGTGATGGCGCTTGCGGCGCTGACGGTCCTGACCTGGTTTATCTTTGGTCCCGATCCGGCGCTGACCTTCGCGCTGGTGGCCGGTGTGTCGGTGCTGATCATTGCCTGTCCCTGTGCCATGGGGCTTGCGACGCCGACCTCGATCATGGTCGGTACCGGCCGGGCGGCGGAAATGGGTGTGCTTTTCCGCAAGGGTGATGCGCTTCAGGAACTTTCCGAGGTGGATATCATCGCGCTCGACAAGACCGGCACTGTGACGGAGGGCAAGCCGACACTGACTGATCTGGTGGTTGCGGAAGGTTTTGTGCGGCAGGAGGTCCTGTCCCTTGTGGCGGCGGCGGAAGCACAATCAGAACACCCGGTAGCCGAGGCCATTCTGCGCGGCGCCCGGAGTGAAGATGTAACTGTTCCCGAAGCAAGGGAATTTCGTTCCATCACCGGATATGGTGTGGCGGCGCGAGTCGAAGGTCGTGACGTTCTGGTCGGGGCCGACAGGTTTCTGGTACGGGAAGGCGTGGATTTCACCGCATTGGCCGAAACGGAACGGGACCTGGCCGAACGCGGCCGCACGGCGCTTTATGCTGCCGTTGATGGGCGTGTTGCGGCAGTCATTGCCGTGGCGGACCCGGTGAAACCGTCCAGCCGTGCGGCAATTGCGGCGCTGCATGAACGCGGCTTCAGCGTTGCCATGATTACCGGTGACAAGCGCGAAACGGCCGAGGCCATCGCGCGGGAAACCGGTATTGATCAGGTGATTGCGGGCGTGTTGCCCGATGGCAAGGTCGCGGCCCTTGACGATCTGCGCGCGGGTAGGCGGAAGATCGCCTTTGTGGGTGATGGCATCAACGATGCCCCGGCGCTTGCCCATGCCGAGGTTGGCATTGCCATTGGGACGGGGACGGATGTCGCCATCGAATCTGCCGATGTTGTCCTGATGTCGGGTGATCTGCGCGGCGTGGTGAATGCTGTCGAGGTTTCGAAACGGACGATGACCAATATCCGCCAGAACCTTATCTGGGCCTTTGGATATAATGTCGCGCTGATCCCGGTTGCCGCCGGGGTGCTTTATCCGGCTTTCGGAATTCTGCTTTCGCCGGTCTTTGCCGCAGGGGCGATGGCGCTTTCGTCGGTTTCGGTTCTGACCAATGCCCTGCGGTTGCGCCGGATTGCCCCGGTCATGGATGAGGGTCGCGCGGCACCGTCGGACAGGTTGAACAGGGTTGCACAGCCCGCAGAATAGGAGATCGCAGATGAATATCGGGGAAGTGGCGGAACGTTCGGGCATCCCCCCCAAGACCATCCGTTATTATGAGGATATCGGCCTTGTGTGTCCCTTGCGCAGCCATAACGGATATCGTGCGTTCCGCGAAAGCGATTTGCACAAGCTGGCCTTTCTGGGCCGCGCCCGGGCATTGGGGTTTTCGATTGAGGATTGCCGGACGCTGCTGGGGCTCTATGAGGATGAAACCCGCGAAAGTGCCCAGGTCAAGGCGGTGGCGCAGGAACATCTTGCGGCAATCGATGACAAGATCACACAATTGCAATCGATGCGGACAACGCTTTCCCATCTGGTCGATGCCTGCCAGGGCGACCACCGGCCCGATTGTCCCATCCTGGGGGATCTGGCGGGGGCTGACAAGCTTGTCAAAACACCGTGAGGGGCTGGTCCTGTCAGGTGCATTTCTATAAACATTATAAACTGACTGTTTGTTTTTGAATATTGGTTCGGGTTAAAGGGCCAGAACGACGGGGCGATGCCCCATGTTCCGGGGCGCCCATCGGGCGAAATATCCGGACAAGCCATATTGACCCGAAAGGGCGCAGGAGGATCAAGATGCTGACCCGACGCCATTTTATAACGACTTCGGCGGCGCTCTTTTCGACGCCGATTGCCATTCCAACCCTGGCCAATGCGCAAGCCGGGCCATCGCAATGGGCGGCCTGGGATGCCCAGGTGACGCCACTGAATTACGACCCCGCGACGACCAATCCCTGGGGGTTCCATTCCCGGTTCCTGCCCAAGCTGGTTGAGGCCAATGACGGCTTGAGGGCAGGGGATATCCATGTCGATGCGGTCGCGCGCTATCTGTATCATATCCGGGGGGATGGCACCGCGCTGCGTTTCGGTGTCGCGATTGCGCGTGGCAATCTTTACGAACCCGGAACCTATACGATCCGGCGCAAGGTGAAATGGCCGAACTGGCGGCCTACCGCCGCCATGATCCGTCGCGACCCGGAGGATTATGCCCAATTCGCCGATGGGGTGGCAGGCGGACCGACCAACCCGCTCGGTTCGCGGGCCTTTTATCTTTATGTCGGGAACCGGGATACCTATCTGCGGATTCACGGCACGCCCTATCCGCGATCGATCGGGCAGCGGTCAAGCTCAGGCTGTGTCCGCATGGTGATGCCGCATATCATAGGGCTTTACGATCAGGTCGCAGTTGGATCGACCGCCTATCTTTACCCGCCCGAAGATGCCCCCGGCGCGCAAAGCTGACCGGATATCGCGCGCCCCATGGGCGCAGCAGCGCGCGAAGTCGGATCAACTGCGGGGCTGCGTGCAGATCGGTCGCCCTTCGCGGGTCCGAAGCGGCAGCATGACGGTTTCAACCGGACCGACATGGCGATACCAGTAACACCCATCCCCCGCCAGGCGTGCCGAAACGAGGTTCTGGTTCGGCGCGGCGATCTGGATGACGTTTTCGGGCAGATCCACGACTGAACCATCGGCCCCGCTTTGCGTGGTCACGCAGCCCCCAAGTAACATAAGTCCGGCAATCCCGGCCCAAATCTTCATGTTTTTTCCCTTCAGCTTTTGATCTTGCAGGGGATCCCCCCCCCGTGAAAGTACTCTTGCGGGCCCATGTGCCCGGGCCCGCAAGGAGGTCAGGTTTCGTCGGTTTCCGGCATCGGAGGCTTCTTGAGAAAACGCCGCAGGAAAAGCGGGGCGATAAAGCCCAACACGGCCGCGATCCATAGCCCGACGGCAATCGGGGAGGAAAAGAGATAACTCCAGTTCCCGTCCGACAATACCATGGCCCGACGCAGGTTGTCCTCCATCGCATTGCCCAGAAGGATGCCAAGAATGATTGGCACGGTTGGAATATCGAGCTTGCGACAGATATATCCGAGCACCCCGAACGCGACCATCAGGATCATGTCGAAACTTGACCCTGTCAGTGAATAGATCCCGACAAAGGCAACCATCGTCACCCCGGGCAGCAGGATCCAGGACGGAACGGACAGGACCTTCACGAAGATCTTCACCATCGGCACATTCAGGATCAGAAGCATGAAGTTGGCGATGATCAGTGCCGCGATCAGGGACCAGACGACCTCCGGCCTTTCGGTGAACAGAAGGGGCCCTGGCGTGATGTTCAGCGTCAGAAGCAGCGCCAGCAATACCGCCGTCGTGCCTGAACCTGGAACCCCCAGCGTCAGCATCGGGACAAGCGCGCCCCCGGCGGCGGCATTGTTGCCTGCCTCCGGTGCGGCCACGCCCTTGGGGTTGCCCGTGCCAAATGTTGCCTTGTCCCGGGCCACTGATTTTTCCGCCATATAGGCAAGGAAAGATCCCAGTGATGCCCCGGCACCCGGCAGGATCCCCGCGATAAAGCCGATCCCCGTGCCGCGCGCCATGGACCCGGTTGACCGTTTCAGCGCGGCCCAGGGAATCCCGATCTTGCCCAGCTTCACGCCAATGGCGCTGTCCTTGCCATGGGTTTCGATGAAGTGAAACACCTCTGCGATGGCAAAAAGCCCCACGATGGCGACCAGAAAATCAACCCCGTCCATCAGGTGCAGGTTGCCGAAGGTGAATCGCGGCATGCCGGTGGTCTTGTCCAGCCCGATCATGGCTATTCCCAATCCCAGTGCTGCGGCCAGTGCGGCCTTGGCCTGATTGTTCGATCCGACACCGCCCAATGTACAGAAAGCCAACATATAAAGCGCGAAATATTCCGCCGGGCCGAACTGGAAGGCCACGCGCGCCAGCAACGGCGCCATCAGCGCAAGCCCGATCGTCGCGGTCAGCGCGCCCACGAAGGAGGCCACACCGGAAATCACCAGCGCATCGCCTGCCAGACCCTTCTTGGCCATCGGATATCCGTCGAGCGTGGTCATCATTGCAGGCTCATCGCCGGGGATATTCAACAGGATCGAAGAGATCCGTCCGCCATACATGGCCCCGTAATAAACCGAGGTCAGCAGCACCAGCGCCGAGATCGCATCAAGCCCCATCGAAAAGGAAATCGGGATCAGCAGCGCCACGCCATTTGAGGGGCCAAGCCCCGGCAGGGCGCCGACAATCGTCCCGACGAAGCAGCCGACAAGCGCCAGAAGCAATGTCCATGGGCTCAGCGCGATGGAAAAACCCAGCGAGAGGTTGGAGATAACATCCATTTCCATGATGTGGCCTCCCTAACCCGTCAGGCCGCGCGGCAGGCCCTGAAGGCCCAGCCCAAGCACGAAACGGAAAAGGAGGAACAGGCCAAATGCCAGACCTGCACCGGTTATCAGCGCAGGGCCGGGGCGGGGATTGATCTGATAGCTCAAGACCGCCGAGGCCACCAGCGTGGGCAGGATGAAACCCAGGGGGCGGATTGTCATCGCATAGCCCAGCAATACCGCCAGTGCGATACCAAGGTTCAAAAGCATCGCTCCGACGGGCCATTCCACATCCGGGTCGGGTTTCAGGATCATCGTGAGTGAACAGAGGATTACCACCCCGGCGACCATCAGGGGAAAAACCCGTGGCCCGACCGGGTCCGACATGAAGCTGGTCTGAATCTGCGTGGCGCTGAAGATATACCCCAGCGCCACCACAATCATGACCAGACCAAAGATCCGGTCTCCTCTCATTACTGGATAACCCCGATTTCCTGCGACAGCGCCTTGGTTTCGGCAATCACATTATCCACCCAGTTCTGGAAATCGTCCCCGATCTTGGTGAAGGGGGCAAGACCGTTTTCGGCCATGGCCTGCTGCCATTGTTCACTATCTGCAACCTGCTGCAACCGTTCGCCCCAGGCGGCAAATTGTTCATCCGAAATGTTCTTGGGCACGTAAAGCCCGCGCCAGTTGACCGCGACAACGTCGTACCCTTGTTCCCGTGCGGTGGGGATATCGTCAAATCCCGGCACGCGTTCTTCGGTCAGAACGGCAATTGCACGGACATCACCCGATTTGATGAAGCCCACGATTTCGGACATGTCGCCGGTCATGGCCTGTGTGAAACCGCCCACCGTCTGGGTGATTGCATCCGCACCGCCATCGACACCGATATATTTGACCTTGGTGATATCATCGAAACCCGCCGCCTTCATGATCTGCAGGGGCTTGATATGATCGAACCCGCCCACGGCGGAACCACCCGCGAAGGCGACCGAGCCGGGATCGGCCTTGATCATCTTCACCATGTCGTCGAGCGACTGGATGGGGCTGTCCTTGGCCACGACGATAACGCCCGGATCACCACCGATTGCGCCCAGGAAACGGACCTGATCCGCGGTTGCGCCACCATAGGCGTTTTGTGCCAGCCGTGTTGTGGTGGCCGAAGAGGCGGCAACGATCAGTTCCGCATCATCGACCCGTTCCGTTGCGACATGGGCGAAGGCGACGCCTCCGCCGGCACCGGCCATGTTGGTAACCTGCATCGGGGCGTCAATCGCGCCGATTTCCTGCATGATTCGTCCGATCTGGCGGCAGGTGAAATCCCAGCCACCACCGGGATTGGCCGGGGCGATGCATTCGGATGCATAGGCTGCGCCGGAAACCAGCGTGACAAGCGCGGATGTGCCGAGCATCTTGAACAGGGTGTTTTTCATGGATGTCCTCCCATAGAAATTTTCAGGAGGCGCTGCTTCTGCGGCGAACTCCTCCTCAACCATTCTGCCGACCCTGCCCGGAAAGGCAGGCCGACAAGGGCAAGCTTGCGATTTCTTGCGCGGCAGAACAATCCCGAACCGACGATTATCATGAGGAAAATCAACCCAGATGGATCGAACCTTCAGGATATTTCACGCGTGGAGTGGACCGGGTGGCCAGAAAAAAGCCCAGCGTCAGGGGGCCAACCCTGCCCAGAAACATGATCAGGATGATTACCGCCCGGCCGAATTCATTCAAATCCCCCGTATAGCCGCGCGACAGCCCGACCGTGCCAAAGGCGCTTGCGACCTCGAAGCTGATATCCAGGAAATGTCCGTCATGTGAGGCCGTGATCAGGAAGACACCGACAAAGACCAGAACAAGGCTGATGGCCGTCAGGGCCATGACCTTGAGCATCTGTTCCAGGTTGATGCTGCGTCCGAAGGCCCGAAGCTGTCTTTGGCGTCGAAAGAAGGCGAAAGTTGCCAGAATCATCACGACAAAGGTGGTTACCTTGATCCCCCCCGCGGTGGAGGTCGGCCCCCCGCCGATGACCATCAGGGAAATGAACATGAGGGAGGTGCTGTCATGCAACGCCCCGATATCGGCGGTGTTGAAGCCCGCCGTCCGTGTTGTGACGCCCTGAAACCAGCTGACTGTCAGCCTGGCAGGCGCATTGTCAAAAAGCCCCAGCGTGGCGGGATTTGTCCATTCCAGAAGCGCGAACATCCCCACCGACCAGACAATCAGGACGGATGTGCCCAGAAGCATGATCTTGGTGTGCAGCGACCAGCTTCGCCAGCCGCGCTGGGTGAACATGTCGCGCAGCACGACATAGCCGATCCCCCCCGTGATGAAGAGGGTGGGTATGACAATGTTGACAATTGGGTCGAGTGCGAAAGGAACGAGCCCTTCCGGAAATGTTGAAAACCCGGCATTGTTGAAGGCCGAAATGGAATGGAAGATCGATTCCCACAACCCCTGCCAGAACCCGAAATGCGGCATGAAGGTCACGCAAAGCAGCATCGCGCCCGCCACCTCGCAGATCAGGACCACCTTGATGATCGTTTTCGTCAGTTGCAGCAGTTGATACATGGAACTCTGGTTCAGATCGTCGCGCAGATAGATCTGACCTGTCAGCCCCACCGGCAGGCCAAGCGCCCCAAGAACCAGCACGGCAAAGGTCATCAGGCCAAGCCCGCCAAGCTGGATCAGGAAAGCCATCACCATTTCACCGAAAAGCGTCAGGGTCGATCCGGTATCGACAACGGCCAGCCCCGTTACCGTAACCGCCGATGTGGCGGTGAAGATCGCATCCGACCAGGTCATCGGCAGGTGGCGCGACACCGGAAGCATCAATGTCATTGCCCCCAGCAGAATGAAGACCGCATAAAGCAGGGCAAGGATCAGGGGGGGTGGGGTGCGGGCGAAACGGCGCATCAGGCGGCGGATTACCCAGCTGTAAAAAGTGTCTCGCCGCGCGGCCATGGTGCCTCGGCCTTTCGTCAAAGCACTTCGCCGAAATGGCTCAGATCCTGGCGTTTGCCCAGAAGCAACAGCTTGTCATCGCATTCCAGCAATATGTCCGGATCGGTGCAGGCCCGATATTCGGTGCCGCGCATCAATCCCAGAAGTTGCAGGTCATGTTTGCTGCCGATGCCCAGTGATTTCAGCGGCTGATCCTGCAACCGTTCGGGGATCACGATATTCACGACGCTGAAACCATTGCCGAGGCTCACATAGTCCTGCACGATTGGGTTGTTCAACTTTTGCGCGATGTGGCGGCCTATTTCCTGTTCCGGCAGGATGACGCGATCCGCGCCCAGCTTGGACAGGATCCGGTGATGGGTCTTGTTGGCGGCCTTTACCCAGATCGTATTCACCCCCATCAGCTTGATATTCATCGTCGTCAGGATGCTTGCCTGGATATCCCGTCCGATGGCAATCAACGCAACATCATAGCTGTCAATCCCGGCCTCGCGCAGGGCGCCTTCATCGGTGGAATCGATGATCATCGTGGAACCGAGCGTATCGGCAAAGGTGGCCACGCGGCGTTCGTCCAGATCGACACCAAGCACATGATTGCCATAGCGCGTCAATTCTGTGGCAACCGTGGATCCGAAAGCGCCCAGGCCGATAACGGCGAAGGTACGGGGTTCGCGGGCCATTGGACTGCTCCTGAGGTTACGAAACTGGCGGGCACGCTGCCCTCTGATTGCAAAAGAGTCAATTACCCGGCGGTGACCGGAGCATCGGATCGGGCGGCAGATTTGCGATATACAGTCGTGGCCCCCGACCTTTCGGTCGGGGGCAGGACATGTCATTTGGCTGAAAGGCTCTGGGCAAGCCGCATCAGTTTGACTGCCTCGTTGCGGTAGCCATAGGCATCTTCGCCACGGTTTTCCTGCGCCAGCGCGATGGCATCGTCCCATCCCCAATCGCCCAGATAGGTTGCACCGGTCAGCAACTGTCCGAAGCCCGCGATTGCGGCGGCGAAACGGGCTTCGCCATCGGCCGTCAGACCGGGCTGGACCGGGCTTTCGATCAGGTTGGAGCGGCTTTCACCCGGTTCCTTGTAACGCAGCCGCAGAAAACCCAGTTCCCCGTTTGTCACTGCGGCAGGTTCCGGTTCCTGATAGCGCAGCTGATTGTTCAACAGGGCCGGGCTGTCGGGTGGGGTGACCTCATAAAGGGCGGTTACGGCATGGCCTGCACCGATTTCCCCTGCATCGATCCTGTCATTGTTGAAATCCTCGCGTTTCAGCGCCCGGGTCTCATAGCCGATAAGGCGATATTCGGCGACTTCGGCGGGGTTCCATTCCACCTGTATCTTCACATCATCCGCAATCGGGAAAAGTGCCCCGGAAAGTTGATCGACCAGCACCTTTTGCGCCTCTTGCAGCGTGTCGATATAGGCGGCCTGGCCATTGCCGTTCTGGGCAAGCGCCTGCATCGTTGTATCATCCAGATTTCCCCGGCCGAAACCGAGTACGGAAAGATAGCTGCCCTCATCGCGTTTGCGGGCGATATAGGTTTCCAGTTCCTCCGGATCGGAAATTCCGACATTGAAATCCCCATCCGTGGCAAGAAGGATGCGCGAAACCTCCCCCTCTTCCGCCATGCCCTGCGCGGTCTGATAGGCCAGTTCCAGCCCCTCGGCCCCGGCGGTGGAGCCACCGGCCTCCAATGTGTCGAGAGCGGCCAGTATCTTGCTGCGATCGGCGGCACGGACGGGCTCCAGAACCGTTCCGGCCGAACCGGCATAGGCGACAATTGCCACCTCGTCATCGGGGCGCAGCTTGTCGAGCATTAACCGCAGAGACTGTTTCAGAAGCGGTAACTTGTTGGTATCCCGCATAGACCCCGATGTATCGACCAGAAAGACAAGGTTCAGTGGCGGACGATCTTTCAGCGCGGGAAGACGGCCCTGAAGGCCGATCCGTACAAGTTGCGTGTCTTCGTTCCAGGGGGTCGGCATCACCGTGACCGAGGTTTGAAACGGTGCTCCATTGGCCTCGGGTGCGGGATAATCATAGGGAAAGTAATTCACCATCTCCTCGATCCGCACGGCATCGACCGGGGGCAGGAAGCCCGACATCAGCGAATTGCGGATTACCGAATAGGCGGCCGTGTCCACATCGATGGAGAAGGTCGATACCGGTTCTTCCGTTGTCACCTTCACCGGGTTTGTCTCGGCGGAGGCGAAGGTTTCGCTATCCACCCGGGGCGGCAGGAAGGTGTCAAGCTGCGCGGGTTCGGGGGCGGTGGCCTGAAATCTGGAGGTACCTCTTTCCCGCAGCAGGGGCTCTTGTGCGGGGGCGGGGGCGGTTTGGGCAAGTTCCGTGCTGGCCGTCTTGCTATCGGCCACCTTTGGTGAGATCTCGGCCAGTGGGGCTTCTTGCAGGATGGATTCTTCCGGTTGCGGCGCGGGAGCAGGCTCAATGGCGGTGGGGGTGATTGTGGCCGGGATGTCCGGCGTGGCGTCGCGATCCAGCGGCAGCACCGCAATAAACCCAAGGCAAAGCGCGGCAGCGGAGGTTGTGGCGGCCAGAATCGGTCGTGAGGTGATATTGACAAACATGGTGCGAACTCCTGTCAGAAACCCGGCCCGTTTTTCGGGGCGGTCCTGATTGGGACGCAACGCATCCTTCTTTCCTTGGGCAAGCGCGTCAAAATTTTCCATGGCATGCGCCATGGCCCGTTTCCGGGTGGTCGGATCGGGGGCGGGGGCGCCATCGTGCAGGGCGCGGGCAAGCCGGTCGAGATCATTGTCAGGGCGGCGGGTCATGGGGTGGCCTCCTCTTGCGCAAGGGCGCGGAGCCGTTTTTTCACTTCGGACATGCGCCAGGCGACGGTGCCTTCCGACAGGCCCAGGATCGTGGCGGCTTCGGCTTGGGTCAGGCCTTCGCCAAGGGTCAGTGCCACGGTATCGCGCAACTCCTCGGGCAATTGCGCCATCGCGTGGTGCAGCCAGTTTTGCGCCTCGGCCTCTTCGGCCATGGCGGCCTGTCGTGCGATTTCCCAATCTCCCCAGCCTGTCCTGGCACGATCATGGCTGTTGGCGCGGCGACGACGGTCATGGGCGGCATTTACCGCGACGCGGTAAAGCCAGGTGGTGAAACGCGCCTCACCGCGAAACCCGGCCAGCTTGGCAGGAAGTGCGGCGCAGATATCCTGGGTCAAGTCCTCTGCCTCTGCCTGCTGCCCGGTCAATCGCCAGCAAAGACCGAAAAGCTTATCATAATGCCGTTCCAGCAGCGCCGCGAAGGCATCGCGGTCACCCCGGGCGGCATCCCGGGCAAGGGTATCATCGGCAATCATCATCAGCATTACGATAATTAGGACGTATGCCAGGCAGCAAGCCTTGGCGAGACGTTAAAAAAATTTGATTTCAAGTTTTTGATATGTGCATAATTGCACAATTAATCTGCATGCAGCCAAATATGGCCAATTTTATTTCCGTCGCCCTGCCTGGGAAACACTTCGTGAATGATGTTCAACGATAGCGGGGGAAGGAAGACGCTTTTCTATGCAGAAAATGAAGGATGGGCGTAAAAAACAGATCAAATATCTGTAAAACCTATATATGTTATGTTCACGGGCAAACAAATTCCGGTGATCTGAGGAGAGGCTTTCGTGATTTCAGTTTTTGGCGGGTAATGCCCAATTTGATTGTGTCGAAGGCAAAAACGTTTTCGCACAATTGTAGAGCCGAAAAACTGGAGAACAGTAAAATGACCAAATATCTCATCGCCGCCGCACTTTCCGCAACCACTTTTGGGGCACTTCCGGCCCTCGCGATTCAGCCCGGATTGACGAGCGGGGTTCGTGCCCAGGTACAGGAACTTCTTCCCAATGCCGATCTGAGCGCGCTGTCGCCGTCACAGGAGGCACGCATCACGAATATCGTGGCGCATGGCCCCAATGAATATTCGAATGATCTGGACCGGCGGAACGTGATTTCCAACATCCTGAATGAGCGTTGATCATCCGGGGGACAACTCCCCGGAGAGGCTTGTGAAGGCGGGCTGTCCAGTGGCGGCCCGCTTTCCGCCTGTTGGGGGCAGGGGATTGCCCCATGTCCATGAAAGGGCCCGATTACCAGACGATGATCCGGCCTTGCGGGGCGGGTGCCCCCCAAACCGAAATATAGACCTCTGCCTGACCATCCGGGGCAAGATGTTCCGGCAGGATATCCACGATCCGGACGCGCAGGTGATCTTTCCGTCGCAAGGCGGGTTTGACGATATCCGCCGCGTGCGGGTCCAGCATGCCGATTATCTGCATCCGGGTGCGGGGAAAAAACCAGTATCTTTCGCGCAGCGGTGCCTCGACCCAGACCGAACCATCCTCCGCCAGCCGCAATTCCACCTGATCACCGATGGACAGGCCGGTGCGGTTGATCGCCTCCCGCAGCCTGCATAAGGGCGCCTGGTGGATCAGTGGCTGGATCGGGTCTTGCATCTTCTTACTGCGATTTGGCCTCAAGGCTGCCATCGTCGTAACGGGTGGGCCGGGTTGCAAGACATGCCCGGGATGGGGCGGGGCCGGAGGCCGCAATCCGCCGATCCCTGTCGGAAGGATCGGCGATGATCCGTATAGGCCCGTGGAAAAAGCCATTTTCATCTTGCCTTCAGCCCAGCAGGCCATCCATCAGCGAAAATGCCGTCGAGGCGGATTCGAGCGCCTGCCCCCGCCCCGAACCCTGCGCAAAGGCATAAAGCGCCTGATGCGTGCGGGGGCCGAAAGCACCATCAATTGCCCCGGAATAATACCCATAGGCCGCAAGCCTCCGCTGGATTGCGCGGCGTTCGGAGGCGGGATAGCTGTTGAAGGCGCGGGCCGCCGGGGTTTGAAAGAGCCCTGATCCGGCACGTCGATCCGATCCGATGACCCGTCCTTCCCGGCGATTGTCATACGTATCGCGATGCCTGCGGTTCTCGCGCCGATCCCTGCGATATTCGCGTTCCGGTGGCGTTATATATTGGGGGGCTTCCGCACGGGCCTTGCGTTTGCGTGAATCATGAATGATCGCCCCGACGATGGCGGCGGCTGCGACCCCCTTAAGGAAATTGCGTTCATTCTTGCCCAGGGCCTGGGCCGGGGAAATTGGCGCGGCGGCAATGGCAAGTGCAGCCAGAAGCGTGGTGGCGGAAATTCGAAATTGCGGCAGCATCTTTGGTCCTTTCATGGGCCCGCCGGTTTGCAAGCGGGACTTCGGCATTGACTTGGCCATCACCGCCGATGCTAGGCAAGATCAGCCGCTTGTTATCGGATAACATCCGGCTAA
>JBKEDF010000091.1:0-3902 GCA_047975325.1 Pseudorhodobacter sp. | reverse complement strand
AATCGGTTTCAGTTGGCACTTTCGGGACCGGGATGGGGCGTCTCATTCCTTAATATGGTGTCGTGATGGATGTGATCGGAACCCGTGCGGATGAGGGGGCGGAGGGTTTTGTCCTGACGCCGGTTCAGGCCGGGATGATCTATGAGATCCTGGCCGGGCGCAACGCCTCGGTGAACCTTGAACAGGTTGTCCTGCACCTGCCCGATGAGGCCCCCGACGAGGCCGCGATGCGCGCAGCCTGGCAGGGGGCCATTGCCCGGCATCCGGCGCTGCGGCTGGTCTTCGGGCAGGATGGGGCGGGGGCGATCCGGCAGGTCGTGGCGGATCCCTTTGCCGCCCCGCTGGAAGTGCAGGACTGTTCCGATATCGCGGATCCCCGGGCGATGCTGGAGAAATGGCTGATCCGGGACCGGAAACGCGGGGTCGAACTGACCCGGGCCGGAAGCTGGCGACTGCACTGGCTGCGCTTCGCCCCGCGCCATTCCGTGCTGGTCTGGACCTTCTCGCATGTCATGCTGGACGGCCGCAGCTTTGCGCGGATCCTGGAGGAGGTCTTTGCCGATTATGACGGCTCCCGCCCTGCCAAAGGCGGGTCTTCCGCCCTGCCGCGGCTTCCGGAATTCCGCGCCCATTGCGAGGCGCTTGCCCGGGCCGAAACCGGGCCCGCAAAGGCCTATTTCCGTGACTACCTGTCCGGCTATGACCGCCGCACGGCCCTGGGCTTTGCGGATGCCCGTGGCCGGGCCGCGGGGCGCAACCGGACCCTGGAGAGACGGCTCGATGCGGATCGGACCCGGGCCCTGCAACAGCGCGCAGAGGCGGCCGGGGCCAGTTTTGCCACCATGGTCCAGGCGGCCTGGGGGCTGGTGCTGGCCCGGATTTCCGGGCAATCCGAGGCGGTCTTCGGCGTCACCCGTTCGGGACGGTTCCTGACCGAGGCCGCCGGGCAGGCGGTGGGCTGCCTGATTTCCACGCAGCCGCTGCGGCTGCGGATCGCCCCGGATCTGGGGCTTGATGACCTGCTGGGCCAGATCCGCGCGGCACTGCTGCAGCAGCGCCCCTTCGAACATCTGGGCCTGCCCGATATCGGCGCCGTGACCGACCTGCCGCCGGGCCAGCCACTTTTCGACACGCTGGTCATGGCCGAACGGCAAAGCCTGGATCAGCGGCTGCGGGATCTGGGCGGGGCCTGGGCCGGACGGCGGGTGGAGCTGCATGAGACCGGCGCGCTGCCGATGACCCTGGCCGCCTATGGCGATACGGAATTGCTGCTGCGGCTGGAACATGCGCCGAAACATATCGGCCCGGCCGAGGCCCGGCGCTATCTGGATTACCTGCACCGCCTCCTGATCGCGATGGCCGGGGCACCGGCCGGAACGCGGCTTTGCGCATTGTCGATGCTGCCGGAGAAGGAAGAAAGGGCACTGGCCGCGCTGGCCCTGCCGGAGGTCCCGCTGCCTGCGGATCGCCCGGCCTGTATCGCCTCGGGCTTCGAGGCGGTTGCCGCGCGCCAGCCCGAAGCCATCGCGCTGGAGGCAATCGGGTCGGGGGAGCGTTACAGCTATGGCGCGCTGGAGGCCCGGGCCAACCAGCTTGCCCATGACCTGGTCGCGCGGGGGGTCGGTCCGGGGGACAGGATCGGGATCTGCCTGCCGCGTTCGGGGCTGTTCATGGCGCTGATCCTTGCCACGGCCAAGATCGGGGCGGCCTTTGTGCCGATGGATCCCGGCTATCCCGAAGAGGCGCTGGCGCATATGGCCGATGACAGTGCCGTGAAGCTGATCTATGCGCGGGCGGGGGAGGGCTGGCTTGCCGGGCGGGCGGTGGTCCTGGCCGATGCCGCGCTGGCTTGCGAGGCGCCCGTGAGTGCCCCGGACCGGGCCGGGCTTTCGCCCGATCGCGCAGCCTATGTCATCTATACTTCCGGCACGACGGGCAAGCCGAAAGGTGTCGTGATCTCGCAGGCCGGCTTTGCCGCCCATGCCGCCGCTGCGATTGCCGAATTCGGGCTGACGCCCCGGGATCGCGCCCTGCAATTCGGGGCGCTCAGCTTTGATGTGGCGCTGGAGGAGATCGTGCCGACGCTCCTGGCCGGGGCGGCGCTCATTTTGCGCGATGAGGCGATGCTGGCCTCGCCACAGGCCTTTGTCGAGGCGGTGGCGGCGGCGGGGATCACGGTGCTGAACCTGCCGACCGGGTTCTGGCAGGTTCTGCTGGCCGGGATGGGTCAGGGCCGGGCGGAGCTGCCGCCGGGGATCCGCCTGATGGTCGTGGGGGGGGAACGCATGCCCCCCGATGCGCTGGCCCGCTGGCAGGCGCTGCCCGCCATGCCGCGGCTGATCAATGGTTATGGCCCGACCGAGGCCACCATTACCTCCTGCTGCTTTTCCCCGGCGGGGGCGGTTTCGGGGGCGGAGGTGCCGGTGGGGCGGGCCATGGGCCATGCGCTTTGCTATCTGCTGGCCCCGGATCGCAGCCTTGCCCCCCGGGGGGCGCTGGCGGAGCTGTGGCTGGGCGGGGCGGCGGTGGCACAGGGCTATCTCAACCGTGCGGCGCTGACGGCGGAACGGTTCCTGGCCGATCCGTTTCGCCCTTCCGGGCGCATCTATCGCAGTGGTGACCTGGCGCGATGGGACGGGCAGGGGCAGATCGTGGTGCAGGGCCGCAGCGACCGGCAGGTCAAGCTGCGCGGGTTTCGCATCGAGCCGGGTGAGATCGAGGCTTTCCTCGAAGGCCTGCCCGGTGTGGCGCAGGCCCATGTCGGGCTGGTGCAGCCGGAGGGTCCGGCGGCGCGGCTTCTGGGCTGGCTGCGGCCATCCGATGCGGCGGCACCGCCCGATCTGGCGGTGCTGGAGGGGTTGATCGCGGAGGAGCTGCCCGCGCAGAAGCGCCCGGAGCTGGTTCTGGTGACGGATTGGCCGCAGACCCCCGGGGGCAAGGTCGATGTCAAGGCGCTGCCGCTGCCGCAGCGCGCCCCGGCGGAGGCGGGGGAGGTGCTGCTTCCGGCCGATCCGCAGGCGGAGCGCATTGCGGGGATCTTTGCTGCGGTTCTGGGGGGGGAGGTGCCGGGGCCGGATATGTCCTTCTTCGATCTGGGGGGGCATTCGCTGCTCCTGCTGACGCTGATTGGCCATATCGAGGCGGCGTTTTCGAAGCGGCTGAGCGTGGCGCAGGTTCATGCCAATCCGACCCCGCGCGGCCTGGCCGGGCTGCTTGATGGGCCGGTGACGATCGCGGCGGGGGCGGATCTGTTCGATTGCCTGCTGCCGATCCAGCCCCTGGGCACGGGCGTGACGATTTACGGTGTGCATGTACTGGGGATAAATGGCAGTTTCTTTCGTCCCCTGGCGCAGGTGATGGGGATGGAACAGCCGATCTTCGGCCTGAGCACCATGTTGCTGCGCGAGGATACTCCGACGACGATTGCGGATATCGCGGATCTTTACCTGCGGGTGATTGTGGCGCATCGGCCGGATGGTCCGATCGGGCTTGTTGCGGTTTCCCAGGGCAGTTTCGTGGCACTGGAGCTGGCGCAGCGATTGCGGGCGGCGGGACGGGAGGTGCGGCTGTTTGCGGTGATGGATGCCGAAGGTCCGGGCGGGCGGGACAGGATCCGGGGACTTGCCTGGGTGGGGGCGCATCTGAAGCTCCTGCGCGGCGGCGGGTGGCCCTATGCTGGCAGGCTCCTGCGTGCCAAGCTGAACAATACGCGTCACCGGCTGGAAAAGCTGCGCCTGACGCTGATCGATCGGTTTTCGTCACAGGCGGCGGTGGTGGATTCGGTCAGCCGTTTCGTTGCCGCCAATGAAATTGCAGTCAATAATTATCAGCCCCGGCCCTATCCGGGGCGGATCACGGTGATCCGTGCGCGGGATGATGTCTTTGACAGCGACCGGGCGATT
>JBKEDF010000090.1:0-37499 GCA_047975325.1 Pseudorhodobacter sp. | reverse complement strand
GCAATCAGAATGTGTTTCATGGTTTCCCTCGTTTGTTCAAAGGTGCTGCCCAATCCAGGGAAATCCGAATTGGGTATGAGCCTTCTTTCTACCCTTGCGCCCCCGATTGCAACGAAAGCCCGCCATCTTGCCGGAAGAACGCCGTGGATGGTGCAGCTATGCCACAGTCCGCCCCATGCAGGGT
Source organism: Pseudorhodobacter sp. (assembly GCA_047975325.1). Lineage (GTDB taxonomy): Bacteria > Pseudomonadota > Alphaproteobacteria > Rhodobacterales > Rhodobacteraceae > JBKEDF01. The sequence goes on along the minus strand of JBKEDF010000090.1, from coordinate 37,315 downwards.
CGTATATTACAGCATATGGGAGGTTTCCCGCCGGGCCCCGGCACGGCCATCATCCACATTACATATATGCCCCGTTTCAGGGGCTGAAACCGGCAAGAGGCCAAAAGCCCTTGTTCGGCAAGACTGGCTAAGCTAGACAAAGCCTGATTGGAACACGAGGGATCCACATGACCTTGAACCGCTTTTTCCGTGCCGGGCTTGCCACCGCGCTCCTGACCAGCCTTGCCGCATGTGGTATCGGCAGCGGCGACAGCGGCTTTTTCGGGCGACGTTCGGGTGAGGTGCCTTCGCAGCAAGCCATGGATGCGCGCGCGCGTTCCGCCGAGGTGGCAGCGCAGGAACTGCAGGATGAACGCCAGGGCAACAGCACGATCTGGGATCTCTTTTCCAATTCCTCCGATCCGAATACGACGGTGGAGGTCAACAAATATATATGGAATGCCTCACTGGAGGTGCTGAACTTCCTGCCCATCCAGTCGGTTGATCCCTTTACCGGCGTGATCGTGACGGGTTACGGCACCCCGCCCGGCGGCGGACGGTCCTATCGCGCCACGGTCTATGTGCAGGATCCCGCGCTGGATGCGCGCAGCCTCAAGGTAGCCCTGCAAACCCGCGGCGGTGCACCGGTCAGCCGTGAAACGGCCCGCGCGGTTGAAGATGCGATTCTGACCCGCGCCCGGCAATTGCGGGTCCGCGACGCCGGTCTCTGACGCCTGCGGGTCTGGACCTTGGCGGGGCTTGCGGGTTAACTGCGCGCCACTGATCTGCAAGAGGCCCGAAGATGTCGCGTTACGACCCCGCCACGACCGAAGCCAAATGGCAAGAAGCCTGGGAAAAGGCAGGCGTCTTTACCGCCCGCCGGGATGCGGCCAAGCCCAAATGCTATGTGCTGGAGATGTTCCCCTACCCTTCGGGGCGCATCCACATGGGCCATGTGCGCAACTATACCATGGGCGATGTGGTGGCCCGGTATCGTACCGCACAGGGGTTCAGCGTGCTGCATCCGATGGGCTGGGATGCCTTCGGGATGCCCGCCGAAAACGCCGCCATGGAACGGGGCGGCCACCCCAGGGAATGGACCTATGGCAATATCGCCGACATGCGCGCGCAGATGAAGCCGCTGGGTCTTTCCATCGACTGGTCACGCGAATTTGCCACATGCGATCCGGAATATTACGGCCAGCAGCAGGCCATGTTCCTCGACATGTTGGAGGCCGGGCTGGTCTACCGCAAGAATGCGGTGGTGAACTGGGATCCTGTCGACATGACGGTGCTTGCCAACGAACAGGTGATCGATGGCAAGGGCTGGCGTTCGGGGGCAGAGGTCGAACGGCGCGAACTGACCCAGTGGTTTTTCAGGATATCCGACTATTCGGCCGAGCTTCTGGAGGCGCTGGACGGGTTGAAGGCCTGGCCCGAAAAGGTACGGCTGATGCAGGCCAACTGGATCGGCAGGTCGCGAGGGCTGCAATTCGCCTTCTCCACGGTCGATGCGCCCGAAGGGTTTGACCGGCTGGAAGTCTATACCACGCGGCCCGATACGCTTTTGGGGGCTTCCTTCGCCGCAATCAGCCCGGATCACCCGCTGGCGCGGCATCTGGAACACCATGACGAAAAGATCGCCCATTTCGTTGCGGAATGCCGCCGAATCGGCACCAGCGCAGAAGCCCTTGAAAAGGCCGAAAAGCGGGGGATGGATACCGGCATTCGCGTGCGCCATCCCTTTGACAATTCATGGGAGCTTCCCGTCTATATCGCCAATTTCATCCTGATGGATTACGGCACCGGCGCAATTTTCGGCTGTCCGGCCCATGATCAGCGGGATGTCGACTTCGCCACAAAATACAATCTGCCGATTCCACCTGTCTATCTGGCCGAAGATGCCAAGGCCGACCCGGAAACCATGCTGGCCGAGGCGTTTGTTCCGGCAAAGGACATCCCCGTCCGCTATGTCCGCGGCTTTGCCGGCGAGGATATCCAGACCGGCAACGAAGCCGTTGATGCCGCCATCGGTTTTTGTGAATCCCAGGGCGTGGGGCATGGCGTGACGAATTATCGCCTGCGTGACTGGGGTATCAGCCGCCAGCGTTACTGGGGCTGCCCGATTCCCGTGGTGCATTGCAACGCCTGCGGCGTGGTTCCGGAACGCAAGGAAAACCTGCCCATCCGCCTGCCGGATGATGTGACTTTCGACGTGCCGGGCAATCCGCTGGACCGGCATCCGACATGGCGGGATTGTGTCTGCCCCGCCTGCGGGGCGCCGGCAAGGCGCGAAACCGATACGATGGATACCTTTGTTGATTCGTCTTGGTATTTTGCGCGATTCACATCGCCCCATGCCGCCACGCCGACAGAGGCGGCAGAGGCCGATTACTGGATGAATGTGGACCAGTATATCGGCGGAATCGAACATGCGATCCTGCATCTGCTCTATTCGCGCTTCTTTGCCCGGGCCATGCACAGGACGGGCCACCTGCCCGCAAGGGCGATAGAGCCGTTCAACGCGCTCTTCACCCAGGGCATGGTAACGCATGAGATCTATGTGTCGGATGACGGGGGCCGCCCCGTCTATCACCTGCCCGAGGAGGTGGACCGCGAGGCGGGCGTGCTGAAGGCGACAGGCGCGCCGGTGCGGATCATGCCCTCGGCCAAGATGTCGAAATCCAAGAAGAATGTCGTGGATCCGATGAATATCATCCGCGACTATGGCGCCGATACGGCGCGTTGGTTCGTGATGTCCGACAGCCCACCGGAACGGGATGTGGAATGGACCTCGGCCGGGGCAGAGGCCACGTCAAAACACCTGGCCCGGGTCTGGCGCCTGGCCGATGACATCAGCCGCGATGAAACGCCGGCGAATGGCACGGACAAGGATCTTGCCCGCGCCACGGCCCATGCAATTGCCGATGTGACAGCCGGAATCGACGGCTTCGCCTTCAACAAATCCGTGGCAGCCCTTTATGCGCTGACCAATACGCTTTCGAAATCGAAGGCGGGGGGTGCGGCAAAACGCGATTCCATGTTGATCATGGCGCAGCTCATGCAACCCATGGTCCCGCATCTGGCCGAGGAAATCTGGGCCTTTCTGGGCGGGACAGGCTTGGTTTCACAGGCACGCTGGCCGGAGGCGGATCCGGCGCTTCTGGTGGCTGATACGATCACCCTGCCGGTGCAGATCAACGGCAAACGTCGCGCGGAAATTACCGTTGCGGCGGATCTTCCCAAGGAAGAAGTCGAAAAGCTTGCACTCCGCGACGAAGACGTGATCAGATTTCTTGCCGGACAGCCGGTAAAAAAACTCATTGTCGTACCAGGACGTATCATCAATGTCGTTGTCTGATCGCCGGAAATTCCTGTCACTTCTTCCTGCCGGGCTTCTGGCGGGCTGCGGTTTTACCCCGGCCTATGCCCCCGCAGGACCAGGACAGAAACTGCATAATTCGATCCTCGCGGATGAACCGAAGGATGAATTCGGCTTCGATCTGGTCGAACGGCTTGAGGAAAGGCTCGGCCCCGGGATGAACGCCCGCTATGCGCTAAGCTATGAAATCGGATTGAAGTCCATTGGTGTGGCCATCACCACCGAAAATGCGATCACCCGTTACAATCTGAATGGCCGGATCGATTGGGCATTGCGCGACATTGCCACCGAAGCACCGATTACCAGCGGGAAGGTGGAAAATTTCACCTCCTATTCGGCAACGGGATCCACCGTTGCGGGGCTTGCCGCGCAGGATGATGCGCAGCGCCGCCTGATGCGGATCCTTGCCGATCAGATCGTCACGCAATTGCTGGCAACCTCGGGGCAATGGGCTGAAGAATGAAGCTTTCGGGGGCGAAAGCCGCACAGTTTCTGGCAAGGCCCGATCCGGCCAGGGCAGGCTTCCTGATCCATGGCAGCGACCCGATGCAAATCGCCATGAAACGGCAAGAAGCAATTGCCGCACTGATCGGTCCCGCCGGAGAAGAGGAGATGCGACTGACCCGGATCGCGGCGGCCGATGCCCGCCGTGACGCTGCCGCCTTGCCCGATGCGATGCGCGCACCCGGTTTTTTCCCCGGTCCACGCGTGGTCTTTCTGGAAGATGCCACAGACGGGCTGGCAAAGCAGATTACCGCCGCCTTGGACGATTGGTGCGAAGGGGATGCCAATATCATCGTCACGGCAGGGGAACTGAAGGGCAATTCCACGCTGCGCAAGCTTTTTGAAGGGCGTTCCGATACCGTCGCCATCGGCTTTGCCGACGAACCGCCAGGATCCGAGGAAATCGAGGCGGAACTGACCCGGGCGGGACTGACCCGGATCACACCGGAAACAATGGCCAATCTGACCCAATGGGCGCAGGGCCTCCCGCCCGGGGATTTCCGCCAGATGCTGGAAAAGATCACACTTTACAAATGGGGGGATGAAGCCCCGTTGAGCCCAGAAGACATCACCCAATGCGCCCCGGGCACGATGGATGCCGATCTTGATGAGGTCATCGATGCCGCTGCCGAAGGACGAGCTGCCTCCATCGGTGCACTGATGCGACGCCTTGAAGGACAGGGGGTGAACCCGGTCACAATCTGCATCATGGCGTTACGGCATTTTCGGGCGTTGCATCTTTTGGCCTGGGGGGCCTCGGGCCCCGGTACGCGGCTGCCGGTCTTTGGTCCCCGGCGTGCCGTCGCCGAACGTCAGGCCCGCCGGTTTTCACGCCACCAGTCGGAACGCGCCCTGCGCCATCTGGTGGAAACCGACCTCACGCTGCGTTCGTCCAGCCGCGCCCCGGGGATGGCCGTGGTGGAACGCGCGCTCATTCGGATCGCAAGCACGAAATGAACTGGAAGACCCTGCGCTATTGGCGCCCCCTTGGACCCGCCCTTGCCAATCCCGCCCTGCGTGAAATGCTGCGCGCCTCCATCGGCACCGGTTTCGCGCTGGTGGCCTGTTTCGGCGCGGTCGGAACATTGTTTCCCGATTCGGGGGGGGAGGCCGCCTCGATCTTTCTGATCTCGCCTCTGGCCGCCACCGCCTTTTTGGCAACCGCCGTTCCATCCAGCCCACTGGCGCAGCCTTGGTCGGCCGTTGTGGGCAATACGGTTTCGGGGCTGATCGGGGTGGCACTGGTTCTGGCCATGGGGGACCACTGGATAGCCCTTGGCCTGTCCGTCACGCTGTCCATGATTGCAATGATGCGGTTGCGTGCCCTTCACCCGCCAGCCGCCGGCGTTGCATTGGGCACGATCCTGACGGCCGGGCAGGTTCAGGATATGGGGTTTGCCTATGCCTTCATGCCGGTTTTCGTGGATACTTGCCTGATCCTGATATTCGCGGCGCTCTATAACCGGATGACGGGGCGGCGGTACCCCTTCCGCCAGCCTGCCGAACATAACCCGCAGGTGGAAGACAGGCTGGGCCTGCGTCCGCGCCTTGAAAGTTCGGCCCTGGAAGCGATTCTGCAACGGTTGCGACTGGATGCGAATATCGGCGCAGGCGATCTGGAACGGCTGATCGAGGCCGCGCATCTGGAAGCTGCAAGTCACCTCTTCGACGGGGTTTCCTGCCGCCAGTTGATGACGCCGGATGTCATAAGCCTGCGCCTTGATACCCCATTATCCACGGCCTCGTCGCTTTTTGACGAACACCGGGTCCGGGCGCTGCCCGTAACCGATGCCGATGGCAATTATCGTGGCCTGCTCAGTGAAACGGACCTGTTGCGACATTGGCGCAAGATTACGGAACAATCCTCTGAAAGCAGCATGTTCGGCCGCCTGTTGCGCGCAGGCCGGGATGCCGCCGTCCCGATTGCCGCGCATGCAATGGCAACAAATGTTACCACGGTTTCCCCGGATACCCCCCTGGGCGTACTCATCGATATCATGGCCGATGGTGGCCAAATGGGCCTGCCCGTACTGGAACAGGACAGGCTGGCGGGTTTCGTTACCCGATCAGATCTGGTTGCCGCACTGGCGCGCGCCCATCACCCCGAATCGGAATGATCCGGCCAGTTGGCCGATCGGCGGCGCCATCACCATTGTCATGCAGAAACCCGTATGAAGATGAAATCCGGGGGATCTTCCGTCAGGATGCCGATTCGCGGGGCACCACGAAATCAAGCGCCACTGCACTACCCCATTCGGCCAATGCCCAATCCCCGATGGCAAATTCAGCCACCAGGGTGGCGCCAGTCGGATAGCGGTTGAAATCCGGGTTGGCAGACGGGCGTCGCAGGATACGTTGTGCAAATTCGGCAATTCCCGGATTATGACCGACCATCATCACCGTGTCGCCCGTACCATGCCCCAGAACGGCCAGCATCACCTCCGCCCCGGCATGATAAAGCGTTGGTTTCAGTATCGGCGCAGGTGCGTCTGGCATGGTGCCCGCGACACCTTCCCAGGTTTCTCGTGTGCGCAAGGCATCGGAACAAAGGACCTCATCGGGCAGATATCCCCGTGAAACCAGCCATGCGCCCAGATCTTCCGCCGCGCCCCTGCCGCGTTCATTCAGCGGACGTTCATGATCGGAGATAAGAGGATCGGACCAGCTTGATTTTGCGTGGCGCGTCAGGATCAGGCGCTTGGTCATGCGTGGCACTTTCTTCTATCTGGCTTTGCCGGATCACTCTGCCATGCAGTCATGGCATTGGGCAAGACGAAGCCAGAAGAACAGCCCGAAACCTATCCCTGTGATCGCGGCTTTACCCGTGGTTCGGAAGACCTAATCTGGCTGCCCACACCATGATCGGTAAACAATTCCAGAAGGCAGGCATTGCGGATCCGCCCATCAAGGATCGTTACCGCCCGCGTGCCTTGCTCAAGCGCCAAAAGCGCGGTTTCGGTCTTGGGGATCATCCCGCCCGCAATGATGCCGTCATCCGTCATCTGACGGATCTCTTCCGCCGTAAGATGGGTCACGACATGGCCATCGGCACCCTTGACCCCGGCCACATCCGTCAACAACAACAGCCGATCGGCCTGCAAGGCCCCGGCGATGGCCCCCGCGGCGGTATCGCCATTCACATTGAAGGTTTCGTTATCCGCCTCACCCGTTCCCACCGGTGCGATCACGGGGATGATCCCCACCGAATACAGATCCCGCAGGACCTGCACATTCATCTTTACCGGTTGGCCGACAAAGCCCAGTTCCGGATCATCGGCCCGGCAAACCATCAGGTCATCATCCTTGCCCGATATCCCGACAGCCCGTCCGCCCGCATCCATGATCGCCTGTACGATCCGCTTGTTGACGAGGCCGGACAATACCATTTCAACCACCTGTACGGTGGCCTTGTCCGTAACCCGCTTCCCGCGCAGGAATTCGGATTTGATCTCAAGCTTGGCCAGCATTTCATTGATCATCGGCCCGCCACCATGGACGACAACGGGATTTACCCCGACCTGGCGCATCAACACGATATCACGGGCAAATTCCGCCATGGCATCATCATCCCCCATCGCGTTGCCGCCAAATTTCACCACAACAACCGCGTCGGAATAGCGTTGCAGATAGGGCAGCGCTTCGGAGAGCATCTTTGCGGTATTGATGGCATCTTGCATGGTCAGGGTCTGCTTCTTCATGGGGATCTCCGGGGGCTTGGCATTTGGTATCCTCTTTGCCGCGCCCTGCCAAGGGAGGATGCCGCCCGGACGCGGCAATGTCCGGGGAGTATATCTATCCGTTCAAAACGGACAGGGGGCCGCGAAATTCAGCGCAACACCCGTTTCAAGATCCCGCAGCCGGAGGTTCCGGGCATGAAGCATCAACCGCGAAAAATCCGCAGCCCTGCCCGTGGCATAAAGCGGATCCCCCAGGATGGGATGGCCCAATTCCGCCATATGCACACGAAGCTGATGGCTCCGCCCCGTCAAGGGCCGCAGCAGAACCCGCGTTTCGTTCTTTCCCCGTTCGATCACCTGCCATTCGGTTTGCGCAGGACGGCCGGTTTCGAAATTGACATGCTGGCGTGGACGGTTCGGCCAATCGACGGTCAACGGCAAATCCACTCGTCCTTCATCCTGCACCATCAACCCGTAAACCCGCGCGACATATTCCTTGCCAACCATCCGTTTTTCGAATTGCTGGCTGATCGCGCCCTGTGCCGGTTTGTTGCGGGCAAAAACCATGACCCCCGATGTATCCAGATCAAGCCGATGTACCAACAGGATTTCGGGATAACGTTCGCGGAGCCGTGCAATCAGGCAATCGGCCCGTTCCGGCCCCCGACCCGGTACCGAAAGGAGCCCCGCAGGCTTATCCACGATCACGAAATCGGGTTCCTCATGCAGGATCGACAGGGGCAGATCGGGAGGGGCATAGATGAAATCGTTCATGAACCGTGCCTGTGAAACATCTTGCGGCTTACCGTCCCCGCACCCAGCCGCCCTTGTCCCGCCCCCCGAAACGGACCGTGAAGATAACCGCGGCATAGGCAATGAACCCCAGCGGATCGACAAGACCACACCGGAGATAGCCCGAAAGGCCCATCCGGGGCTTTCCTTCGCGTTGGGGCAGGTCGGGATAAAGGCGCGCAATTTCCCGGACACCGGCATCCTGCCGACGCCGGACCCGGACCAGCGCCGGAAACCCTTCGATCATCGGCCAGCTATAGCTTGCAGGAACCTCGATCCGTTCCTGCGGCAGGAACTGCAGCCGGACGAACGTATCGTCCGAGATGATCGCCGGGAAACGATCCCAGCGGCTGCGCCCGGCCCGGTTCACCGCGAAAAGCCCATAGCCCGGCGCGGTGCTTTGAACAAAGGGCAGGCGCTGCCAGAAACGTGCATAGATGCGGGAAAATATGCTTTGGGCAGGCGGGATTTCCGGCCTGCCCGACGCATAGCGCGGCTCAGCTTCGTTCAGGGCCATGACAAGCTGTGCCATCAATGCGGGGGTCACTTTCACATCCGCATCAAGATAGGCGCGGATTTCGCCCTGTGCTTCCGCATCACCCCTGTTCAATGCGCCTGGTTTGCTGCCGGTTTCCAGATTGAGCACGGTCAGCCACCAACCGGCCTGTTCTGCTGCATCCAGAAAGCCGCGCGCACGCAAATAGGTATCGTCATGGCACCCATTCGCAACGACGATCACCTCTGCCCCACCCGGTACCGGATCGGAGGCCAGAAGCGCCGTCAGGCAGCCGCCGATCCATTCTGCCTCATTGCTGGCGGGAATGATGACGCTTAGCACGCAGGGCAGCCTTCGGCCAACGCGCGCCAGCGCGGGTTGTCATCCGTCAGATGCCGCAAGGCCCCCCAGCTTCCCCATTTCGACGGGTATGAAACATCATTGAAGGCAGTAAAAGGGGCGTCGGTCAGATCCGCCCAGCCTTCCTGAACCCGTTCATAGAGAGCCCCCATGGCCGGGCTGTAATTGAGATGCTGAAAGAAGGCATTGAGTTCGTCATTATCCATCTGCGACCCGAGGCCGACAACATGGGTGCCCCCCTCATACATGACCAGTTTCAGGTTGTTTTCGCGCGCCACCCTGGCGTGATAGGGCAGTATTTCGGAAAAGAATGCAGAAAGCGTATCCCGCGTATCACCTGACATGACACCGTTTTCCAGCTCCCTGATGGCAAGATCGGTGGCAAGGTCAAATCGGTGCCGGGCAATGAAGGCATCGCGATCTGCCCCGGACAACCCTTCGGCATCGGCCTTTCCCGTTGCATCCTGCAGGCTTTGTTGCAGCCAGTCACGCAGGAGGTCTGCCTTTTCCTCACTGCCAAGGCTGGCGGCGAAATAGCCCGTGATGGCATAGGAATCGAAATTCGTTGCCGGGGCGGGGTTTCCCTCGTCGATGACCAGCGGCGCGTTAAGTATTTTTTCCTCAAGTCCCAGCCAACCGGTTTGCACGGCAATCACACGATTCAGCCGGGTCCGGGCTTCATCCCCGAATACTCCTGTCCAGATATCGGCAGCCTGGGAGGCGCGGAGGGCATAGAATTGCACCCAGGCATCTTCCTGCGACCAGCGCGCCAAAGCCTGTTCATCCGCCCAGGCAGATTGTGAAAAGCTCCAGTTCCAGACCTCATTGGAAAATTCCAGATGGACCCGAAGATCCGGTGAAAGCCCGTCACGAACCTCCTCTGCCCAGACCTGGATAAGCTCATCGTCCGCCAGATGAGGCAGCGTGAACCAGGGTTCAGCCTTCAACCCGTTGGCAAGGGCGATCATCACTTCCATCGGAACGCCCTGCACCGCCCAGCTGAAATCGCTTCGCCGGGGACGATCGGCTGCGGTGGACAGTCTGGAACTGTTGGTCGCCATCCAATCCATGAAACGCAGCCCGCTGGCACCACGGATACGGTTCAGCCAATCGGGGTTGAAGACCTCCCCCGCGTCCAGTGCCGCCTCGCGATCTGCCCTTACAACGGAAATGTCCCGTATCGGATCGGTTGGATCCATATCACTGACCGCAATGATGACATTCCCCGGCCCCGGGGTGAAATCGAAATTGATCCGCCCCGGGCTATAACGGGGGTTTTGGGCCAGCCCTTCCGTGGTAACCTTCCCTTTCCCCGCGTAACGCAGGACATATGAACCGGCAGCACCGCCGATATCTTCGGGCAGATCGGTCAGGATATGGGTGACAAAAATCCCTGCCCCCTCAGGTGGGACAAGCGGCCAGCCCTCGGCCGTCAGATGCCCCCCTGATTTCAAAGCTTCATAGGAAACATCATCGCCCTCAAAAGAGCGGGCAACCCAGGGCCGGGCGCTTTTGAAGATATCGAGAAACGGCAACTGGACGGACCAATCCGTAACCCCGTTAAGGTTGAAGGCCAGACGCGGATTGCTGATTTCCGCCGGGCCATCAGGGACAATTAAGGGAAGGGAATCAGCCGACGCGGCTGCCACCGATTCCGGGGCTCCGGGGGGGGGTATGCCGGCCAAGCGTTTCTGGTATCGATCAACGGCCCGCCAGGCGATCCTTTGAAGGGCTGCCGCCTGTTCATCCGTCAAAACTGCGGCGCGACTATCCCAGGTCCGTCCCAGCCTGGTCGGAAGCCCCTCGGGCGACTGCCCCGTGATTACGGCAATATGGACCAGTGCCAAAAAGTAGAACCCCCGGGAATTGGGGTGGATATCATCGCCGAAAAGATCCTGAAGCGAAGAAATCCCCGGGACTTCACCTGCTTCTATCGCATCGGCAAGTTCCCCCATCGCCTGCCCTGCCGGGATCAGCCGCACCTTCGGGGCTTCGTCGGGCCTGTTGGCATTGGCCTGCTCCGCCAGCGATTCCCAAACCGGAAGATCGGCCGTGATCCTGTCGCGCCACGGTATGCGGCTGCCATCCGGATCAAATTCGATTTCCTCGCCAGTGCCGCTTTTCAGGCTATGCCAGGTTTCATAGATAAAAACCTCCGTGTCCGGGCGGGCCTGCCAGGCAAGATCTGCAAATTTTGCGACATGCCCGACGCTGTCATTCCATTCCACCTGATTGGCAAGGGGAATGCCTTCGGTCAGGATCAGTATTTTTGTCTGGCCCTTGCCCAGAACGGCGCGGGAATCTTCCCCCTGGGCATCATGCGAATTTTCCCAGTTATAGCTAAGCGGAGCGCCATTGATGATCTGTGCCGAAACCTCGACGGGCATGCCCCGCGCATTCAACCCGGCTTCGACCAGATTTGGCAGGGTGGGGCCGACAAGGCTATGTCCGACAAAGAGGATATCGGCAAGCATCGCAAGAAAGGACATAAAGCAATTCCCGTATTTTCAGGTTCCGGTTCCTATCCCGGTCGCAGCATATCCGCTCACCACTGTCCAGACCAGTCGCTGGATTTCCGCTGACGCTGCGTCAGGCAGTGGTGTGGCCGGACTGCCATCAGCACGATTAAGCCGGTAAGGCAGGCCTTCGCCACTACGATGATAAAGCGTGGAAAAATGGGCCAGCGCAATGACCTGACTGCCGATCTCGTTGATATGGATCTGATCGAGCTCCCCTTCCGGGTTGCGGGCGAAGAAATCCGTTCGATCGGTCAGGCCAGGGATTTTTCCTGCCTCGGCGGCCTCTATCACGGCGGCCAGGACCTGCCCGCCAGGGATTGTCCAGATAGTGCCAATACCTTCCGGCGCCATTGCCGGGCGCAGGATTTCGCCTTCCCAATAACGCGCAAGATCCTTTTGCACACGGGTTTCCCAGCCTTCCGGATCATCCAGTTGATGCCAGGTTTCATAAAGGTAAGTCCGCGTATCCGGGTTGCCCTGCCCGATTGCTGCAGCCCATCTGGCAAGGTATCTGGCGCTATCGTGGTACCGGATGGCATCACGGATCTCGACCATCTCCGTCAGGATCACCGCATCGTAATCACCGGAGGCCACCGCCTCACGCGCGGGGCGAAAACGCGGATGGTCATTTTCCCGGTCGAAACCGAAGATTTCCTCATCAGGTTCCCAATGCTGCTTCAGGCTGGTCCCCCAGCCAAGCTGGCTTTCGTATCGATGGTCGGCAAAACCCGCCGCATGGGCCAGTTGTTCCAGCATGGCAGGCATGTCGCGACCGACCAGACTGTGACCCAGGTGATAAACGCGCAACCCGCGTTCGGGCGCGGAAAGGGGGGGCGCATAACGTGCGGCCAGTTCTTCCTTGCTGATCGGGGTGGGCTTCCTTCCCCGCCAAAGGAATATCCCGCCAAGTATGAGCGCCGTTACCCCTGCCGCACCTGCCAGCCAGTATCGTCTTTTCATTTGGGCCCCCTGTTGCAACGCAACAAATCTGCTATCTCTTGGCCGGGTTGCCAAGCCTCACGGGGAAAAACGCCTGTTTGCATCCGTGATAGGCTAAAACGAACCCGGCAAATGCCATGAAGGGAATGGGAAAGATGACTCATATCTGGGTTCGCGCCGAACAGCGCCCGAATGAGGAAAGGGTGGGCATCACCCCCGATGGCGTTGCCGCCTTGCTGAAAGAGGGCTTTGCCGTCACGGTGGAAGACAGCCCCACACGGGCCATTGCAACCGATGCCTATCGCGCAACGGGATGCCAGATCGCAACCGAAGGATCCTGGCCCGCCGCCCCGGAAGCGGCAATTATCTTCGGATTGAAGGAACTGCCGGAAGATGGCAGTCCGCTTCGCCATCGTCATATTCTTTTCGGTCACGCCTATAAGGGACAGCCAGCCGGGCAGGATCTTTTGCGCCGTTTCAACGAAGGCGGCGGCACCCTTTACGATATCGAATATCTGGTGGATGAAAGCGGCCGCCGCGTGGCGGCTTTCGGCTATTGGGCCGGTTATGCCGGGGCTGCGGTCGCGCTCAAATGCTGGATCACACAGGAAAGGGGCGATATTGCCGGGCCGGTATCACGCTATCCCGGGCGGGAGGCGCTTCTGGCCGAACTCCGCCATGAGCTTCAGGGGCTGACCCCGCCACGTGCACTGGTGATCGGTGCATTGGGACGGGTCGGCAGCGGTGCGACCGATCTGTGCCAGGCAATGGGGATGCAGGTTACACAATGGGACATGGCCGAAACCGCCCATGGCGGACCCTTTCCCGAGATCTTGCAACATGAAATCTTTCTCAACTGCATCCTCGCACAGCCCGGCTGCCCTGTCTTCGTGCCGCCTTCGGCACTGACGGGGGAACGGGCCTTGCGGGTGATCGGCGATATCGCCTGTGATCCGGGTTCGGATTTTTCCCCGATCAAGGTCTATGACCGGATAACGGAATGGGCCAGGCCCGCGTTGCGGGTGGCAACCGATCCAGTGCTTGACGTGACCGCAATTGACAATCTGCCTTCCCTCTTGCCGGTGGAAAGCAGTGAGGATTTCGCGGGCCTCCTTTTGCCACATCTGCTGACGCTCGACCGGTTGGACAAGGGCGTATGGGGAAGGGCCAAGGTCACTTTTGACAATCATATCGCGAAAATCGGAGGGACGGAGAAATGACGATTCACTGGTGCGGAACCGGCCTTTCGGCCATTCCCGGGCTGCGACGCCTTCTGACAACTGGTCAGCCCGTCACTGTCTGGAACCGGACAGTCGCGAAGGCCAAAGCGGCGATCGGCGATCTGGCGGATGATATCCGGCCCTTCAGCCACGAGGCACTGTCCGAGGCGCTTCGCCCCGGGGACATAGCGGTTTCGATGCTGCCTGCCGATCAGCATGTGACCATCGCGCAGGCCTGTCTGGACAAGCGCGCGCATTTCGTATCCTCCAGCTATATCGCGCCGGAAATGCGCGCACTGGATCAGGGTTTCCGCGACAGGGGACTGATCTGCGTGAACGAAGTCGGGCTCGATCCCGGCATAGACCACCTGATGGCACATGACCTGGTTGCGCGGTACCGCGCAGCGCCGGGTTATGATATGGGAAACGTGATTTCCTTCACCTCCTATTGTGGCGGTATTCCCAAAACGCCCAACCCTTTTCGCTACAAGTTTTCCTGGTCACCGCTGGGGGTGTTGAAGGCACTGCGTTCGCCTTCGCTGTCACTGCGGGATTTTAACGAATTTTCGGTGGAACGCCCCTGGGATGCGATCACGGAATATGAAGCGCCCCTGCCGCAGCCCGAAAACTTTGAGGTCTATCCCAATCGCGACAGCCTGCCCTTTATTACCGATTACCGGTTCGATCCGGGCTGGAAATTGCGTGCTTTCGTGCGGGGCACGATCCGGCTGCAGGGCTGGGCAAGGGCCTGGGCGCCGGTTTTCCGCGAAGTGGAAAGCCTGCAGGGCGCGGCGGGTAAGGCCCGGCTGCGTGAAATGGCGGATCAGTTCTGGCGCGAAAACGCCTATGATGAGGGGGAACCCGACCGGGTGGTGCTTTTCGTCTCCCTCAAGGCGGAACGCGAAGGACATGCAGTCTTTCATGAAACATGGGCGCTCGATGCCTGGGGGGATGGGCGCGGATCCGCCATGGCGCGGCTTGTATCAGTGCCGGTTTCACTGGCGGTGGAGGCGGTTCTGGCCAATGCCCTGCCCGCAGGCGTACAACCCGCGCCGCATGATCCGGAATTGTTGGAAACCTGGCTCAATCAGGTGCGGGACCTTTCGCAATTCATGGCACGGGTCGATCAGTTGTAACCGATAATGCGTTTCAGTCCCTTTTCGTCGGGCGCCAGAAAAAACGCAGCGCAGCATAAAGCCCCAATGCCCCGAAGATGAAGGCGAAGGCGATGCTTCCGGTGTAAAGTTCAAACCCCGCCCAACCGAAACAGATTGCACATAACAGCAACCGCACCCAAAGCGGGCGATAGAAGGGATGATCCGGATCAATCATGACACAATTCCCCAGATCCGGCGGGCATTGAGTTGATAGAGCCGCGCCCTTTCCGTTTCGGAACAGCCCTCCAGAACCGCACGGGAAAGCGCAACCCATTGATTCAGCGAAGAATGCAATGTGCAGACCGGGCTGTCGGAACCCCAGACCACCCGATCCCAGCCAAATGCGCCTATGACCGTTTCGATATAGGGGCGTAACCCTTCCAGCGTCCAGTTCCCGCCGGTATAGGCGGTAATGCCGGAAATCTTGGCATTGACATTGGGACGGCGCGCCAGATCGGTGATCCCCTCTGCCCAACTTCGAAACCCGTCCCCTTCGATATCCGGCACCCCACAATGATCCAGGATGAAAACCGTATCGGGGCAGGCATCGATCAGCGCAACGGCCAGGGATTTCTGTCGCGCAAGCATGCAAAGATCGAAAGGCAGACCCACCGCACCCAGCCTTGCGACATTTTCCCGAAAAAGCGGTTTTTGCGAAATGTCATCCGGCACCACATGCAGCACCCTGCGCAGCCCCTTCACCACGTTGCGATCAATTTTTTCCAGCCAGGGGATGAAATCCCCTTCCTCCGGGCGCGCCCCGGCGATTGCACCGCGTATCAGGCTGCCGGGCCGGGCCATCAGCCCCGCCACCATGGCGATTTCCGCATCGATATCGCCGGGTGCTACATCGACCTCCATATGCAGCACATCCGAAATCCCGATACGGCGGGCGGTCTTTTCGTAATCCTCGTAGGACCAGTCACGGTTCAGCGCAGGGGCGTCACCCAGCCAAGGATAGCTGATCCGCCCCCGGTCAACGAGATGCAGATGTGTGTCAAAAATCATCATTCCCCCCTGTCGGCCCTGCTGCAGCCTGCCCGTTGCCCGATCCGGGTTCAACGGTTATTTGCGATCAGTCCGGCAGTTTCGTCTTCAGTTCATAGATCAGGGAAAGCGCCTCCAGCGGCGTAAGCTGATCGGGCAGCACTTCGCGCAGGCGCAGTTCCAGTTCCGACTTTCCCACCAGTCGGGGTGGCGGGGCGGCAGCAGGCTGGGCACGAAAAAGCGGCAGGTCATCGATCATGGCCTGGGGCCGGGCACCTTCACGATCTCCGGATTCGAGCATTTCCAGCACCACCCGCGCGCGTTCAATCACGGCATCGGGCAGACCCGCAAGCCGGGCCACCTGCACACCATAGCTGCGATCGGCCGCACCGCGACGCACCTCATGCAGGAAAATCACATCCCCTTCCCATTCCTTGACGGCAACGGTGGCATTTTCCACGCCGTCCAGCTTTCCGGCCAGCGATGTCATCTCATGGTAATGCGTTGCGAAAAGTGCGCGGCAACAATTGACTGCCTGCAGGTGTTCCAGCACCGCCCAGGCACTGGACAGCCCATCCCATGTTGCCGTGCCGCGCCCGATTTCATCCAGGATCACCAGCGCGCGGTCATCAGCCTGATGCAGGATCGCGGCGGTTTCGACCATCTCCACCATGAAGGTCGAACGGCCCCGTGCCAGATCATCGGACGCCCCGACGCGCGAAAAGATCTGGCTCACAAGGCCGATATGAGCGGCCTGCGCGGGAACGAATCCACCGGTTTGGGCCAGCAAGGCAATCAGGGCATTCTGGCGCAGAAAGGTCGATTTCCCCGCCATGTTTGGCCCGGTCAGAAGCCAGATTGCGGCCCTGGCATCCCTTGCGGTCAATTCACAATCATTGGCGATGAAGGCCTGACCACCCTGACGCTGCAAGGCGCGTTCCACCACCGGGTGGCGTCCGCCTTCAACCGTGAAGGCACGGCTGTCATCAACCCTGGGTTCCACCCAATCCTCGGTACTTGCCAATTCGGCAAAGGCACAGGCGAGGTCGATCTCGGCCAATGCACGTGCGGTTTGTGCAATCCGGGCGGCGGCCTCCACCATGTTCTGTCGCAATTCCGCAAAATGGCGTTTTTCGATCTCCAGCGCACGGTTACCGGCATTGAGGATCCTGGTTTCCATTTCCGAAAGCGGAACCGTGGTGAAACGCACCTGATTGGCCGTTGTCTGGCGATGGATAAAGGTTTCCGAAAGGGGTTGGGCCAGCATCTTTTCGGAATGGGTCGCAGTGGTTTCGACAAAATAGCCAAGCACATTGTTATGCTTGATCTTGAGGCTCGCGATGCCCGTCAGTTCAGCATATTCAGTCTGCATCGTGGCGATCACGCCACGACCTTCGTCGCGCAGATGGCGGGCTTCGTCCAGTTCGGCATCATGACCCTTGGCGATAAAACCGCCATCACGCGCCAAAAGCGGCGGTTCGGCCACCAGCGCGTGATCAAGCAAGGCAATCAAGGCATCATGCCCCGTCAGATCACGCGCGATGGAGGAAAGCCCCGCAGGTGCCTTATCGGGCAGGGTATCCGCCAGCGCCACCCCGGCATGCAACCCCGCCCGGATTGCCGTCAGATCGCGCGGCCCGCCCCTGTCCAATGCCAGGCGCGACAAGGCACGATCAATATCCGGGGCACGGCGCAGTGCCGCGCGCAGATCAGCACGCAGGGGGCTTTGATCCACCAGAAACCGGACCATCTCCAGTCGTGGCGCAATCACAGACAAATCGCGCGAAGGCGCCGAAAGCCGCCGTTCCAGAAGCCGCCCGCCACCGGCCGTCAGGGTTCGATCCACTGCCGCCAGCAACGATCCCTCGCGCCCACCGCTTAATGCCTGCGTCAGTTCAAGGTTGCGGCGGGTCGCGGTATCAATCTGTACAACGCCACCGGGATTTTCCCGTTGGGGGGCACGCAGCAGCGGCAGCTTGCCGCGCTGGGTCAGATCCAGATAATCAATCAGCGCGCCCATTGCCGAAATCTCCGCCCGGCCAAAAGCACCGAACCCTTGCAGCGACCCGACACCAAACAACGATTGCAACCGTTTTTCCCCGCCCTGGCTGTCAAAGCTCGATCGGGCAAGGGGGGTAATCGTGACCTCCGTCTCTGCAGGGATCACGCCCTCGGCCGTCAGCAATTCGCGCGGGGCAAGGCGTGCCAGTTCCGGCCCAAGGCGCGGCAGCGGGCAAGGCATGACACGGAATTCGCCGGTGGAAATATCGCACCAGGCCAGCGCGGATTCTTCGCGGACCTCGGCAAAGGCAGCAAGGTAATTGTTGCGTCGCGCCTCCAGAAGGCTGTCCTCGGTCAACGTACCGGGGGTGACGAGACGGACCACATCACGCGCGACCACCGATTTGGAACCACGTTTCCTGGCTTCCGCCGGATCCTCCATCTGTTCGGCAATGGCCACACGGAACCCCTTGCGGATCAGCATCAGCAGGTAGCCTTCGGCCGAATGGACGGGAACGCCACACATGGCAATATCCTTGCCCAGATGCTTGCCACGCTTGGTCAGCGCGATATCCAGCGCCTCGGCAGCAAGAACTGCGTCATCAAAGAACATTTCATAGAAATCGCCCATCCGGTAAAATAACAGGGCGTCGGCATAGCGGCCCTTGATTTCCAGATATTGCGCCATCATCGGCGTCACGGTTTCTTCGGCCATCTGCCCCCCCGATTGCGGGGCGAGCCTAGCGAACCCCGCCGGGAGGGGAAACCGCAAATCCGTTGCTGCCCGACCGCTGGGGCGATATCAAGCCGAGAACCAAGGGAGGCAGAAGATGTCCAAGACCAAAATCACGCCCGAAGAAGCGCTCGCCTATCATCTTGAACCCTATCCGGGAAAATACGATATCGTGGCATCGACCCCGATGGCGACACAACGGGATTTGAGCCTGGCCTATTCACCGGGCGTCGCGGTGCCGGTCGAATCCATTGCCGAGACCCCGGAAACCGCCTATGACTACACGGTCAAGGGCAATATGGTTGCGGTTGTGTCGAACGGCACCGCCATTCTGGGTCTGGGCAATCTGGGGGCGCTGGCCTCCAAGCCGGTGATGGAAGGCAAGGCCGTTCTCTTCAAACGTTTTGCCGATGTGAATGCCATCGATATTGAACTCGACACCGAAGATGCCGATGAGATCATCAAGGCCGTTCACCTGATGTCACCCACCTTCGGCGGAATCAATCTTGAAGATATCAAGGCGCCGGAATGTTTCATCATCGAACAGCGTCTGAAAGAAATCTGCGATATTCCCGTTTTTCACGACGACCAGCATGGAACGGCGGTAATCTGTGCGGCGGGGCTGATCAATGCGCTGGAACTGACGGGCAAGAAGATCGCGGATGTGCGTATCGTGCTCAACGGTGCGGGGGCGGCGGGAATCGCCTGTCTCGAACTTCTCAAGGTGATGGGTGCACGGCCCGAAAACTGCCTGATGTGCGACACCAAGGGCGTGGTGTATCAAGGCCGCAAGGCGGGGATGAACCAGTGGAAATCCGCCCATGCCGCCAAAACCGACCTGCGCACACTGGAAGAGGCGATGAAGGGCGCGGATGTATTCCTTGGCGTATCCGCCAAGGGGGCCGTCACCCCGGAAATGGTATCGAACATGGCCGAGGATCCGGTGATCTTTGCCATGGCCAATCCCGATCCGGAAATCACGCCCGAGGAAGCCCATGCCGTGCGACCCGATGCGATCGTGGCGACGGGGCGGTCGGATTACCCCAATCAGGTCAATAATGTACTGGGCTTCCCCTACCTTTTCCGGGGTGCGCTGGATATCCATGCCCGCGCGATCAATGACGACATGAAGATCGCCTGCGCCCGCGCCCTGGCAGAGCTTGCGCGCGAAGATGTCCCCGATGAGGTCGCCATGGCCTATGGGCGCAAACTTTCCTTCGGGCGCGACTATATCATCCCCACACCGTTTGATCCGCGGCTGATACATGTCGTGCCGCCTGCGGTGGCCAAGGCGGGAATGGATACCGGCGTTGCCCGACGGCCCATCGTGGACATGGCATCCTATACGCTGGCACTGAAATCGCGGATGGATCCCACCGCATCGATCCTGCAGGGGATCCATGCCCGCGCGCGGCAGGCACAGGCCCGGATGATCTTTGCCGAAGGAGATGATCCGCGCGTGCTGCGCGCCGCCGTGGCCTGGCAGCGTTCCGGCCTTGGCAAGGCCCTGGTCGTGGGGCGTGAACAGGATGTGAAGGAAAAACTCGAAGCCGCAGGTCTGCCCGATGCCGTGCGGGAACTTGAGGTGGTCAATGCCGCCAATACCCGCCATCTCAATACCTATCGGGCATTTCTGTATGAACGGCTGCAACGCAAGGGTTTCGACCGACAGGATGTGCACAGGCTGGCCTCACGTGATCGCCATGTCTTCGCCGCGCTGATGCTGGCCCATGGCCATGGTGACGGGCTGGTCACCGGGGCAACCCGGAAATCGGCCACGGTACTGCGGCTGATCAACCATGTATTCGATGCCCGGGCCGAACATGGTGCGGTCGGCGTGACCGCGCTGCTGCACAAGGGTCGGATCGTATTGATTGCCGATACGCTGGTTCATGAATGGCCCGAGCCCGAGGATCTTGCCCATATCGCGCGCAAGGCTGCCGGGGTTGCCCGCAATCTTGGGATGGAACCCCGGGTGGCCTTCGTTTCCTTCTCGACCTTCGGCTATCCGGTGTCGGAGCGCGCCTCGAAGATGCATCAGGCCCCGCGTGTTCTGGATGAACAGGGGGCGGATTTCGAATATGAGGGTGAAATGACGGTGGACGTGGCCCTGAACCCACGCGTCATGGCGCACTACCCGTTCAGCCGGCTGACCGGCCCTGCCAATATTCTGGTTGTCCCGGCACGGCATTCCGCATCAATTTCAGTCAAGCTGATGCAGGAAATGGCAGGTGCCACCGTGATCGGCCCGATCCTGACTGGCGTGACACGGCCGATCCAGATCTGCAGCACGACATCGACCGTCAATGATATTTTGAACATGGCCGTGATCGCGGCCTGCAAGGTGGGATAAGACATGACGGTATATAATCTTGGTTCGATCAATATCGATCATGTCTATCAGGTTCCCCATATCACCCGCCCGGGGGAAACCCTGACCTCCACCGGTTATGCCCAGGGATTGGGTGGCAAGGGGGCAAACCAATCCGTCGCGGCTGCACGGGCCGGTGCGCGGGTCATTCATATCGGGGCGATCGGGCCGAATTCGGATTGGGTGATCGAAATGCTCGCGGGCTTCAATATCGATACCTCGGGGATTGCGAAGCTTGCGGTAGCAACGGGCCATGCGATCATTACCGTCGATAGTTCGGCAGAAAATGCGATCACGCTTTATCCCGGCGCCAATCGCGAAATTACCGGGGCAATGTCCGGGACAAGCCTTCGTACTGCCGAACCGGGCGATCTGCTGCTGATGCAGAACGAAACCACAGGGCAGGTTGAAACTGCACAGATCGCGGCTCAAAGGGGGCTGCGGCTTCTTTATTCTCCGGCACCGTTTGAACTTGAACCGCTGAAAGCTGTTTTACCCTTCACCCATCTGCTGCTGATGAATGAGGGAGAGGCCGAGGATCTGCGCACCGCCATGGGTGAATTGCCGGAAGTCGCGCTGATCGTGACGCGGGGTGCGAAGGGGGCAAGCTGGATCACGCCGGGCGAAACACCACTGACATTTCCCGCTTTTCAGGCCGAGGCAGTGGATACCACCGGCGCGGGGGATTGCTTTGCAGGCAATATCGCCGCGGCGCTGGATGCGGGACTGCCCCGCGAACAGGCGATGCGCCGCGCCCTGGCCGCCGCGTCGATTCAGGTGACACAACCGGGCGCGGCACAGGCCATGCCCGATCTGCCCGCTACCGAGGCCCTTCTGGCCGCCTTGTGAAACATATGACCTGACGGGATGGTCACAACCGAAGGATCGCACCGCCCGCGGCCCGGGCATCGGCCTCATCATGCGTTACAAGCAAGGCGGGGATCCCGGCCGCGCGAAGATGGCCAAAGACGAAATCCCTGATTTCCGCCCGCAGCCCTGCATCAAGCCGTGAAAACGGCTCATCAAGCAGAAGTGCCTCCGGGCGGGCAAGAATTGCCCGCATCAGAGCCGCTCTGGCACGCTGCCCACCCGAAAGCGTTGCCGGATCACGATCCGCGAAACCATCAAGACCCGCCTGTGCAAGCGCCTCTTCCACCGCCACCTTCCGCGCCGAACCGCGCAGATCCGGGTGCAATCCGAAGGCCAGGTTCTGGCCTACCGAAAGATGTGGAAACAGCATCGCATCCTGAAAGAGCAGGCCGATCCTGCGGGCCTCGGGCGGCAGGTCCTGCACCTCCCGTCCGTTAATCCGTACCGTCCCGCTCATTTCGAAACCATGGGCAAGATGCCCGCCTATCGCATCCAGAAGCGTGGATTTTCCAATCCCCGATGGCCCCATGATCGCGGCCACCTCACCCGCAGGGATGGAAAATGTCAGGGGCGCAAGAAGCGGCGCGCCGGGGGGGCCCACGAGGATATCAATCAGATCAAGGCTCATGATGCTGCCCCATGCATCCCGCGCCGATCACGCCACAGGATTGCGGGCAATCCCATGGCGGCGGCATAGGCCAGAAAGGGAAGTCCGGCCTGCAGGAAGGCATGGACCCCGGCCACGCGACGATCGGAACCGGAAGAAAGCGTTACCGCTTCGGTCGTCAGGGTCGCCACACGACCCGCCCCCATGAACAATGTTGGCAGGTATTGTGCAACCGACACGGCAAAGCCGATCGCGGCCGCCGTCAATAACGGGCCGGTCAGCATAGGCAGTTTTATCAGAAAAAGCCGCCGCATGGGCGGGACACCCAGGGCGGCGGCGGTCCTTTCGGCACGAGGATCCAGCGCATGCCAGGGGTCCGACAGCGCAATCATCACATAGGGAAAGACAAAAAGCATCTGCGCCCAGATCACCGCGAGCACCCCACCCGGCAGGCCGATGGAAAGAAACAGCACGTTCAGCCCGTAAAGAAACCCGACCTGCGGCACCAGCAGCGGCAGATAGACCACTGCCTGCGCCCATGCCGCCCGGCCACGCCTTGCACGATCCTCCCCCTGAAGCCAGGCGATGGCGAGGATCAGCGACATCGACGTCGTGACAAGCCCAAGGATAGCCGTGATACGAAGTGCCTCCACCCAGCCCCGCCCGGCCCAGCCGCGCAATGACCAGCTTTCGGGAAGAACCATCGGCCAGGGCCAACGCCAGGCAAATGACCACAAAAGCAATGACAAAAGCGCCACCAGCCCCAGCACCATCAGGATTGCAACCGCCAGCCCCGCCATGCGCAATCCCGGCTCCGATGACAGGCCACGCCCACCGCATGCCAGCCACCAAAGGCCCAGGTGCCTGACCACCCTTTCCATCAACAGCCAAAGTACAATCGCCCCGGCAACAAGCCCGGCCTGCAGCAGGGCAGCGGCGGAGGCCGGCAGGATCATCCGCGTATCGGGCGCCGCAAACCAGCGTGTGATCGCCACCGCCAGCACCGGCGGATTGGCAGGGCCAAGGATGATTGCCATATCCACCACTGACAGCGCATAGGCGAGCACGATGAAAACCGGTAATCGGATCAATGGATAGACCTGTGGCAGGATCACCTTCATCCAGACCACTCCGCGCCCATAGCCAAGCGCCCTGCCCGTCGCTTCCATCCGCCGTACCGGAAGCTGCCCCAGGGCGGACCCCATGACCAGCAGCAGAAACGGCACTTCCTTGACAAGCAGCCCCAGGATCAGCGCAAGGCCCATCGGATCATTGACCGATGCAATCTCGGGCGGCCGGGCCCATCCGCCCGTTATCGCGGCCAGCCCTCGCGCAATCCATCCCGAAGGTGCCAGCAGGAAGGCCAGGCCAATTGCCATCGCGGCATGGGGTGCGGACAGGAGCGGGACAAGCATCCGGTTTCGTAACCTTGCGCCGATCCGCCCATACATCGCCGCCACACATCCAGCCGCCAGAACCAGCGCCAGGAAAGTGGACCCCAGACCTGTGAAAACAGTCAGACGCAGGCTGGTGGCAAGCCCGGGCAGATCGCCAAGCTCCCGCCATGGGTCAAGACCTGCCATCCGTGCACCAATTGCAGGAAGCCATCCGAAAGCTGCCAGTGCCGTCCCGGCCAGCCCTGCGGCAATGGGCAGGACCAATCCACCCAGCACGACCAGCAACACCGCAAGGCGAAGTCCGCGCCCCTCCGGTTTCATTTCGTGTAGCGTTCGGCCCAGGTTTCGACCAACCGGGTCATCCAGCTTGGATGAGGTTCCGGCAGGGTCGGCCCCAGCGCCTCAAGGTCCGGCAGGGCGGGGGGTCTTGACAGGTCCGTAAAAGCGGCTTTTTCCTCTGCGTCCAGCTTGTCGGGGTCCAGGACGGAAAAGCTCCCCAACACATCGATATCCTGTTGCCGTGCCTGGGTTTCGGGTTCCAGCAGGAAATTCGCTACAACCATCGCCCCTTCACGATTGGCTGCATTGAACGGAATGGCAACGAAACTGATATTGCCGATGGATCCGTCCGCAGGCACATGAACGCGCGCGGTTTCGGGCAAAAGCCCTTGTGCAATGGCCGCCGCCGCAAAGGCAGGATCGAAGGAAATACCAAAATCGACCTCCCCATCGTTCAGCATCTGGTTCTGAACGGATTCATTTTCCGGAAAGCTTTCCCCCGCGCGCCAAAGCTGTGGGCGCAGCCCTTCATACCAGTCCCAGAAAGGGGCCGTAGCCTGATCAAAATTTTCGTCCGTTGCCGGGGATTGGAGGATAGCAGGATCAGGGGTAAGCTCAATCAGCGCCTGTTTCAAAAAGGTTGCACCCATGAAATTGCTGGGTGCGGGATGGGTCAACCGCCCGGGGTTTTCCGCCGCCCAATCCTTCAGCGCCTCCATGGTCGCAGGTGGCGCGGTACGGGCACTATCATAGATCAGAACAAACCGCGCGAGCCGCCAGGCGCTTTCATAACCATCCACTGGCACGGTAAAATCCGTTGCGGCAGCTGACCCTTCGGTAAGGTCAAGGTAACGCGCATTGGGCAGATCCCCGGCAAAGGGACCGTAAAGCAGGCCCTGTTCCTTCATCGACATGAAATTCGGCCCGTTGATCCAGATCAGATCGACAGAGCCGCCTGTCTCGCGACCCGCAGCCTTTTCGGCAATCACACGGCTTACGGCCTCGGCCGTATCGGTCAGCTTGACCTGTTCCACCTTTACCCCGAAACGTGTTTCCGTTTCCTTGCCCACCCATTCGATAAAGGCATTGGTCCGGGCATCGCCACCCCAGGCACTCCAGTAAACGGTCTGTCCCTTCGCTGCCTCCAGCGTCTCTGCCCAATCGGCCAGGGCGGGAAAGGCAAGAAGAAACGAAAGACAGACAGAAAGGAAAAGGCGCATGGGGGATCCGTTTATTGTTTGCTTTCTATGGCTCGAAAGGGCTCGGTTTGCAGTTTCAGCCGATTACGAAAATGCGTGCCATCCCTGCGACCATCGTAATCCCGTCGTCACGAAACAGGCAGCGGCAAAGATGAGGGCCAGCACGGGGAAGTATGAGGGAAAAAGGCAGATCAGAACGAAAAAGGCAATGGTCTCCGTCCCTTCCGTCAATCCACCCAGATAGTAAAGGCCCTTCTTCGGGAAATCCGATGACATCAGCCCACGCCGTTCAGCGATAATGGCAAAGGCCAGAAAGCTCGACCCCGTCC
This sequence comes from Pseudorhodobacter sp., assembly GCA_047975325.1. Lineage (GTDB taxonomy): Bacteria > Pseudomonadota > Alphaproteobacteria > Rhodobacterales > Rhodobacteraceae > JBKEDF01. The sequence continues at coordinate 11,517 of JBKEDF010000090.1, read as the reverse complement.
CGATAAAGGAGGCAATCAGCACTGCACCGGCCACAGCATTCACCGCGGGATCGGCAAGAACGAAGCCCAGCGGCACCAGCGCATAGAACAGAAAATCCAGTGCTATATCCAGAAACGCCCCCCGATCCGTAGGGCCATGCAGCCGCGCAAGTGCCCCGTCCAGCCCATCCGCCAAACGATTGACAAGGATCAGCAGAAGCGCCGGCAGGAAAAGCCCGGCCCAAAGCGCGGGCAATGCCAGACCCCCAATGCCAAACCCTGCCAGCGTCACCTGATCCGCGGTAATGCCCCGCCTTGCAAGGGCCCCTGCGGGGGGGCCCAGCATCCGGTGCAGATATGGCAAGAGATGGGCATCGAACAATCCAGCCTCCTCCTTTGCTGGTTCAGGAGGGCAGTTCTTCCTGATCCTGCCCGAGGCGCGGCGCGGGCCGGTCCAGTGCCAGTTCCGCATCCGAAAACACGAAAGGCGCACGAACACCCGGCACCCCGCCCGGATTGATCCGCATCGCGCGGGCAATGATCTGCGGATCGGCAAAGACCTCATCAAGATTGTTGATCGGTCCGGCCGGAACACCCGCCGCCTCACAGGCGGTCAGAAGATCGGCCTTGCTCCGCTGGCGTGTCGCGCGGGTCAGCGCCTCCGTCATCGCGGGACGATTGGTAACACGGTCGGCATTTGTCGCAAATTCCGGGGCAGTTCCCAGTGCCGAAAGACCAAGAAGATCACAAAGACGGCGATATTGCGCATCATTGCCGGTGGCGATGATGATCCAGCCATCGGCACAATCAAACACGGCATAGGGCGCAAGGTTGGGATGGGCATTTCCCATCTTGCCCGGTGCCTTTCCCGTGGCCAGATAGTTCATCGCCTGATTGGCCATGATCGATGTCGCCACATCAAGCAGTGCCAGGTCGATCTGCTGACCCTTCCCCGTACGTTCCCGCTGCTGCAGCGCCGCCAAAATCCCGATAACCGCATAGATCCCGGTAAAGATATCGGTAACCGCGACACCCACCTTTTGCGGCTGGCCATCGGGTTCGCCGGTTACGCTCATCAGTCCGGACATACCCTGAATGATGAAATCATAACCCGCCCGATGGGCATAGGGGCCATCCTGCCCGAAACCGGTGATCGAACAATAGATCAGCCGGGGATTGATTGCGGCAAGGCTTTCATAATCCAGCCCGTATTTCCGCAAACCACCAACCTTGAAATTCTCAATCACCACATCGGCATCGGCAACCAGTTTCCGCACTGCCTCCTGCCCTTCGGGGCTGCGGAAATCCGCAGTGACGGATTTCTTGCCACGATTGGCGGAATGGAAATAGGCGGCGGAGTTTTCACCTTCATGGGTGATGAAGGGCGGCCCCCAACGGCGGGTATCATCGCCATCGGGGGATTCGACCTTGATAACCTCCGCGCCCAGATCGGCCAGCGTCTGCCCCGCCCAGGGGCCCGCCAGAATCCGGGCCAGTTCTATGACCTTCAGGCCTGCCAGGGGAGTATTCATGGGTTACTTGGCCAGTTCTTCGTCCAGCAGCTTCTGCAGATTGGCATAGCTCATATTGCTGCGCTTGACACCATTGAGGACCAGCGTGGGCGTGGCGTCAATACCATCTGCCTCGGCTTCCTTTTCGAACTTGTCGACCATGGCCTGCGCCTTTGCCCCATCACTGAGGCAGGCATCAAGCTGGGCATCATCCAACCCGGCCGCGCGGCCATAGCGGCGCAACTGTTCCACCATATCATTCGGACTGCTCGCCCCGGCCCATTCGCGCTGGTTCTTGTAGATCATGTCCTGAATGCCCAGGATCCGCATATCGCCGCCACAACGGGCAACCATCGCAGCCCAGAGGCTGGGACGGTCGAAATAAACCTCGCGATAGATGAACTTGATCTTGCCGGGATCGATATAGTCGCGCTTCAACGGCTTGAACACGGCTTCGTGAAAATTGGCGCAATGCGAACAGGTGTAGGACGCATATTCGATAAGGGTCACGGACGCATCCGGGTTCCCCCATACCAGATCAGGAATTTCCGGCGACGTTTCCGCAGCCGGCTCTGCCTTGTCCTGCGCAAAGGCCGGGCCAGTTGCCATCATCAGGCCAGCCGTACCGTAAAGCATAAAATTTCTTCTTTTCATGTCCTGCCTCTTTGAGCCTTCGATCTGGATAGGAAATTCTGCGTGATGTTTTCAAGGGCCCGGCGCAACCCGTCATCCGTCACACCTGCCCCCGCCTTTGTGGCCGCAGCCCGGATTTCAGGGTCGGGGGCCGGGGGCTGGTCAGGTTTGGGGGCGTGGAGAAATTCAGCCTGGCCTTCGGCAAATCCGGTGGCCGATGTTTGCGTCAACAGGATTCGCGCCACGGCATTATAGCCATAGCAGGCATTCACCTTTTCACGGATCTGCGGCAATTGCATCTGCACCATTGGCGCATGGGCCGATTGCACCAGCAAAGTCAGTGAGGCCCCCAGCCCGCCCTTGCCGTAACCGATCTTTACCGGCCGTGTCATCCGCGCGGTCGCCTCACCCACGATCTCCGGCCAGGCCGTCAGCAGTCGCGTAACCGCAAAACCACGCGATTCCCCGGCCTTGCGAATCCGGTCCTTCAACAGCCCCGAGGCCGGTTCGAACCCGCGCATCCGGCGGCCGGGGGACGAATGGGGTTGCTTCATGCCGGCAAATCCTCTCTCTTTTCACTGTTTACGGTCCCCGGCAGAGTCATGCCAGAGGATTAGGCAAGGCGGGGCCATAAAGATTGCGTGACGTGGAAGTGACCAAACAACTTCTGGACTGGTATGATCGCCACGCACGCAGCCTGCCCTGGCGGCTGCCGCCCGGCGCCAGCGAAAAACCCGATCCCTATCGTGTCTGGCTGTCGGAGGTTATGCTGCAACAAACCACCGTCGCGGCAGTAACGGGATATTTCCTGCGCTTTACCGCCCGTTGGCCCCGGGTTGCGGATCTGGCCGCTGCCGAAGATGCCGAGGTGATGGGGGAATGGGCGGGGCTGGGATACTATGCGCGGGCACGGAACCTTTTGAAATGCGCCCGGGCGGTGGTAACGGCCGGCGGAGACTTCCCCGATACGGAGGAAGGCCTGCGCGCCCTGCCGGGAATCGGCCCCTATACCGCGGCGGCCATCGCCGCCATCGCCTTTGGTCGCAGGGCGGTGGTGGTGGATGGCAATGTTGAACGGGTCATGGCACGGCTGCATGGCGTACAAACCCCCTTGCCTCAGGCAAAACCGGCACTGCGCGCCCTGGCCGATCGCTACAGCCCACAGGAACGGCCCGGTGATCATGCCCAGGCTGTGATGGATCTTGGCGCGACAATCTGCACACCGCGCAACCCTGCCTGCGGGATCTGTCCCTTGCGCGGGCCTTGCAGGGCCGAGGCAGAGGGGATCGCGGCAGATCTGCCCGCCAAAACCCCAAAAACGGCCAAGCCCACCCGTGAGGGAACGGTCTGGGTGGTACGGCGTCCCGATGGCGCCCTGTTGCTGGAGCGCCGCCCGGCCCGTGGCCTGCTGGGTGGGATGCTCGGTTTTCCGGGCAGCCATTGGGAAAGTCGCAATCCTGCCCCCGCCACCCCACCCCTGACGGCCAGTTGGGTCAGGGCGGGAACGATTCGTCATACCTTCACGCATTTCCATCTTGTCCTGACCGTGGAAACAGCCTTGAGCGACGGCAATCCTGACCGGGGGGAGTTCCTTGCGCATGACACATTTCGTGCAGCCGACCTGCCAACACTGATGCGCAAGGCCCATGACCTTGCCCTGACCGTCAATTTGTCACGTTGAGACCCTGTTGTTCTTTCCATATCCTGTGACCAAAACACAGGTGTGCCGATGTCCACGATCCCTGCACCCGAGGTTGCCCGCCTCCGTCGCGCGCTGCCCTTCTGGCTTTCGCTGCTGCTGATCCCGCTTGCCGTGCTTGGCGCGGTGGCAGGGGGCTGGACGGTGCTGCTGTTGCCCCTGTCAGGCTGGGTAATATTTTCGGTCCTTGATGCAATCACCGGGCTGAATTTGGACAATTCGGACCTTCAGACCCCCGAAACCGGGCTGTTTTGGTACCGTCTACTTACACTTATCTGGTTTCCGATCCAGTTTGGCCTGCTCTGCTGGCTGCTATGGTATGTGCCACGTGCTGATCATCTTGGCCTTGTGGAAAAACTTGGTCTTTTCTTCGGAATGGGCGTTATCAGCGGCACGATCGGCATCAATTACAGTCATGAACTGATGCATCAGAAATCCGTGCTTGAACGCTGGCTGGGGGATCTGTTGCTGGCCTGCGTGCTTTACTGCCATTTCCGGTCCGAACATCTGCGGGTGCATCACCTTTGGGTCGGCACGCCGCGCGACACGGTAACCGCGCGCTATAACGAAGGCTTTCACCGTTTCTATCCGCGCGTGCTGCTGGAAAGCCCAGGGTCCGCCTGGAGGGCAGAAAAGGCAATGCTTGCCCGCCGTGGGCTGACGGTCTGGCATCGTTCCAACCCGTTCTGGCGCTACGGGATCCTGCAACTGACCATGATTGCCATCGCCCTGCTGCTTGGCGGTTGGGAAGGGTTTGGCCTCTTCCTGCTACAAGCCGGGGTGGCCGTCTGGCAGTTGGAACTGACAAACTATGTCGAACATTACGGGCTGACACGCCGTCATCTTGGAGACGGGAAATACGAACATGTTCAGCCGCATCATAGCTGGAACGCGGCACATCGCGCCACGAACTGGTTGCTGATCAACCTGCAACGCCATTCGGACCACCATTACAAACCGGATCGGCGTTTTCCGCTTTTGCAAAACTATTCCGAAGAAGAGGCGCCACAGCTTCCCTATGGCTATCCGGTCATGACAAGCTGCGCGATGATCCCGCCGCTCTGGCGCCGGGTGATGAACCCGAAGTTGCGGGCCTGGCGACGGCAATACTATCCCGACATTACGGATTGGAAACCCTATAACAAGGCAACGAATCCAACACCGGGGCGTTAAAACCCGTCAGTATCAATTCGCGTATTTGGTGTGGGGAATCAACAAGAAGTTACAACTGCAACTGGTTATTTTCCAAAGATGAATCCAATATTTCCTTTAAATATATAGGCAGATCACCAGGCGCTTTTTTTGCTGGAATATAGGCGGGAAGTTGCAATGTGACTTTATGACGCATGGCAATCTATCGCAGGCTTCGCGCTACACTAGAAATCACCGGGTGCCTTCGGGATATCCGTCGGATTGCCGGGAGGAGCCGGATATATGGCCTGTCATGGGGGCAGGCCTCTTGGGAGGGAGAACGATAATGGCTGCAGTATTTGGAAGAGTAGTTACCCCAAAATCGGGGCATCTCGCAGAGAATCTTGAATTCTGCAAGAAACGGGTCACCGCCATCAAGCAGCATCTTGGCGTCGATGTGGAACTACGGTCCCGTCTTGGCGGGCCGGCCGGTCAGTTGCTGATGGTTTCAACCCATAAGGATGCCGGCGAAATCGAAGACCTGCGTCGCAAGCTGATGGAAGGTGTTGCTTCGGGCAAGATCCCGCAACCAAAGCCGGGAATTGCCGAAAGCGTCAGTGATCAGGTCTGGCTGACAGTCGATTAAGACGCGCCTTGATAATGGATGATCGGATTTTGCGCTTGCAGTCGGCTTTTGCTGATCCGACGGGTGCGAATTCCGGTCATTCTCGTTTCAGGCTCAGGCTGATTTCCGTTCCTTTCCAGCCTCGCCTTCCCAAGGCGGGCGAATGGAAGGGGCGCCAAAAAGAAACCCCTGTAGCCCCCCCAGACCAGCCTGGCGCAGCCATTCGGCGTCTTGCGGAGTTTCGACGGATTCAGCGACCGTCATCATGTCAAAATGATGACCGATGGACAGCAATGCCTGCATCAATGCCTGATTGTCGGGGTTGCGATATACATTCCGGACAAATTGCCCATCAATCTTGAGAATATCGAAAAAGAAATCCCGGAAATACCGAAATGCCGTCTGACCGGCCCCAAAATCATCCAGTGCAAAGGCGATACCTGCGGCCTGCATTTCATCCATGAAGGCGATAACCAATTCAGGCACCTGCATCGCCGATGATTCGGTAATTTCCAGTATCAACCGTTCACCAAGGGTCGGATGCACGGAAAGGGCCTTGCGAAGCAGGCGCAACCAGCGCGGATAACCGATTGAACGCGCCGACATGTTGATCGAAATCCGCGCCCGCGGAAACCGCATCAGGGTCCGCAAACCCATTTCCAGCGCCGCACAATCGATAAGGCGGCCAAGTTCATTCGCCTCCACCGCCGGCATGAAATCCCGCGCGGGAATGATCCTGCCGGTTTCATCCATCACCCGCATCAGCCCTTCGTAAAACGCCACGCGGGACAGGTCATTCGCGGACACCACAGGCTGCCATGCCAGTCGCAACCGTTTTTTCCCAATCGCCTCGCGCACCATAACCGCCATCTCAAGGTCCCGCCCCGTCACGGCGGCCATCAGGGGGCTATCGAACCCCGGAACGATATCGATCTTCATTCCGAATCTCCGCCGAACAGTCAGGCATTCCGCAGAAAACCGTGCACTTCCGGTCGTAAACCTCTGGTAAAGAATCACGGTTTGTTCTAAATTTTCACGAATTTCCTTTAGCAGGATATCCGTGATGACGAGTACCGATCGCTGCCCATGGTGTGGGGATGACCCGCTTTATGTTTCCTATCACGATACCGAATGGGGCGTACCCCAACGCGATGCCCGCCATCTTTATGAACTTTTGATTCTCGAAGGATTCCAGGCCGGATTAAGCTGGTATACCATATTGAAAAAACGTGAAAACTTCCGATCCGCCTTTGCGGAGTTCATCCCCGAAACCATCGCCGGGTGGGGTGAGGCCGAAGTTGCGCAATTGCTGACCAATCCAGGAATCATCCGCCATCGCGGCAAGATCGAAGGAACGATCCGTGCCGCCCGGGCATGGCAGGAAATCGAGGCACGGCAAGGTTTTGCCAACTGGATCTGGTCCTATGTGGATGGTCAGCCGATCCAGACCAACCTGCGTTCAATGGAAGACGCACAGGCCAAAACGCCGGTTTCCGAACAACTGTCAAAGGATTTGAAAAAAGCTGGTTTCGGCTATTGTGGCCCCGTTATCGCCTATGCCTTCATGCAGGCGGCAGGGCTGGTCAATGATCACCTGACCAGCTGCCACCGCCACACAACAATCGCGGCCATGGCAGGCTGAGCGGCACCCCCCTACCCAGCATCGGGGGCAATCAGGGCCTCGAACACGGCCTGCGCCTCCTCCCCATCCCATTCGGCATCGCCAATCAGCCTTGCGATTTCCTGCCCTTCGGGGTTCAGAATGACCGTAACCGGCAGGCCGAAAACACCGATCTGCCGTGCCAGGGTGGATTTTGGATCACGCAGGATCGGCAGGTTTTCAAGATTGTTTTCCTCAAAGAACCGCCGGATCGCGGGAACGGGGTTGCGACCGACCGCAACCGTGACCACCTCTGGCCCCCCTGCGGTCGCCAACCTGTCCAGACCCGGCATTTCCTTTCGGCAGGGCGCACACCATGTTGCCCAGAAATTCACCACGACCCAACGCCCCTTCCATTCCGACAGGGAACGCGGGGCATCTTCCATATCGACAAGGCCAACCTCCGGCAGGGTCTGCGCGGCATCATGGAAATTGAGCTTGCGCATGTCCCCCGTCCGTGCCGCTTCCGCCGCCACGACATCCGCCAGGGCCGGGTTTGCACCAAGGGCCAAGGCCGTATAAAGCACCAAGAGTAACCTGCGCATTCCATTCCCTCCAAAGGGCCGATCAATGACCGATACCCCATCCGCCAAATCCGCCGCCAATGCAATGTGGGGCGGTCGTTTCAAAGCCGGCAACGATGCCATCATGCAGGCAATCAATGCCTCGATCAGCTTCGACAAGCGCCTGGCACGGCAGGATATCGAGGGCTCCCGCGCTCATGCCGCCATGCTCGGTGCAACCGGCATCCTGAAGCCTAAAGATGCAGAGGCGATCCGGGAAGGGCTGCTCACAGTCTTGTCAGAAATCGAGGCGGGTGATTTCCCCTTCCGGGTCGAACTGGAAGACATCCACATGAATGTCGAGGCGCGGCTGAAGGAACTGATCGGTGACACCGCCGGCAGGCTTCATACGGCGCGGTCGCGCAACGATCAGGTCGCCCTGGATTTCCGGCTCTGGGTGCGGGAACAATGCGATGCGGCCATTTCAGGGCTTGAGGCGCTGATCCGCGGCTTCCTCGCACAGGCCGAGGCCGGGGCCGATTGGGTCATGCCCGGCTTCACCCATCTGCAAACGGCACAGCCCGTCACCTGGGGTCATCACATGCTGGCCTATGTGGAGATGTTTGCCCGCGACAAATCTCGTTTCGAGGATGCACGCCGCCGGATGAATGAATGTCCACTGGGCACCGCCGCACTTGCCGGGACCTCCTTTCCGATTGATCGGGAAATGACCGCCAGGACGCTTGGCTTTGATCGACCCACGGCCAATAGTCTCGATAGTGCCGCAGATCGTGACTTTGCCCTGGAATTTCTGGCAGCATGTTCGATTTCTGCAATGCACCTGAGCCGTTTTGCTGAAGAACTGGTAATCTGGTCCTCCGCACAGTTTCGATTTGTCCAGCTTTCAGATCGCTGGACAACTGGCTCATCCATCATGCCACAAAAGAAAAACCCCGATGCGGCAGAACTTTTGCGCGCCAAGATTGCCCGGATCGTCGGGGCAAATGTGGCACTGTTGACGGTGATGAAAGGCTTGCCGTTGACCTATTCGAAAGACATGCAGGAAGACAAGGAACAGGTCTTTGACGCTGCTGATACGCTGATGCTCGGGCTGGCGGCGATGACGGGCATGGTCAGCGACATGGCAGCCAATCGCGAAAGCCTCGCCGCAGCGGCCGCTTCCGGTTTTTCAACTGCCACCGATCTGGCCGATTGGCTGGTACGTGAACTGGACCTGCCTTTCCGGGAGGCGCATCACGTCACCGGAACACTGGTGGCCATGGCGGAAAAATCCGGCATTGATCTGCCCGATCTGAGCCTGGATCAGATGCAATCAGTCCATTCCGGTATCCGCGCCGGTATTTTTGAAGTCCTGGGCGTAGAAAATTCGGTGCGTTCACGGATTTCCTATGGCGGAACCGCCCCCGACCAGGTCCGTATCCAGATCGCCCGCTGGAAGGCACAACTCGCCTGACGAAAGGAACCCCTCATGCCTCGCCTTGCCTTGCTTATCCTCTTCCTCGCCGCCTGCGGCGCCGATGGGGAACCGGCTTCCCCCGACGGCAGCCCAACGCCGAAAACCGGGGTAGTCGTTTCCGGAGACGTCCGCTTCGGCGCGATAATAGACTGATCCCCCTTTATCCTGCCCCCTTGGGGCGCGGTGTGATTGCCGACGGGGATCGCACACCTTGCCTGCTGGTGGCGCTTCCTACCGGCTCACGGTTCTGCTGCGACATCACCACAAAGGGGCAGACCGCCCAGGAAGGGTCCGTGCAAAAAGGTTGCGCCTACATACCTTCTGTGACACCTAAGGGCGGAAATCGTTCCGGTTCCGGTTTATCAGTGCAGGGGATAGTTAATTGCGACGCATCTTGATTTTGGCGGTAGTCATTGTAATAGCGGTAGGCGCTGTCGCATTCGGGCGCTACACCTATTGGGTTCTGAACTGGTCCAATGCAGAGGCCCCTTTTGACGAAGTGGGTATCAGTCTGCACAAGATGATGCCCGGATTTGTCCAGGATTGGGGCTGCGCCCAGTTGAAGGCGGAATTCAGCGACAAGACCGTACCGCCCTATGGCTGCCGCGCCGCCGAAGGAAGAGACTGGCGCTGATTGCCCCGCAGTGGTGCGGTTAGTCAAACCAGGTTTTCACCACACCCGCAAAGACCGGGAACCTGGGCTATTTCACATGGCGCAAACAGATCGGCTATTTCCGCCGGTCGCATAAACAGCGTCCTTCGAAAAACGGGTCGCATGTCAGGTCAGCTTGGGATACGGTTGCCCCCGGCTGGCCAAACGAATATTGGCTTTTCCATGTAACCAGATCCCGATTGACCTAGGAAACTGACTATGACTGTGCCTTTCCCATTTCTTCCGATATCCCTGCCGATGATCATCTCGGCATCCATTTTATCGGCAACCATAGCTGCCGCCCAGACCGGTTCATCCGGTGAAGCGGAACCTGCTACGGATGATCAGGCCATTGATATATCCGGTGAGTTGGTAACGACACCGCAGGCGCTTCTCTTTGCCCTGTCCGAAGAACGTGTGCCGAACGCCGATACGGTAAAAATAGAACGGATAAAAGCCCAGTTTTCCCCCAAGGGGAAACGTTGGGAATTTCTGTTCAGGGACGAAGACAAGACATATCAGGCAACTGTCCAGCAGGACCGGTACTTCGATCTTGACAAGAAATTCGACGAGGATGGCGAAAACCCCGAATTCTGGGCGAGCTTGCCTGCCCCGCAAGATGTTGAATTGCCGGAGGTCTATTTCGAAAAGGCGATAGAGATCGTTGAAGGTTTCAATCCTGGCTACACGGCAATCCATCGCGCCATAGTGGAATACGAGGTGTGTGATCCGCCGAAAATGGGCGATCAAAGTGACCACAAGAACGGATGCCGCACTAATGAAGACAAAGAGGACTGGGAGGTCTTCATCCAGATCAGCGGTGTCATACGCGGTGAAAAAGACACCTTCTTCAAGGTTATAAACTTTGACGAAGGGCTGCCAAGTTTGCTTAACAATGCAAGCGTGTCAGGAAGCTGGTAACGTATGAAGACCAACTAAGCGGGATTTCCGAAAAGCGGATACCGATTTTCGGATAAAATCCTGTGAAATCAAACAACCCAAGCAGGCATTCATGGGCAAGGCCACGAATATCTGCTTGGGCGATGAAGGCATACCGCCTGGATCAGTCGCGGCTCCCGGCCAGAGTGCGGATCAAGTTCATTCGCCACCGGACGCAGGGCCGGACTGGGTGAAACCGGAAATCCGGGCCTGATAATCGGGTTCGGAATGACAAAGATCCGAGATCAATCCATGCAACTCCGCCGCACCGCGACTGTCGCCACCGGACAGGGCATGCTTGAGATAACGGATTGCCTCACGCGGCCGGGCCGACATCTCTTTGGCCAGTGTCATGGCTTCCTTCATCACCATCCCCGGTTCGGTAACCTGGCTGACGAGGCCGATCCGTTCGGCTTCACTCGCACCAATGCGGTGCCCGCGAAACAGAAGATCCCGCGCCCGGCCGGTGCCGACCATGGCGGGCAGCCGCTGAACCGCACCGAATGAGGCCACGCTGCCCAGAACCATCTCCGGAAACCCCAGGATCACATCCGGATCGGCAAACCGCAGATCGCAGGCCAGCGCCAGTTCCAGCCCCCCTCCGAGGGCATAACCTTCCATGGCTGCAACAGTTGCCACCGGCAAACGCGCCAGATCATCCAGCGCCCGCCAGCAGGTTTCCACGAAACGGCGTTTATCGGCTCCGTT
>JBKEDF010000032.1:0-125184 GCA_047975325.1 Pseudorhodobacter sp. | reverse complement strand
CCTAAAGCATCCCGCCATTACTTATACCAACGCCCCTATATACTGACCGCTCTTGCGTATTCGCGGTCTGCGATTGCTCTGATCCGGCTGGGGTCGTTTGCAAAGAAGTTCCATGCGTCGCTGCATCGTGCAACGATGTCGTCGTTGGTGTCGAAGACCGAGGTGGCGAGGCGGTTGGCGCGCAGCCAGGCCCAGACGTTCTCGATCGGGTTCAGTTCCGGCGCGTAGGGCGGCCGCATCACGATGGTGACGTTTTCAGGGCATCGGCGAAATAGACCGCTTCATCGGCACCCAGCCCGGTCAGAAGACGCTCGTACATGGCGATGAATTCGGCCTGCGCCTCAGCGGATGAAACGCGCGGAAGGGCCTTGGGCTTGCGATACTCATAGCCCAGCCGGGACAGGAGCTTGATGCAGCCGGAATGAGAGTAATCGAGGCCAAACCGGGCGGCGACCTGCGCCCTGATCTCAGTCGTTGACCGGCAGAAACGCCCGTCCAGCCAAGCGCACAGCTCCATTTCCTGGGCCGGTGGCATCCGCGATTGGCCGCCCTTCCATCCGTCGGTGCAAGCGCGTCCCAGCCGCCTGTCCGGTAGGTTTTGTGCCAACTGCGGATGGTGTCGTCGTTCAGGTACAGGAACTCGGCGATCATCTGACAGGATTTTCCATCATCCAGCAGCAAGATCGCATTCGCACGCCGCGCAATCCCGTGATCCTCGCGATGGCTGCGCGCGCAGGACATGAGGGCGCTCCGTTCTGATGGTGACAGGAAGTTGGGCTCAATGCGCATGCTCATATCTGAATCGGCTTAGCACTATGCGTCAAGGAAAACGCGGATCCCACAGGACTCAGAGTATATCTGACGCAATCATCAGCACCTATTCCTGAAATAATATCTATATTACAATATACTACATATATTCCTGCAACGCTCCATCATGCCAGTTGAAAACCGCCGAGGCCTGGAATGTGGTATCTGGCGCGTCACATTGCGTCAGAAATATGATGGCTGCGAAATTGTCGCAGACCCATCCGCCGACAACCATTGGGGCATCTGAGACATAGACTGCGCCGGGCCGGGGCCGGGTGCGAAAAATCCGTAGGACGGGGAGGTATACATATGGAACTTACTGGTGGAGAAGTCGTCGCGCGGGCCCTGAAATCATATGGGGTCGAATATGTGGCGGGTGTTCCCGGACATGGTATCTGGTCCCTTTTCGATGCCTTTTTGCAGGATGGTTCCGAAATTCCATTCATTCAGGTGATGCATGAGCAAAGCGCCGTACATATGGCGGATGGTTATTACCGTGCCTGTGGAAAACCGATGGCCTGTGCGACATCGGTCGGCCCAGGTGCGGCAAATACGGTTATCGGGCTTGCCACGGCCTATTGCGACTCGACCTCGCTGTTTTATGTCTCGGGCTCGCCTCAGACCTATATGCATGGCCATGGCACGATGCAGGAACTTGAACGCTAGCAAGACAATGCCTTTCCGCGGATCACTGAACAGGTCACCAAGCGTGCGTGGCAGGCCAATTCGGTTGAGTTGCTGCCCACCATCATGCACCGTGCCTTCAATGAGATGACCACGGGCCGTCGCGGCCCGGTGCATGTCGAAGTGCCCATGGATGTTCAGGTGGAATCCGCAGATGTGAACATTCATCCGTTGGAGAAACGCATGCCCGTCGGCGTGGCCCATCCGGATCCGAAGGCGATCAAGGCGGCCGTCGATTTGCTACTGAAGGCTGAGCGCCCGGTGATCGTGGCTGGTGGCGGTGCCATCACCGCCGAGGCCTCCGCAGCCCTGACCAAGCTTGCAGACAGGCTTGGGGCGGCCGTGTCCATTACCTGGAATGGCAAGGGCGCAATTTCGGAAGATCATGCGCGGTTCATTGGGGCAGTCGGACAGACAGGCACGACCTGCGGTAACGCGATCACTGCTTCTGGCGAGGGGGTGGTATCGGTCGGGTGCCGCTTTACCGATTGGTCGGCGTCCTCTTATGCCAAGGGTGTTTCGTTTTCAATTCCGCCGGGCAAGTTGATTCACATCGATCTTGATCCGCGCGAAATCGGCAAGAGCTATGAAACGGAGGTCGGTATCGTTTCGGATGCGCGCATCGCTCTGGAAGCGATGTTGGAGATGATTTCCGACAAGCAGTCCGAGACAATGCTGAGTTCAAGGAAAGGTTTCCGTGACGAGGTGGCCAGGGCCAAGGCCTTATGGGAGGAACAGCTTGCACCGCGCCTTAACAGTCGTGAAACGCCGTTTACGTCGCAGCGGCCGCTTGGGGTCCTGCGCAAGGTGATGGATCGCAACGGGATTGTTGTGGCGGGTTCAGGCAATACCCAGGGTGCCGTCAAACAAAGCTTTCCGGTCTATGAGCCCCGCACGCATCTTACATCGGGGTCCTATTCGCCGATGGGCTGGGCCACGCCCGCCGCGATGGGGGCAAAGCTCGCATGCCCTGATCGTCAGGTCGTTGCCATCGTGGGCGACGGTGACTTCATGATGTCATTGCCGGAACTTGGTACCGCTGTCATGAACAATATTGCGGTCGTTTTCCTGGTGCTCAATAACTCCGGGTACATGTCGATCCGGGGCGGGCAGCGGAAATTCATGGGCCGGCATGTTGCGTCAGAGTTCAATCACCATGCCGGTAACGGCCAGCCCTATTCTGCCGATATCGCCTCGGTTGCCCGTGCTTTCGGCGTTGAGGCCTGGAAGATTGAGAAGGATGAGGATCTGGAATCGAGCCTGAAAGCGGCCCTGGATTGCGGTGGCCCGGCCCTTGTCGAAGTAATCGTTTCACGAGACGCGGCAGGCCCCTTTGCGACCGGTTGGTGGGATTTCCCGTCACCTGCCTATTACAAGCAGGAACAGGACCAGGCGGAATATGCAGCGTTGCGGGCGAAAGAGCAGCACCTCTGACGCCGGCACGGCTCTCCCGATCTTGTGTCGCTGGAGGGCCATTCCCCAAAAACTCGGTACTTTTCGGCAGTTTCGGAATTGCTGGCCAAACAAGGTTTGCTAAATGGTTCGCTACATCAAAGAAGCCCGCATTCAACAGGGTATGACGGGTAATCCCGAAGTAACCAACACTGTTGAGGCGCTGCTGCGCGAGGTGCGTGACGGAGGTGATGCAGCCGTCCGCAAACTCAGCAAGCGATTTGATAGGCTGGATCGTCAGAGTTATCGGCTGGATGACGCCGAAATTGCAAGATGTGTCGATAGCCTGTCAAAACAGGAACGTATCGATCTGGAATTTGCCCAGAACCAGGTTCGTAATTTTGCCGAGGCACAGCGCGCGGCGATTACCGACCTTGAGGTGGAAACCCTTCCGGGTGTCATACTTGGCCATCGCAACATTCCGATTGCCAATGTTGGCTGCTATGTTCCAGGGGGCAGGTATCCGTTACTGGCTTCGGCCCATATGACTGTCCTGACGGCGAAGGTGGCGGGATGTGACCGTATCATTACCTGTGCGCCACCATTTCAAGGTGAAGTGGCATGCAAGATCGTAGCTGCGCAGTCGCTGGCCGGCGCAGATGAGATCTATGTGCTTGGCGGTGTGCAGGCGATTGCGGCAATGGGGTATGGCACGGAGACGATTGCCCCGGTGGACATGCTGGCAGGCCCCGGCAACGCCTATGTCGCCGAGGCCAAGCGGTTGCTGTTTGGCAGGGTCGGGATTGATCTTTTTGCAGGTCCGACGGAAACGCTTGTCATTGCCGATGATACGGCCGATGGCGAAATGGTGGCGACTGATCTGTTGGGGCAAGCTGAACATGGCGTCAATTCGCCGGCTGTTCTGATCACCAATTCGGAAGCGCTGGCCAATGATACGCTTTGCGAAATTGATCGGTTGCTTAAGATCCTGCCTACTGCCGCAGTCGCGGGAAAGGCATGGGAAGACTACGGTGAAATCCTGTTGTGCGAAAGCCTGGAGGAAATGGTTGCCGAGGCCGACAGGGTTGCATCCGAACATGTTCAGGTCCTTACGGCGGAACCCGATTATTTCCTTGATCGCATGACGAATTACGGGGCCCTTTTTCTGGGCGCCCGTACCAATGTAGCATTCGGTGATAAGGTTATCGGCACCAATCACACACTGCCGACACTCAAGGCCGCCCGCTATACCGGCGGGCTCTGGGTCGGGAAATTTCTCAAGACCTGCACCTACCAGCGCGTCCTTACCGATGAGGCTTCGGCATTATTGGGCTCTTACGGTTCCCGGCTTTGCCACATGGAAGGCTTCGTTGGCCATGCCGAACAGGCCAACCTTCGGATCCGCCGCTATGGCAAACGCAATATCGGCTACGCGATGGCCGCCGATCCGGGGTGATCATTTTTGTCCCGAGAAAAGCCATCAGGCCACCGGACCACCATCGTTAACAGAGAGGAGGACATCATGTCCAGGATGATGAAAATACTATTGGCTACCTCTATTGCGCTTCCCCTTGCGCTGCCTGCGGCAGCAGAGGGTGAGCTTGAAGGGATCCACCACTGGGTTTCGGAAAGCGAAGTCAACGCATTGAAGGTCATTACCGACAAGCTGGAATCCAAGGGATTCACCTGGGTCGACAGTGCGGTGGGCGGGCTTTCCGGCGCCAACGCAACCCAGGCATTGCGTACCCGCATTGCAGCTGGCAATCCGCCTGCAACCATGCAGTTTCTTGGTTATGAGGGCGTCGACTGGTCGGGTGAGGGAGTGCTGCTTCCTCTCGATGAGCTTTATGCCGAAAATGGCTGGGAAGAGGCTCTTCCCCCGCAGATCCAGACCTTTGTGAAATCTGCTTCGGGCTATTTTGCCGTTCCGATCAACATGCACCGGCAAAATTGGGTATGGGCGAACAAGGCAATCTTTGATGAACACGGCATTGAAGTTCCGAACACCTGGGATGAAATCATTGCGGCCGCCGAGAAGCTTCAGGTCGCCAATGTCACGCCGTTTTCGGCCTCCGATGAAAGCTGGCAGCTTCTGGAAATCTTCGAAGCTATCCTTGCCGGTCAGGGCGGCACCGATTTCTATAAGAAGGCGGTGATGGAGCTCGATAACGAAGCGCTTGCAAGCGATACCATGAAGGAGGCCTTCGATACGTTTCGCAAGATCAGTGGCATGGTCGACGATGGCATTGCCGGTCGTGACTGGGCGGTGGCGACCGGGCGCGTGGCTTCGGGTGATGCGGCCATGCAATTCATGGGTGACTGGGCCAAGGGGGAATTTCTTGCCAAGGGTATGAACCCCGGCGAGGATTTCCTGTGCTTTCCGACCCCGGGCGAAGCGCATTTCAGCTTTGTCATTGATGCCTTCGGGATGTTTCAGAATGACGACGAAACCGTGACTGCGGCCCAATATGCCTGGACGGAGTCGATCATGGATCCGGATGTTCAGGAACAGTTCAACCTTATCAAGGGTTCGATCCCTGCCCGGACCGACATATCGATCGATGCGTTTGATGATTGTGCCCAGCAGTCCTATCAGGACCGCGAAGCCGCAATCGAAAGTGGTACGATGCTGCCGGGGCTGACTGATGGCTTTGCAGTTCCCCCGCAGTTTTCAGGCGTTTTCTTCGATGTGATCGGTGAATTTTTCGTAACGGACATGTCCTCCGAAGATGCCGTTGCGCTGCTGGTTTCCGGTATCGACAACGCCCGCTGACGTGACCTGACCTGATGGGCTGGCCGACAAGGTAGCGCGCATTGCCGGTCAGTACCCCGAACCTGCGACAAGTGGAGAAGGCCATGCGCCAAGCTGCATCATTCAGAGATCATTTCGGACGCTGGTTACCCCGGCTTGTCCTGTCGCCGAGCCTCCTGGTGATTTTCGTGGGCGTATATGTCTTCATTGTCTGGACCGGTTGGATCTCACTGTCCTCATCGCGGATGCTGCCTAAATATGATTTTGTCGGTCTGGAACAGTATATCCGTCTCTGGGCGACCCCGCGCTGGCATACTGCTGTCGCCAACCTTTTCATTTTCACCGCACTCTTTCTTGCAGTCACGATCGTCCTTGGCCTGTTGATCGCGATCATGCTGGACCAGAAGATCCGGGCGGAAGGGTTCCTCCGGGCCGTTTTCCTCTATCCGATGGCACTGTCCTTCATCGTGACGGGTACGGCATGGAAATGGGTTCTGAACCCTTCACTGGGGGTACAGAAAGTGGTGAACGATCTTGGGTGGAGCAGTTTTACCTTTGACTGGATCACCCAGCCGGACTTTGCCATATATTGTGTGGTCATTGCGGCGGTCTGGCAATCCACCGGTTTTGCCATGGCAATTTTTCTTGCCGGACTGCGCGGGATTGACAATTCGATCATCAAGGCCGCCCAGATCGAAGGGGCCAGTCTGCCGCGCATCTACTGGTCGATCATCGTGCCGATGCTGCGTTCGGCCCTGCTCTCGGTCGTGGTGCTGCTCAGCTATATCTCGATCAAGAGTTTCGATCTGGTTCTGGCCCTGACAAATGCGGGTCCCGGATCTGCAACGGAGATGCCTTCCACCTTCATGTTCTCCTCGACATTCCGCCGCAACCAGATGGGTGTTGGAGCGGCGAGCGCGATCATGATGCTCATGGCCGTTGCCGCGATCTTCGTACCCTACCTCTATTCCGAACTGCGGGAGAAGCGCCATGGACATTAACGGTTCCGCAATTTCCGGTCGCTCTCGCCTGTTTGGCCGTCTCTTCATCTATGGCGCATTGGTCTTTCTGGCGGCGTTTTACCTGATGCCGCTCTGGGTGATGATCGTCACTTCGTTGAAATCCCTGGATGAGGTCTATGCAGGATCCTTCATTGGGCTGCCTAGGGAAATTACCTTTGAAGCTTGGATAAAGGCCTGGGATACCGCCTGTATCGGGACGGAATGCAGTGGTCTCAAACCCTATTTCATCAATTCGCTCATAATGTGTATTCCGGCGGTAATCCTGTCGACCATGATCGGCGCGGTGAACGGCTATATCCTCACCAAATGGAGATTTCCCGGCGATAACTTCATTTTCGGGTTGATCCTGTTTGGATGTTTTCTGCCGTTTCAGGCGGTGATCCTTCCAATGGCGCAGGTGCTCGGTCGGTTCGGACTGGCCGGGACGATCCCGGGTCTGGTTTTCGTGCACACCGTTTATGGTATAACCTTCACGACACTGTTCTTTCGGAATTACTTTGTCACCATCCCTGATGAATTGATCAAGGCTGCGCAGATCGACGGCGCCGGTTTTTTCCGGATTTTCTTTGCGATCATGCTGCCTGCGGCTGTACCGATCATCGTGGTCAGCTGTATCTGGCAGTTTACCCAGATCTGGAACGACTTCCTCTTTGGGGTGTCATTCACCTCGGGCAGTTCATCGCCAATTACCGTTGCACTGAACAACATCGTCAACGTCACAATGGGGCGCAAGCAATATAACGTCGACATGGCTTCGGCCATGATTGCGGCAATTCCCACTCTCATCGTCTACATCGTCGCCGGCCGCTACTTCGTGCGCGGGTTGACTGCTGGCGCAGTGAAAGGATGATCCAATGGCAAGATTGCAAATCACGGAAGCCCGCAAGAAATATGGGGCACTGGAAGTTCTCAAGGGTGTCGATATTTCGGTTGATGACGGGGAGTTTCTTGTGCTGCTTGGGCCATCAGGCTGCGGCAAGTCTACCCTGCTGAACATGATTGCGGGGCTTGAGGATGTAACCTCCGGTGAAATCCGCATAGGGGAAAATGTTGTCAACAAGCTGTCGCCCAAGGATCGTGACATCGCGATGGTGTTTCAATCCTATGCCCTCTATCCCACGATGACCGTGTGCCAGAATATCGAGTTTGGCATGAAGATCCGGGGAATTCCGACCGACAAGCGCACCAGACTGACCCAGGAGGCCGCCAAGCTGTTGCAAATGGAGGAACTTCTGGACCGGCGCCCCAGCCAACTTTCCGGTGGTCAGCGTCAGCGGGTTGCCATGGGGCGCGCCATTGTGCGCCATCCCCAGCTTTTCCTGTTTGATGAGCCGCTATCCAACCTGGATGCAAAGCTGCGTGTGGATATGCGGACCGAGATCAAGCGTTTGCACAAGCGGCTTGGCACAACCATCGTCTACGTTACCCATGATCAGATCGAGGCCATGACGCTGGCAACGCGTGTCGCGGTAATGAAGGGGGGGGATTGTGCAACATTTCGGCCCACCCCAGGAGGTTTATGATCGACCGGCGAATACCTTTGTGGCGCGGTTTGTCGGATCACCGGCGATGAATATTATTCCCGCGCGGATTGTGGAGGAAAGCGACAGTTGCACGGTTGAGGTGGAAATGCCTGAAGTTGATGCGAGGAGGATCGACAACATTATCATTTCGGACGATACTCTAGACCGGTATAGCGGCAAGGAGGTGCTGTTTGGAATCAGACCGGAGCATTTTGCGCCAACCGGGGCAGGGGGTATCAAAGTGGATATCGATGTAATGGAACCGACCGGGCCAGATACTCTTGCGGTTTTTACCATGGGCGGAAACGAGGTGGTCGCACGGCTTGAACCCTTTGCCGCGACAATTGGTGAAAAGCTCCGTCTTTCATTGAAAACTGACAAGGTTGTCCTGTTTGACAATGTAACCGAAGAACGGCTGGATTGATCGTCGATGGATGCCGATCTGATCATCCTGGGGTCGGGCATTGGTGGTTCGACATTGGCATCGGCCATCGCGCCTTCCGGGCTCAGGATCATGGTGATCGAAAAGGGCAGCCATCTTGCGCAGTCGCCGGAGGCAAGAGACGACGTTGCAATCTTTCAACGGGGCCATTTCGCGCCGACCGAAGAATGGCTGGGTTCGGATGGCAAGCCATTTGTGGCCGGTAACTACTACTATGTTGGTGGAAATTCCAAGTTTTACGGTGGCGTGATGTATCGCTTCCGCGAGGCGGATTTCCTGCCCCGATCTCATCTGGGCGGTACCACGCCGGGATGGCCGATCAGCTATGATGACCTTGAGCCGTGGTATGACAAGGCCGAAAAGCTGTTTCGGGTACGTGGTGCCCTGGACCAGGACCCGAGTGAACCGCCGCATGGGTCTGGCTATGACTGGCCCCCCGTACCTGACGAACCGGTCATGGCAGAGGTGCGGCAACGCCTTGAAAATGCCGGGGTGCATCCTTCCAGCCTGCCTTTGTCCATCGATATAGAGACCTGGCTGCGCGAGGGACGGACAGGATGGGATGCCTTCCCCAATACCGGGCAGGGCAAGATTGACGCGGAAACCGGGCCGTTAGCTGATGCTCTGACGCATGAAAATGTTTGCCTGCGCACCGGGACAGAGGCGATCCGGCTTGAATGTGACCCGGATGGCAAGCGTGTTGTGGCGGTCATCATTCGCGAAGCAGGACGGGAACGAAAGCTGACAGCGCGCGCATTTGCCGTGGCCACCGGGGCAATTCAATCGGTGGCCTTGTTGCTGCGCTCGGCAAGTGAGATACACCCTGGGGGGGTGGCCAACGGCTCGGATCAGCTTGGCCGCAACTTCATGAATCACAATTCATCGGCGCTGATCGCCATCGACCCTCGCACACGCAACACATCGGTCTATCAGAAAACCCTGAGCATCAATGATTTTTACGACCGAGATGATATGGTGGGGGCACCACTTGGCAATGTCCAGAGCCTGGGGCGTATTACTGCTCCCGTGCTCAAGGGCAATATGCCGTTTTTGCCGATGCCCGTTGCCCGGCTGATAGCTGCCTATGCCTTCGGATGGTTCCTTCAGAGCGAAGACCTGCCCCGCCCGGAAAGCCGTGTGATCCTGCGTGAGGGGCGTATCGTGATGCATTGGGAAAGAAGCAATATGGACGCGCATATGCTATTGCTCAAGCGCGTCAGGGCGGTGATGAAGCGGGCCGGTTTTCCTGTCGTGCTGACACGGACTTTCGGGCGCCGCACGACTTCGCACCAATGCGGCACCGCCCGGCTTGGAAGCGACCCTGCAAACTCCGTCGTGACCCCGCAGCTACGTACCCATCAATTGGAAAACCTCTGGATCACTGATGCGTCCGTGCTTCCAACCTCTGCGGCGGTCAACCCGGCACTTACTATCGCCGCCCTGACCCTTCGCGCCGCGCCGGGCCTGTTATCCTATCTTTCCCCTGCAGAAAAATTTCAGGTGTAATTCACATTGACCTGCCGAAACGCATTCACGCATTGGATGATGCGGGATGTTCGACAAAGCGGATCACATGCCCAACCGTAGCAATGTCATCTTGTAGGTATTTGTTGAACAAAACTCAGGCAATGTCGCTGGTTCTGGAAGCTATCTAATAAACTTGATGGAAAATGGTGGGCGACCCTGGAATCGAACCAGGCATGAGTCGCCTCGGCGGAGTTACAGTCCGCTGCCGCACCTTGCAGCACGTCGCCCACTGCGAGTGGTGATTAATGTGACGGGTCGGAGGCGTCAAGCGGAAAGCATTGGGAAAATCTTCCATCGCGGGTGGTGCGATGGTGGGGGCTTGTGCATGGCGGGCGGGCAGATCATTCTTGGGCAGACGCATCCCCTGCAGCTGCGCGAAAGGCACGAAATGGGAACGAAGAAACCCGCATGGGTGATTGAAAAGGAACGCGCCAAGCGCAAGGCGGCGGCGGAAACTGTCTGGCTTTTCGGGCTGCATGCCGTCCGTGATGCGCTGATGAACCCGGCGCGTGAAAAACTGCGTCTTGTGCTGACCCGGAATGCGGCGGACAAGTTGCAGGAGGCGATAGCGGCAGGGGCGATTACCCCTGAAATTGCCGATCCGCGCAAATTTGCGGCCCCTGTTGATCCTGGCTCTGTTCACCAGGGGGCCGCGCTTGAGGTCAGGCCGCTGCACTGGGGCGGGCTGGAGGATGTTTGTGCCTCTGGGCCCGGTGCGCCGGTTGTGGTGGTGCTTGACCGCGTGACCGACCCGCATAACGTTGGTGCGATCCTGCGGTCCGCAGAGGTGTTTGGCGCCCGCGCCGTAATTGCCCCGCATCGTCATTCCGCACCCGAAACCGGCGCCTTGGCCAAGACTGCAAGCGGCGCGCTGGAACGCCAGCCCTATCTGCGCATCGGAAATTTGGCCGAAGCGATGGAAGCCCTGCGGGCGATGGGCTACAGGCTGATCGGCCTGGAGGGGGAAGCATCCCGGACACTTGCCGAAGGGCTTGCCGAAGCAAGGGGGCGCCCCGTTGCGCTGGTGCTGGGGGCGGAAGGGCCGGGCCTGCGCGAAAAGACCCGCGAAACCTGTGATGATCTGGTGAAAATTCCGGCGGCAGGGGGGTTTGGATCGCTTAATGTATCCAATGCCGCCGCAGTGGCACTTTTTGCTGCGACTCAGGGTTGAGGGATCACAGATGCGCGACTATCCCTTCCAATCGGTCGATTGTCCCCCATCTTTTCTGCATGACATCGGGTCAGGAACTCCCGTTGTCCCATTACTGTCCCTCGTTCCGCAACTGGCGCCCGGCCGCAAGGCACGGGCGCTTCTTTATGGGGAGGCAGGCGATGCCGGGTGATGATGTGCTGCGTGATATCCTGTCATCGGCCCGCGTTGTGGCCATGGTCGGGGCCTCGCTGAATCCTCTGCGGGCAAGCTATTTCGTCGCGCGTTATCTGTCGATGCGGGGGCTGCGTGTGATCCCCGTCAATCCGGGTCATGCGGGCAAGATACTTTTTGGCGAAAAGGTCATGGCCCGGCTCAGTGATATTCCGGCTGATCTGCGGGTTGACATGCTCGATATCTTCCGACGCCCGGAACATGTCCTGCCGGTGGTGGAAGAGGGGCTTGCGCATCTCCCGCATCTGCGCACCGTCTGGATGCAGATTGGCGTGACGCATGCCGGGGCCGCCACATTGGCCGAAGCGCAGGGGATGAGGGTGGTTCAGGACCGTTGCCCGAAACTGGAATATCAACGCCTGTTTGGCGAATTGCGGCAGGGCGGTTTCAATACCGGGGTCATTTCCTCCAGGCTTTGATCTGCGCCGGGGCGGGATCCCGGGCAGGTGGTTTCCAATTGCCCTGCCAATGGCGCAGGGGCCTGCGGGAACAAAGGCCCCCAAAGGTCAGGGGCTTTCCACCAGCGATATTTCAGTAACGGCAGCAGGGAAATTGCGTGACACGGATGCAAAGAGCTGGATGGTGACATTGAAATCCTGCAGCCCGATGGCATCCAGCCGGGCACGCAGGTCATTACCGTCAGCCTCGGGAGGAAGGCCGAAAACCGTTACCATGAGGGTATTCCCCTGAACACGGATCGAATAGACCTGCCACCCGAAATTTGTCGCCCATTCGGTCGCTATGGGCTTCACCTTTATGATGGTTGTCTGTTCCTGAATGACGCGGTGACTGCCATAACCAAGTGGAATTGCAAAAACGGTAAGGGCCACGACCACTGCGATCATGCCATGGCTGTGCAGGAAGCCAACCGGCTCATCCGCCTGAACGGCGGCATCGCGAACCCGTGCGATCAGCATCAGGATCATGCCTGTTGCGATGATGGCGGCCATATTGGTTCCGAAAAGCAGAAGCGCCCCGAAGGATTGTTCATATGCGCCCGATTCCATCGTCAGGCCAACCACGGCAAGCGGTGGCACCAGGGAGATGGCGATCGCAACGCCCGGCAATGTGTCGGAAACATCTTCACGCAGGATCGCGAAGGCCCCGACAAGGCCGGTTGCAATCGCGGCGATCAGATCGATCAGGCGCGGGCTTACCCTTGCACCAACCTGTGTGTTCGTGTCGGCCGTGACGTCCAACTGAATGATCAGTCCGAACAGATATCCGACGACGATCACCGCGAGCGCACCGCCCAGCGCCAGTGACATCGATTTGATCAACTGGTCACGATTGGCCAGAACCAGCGCAAGACCGGTTCCCAGGATCGGTTTCATGAGGGGGGCAACAATCATGGCGCCGATTACCGTTGCCGTTGAATCGGCCACAACACCCGCTGAGGCAATCACGCCGGCCAGTACCAGAAGCACCCAGAAGGCGCTCAGGTTGCGGCCGGAATCGCCACGTGTCAGAAACAGTGAGGCCGAAATGCGCCTGATATCCTTGGGGGCAGCCCGCAGGTGCAAGAAACTCAAATCCCCCTCCCGGCGCGTTTGAGATCAAAATCTGGTACATGGAACATTGCAACGCCTTATGCGGTCATGTCTCAATTGTTGATTCTCTGGTGAGAGTCGTCTGTGGATCAATTGACTTTGTAGCATGGCCATGCTGCCTGTAAATTCATTCATTTGCTGCAAGGGATCCGGATACATGGCCTATTTTTCAGATGGTTTTTCCTTGGGAAATGCGCCCGAGATTGCCATCCGGCGTGATCTTCACCGTTTTCCGGAAACCGCCTTTCAGGAATACCGGACAGCGTCGCGTATCGCCGAAAGTCTGGATGCCCTGGGTTTCAGGGTTGCATGCGGTTCGGATGTGATGGTTGCCGCCTCGGTGATGAATGCCCCGGATGCCGAACAGGAGGCGCTGGCCAAGGCTGAAGCATTGGCCAATGGCGGCATTGCGCGTTGGATCGACAGGATGGCCGGTGGCATGACCGCGGTTGTGGCGGAAAAGCGTTTTGGTGATGGGCCCGTTCTGGCCTTCCGTTTCGATATGGATGCGTTGACCCTTGATGAAACTCCGGATCCGGGTCATCTGCCGCAGCAGGAGGGGTTTGTCTCACAACGGGTTGGCCGGATGCATGGATGTGGCCATGATGGCCATGTTGCGATCGGGCTTTGTGCCGCCCGGTCGTTGTTTGAAGCGGAGGATCTTGCGGGTACGCTGCGATTCATCTTTCAGCCGGCCGAAGAAGGCGGACGTGGGGCGAAACCGATAATCGATGCCGGAATTCTGGATGATGTCGATTACCTTTTTGTGGCCCATCTGGGATGTTTCCTCGAATCCGGAAAGCTTGCCGCTGATGCGACCGGATTTCTTTGGTCCAGCAAGGTTGAACTGAGTTTTGCGGGCCGGTCATCCCATGCGGCCATGGCGCCCCAAGAGGGGCGCAATGCCCTTCTGGCAGGGGCGACAGCAGCGCTGAACCTTCAGGCAATTTCCCGCGTTGCCGGCGAGGAAACCTTTGTCAATGTCGGCAAGATGACGGCGGGGACCACGTTCAATATCATCCCGGATCAATGCGACATGTTGCTTGAACTGCGCGCGGAGACGGAGGCCGGGCATCGTTACATGTGGGATCGTGCCACCGACATCATCGCTGGGGCGGCCAACATGCATGGGGTGCAATATTCACTGAATGTCGTTTCGCAGATGGAAGGGAATGAAAACAGCCCCGCTGCGATTACGATTGTGCGGCAGGCGGCCGGCTCCATTGACGGGTTGGACCTGGTTGAAAGCTGGCCGATAGGCGGTGGCGACGATGCTTCGAAAATGATTCGTCATGTTCGGGAACGGGGCGGTTCAGCCGCCTATTTCATCATTGGTGCCGACATAACCGCCCCGCATCATGCGCAAGATTTCGATTTTGATGAAAGGGCACTTTCCGTTGGGCATCAGGTTTTTGAAAGGATTGCCCGCGAGATCCTGGTGCAAGCATAAAACGGCGCTTGAAAAGTTCTGCTTTATAGCCTAATGATTAATCGATTAATCTATTCTCTTTTGACTGACAGTCCGTCTATGGGGGCCAATGAAGCCGAAGCTTGCCGATATTGCGCGAAACCTGCAGGTCTCAACGGCCACCGTTTCACTTGCCCTGTCGGGCAAGGGCCGTGTTTCCCCCGCGATGATCGAACGTATCAAACAGGAAGCCGCAAAGCTGGGCTATCGTCCGGATCAGAACGGCAAGGCTTTGCGCACGGGGCGAACCAACCTAATCGGGCTGGTGCTTCCGGATGTTTCAAATGTTCTTTTTCCCCGGATGGCGCGGGCCATCGCGACCGCAGCGGAAGAACGCGGATATGGGGTCCTGATTGCCGACAGTCGCGACAGCGCCGAAATGCAGGATGAGGCACTGCGCAGACTGGTCGATCTTGGGGCGGATGCACTTGTCGTCATTCCGCGCAAGGGTACCGAAATTGGCACGCAACCCATTCCCGTTGCCGTTATCGATGCGCCGGGTGCGCCGCAAAACATGATATCGGCAGATCATGCGGGCGGTGGTGCGCTGCTGACTGAACATCTGCAAGAGGCGGGACACCGCAATATCCTATGTGTCGGTGAAACCAGGTCATCGCTGGTACAGCGCACGCGGATTGCCGGGATGCTGTCTGCTGCGGGCGCCGGCAGTACGATCTCGCAGGATTGGCTTGAGGACGATCCCGATATTCCTGCCGCCATCCGTTCGGGGGTGACGGCCATTGCCTGCACCTCCGACACCATCGCGCTGCGCCTTCTGACGGAACTGGGGCAGGCCGGAATGATGGTCCCGCAGGATGTCAGTCTGACCGGGTTTGATAATCTTGATCTCGGGTTGATGGTCCGGCCGCAATTGACCACGGTCGGCACTTCCGAGACGGAACTTGGCAATCGCGCCATTGATCGGCTGATCCAGCTTATCAATGACGGGGATGGTCGCTGGGGCGATGTCGTTCCCATGCATTTGATTTCGCGTGAAACCGTTTCAACAGCCAGCAACAGGGAGAATGGTGATGAAAGTGACTAAGCTCATGGGGGCTGCTGCCCTTGGGGCCTTCTGCGCCACGGGCGCATTGGCGCAGGAAAAGACGCTGACCATTTCGGTCTATGCTTTCGCGCAGGACGAATTCAAGGAACTCGTCTATGACCCGTTTGAGGAAATCTGCGGCTGCAACCTCGTTGTGGAGACCGGCAATTCGATTGAACGGATGTCAAAGATCGAAGCCAACCGGGAAAAGCCGGTAATCGACATGGCGGTTCTGTCAGTACATGATGCGCTGGCCCTGTCGCGCAAGGATCTTCTGCAGGAAATCGATACCGCGAAACTGAGCAACTATGCCGATATCTTCGATGTGGCGAAAGACCCACTGGGGAACGGGCAGGCCGTCGGTTATACCATCTATGCGACATCCATCGTGTATCGCGCCGACAAGATCGATATCCAAAGCTGGAACGATCTTTTCAAACCTGAACTCAAGGGCCTTGTCGCGTTGCCCGATATCACCACCAATCAGGGCCCCAAGACGCTCTGGATGATTGGCAATGCCATGGGGGATGATGATACATCGCTCAAGGCGCCGATGGAACGTGTTGGTGAACATGCAGCGGATATCGCGACCTTCTACACCCGGTCATCGCAACTCGCACAGCTTGTTCAGCAGGAGGAAGTCTGGGTCGCGCCGGTTGGTCGTTTTGCCTGGAGTCGTTTCAAGGACAATGGTTTTGACATGAAATGGGCAGAGCCCGCAGAAGGTCAGTTCGGTGATATGAACGTGATGATCATGCCGCAGGGGATTTCCGAGGAAAATGTCGACCTGGCACTTCAGTTCATGGATTTCTGGCTTTCGCCGGAAATCCAGCTGGCCTTGGCCGAAGCCCTGGTCGACAGCCCTGTCAACAGCAAGGTTGAGGTTTCCCCGGAGGCGGCGGAAGGCCTGACGGTCGGTGCCGATCTTATCAACAGCCTGAAGATCATGGCCCCCGCCACCATCCTCGACAATCGCGATGCATGGCTGGAGCTGTGGAACAGCACAGTCGTCCAGTAAACGGACCCGAGCGATGTTTGAAAACAAGAAAACGGGCCTGCTTCTGGTCCTGCCTGCGGCGGTGTTTGCCGCAGTGCTCTTCTTGCTGCCGGTGGGGATATTGTTATCCGAAGCCTTCACCGGCAGCGAGGGCGGCTTCAGCCTGAACGCCTATGTCGATTTCTTTTCATCCGACCTGAATAACACGGTCTTCTGGCGGTCATTGCGTCTGGGGCTGTGGGTCACGCTGACATCGGCGGTCATCGGTTATGCGGCTGCTTTCAGCATCGTTCAGCTTCCTCCGAAAAGCCGTGGCAGGGTTTTCGCGCTGATCATCCTGCCGCTCATGATTTCGCCGGTTGCGCGAACCTATGCCTGGCTGGTCATTCTGGGCCGGACAGGTCTGGTGAATCAGGTATTGATCGGGCTGGGACTGTCCGAGACCGGCATCCGGATCCTGTTTACCGAAACCGCCGTGTTCATCGGGCTGCTGCAACTGTTCCTGCCGCTGATGATCATTGCACTTATCTCATCAATGGAAAACATGCCGCGTGATGTTATTCCGGCTGCCCGCGTTCTGGGGGCAAGCTGGTTGAACGTGTTTGTCAGGATCATTCTGCCGCTTACCCGTGAGGGGCTGGTCGTGGGCGGGACGCTGGTTTTTGCCGGATCGATGACGGCCTATATCACCCCGGCAATTCTTGGTGGTTCCAAGGTCCTGATGCTGGAGACATTGCTTTATCAGCGCGTCACCGTGGCGAATGATTTTGCGGCTGCCAGTGTGATTGCAATGATCCTCGTGGTCATGAGCATAGTCACGAATCTGCTCCTCAAGCGGCTGGCAAAGCCGCGCAACCGGAGGGCCTGAGATGAAATCATCGAATGCAACCACCTGGATGATCATCGGCCTGACGCTGACCTTCCTGATCGGGCCGTTCATCATCATCATCCTGTCCGCGATGACTGCGGGAAATAACCTTGCCTTCCCGCCGGATGGGATTTCGCTGAAGTGGTTCGTCAAGGTCTTTACCATTGACAGTTTTCGGATTTCCTTTGTGATCTCGATGATCCTCGCGGTCTTTGGTACGCTGACGGCATTGCTGATCGGTGTTCCGGCTGCCTACGCAATTGCGCGTTACGATATTCCGGGGGCGGGTGCGATCCAGTTGATCGTTTCTTCCCCGATCATCGTGCCGGGGATCATCGTCGGGCTCGCCCTCCTGCGTTATCTTGTCATTCCGACCGGGTTTACCGTCATGGCAGCCCTGTTTCTGGCGCATTCGGCACTGGTTTTGCCCTATGCGGTACGCGTTGTGACATCGTCCCTGCAAAACCTGCGTGTCGATGTGGAAGAGGCTGCGCTGATCCTGGGTTGTTCCCGGTTGGGGTCGTTCTTTCGTGTCGTCTTTCCCAATATCCGCGGAGGCATATTGGCGGCATTCATCCTGGGTTTTGTCACCTCGTTCAACCAGGTGCCGGTATCGCTTTTCCTGTCGGGGCCGGGTGTGCGGACGCTTCCGATCGATATGCTTGCCTATATGGAAACCACCTATGACCCGTCCGTTGCCGCCCTGGCCTGCCTTTTGGCCGTGATGTCCGTCGGGATTGTCTTTCTCGCCGAAAAATTTCTGGGATTCTCTCGCTATGTCTGACTATGTCTCTCTGAACAAACTCACTCTCGCCTATGGCAAAACCGTTGCCGTTCCCGAATTGAGTTTCGATATAGGCAAGGGGGAACTCATTGCGCTGCTGGGTCCTTCGGGCTGCGGCAAGACAACCACCATGCGGGCCATTGCCGGGCTGATGACCCCTGAATCCGGATCGATCGCAATTGATGGGCGTGATGTTACCCGTCTTCCCCCCTCGCAGCGTGAGGTGGGGCTGGTCTTTCAGTCCTACGCGCTTTTTCCCCATCTGACGGTGTTCGAAAATGTTGCCTTTGGCCTGAAAATGCGCAGGGCACCCAATATCCGGGAAAAGGTGATGGCGGCGCTGGAAGCTGTCGAACTCAGTAAATTTGCCAACCGGCTGACACCCGACCTTTCGGGCGGGCAGCAACAACGGGTCTCACTGGCGCGTTCGCTTGTTGTCGAACCGAAGGTACTGCTGCTGGATGAGCCGCTGTCAAATCTGGATGCGCGGCTGCGGCTGGAAATGCAGATGGTTCTCAAGGATATCCAGAAATCGACCGGTGTCACCATGATCTTTGTCACACATGATCAGGCAGAGGCCCTTGCCCTCGCGGATCGGATCGTCCTGATGAAAGATGGAAAGATCGTTCAATCAGGCACGACCGAAGAAATGTACAATGCCCCGCGCAGCCGGTTTGCTGCGGATTTCTTTGGGTTTGAAAATATCATGAAGGGCAAGGATGGGCGTGACCATGCCTGGCGGCCGAATGCCATACGGCTGGGTGAAGGCCCTTATGAAGGTCGTATCAGGGGTATGTCATTCGGGGGCGATTACCGCACCTATGTAATCGATTCCGAATTTGGCCAGATCAAGGGCAGCGTCAAGGCCGACCTGCCTGCCTACAAGGAAGGGGAAGCCATCCGTTTCGACTTGCCCGAGGATGAGGCCGTCATATTGGAAGCCGCCTGATGACTGATCTCTGGATCGACACGGATATGGGCAGTGATGACGCGTTCGCGATCATTCTGGCCATGCAGCATCGTCAGGTGGCAGGCATTTCCCTGGTCAGTGGCAATGCGCCGTTGGATCAGGTGGCGCGAAATGCCGCCGGGTTTGCGGGTTTGCTTGGCTGGGATTCTCCGATCTTTGCCGGGGCTGATCGCCCGATTGTCGGGCCGCTTGAAACGGCGCAGCGGATTTTGGGTGAAACCGGTTTGCCGCTTCGGGGGGAGGAGCCGCTGTTTTCGCAGTTCCCGAAACCAGTCTTTTCGTATTTTCTGACCCCGCTTTGTAACTGGCTGGAACGTGCAGAGACCCCTTGCGATATTCTTGCACTTGGTCCTCTGACCAATCTGGCCATCCTGGCACTGGCCCGTCCCGATCTTCTGGACAGGATCAGCCAGGTGGTCTGGATGGGCGGGGCCGTGGGGCGGGGAAACCATACGGCAGCCGCGGAATTCAATGCCTTTGCCGATCCTGAGGCCGCGCAGATCCTGCTGGATCGGGGTTTGGCGTTGCGGATGATCGACCTGGATGCCTGCCGCAAGGTCCTGATTGATGAAAGCGATGTCGACCGGTTGCATGCTGATGGTGGCCCGCAAGGAAAGGCCATGGAACGTCTGCTTGGCGGCTATCTGGATATTGCGCTCAGCCGGGGCCGCCCCGCGATGGCGCTCTATGATCCCGTTGCGGCGGCGGCACTGATTGCCCCGGATCTTTTTACCTTCACACCCGCGCATATGGTAGTTGAATGCCAGGGCCGGGTATCCCGTGGCCGGACGGTGGTGGATTTTCTCAGCGCCACGCCGAATACGAGCCTGGCAACCGAAGTCGATGCGCCTGCAGTCCGGCAGCTTTGCCTTGAGGCGCTGTCCCGTATCTGACCCCGAGTGAGACTCCCATGACCCAACCCTCGTTTCTTCCCGATGCATTCTTTGCGGCCTTGCCGAAGATTGATATCCATTGCCACCTTTACGGGACCATCCGTGAAGCCACCTTTCAGGATCTTGCCCGCCTCAACAATGCGCCCATCACCGACGCCGAGGTTGCCGCTTTCTACATTCGCGGGGAGAAGCCCAAGGGTGTCCTTCATGCCTTTCGCTTCATGGAGGAACATATTTTCACGGCGCCGGAATATCTCTATCGGCTGACCTGGGAATGTCTTGAGGACATGGCCCGCGAAAATACGCGCTATACGGAACTTTTCTGGAACTCGACGGGTACGTTGCACCACAGCCCGCAACTGGATTTTGCCGAAATCCAGGCGGCGATCACATCGGCAATGGCAGCGGCCGAAGAAAAGCTTGGGATTGTATCGCGCCTGATTCATGCGATCGACCGCGAAGCCGATCCGGAGGATGCGGTGATCATGGTGCAACGCGCGCTGGCCAATCCTGACCCGCGTGCCGTTGGTCTTGGCGCCGATTATCTGGAAACCGGTCACCCGCCTGAGAAATTCTGGAAGGCCTATCGTATGGCGCGCGAAGCGGGCCTGAAAACCACGATGCACGCCGGTGAATTCGGCTGCCATTGGCGCAATATCGAAACGGCGCTGGACCTGTTGCAGGTTGATCGGCTAGATCACTGCTACACCATACTCGACAATCCCGCCCTGTTGGCCCGCGTCGTGGAACGCGGCCTGATCGTGACTATCGTGCCGACGAATTCCTACTACATGCGCACGCTTCCGCGTAAGGAATGGGCCCGGAAACACCCGATCCGGCGAATGCTGGCTTCCGGCCTCAGACTGCACCCCAATACGGATGATCCGACCTTTCACAATACCACACCAAACCGGGTTTGGGCGTCGATGCACCGCGATTTCGGGGCGGACCTGACACAGATAGAGGGCATGATGTGGGCAGGTCTGGACAGCGCCTGGATAGACGATGAGACACGCAGGCAACTTGCAGGTGATATGCAGCGAGGATGGGATTCCTTACAGGTATCACTTCATTAAGACCGTGGAGATGTGCTCACTTCCAGCAGGAGACGAGTACCGTCATGGAGGTGGCCAGATTGGTCAGGTCTTCCGGTGCCAGTGCCCCTGTCTGTTCGATCCGGGTCAGTTCGATGGTCCCGGCCAGCGTGGAGGCGATATTGTCGGCATCGGCGATAAAGGCCGTTCCTTCGGGCAATACCCTTCCCGAAGGCGTGGCCTTGGGCAGGAGCATGCCCAGAACTGCGCCGGTTCCGTCTATTACGGGGCCACCCACATCGCCCGGAAGCGGTGCCAGTGACAGCCGGTTGAGATTGTCCTCACCCTCCAGCCCCTGCAGATCCTCCAGCGTGCCATAGGTCAGTGTAGGGGCGGGCAGTGCTGCCTCATAGGTGTAGCCCGCCAGGGCAATTTCCTGCCCGATCCGGGGTGCCTTGGTTGCGAAGCTGGCAAAATTTCTGGGTGCCAGCGGTTTGACCGGCCGCAATACGGCGAACCCCGTTTGCGCATCGGAATAGATCGTTTCGGCATCCGTATCGTGATCGAGCGTGATGCGGTTACAGGATTGCAGGACCTCCGTCGTGGTCAGAACGTCCCCGCTTGCAGAAACATAAAAACCTGACCTCGAAAGGGTGGGCTTACGCACCTCCATGCCTGCCAGAAGCCCGCGTCTTGCGCTGTCATCCAGCGTGATCAGCCCGGGATCCAGCGCGCGGCCCCCAATCGGGCGAAAGCTCGTTTGCATTACCTTGGTGGCGCTTTCGGCACGGCGCGCTGCCTCGGGATCGGTCGGATCCCAGATCAGCATATAGCCTTTCACCAGCCCCTGGCTCAATTCGGCCCGCGTATAGGAGGCCACGGTGGCGTCCTGCGCCTCTATGGTGAACCCACGTTCATTCAGGCTCCTTTGCCCTTGGGGGGGTACGTCGCGCAGGGTTTGCAGGATATCGTAAAGTCCCGAAAGCGCAGCCTGATCGCCAGGTTGGGAGATCAGCGCGATCCGGAGCCCGCTATCGGCCTTTTCGCGGTAGTGGACGAAAGGCGGTTCATACTGGTCGAATTCCACCAACCCCAGTGGCAGGGATATCTCAATCCCCGATTCCGCCTCGGTGACGGTGGAAAGCCCCAGATCGGCGCGGATCCTGGCCAGGTCATTCAGCAATTCGGCGCGCTGTGCCGTAGTCAGGATGCCGCTTTCCTCATATCCCTTCTCCACCTGCCAGGCCGTCATGGAGGCCCGCGTGCCTGGTCCGAAAGCCCCGTCAATTGCGGCTGAGTAATGACCGAACCACTGCAGGGCGGATTGCAACTCCTCGCGTTCGGCCCGGCTTAGCTGCGATTCGGAACGGCGTGCCTCGGCAGGGGTTTCATCGGGCAGCACGGGGGGTTCTGGAATTTGCACGGTATTGGCGGGATCTCCGGTGACAGGTTCCTCCGGGTTGGCCAGTGGGACTGTTGCGATGGGCTCGGGTAGGGCCGCGCCCAGCATCGGTTCATTCGCCGGATCGCGACCGGGCGGCCAGAAAGGTTGCCGGAAGGCCGATCCCCCTGCGATGAAACTGTCGCCGGGAATAAGGTTTTCCGCCCTGAGACCGGCCAGCCGTGCCAGCGCGTCATCGGGTGAATAGGGACCCAGAACGATTGCATACCAGCCGGAGCCCATTTGAAAGCCTGCGACATCGGGGAAGGCCTGTGCATAGGCGCGCGCACGTTCCTCTGCCTGGGCCAGGCCCGGCTGCGCCTCGATCTGAACCCAGGCGCGTTCCTGTGCCAAAAGCGGGGTGGAAAGAATGACCCCGGCACAAAAGGTCAGAAGGAAAGCTATCTGTCGCATATGAAAATCCGTGCAAGTCCGTCGCAATGCTCCTGCGAAAAGCACAAATTGACCCGATTTACCAGAGCGAAGGGCATTTCGCTGCGTTATCTTCGCGCCTTTATCCGGTGTCGGCCTATCTGGGGCGGCATATCCGGGAGCTTTGGATTGACCCTCCTTCCCCATGCGCCTAAACGAAGGCCCGAAACAAAGTGCCGAGGATCCTGCATGACCAACGCCACCACCCCAAGTGCCCCGCGCAGTTTTCAGGAGATCATCCTGCGCCTGATGAGCTATTGGGGCGGCAAGGGATGTGCGGTGCTGCAACCCTATGACATGGAGGTCGGTGCCGGGACCTTTCATCCCGCGACGACATTGCGCGCGCTTGGGGACAGGCCCTGGGCGGCGGCCTATGTGCAACCCTCGCGCCGTCCTACCGATGGGCGCTATGGCGAAAACCCCAACCGTTTGCAGCATTATTATCAATATCAGGTGCTGATCAAACCTTCGCCGCCGGATCTGCAGGACCTTTATCTTGGCAGTTTGCGCGCCATCGGCATCAATACGGACCTGCACGATATCCGGTTTGTCGAAGATGATTGGGAAAGCCCGACTCTGGGCGCCTGGGGGCTTGGCTGGGAAGTCTGGTGCGACGGGATGGAGGTCAGCCAGTTTACCTATTTCCAGCAGGTCGGCGGACATGATTGCAAGCCGGTCTCGGGTGAACTGACCTATGGGCTGGAACGGCTGGCCATGTATGTTCTTGGCGTCGACCATGTGATGGAGATGCCCTACAATTCCCCCGACAGCCCGACCCCGCTCAGCTATGGTGATGTGTTTTGCCAGACTGAACGGGAATATTCCCGCTGGAATTTTGATCAGGCCGATACTGCGATGCTGTTTTCGCATTTTGTGGATGCCGAGGCGGAATGCGAAAGGATCCTGTCCGCCCCCGAAGAAGATGCCACGGGGCGTGCCATCATCATGGCGCATCCGGCCTATGATCAATGTATCAAGGCGTCGCACCTGTTCAACCTGCTTGATGCGCGGGGGGTGATTTCGGTTACCGAACGACAGGCTTATATCGGCCGTGTCCGGGCACTGGCCAGAAAATGCGCCGATGCCTTCGTGCTGACCGAAGCAGGTGGTGCTGCGCCATGAACGGGGTACCATCCGACAGCCCGGACCCGGAAGATTCTGCCAAAGAACGGCTGGCCGCGCTTGAGGCGCGGTTCGACAAGGCACGCCGCCGAGAAAAGCGAAACCTGCGTCATGCCCGTGCGCATGGTTTCCTCAACGGTGTGCTTGCGATGCTGCGGCCCGGGGATCTGGCCATCGATTGCGGGGCCAATATTGGCGATATTGCCGAACCGCTGGCCGATACCGGTGCGGATGTGATTGCCTTCGAACCCGATCCCTATGCGATTGGCCGGATTACCGAAAGGCTCGGCTCCCGGTCCAATGTTGATATTCGTCAGCAGGCGGTTGCGGCACGGGCAGGGCGATTGCGACTGATGCGCGCCGCGAATTTCGATGACAATCCCGTGGGTGGTTCGGTCAAAAGCACGCTTCTGCCCGGCGGTCGTGGCATTGCCGACGGATCGGGGGTGGAGGTCGATGTCATCGATTTTCCCGCTTTCCTGACAGATCTGATGGCGAAACGGGGTGAAGTTACCTTTCTGAAGCTTGATATCGAAGGGGCCGAACTTGACTTGCTGGAGGCAATGGATGCGGCGGGGCTTCTTGCCCGGATCCGCTGCACCGTTGTTGAAACGCATGAACGCAAGTTCAAGGACCTACGCCCCCGATATCGGGCGCTGCGCACGGATTTTGCGGAAAAATATGCGCCCAACCATGTGAATCTGGATTGGATATGACAGGTCGTATTGCTGCCATCATTATCATCCTGTCCGCGGTTCTTGTCGGAGGTGCGGTTTATTACCTGCAGGTTTATGGCTATTACAACGAGATTGATCCTGCCAGTGCAGAGGCGCGCGTGATGATAACACGCCTTGATGGTAGTGCGGAAAAACTGGCGATTGAGGATTTTCGCGGTATCGATGCAGAAAGCTCACCGATCCGCTATCGTGCCTGTTTCCGGCTTGCTGTCCAGCCCGAACGTACGGAATTCCTGCCCTATGAAGGTGCAGAGCCCCTTGTCGCGCCGAACTGGTTTGACTGTTTCGATGCGCAGGAAATTGGCACGGCACTTGAGGATGGTATTGCAACCATTTGGCTTGGAACAGAAAATCATGAATACGGGATTGACCGCGTAATTGCGGTAATGCCTGATGGCCGGGGTTTTTCCTGGCCCCAGATCAATCGATGTGGTCGGGAAGTGTTTGACGGCAAGCCTGCCCCTGCCGATTGTCCGCCTCCCCCCAGCCGCTGATACCCGAATGCCGATGCCCCGAGGATATCGATATGCCCGACCTTCTGCTTGAACTCTTTTCCGAGGAAATACCCGCCCGGATGCAGGTCCGCGCTGGCGAGGACCTGAAGAAGCTGATCACCAACGGATTGGTGGAGGCTGGCCTGGCCTATGTTTCGGCGGGTGTTTTTTCCACGCCACGCCGGCTGGTTCTGGTCATTGAGGGGCTTTCGGCAAAATCCCAGGCGGTACGGGAGGAACGCAAGGGGCCCAAGGAAGGTGCGCCCGAAAAGGCGATTCAGGGTTTCCTGCGATCCACTGGTCTGACGCAGGATCAACTGGAACTGCGCGAGGACAAGAAGGGCAATGTCTGGTTTGCGGTGACCGAAAGGCCCGGTCGTGAGGCGGCGCAGATTGTGGCCGAAGCGGTTGAAACCGCGATCCGCACCTTCCCCTGGCCAAAATCCATGCGCTGGGGTGCCGGCAATCTGCGCTGGGTACGCCCGCTGCATTCCATTCTGTGCCTGCTGACCGATGAGGCCGGATCGACAGTTGTGCCGCTGACGATCGACCATCTGCAGGCAGGGGATATGACGGAAGGCCACCGTTTCATGGCGCCGGGTCGCTTTGCCGTGACGGGATTCGACGATTACCGCGCCAGATTGCGCAGGACCTTTGTCATGCTCGATCCGGCAGAACGCGCAGCACATATCGAGGCCGAGGCCCGCAATCTGGCCTTTGCCAGGGGGCTGGAACTTGTTCCCGATGCCGGGCTTCTGGCGGAGGTTGCGGGACTGGTGGAATGGCCGGTGGTGCTGATGGGCGATATCGGGGAAGATTTCCTGCACCTGCCGCCCGAGGTGCTGCGTACCTCGATGAAGGAACATCAGAAGTTCTTTTCGGTGAAAAATCCCAAAACCGGCCGGATCGAGGCCTATGTCACCGTTGCCAATCGCGAAACCGCCGATCAGGGGGAAACGATCCTGAAAGGGAATGGCAAGGTGCTTGCCGCGCGCCTGTCGGATGCGCGTTTCTTCTGGGACAACGATCTGCGCGAGGCACGGGCGGGGATGCAGGATTGGGAGAAAGGCCTGAAATCGGTCACCTTCCACAACAAGCTTGGCAGTCAGGCCGATCGGGTCAACCGCATTGCCACCCTTGCGCGGGACATGGCGCAAAAGGTTGGCGCCGATCCCGATCAGGCCGAGAAGGCCGCGCGGATCGCCAAGCTGGATCTGCGGTCTGCCATGGTTGGGGAATTCCCCGAATTGCAGGGCGTTATGGGCCGCTATTATGCGCTGGAAGCAGGCCATGCCGCCCCCGTCGCGGATGCCGCGCGTGATCATTATTCGCCGCTGGGGCCGTCCGACGCCGTGCCGACCGAACCGGTATCGGTAACCGTTGCGCTGGCGGACAAGATAGACATGCTGACCGGGTTCTGGTCGATTGATGAAAAACCGACCGGATCGAAAGACCCGTTTGCCCTGCGGCGGGCGGCCCTGGGGGTGATCCGGATGGTGCTGGAAAACGGGATACGGGCGGGGCTGCTCGATCTCATGAGGTCAACCAGGGGCATGAACGCAGCCTCGCCAAAGGCGGCAGGGGAGGATACCGTTCATGATGACCTGCTTTCCTTCTTCCATGACCGGTTGAAGGTGTTCCTGCGCGACGAAGGTATCCGTCATGATATCATTGATGCCTGCCTTGCGATGCCCGGTAATGATGATCTGGTTCTGCTTGTGAAACGCGCGCGCGCCCTTTCGGAATTTCTGGCGACGGAGGATGGTACCAACCTGTTGCAGGGTTTCAAACGTGCCAACAACATCCTCAGTCAGGCCGAGGCGAAGGATGGGGTGGAATACAGTTTCGGTGCCGATGTAAAATTTGCCGAAACCGATGTGGAACGCGCGCTCTTTTCTGTACTTGACCGGGCCGAGGCGGCGATTGCCCCGGCCATGAAGGTTGAGGATTTCGCAGCCGCCATGGCCGAACTCGCCCGGCTTCGCGCACCAATTGATGCGTTTTTCGAAACCGTGCAGGTCAATGCGGAAAGTGAAATCCTGCGGCGTAACCGGCTCAACCTGCTTCATCGTATTCGCGCAGCCTGCGCGCCCGTGGCCGATCTGACGCTGATCGAGGGATAGTGAACTCACATGCCTTGCTGCCGGGGCAGTTGGACTTTCGCATGGCCGGCCCAAAGGTTAGAGAGGGACAAGGAAAGGGGTAGGCATGGCAGTGGATTGGCTTTTCCTTGTTCTGGCGGTCGCGATGGTTCTGGCGGTTGCGGCGATCCTGATTGCTGCCCTGCGTCGCGGCGGTGGAAACCCTGCGGTGGATCATGACATACAGGTCTATCGTGATCAGCTGCGTGAGATCGAACGCGATGCCCGGCGGGGGACGGTTTCTCAGGAGGAATCCACAAGGTTGAGGGCAGAGGTTGCCCGCAGGCTTTTGGAGGCGGATCGGCGTGAGGCAGCCCGCCTTGGTGCCGATGGTGTGTCGACCGTCCCGACCGGATGGCCGGTGATCGCAGCTCTGGTGGTGGTGCTCGCGGCCGGCGGGTGGATCTATGGCCGGATCGGTGCGCCGGGCTATGCGGATTTGCCATTGCAATTGCGGCTGGAACTGGCGGAGGAACGGCGTGCCAACCGCCCGGATCAGGCCAGGCTGGAGGCATCTTTGCCGCCTGCGCCTGCCGTGACAGGGCAGGATCCCGAATATCTGGCACTTGTCGAGCAGCTTCGCCAAACCGTCGCTGACCGGCCTGATGAGGCGCAGGGCCTGATATTTCTGGCGCAACATGAGGCCAATCTGGGCAATTTCGACGCAGCCTGGCGCGCGCAGGAACGGCTTGTGGCCCTCAGGGGCGCAGCCGCGACAGGGGAGGAACGCCTGTTGCAGGCGACGCTCATGATCCAGGCCGCGCGTGGGCAGGTTTCCCCTGAGGCCGAGGAGGTGATCGGTTCCGTTCTTTCCGATGCGCCGGACAATGATACGGCACTGTTTCTGGCCGGGATCCTGAACATGCAGGTTGGTCGGCACGATCTGGCCTTCCGCCTCTGGCGGCAATTGTTGCAGGTTGCGCCGGATGGTCGTTGGGCGGAAGAGGTGCGTGCCGGGATCGGGGAACTGGCGCAGATGGCGGGGGTTCGTTATGCGCCGTCCCCCGCGATGGCACCGGTTTCACCCGGGCCCGGCGCCGAAGATATCGAGGCTGCCGCCGAAATGACCCCTGAGGAACGCGCGGAGATGATCCGTGGCATGGTTGAAGGGTTGAATGACCGTCTGGCCACGCAGGGCGGTACGGCAGGGGAATGGGCCCGCTTGATTGCTGCGCTTGGCCAGTTGGGTGAAACCGAAAGGGCGGCTGCCATCTGGGCCGAGGCGCAGGAAAATTTCAGTGGCCGGGAAGCTGAATTGGCGCTCCTTCGGGAAGCTGCGGAGCGGGCAGGGGTGGTGCAATGAGCATCCTTGACGATTTCACCGAATTTCATGCCGCCCTGCCGCCGGAAGGTGCCCTTGCCGGCCTCGATTTCGGGACCAGAACCATCGGTATTGCGATCTCCGACCGGCGGCGCATGGTGGCAAGCCCCGATCACACGCTGCGCCGGGTGAAATTCACGAAGGATGCAGCGGCGCTTCTGGAATTTCTGGACAGCCGCGATGTGGCCGGGATTGTTCTGGGCCTGCCGCGCAACATGGATGGCACGGAAGGCCCAAGGGCCCAATCCACCCGGGCTTTTGCGCGAAACCTCATGGCATTGACACTCTTGCCCCTGGGGTTCTGGGATGAACGGCTTTCAACCGTTGCGGCGGAACGTGCGCTGCTGGAGGCCGATACATCCCGCAGACGTCGCGCGGAGGTGATAGATCACGTTGCGGCGGGATATATCCTGCAAGGGGCGCTTGACCGCTTGACCGTTCTGTCACGGCAGAACCTGCGATGACACGCCCGGGGAAACGTAGGAAAAGGATTGAAAGCCCCTGCGTGAATATCTGCACCATTGACCCCGAAGCGCAGATCTGCATCGGTTGCTGGCGCACCCTGGATGAGATCGCCGCCTGGTCCGGCATGCCCGCCGATGCCCGTCGCGCAGTGATGACCATGTTGCCTTCCCGCGCTGCGGATTTCACTGGACGGCGGACAGCCGGGGGCCAGGGCTGAGGCACGGATCTTTTTTGGGGATTGGTGCCGTTTCCTGTTTTGAACGGGGCTACTGACACGTAAAACGTTGCGTTTGCAATGAAAACCTGTTTGGGTGGTCGCATGGGCGGGAAAACCGAATGGTCGACATGTGGGGCAGGGCAGAAAAGACATGACACGGCATGATGAACGACAGGCTGATGCGGACTTGAGGGATTTCAGCCTTTCGGGTTTTACGCCCTACAGGACTGCGGTCGTGGCGCAGTTGCTAAGCGAGGGGCTGTCATATCAATATCGTGAACGTTTCGGCATTTCGATCCCGGATTGGCGGGTGCTGGTGCATCTGATCCATTCAGGGGGGGGCTCGGTCCGCGATATCGAACAGCAGGTGGTGATGGAAAAATCCAAGGTAAGCCGTGCCGTGGCCCGCCTTGAGGCGCGCAAGTTGATTTCCAAACGTCCGAACCCCGGGGATAAACGCCTTCTTCATCTGGCGCTGACCCCGAAGGGGGAACGCATGATGCGGGAATTGCTGCCGCTGGCCGACAATTTCCAGCAAAGGGTCGAAGCCTGCCTGGGGGCGGATCTTGAAGCCTTCGAACGCGGGCTTGACAGGATCTGGGATACCTTCGGCAAATCCATGGAATAGGGTTTGGCTTTTCCATTGTCCTATTACGTGTTGGTCTGAAAACGGTTGGCAACCCCGAAAGGCCGGTGCATGTTGGCGCAAACAACTGACGGCGTGAGGATGAGTCGTCAGGGATGGGAGGAAGAACGGATGAAGGGTTCGGCTGCGCCGAGCATGCTGCGCGCGGTCTGCGTGTCTCCGGGGCGTTTCACGCTGGCCGAAGCACCCCGACCCATGGAGGCGGCGGAAGGCTGGGTTCTGGTTGATATCGATACAGTCGGAATCTGCGGTACCGATTATCATATCTTCGAGGGCAAACATCCGTTTCTGGAATATCCCCGCGTGATCGGGCATGAGCTTGCAGGCCGTGTCGCCATGGAGGCGACAGGTTGGAAAGCCGGCCAGCCGGTTGTGATCAATCCCTATCTTTCCTGTGGGGCTTGCCGGGCCTGCATGCGGGGGCGGCCGAATTGTTGTGCCGATATTGCCGTGCTTGGGGTGCATGTGGATGGCGGCATGTGTGACCGGATCGCGGTACCTGCCACAAACCTCTATGATGCCACCGGATTGCCCGAAGGGGCGGCGGCCCTGACGGAATTTCTGGCCATCGGTGCGCATGCGGTGCGCCGTGCCGGGCCGCAGGCGGGGGATCGCGTGCTGATCACCGGGGCCGGGCCGATTGGCCTGGGGGTGGCGCTTTTTGCGCGGCTGCGGGGGGCGGAGGTCCATTTGCGCGATACCAGCATGGCACGGCTGGAGGCAATGCGTGCCTTCGGGTTTGGGGCATTGCATCAGGTGGATGCGCCGCTGGAGGCGGAGAGTTTCGATATTGTCTTCGATGCGACCGGCAATCGTGGCGCGATGGAGGCCGGGTTCGGCCTTGTCGCCCATACGGGGGTCTATTGCCTGGTTGGTATCGTGAAGGATGACCTGTGTTTTTCCGATCCGGATTTTCACCGCAGGGAAATGACGCTCATGGCCAGCCGCAATGCGACGGCGGAGGATTTCCACACGGTAATGGCCGCGTTTCGCGAAGGGCGGATCGATGCCCGTACCATCACGTCAGAGGTCATCGATCTGACGGATATGCCCGCGCGTTTTCCTGCCCTTGCGGCGGATCGTGACGGGATCGTCAAGGCGGTTGTCCAGATCGGGGGGGCGGCATGACAGCACTCGTCCGGATGCAGGGGATCGACAAGTATTTTCCTGGCGTCCATGCGTTGAAATCGGTGCAGTTCGAGTTGGAACCGGGCGAGGTTCATGCCCTGATGGGGGAAAATGGCGCCGGGAAATCCACGCTGATGAAGGTACTTTCGGGGATCTATCATCCCGATGGCGGCACGGTGGAGGTATCCGGCAGGACGGTCACGATCAACGGGCCGCGCGCGGCGCAGGATCTGGGGATCGGGATCATCCATCAGGAACTTGCACTGATGAACGACCTGACGGTTGCACAGAATATCTTCATCGGGCGTGAACCACGGCGTGGTTTAGGGCGTCTGGATGAGGCGCAGCTCAATGCCGATGCGGCGGCGATCTTTGCCCAGATGAATGTGGACATGGATGTCCGCGCCGAAGTGCGGACCATGTCCGTCGCGCGGCAACAGATGGCGGAGATTGCCAAGGCGCTTTCCTTCCGGTCACGCATCCTGATCATGGATGAACCGACGGCGGCACTCAACGATGCCGAGATCAGCGAACTTTTCACAATCATTCGCAAGTTGAAGGCCGAAGGGGTGGGCGTTGTCTATATCAGCCACAAGATGGATGAGATCCTGCAGATTTCGGATCGGGTGACAGTGATGCGCGATGGTGCCTATGT
Source organism: Pseudorhodobacter sp. (assembly GCA_047975325.1). Classification (GTDB taxonomy): domain Bacteria; phylum Pseudomonadota; class Alphaproteobacteria; order Rhodobacterales; family Rhodobacteraceae; genus JBKEDF01. Next base: position 93,240 of record JBKEDF010000032.1, on the reverse strand, counting down.
CGGTACGGTTCAGGCAGAGGGCACACCGATCGAAACCATCATCGGCATGATGGTTGGACGGGATCTGGAACAGACCACGCTCAATATCCCCGATCTTTCTGCAGCGCCGATGGCGTTGCAGGTGAAGGGGCTCAATCGCGGGCGGGTGATCCGTGATGTATCCTTCGATATAAGACAGGGTGAAATTCTGGGTTTTGCCGGGTTGATGGGGGCAGGTCGGACAGAGGTGGCCCGTGCCATTTTCGGGGCCGATCCACTGGAATCGGGGGAAATTTCCATTCATGGCCACAAGACACTGATCCGTAGTCCGAAGGATGCCGTGGCCGCCGGCATCGGTTATCTTTCGGAGGATCGGAAACATTTCGGCCTGGCGCTTGGCCTTGATGTGCGGGCCAATATCGGCATGACCTGCCTTGAACGTTTCAGCAACGATGTCGGGGTGATCGATGAAGGCGGGCTGGAAGAGGTCTCAAAGGAGTATATCCAGAGCCTCAAGATCCGCACCCCATCCGATCGTCAGGAGACGCGGCTGCTTTCAGGTGGAAATCAGCAGAAGATCGTTGTCGCAAAATGGCTTTTGCGGGATTGCGATATCCTGATCTTCGATGAACCCACCCGGGGGATCGATGTCGGCGCCAAGGCCGAGATCTACAAGTTGATGCAGGGGCTTGCGGCCGAAGGCAAGGCCATCATCGTGATCAGTTCCGAGTTGCCGGAGGTGCTGCGCCTGTCGCATCGCATCGCGGTCATGTGTGAGGGACGGTTGACCGGCATATTGCCCGGTGGTCCGGAAACCAGCCAAGAAGATATCATGCGCCTGGCCACGCAACGACAGGCGACGACGGAGGACGCAACCCCATGACAACCGTTCCCGCCGCAGGGGCGGCCACCAGGAAATCCACATCTGGCGCGCAACAGAAACTCCTGGCTTTTGCCAGTCTCATTGCGCTGCTGATCTTTTTTTCCCTGGCCTCGCCCAACTTCCTGCAAACATCCAATATCCTTGCGATTCTTCAGGCAACCAGCGTCAATGGCGTACTGGCCATTGCCGCAACGCTGGTCATCATCACCGGCGGGATCGACCTTTCAGTTGGGACGCTGATGACGTTTTGTGCGGTCACGGCCGGGGTGGTGTTGACCTATTGGGGCATGCCGATGCCCTTCGGCATCATCGGGGCCATCGGCATGGGCGCCTTTTGCGGCTTCATTTCCGGAACGCTGGTGGCGCGGATGAGCATCCCGCCTTTCATCGCGACATTGGGAATGATGCTGATCCTGAAGGGGCTGAGCCTGGTGATTTCAGGTACGAAACCCATCTATTTCAACGATACGCCAAGTTTTCCGCAAATTTCCACCGGATCGCTGATCGGGGCGGCCTTTCCGGCACTTCCGGTGCCGAACGGGGTGCTGATCCTTTTCGTTGTGGCGGTGGTCATTGGCTATGTGCTCAACCGTACGGTGCTGGGTCGCTATTGCTTTGCGTTGGGTTCGAATGAGGAGGCCGTGCGGCTTTCGGGGGTGAATGCCCAGGCCTGGAAAACGGCCATATATGCGCTGGCCGGGGGGATTTGCGGCATTGCCGGGCTGATCATCGCCTCACGGCTGAATTCGGCACAACCGGCGCTGGGGCTTGGTTATGAGCTGGATGCGATTGCCGCCGTGGTGATCGGTGGCACGTCACTTGCCGGCGGGCGCGGTTCGATCCTGGGTACGATGATCGGGGCATTGATCATGGCGGTGCTGCTCAATGGGCTGCGGATCATGTCGGTTGCCCAAGAATGGCAGACCGTGGTGACCGGATTGATCATTATTGCGGCCGTTTACGCAGATATGCTGCGCCGCCGGCGGGTGGCGGGCTGAACGTTGCGGGCCAGGTGGCCCGTTTTACCCAATGACCAAAGGGAGTAGAGACTCATGATTAACAGACGCAGCCTTCTTGCCGCAGCTTCGGCCACGGCAGTTCTATTCGGGGCGAATTTCGCCGCTGCACAGGATGCGGTTTATATTCCGCTCATCTCCAAGGGGTTCCAGCACCAGTTCTGGCAGGCCGTGAAAACCGGCGCTGACAAGGCGGCCGCGGAATTCGGTGTGGAAGTCACCTTTGAAGGCCCCGATACCGAGGCCCAGGTGGATAAGCAGATGGATATGCTTGCCGCGGCGCTTGCCAAGAATCCCACGGCGATCGGCTTTGCCGCGCTGGACAGCCAGGCCGCGATTCCGCTGCTGCGCCAGGCACAGGAAAAGAACATCCCCGTCATCGCTTTCGATTCCGGTGTCGACAGCGATATCCCGGTTGCCACCGCCTCGACGGATAATATTGCCGCCGCTGCGCTGGCGGCGGACAAGATGGCAGAATTGATCGGCGGTGAAGGCAAGGTGGCTGTTGTCGTCCATGACCAGACTTCCCGTACCGGGATTGACCGCCGCGACGGTTTCGTGAACCGGATCGGCGAAGCCCATCCGAATATTGAAATCGTCGATATCCAGTATGGCGGTGGGGATCAGTTGCAATCGACCGAAATTACCAAGGCGATCCTGACCGCGCATCCCGATCTGAAGGGGGTCTTTGGCGCCAATGAGGGCTCTGCCCTTGGGGTTCTGAATGCCAAGCGTGAAACCGCTCGAAGCGAGGTTGTCGTCATCGGTTATGATTCCGGTGCCGCACAAAAGGCCGCGATCATGGACGGGACCATGGCCGGCGCGATAACCCAAAACCCGGTTGGTATCGGGTATGAAACCGTGAAGGCCGCGCTTGCCGCCTCAAAGGGGGAAGAAGTCCCGGTCAATATAGACACCGGTTTCTTCTGGTATGACAAATCCAATATCGAATCGCCTGAAATTGCGGCGGTTCTCTACGATTGATCCTGTTCAGGATGGGTGGCGGGCGGCTCCGGGATAATTGGGGTCGCCCCTTTCAATTGAAGGAAGATGATGATGGAACTCGGCCTGAAAGACAGGATCGTGGTGGTGACCGGAGGAGGTTCCGGTATTGGTGCGGCGGTTTCACTGGCGCTGGCCGAAGAAGGGGCGATCCCGGTGATCTATGCCCGTCGCGCGCCCGAAACCGGGTTTCTGGAAAAACTTGCCGCGCTTTGTCCGCGTGCAGGCTGGGTGCTGGCCGACCTTACGCAGGATGAGGCCTGCCGCGCGGCCGTGACCGAGACCCACAAGCGCTGGGGCCGGGTTTACGGTCTGGTCAACAATGCCGGTGCAAATGACGGCGTGGGTCTTGATGCAGGGCCGGAGGCGTTCCGCGCTTCCCTGAACCAGAACCTGATCCATTATTACACGCTGGTTCATCTGTTGCAGGATGACCTCAAGGCCGAAAAGGGCGCGGTGGTGAACATTTCGTCCAAGACGGCGGTGACGGGGCAGGGGGGAACCTCGGCCTATGTTGCTGCCAAGGCGGCGCAGCTTGGCCTTACGCGGGAATGGGCGGCCGCTTTTGCCGGCGATGGGGTGCGCGTCAATGCGGTAATCCCGGCCGAGGTGATGACGCCACTCTACCGTCGCTGGCTTGATACGCTGGACGATCCCGAAGCCCAGCTTGCCGAAATTACCGCCCGTATTCCGTTGGGTGCGCGCATGACCCTGGATACCGAAATGGCGGCAAGCGTTCTTTTTGCACTTTCCCCGCAATCGAGTCATACCACGGGGCAATGGCTTTTCGTCGATGGTGGCTATACCCATCTCGACAGGGCCCTGTCCACGCTCACGCCAAATAGCTGAAACGAAGATGCCACAGACACTCCGCCTCCATCCCGAAGATAATGTCGATATTGCGCTGGCCGATCTGGCGCCCGGCACTGAAATTGATGGCCTTACCGTGACGGATCGTATTCCCCGCGCGCATAAACTGGCCAATCGGGCCATTGCGACGGGGGAAAACATCCGCCGCTATGGGCAGATTATCGGCGCGGCGACCTGCGATATTGCGGCGGGGCAGCATGTCCATGTGCAAAATATCGCCATGTCCGAACATGTGCAGGATTATGCCTTTGCCTCCGAGCTGCGTGCGCTGCCGAAAGCCGATGAAACCCGCAGCTTCATGGGGTACCGTCGCCCTGATGGCAAAGCCGGGACGCGGAATTTTCTGGGTGTTCTGACCAGCGTGAACTGTTCCGGTTCGGTGGCGCGTTTCATCGCGGAGGAAGCCGAGAAAAGCGATTGGTTCAAGGCGCTTCAAAATGTTGATGGCATCGTGCCGATCGCCCATGCTTCAGGCTGTGGTATGTCCGGCAGCGATGAGGGTTACCGGACGCTGATGCGCACGTTGCAGGGTTATGCCCGCAATCCGAATTTTGGCGGGATCCTTCTGGTGGGGCTGGGCTGCGAAGTGATGCAGATCCCCGACCTGATCGGTACCGGCCGGATGCGTGCCGACAACAATTTCCGCCATATGACGATCCAGCAATCCGGTGGGACGCGCCGCACCGTGGAACGTGGCGTTGAAGCCCTGCGTGAGATGGCCGGGATTGCGGATGCCTATCGCCGTGAACCCATCCCGGTTTCCGAACTGGTGATCGGGCTGCAATGCGGCGGCTCGGATGGCTATTCCGGCATTACCGCCAATCCTGCACTGGGGAGCGCGTCGGATCTGCTGGTCGCCCAGGGTGGCACAACCATCCTGTCGGAGACTTCCGAGATTTACGGGGCGGAACATCTTTTGACCCGTCGTGCGGTTTCCGCCGAAGTGGGACAAAAACTGATCGACCGTATCCGCTGGTGGGAAGATTACACTGCCCGGAACAAGGGTGAGATGAACAACAATCCCTCCCCGGGCAACAAACGCGGCGGGTTGACGACGATCCTGGAAAAATCCCTTGGGGCGGTTGCCAAGGGTGGCTCTGCCCCGCTTGAAGATGTCTATCTTTTTGGGGAAGCCGTCACGCGGAAGGGGTTCGTCTTCATGGACAGCCCCGGATATGACCCCTGTTCCGTTACCGGGCAGATTGCCAGTGGTGCCAATCTTATCGTTTTCACTACGGGGCGCGGTTCGGTTTCGGGCTACAAACCCGTGCCCTGCATCAAAGTGGCGACCAATTCCGAAATGTATCGCCACATGCAGGAAGACATGGATATCAATACCGGCGATATCATCGATGAGGGTGTGAGTATCGAGGAAAAAGGCCGTCAGATGCTTGATCACTTCATCCGGGTCGCCAGTGGTGAGAAGTCCAAATCCGAGGCCCTAGGTTTCGGGGGTGCGGAGTTCGTCCCCTGGCAGATCGGTGCGGTGATGTAATGTGATCCGCGTTCTACGGCACTCTCCGAGGCATCGGTTGACCGGATCAGGCCGGATGGGGGCGGGATGGCCCTTTTCACCCTGCTTTGTTTTGCCTTTCAATTCGATCTTGCGAGCCTGCCCGGCAAAGGCTAATAAATAACCAAACAGTTACTTCTTTGATTGGGGGGAGCCATGTCCAAGGTCAAGAGCGCGGCAGAGGCGGCCCGGATGATACCCGACGGGGCTGTCATGGCGGTGAATTCCTCTTCGGGGTTGTGTTGCCCCGATGCGGTATTGCAGGCGATTGGCGAAAGGTTCGAGGCGGAAGGTGCGCCGAAATCCATTACCGCCATCCATCCCATTGCGGCGGGGGACATGTTTGGCACGAAGGGTGTCGATCATATTGCCAGACCCGGGCTGATCACCAAGATCATCGGCGGGTCTTATCCGTCCGGGCCGACCAAAGCCGAACCGCCGCAGATCTGGCAAAGGATCCTTGCCGAAGATGTCGCCGCCTGGAATATTCCTTCCGGTATTGTCTTTGATATGCTGCGCGAAGGGGCGGCCAAGCGGCCCGGGGTTCTGACCAAGGTGGGCATGGAAACCTTTGTCGATCCCGATCTGGAAGGCTGTGCGATGAATGCCTCCGCCCGGGCTGAACCCATTGTCAAACGGGTGGAGTTCGAGGGTGAGAGCTGGTTGCATTTCCCGCCGATCCAGCCCGATATTGCCATCATCCGGGCCAGTACCGCCGATGAAAACGGCAATCTGACCTTTGAACAGGAAGGGGCGACGCTGGGGGCGATGGAAATGGCCCTCGCGGCCCGCAATTCCGGTGGCAAGATCATTGCACAGGTCAAACATCTTGCCGCCCGTGGGACGATCCGGCCCCATGATGTGCGCGTTCCCGGGATCCTTGTTGATGTCATCGTCGTCGCACCTGAACAATGGCAGACCACCCAGACCCCGCATGATCCTGCAATATCCGGCGAGGTCTTTCGCCCGCTGGACAGTTTCCGTACACCGGAATTCAATATCGGAAAGGTCATTGCCCGCCGCGTGGCGCAGGAGCTCAGGGATGGCTGGGCCGTCAATATCGGATTTGGCATTTCCGCCAATGTTCCGCGCGTCCTGATTGAAGAGGGGCTGCATGGCCGGGTGACGTGGATGATCGAACAGGGGGCGGTTGGGGGCGTGCCGCTTCTGGATTTCAAATTCGGTTGTGCGGCCAATGCCGAATGTTTTGTCGCCTCGCCGCATCAGTTCCTCTATTTTCAGGCCGGCGGCTTTGATTGTTCGCTGCTGTCCTTTCTGGAAATCGATGCCGACGGTTCGGTCAATGTCTCACGCCTGTCGGCGACCCCGCATCGTACTGCCGGCGCGGGTGGTTTTGTCGACATCACCGCCCGGGCGCGCAAGATCGTCTTTTCGGGCAATTTCAATGCCGGCGCGAAGATGCGGGTTGAGGATGGCAGACTCGTCATCGACAAGGAAGGCAAGATTGCCAAGTTCGTCCCCAAGGTCGATCAGGTCAGCTTCTCGGGGCGTCGTGCCCGGGCGCAGGGGCAGGACATAACCTATGTCACCGAACGTTGCGTATTGCGGCTTGAGGATCAGGGGCTGACGGTTACGGAAATTGCTCCGGGGCTCGACCTGCAGCGCGATATCCTTGATCAGGCAGCCACGCCGCTTCATGTCGCATCCGATCTGAAGGTGATGGAGGATCGGCTTTTTCGTGAAGGGGTCATGGGGCTGACGCTATGAGCGATCCGCGGATGGATCTGGTGCTGGAAGGCCATGTTGCGCGCCTGACAATCCGTCGACCGGAGAAATTCAATGCGCTTGATGCGGAAATGGTCGATGCGCTGATCCCGATCTGCCGCCGGGTGGAAGCTTCCGATGTGCGGGTGCTGATCCTGACGGGGGAAGGGGAAAAGAGTTTTTGCGCCGGTGGTGATATCGAAGCCTGGAGTAGCCGGTCACCGGAGGCGTTTTCCCGCCATTGGGCGCGTGAGGGTCATGTTGCCTTCGATGCGCTGGCACGGCTTGCACAACCGGTAATCGCGGTGCTGAATGGGCATTGCCTGGGCGGTGGGCTGGAACTTGCGGCTTGTGCCGATTACCGCATTGCCGAAGCGCATGTGAAACTGGGCCAGCCGGAAACGGCGCTTGGCATCATTCCCGGCTGGTCCGGCACACAGCGCGCGCTGCGCCGTTTCGGGTCAGGGCCGGTCCGGCGCATGACGCTTTTCGGTGAGGTCTTCGGTGCCGAAGAGGCATTGCGGCTGGGGCTGGTGGATCAGGTTACGGAAAAGGGCGCGGGACTTGCGACCGCCGAGACATTGATATCGCAGGTTGTACAGCGTTCACCGCGCGCCAATGCGATCAGCAAGATGATGATCAATGCCGCCGAAGGTGAGGAACGTGAACGCGTGATCGATGCCCTTGCCGGGGCGGTGGCTGCCATGGGGCCGGATCTGGCCGAAGGGCTTGCCGCTTTCCGCGAAAAACGCAAACCCGAATTTTGATGGTCCTTGCCCAGACCGGCTGTATCCGTCGTGTATGGGCCGATCTTCGTGACGAACGCCCATTCTTGTTGCAGGTTTTGTGCCATGACACCTGAAGATCGTATCTTCCTGACCGGGCTTTTCGAGGCCGCTGTTGCGGCGGCTGATCCCGATATCGCCTTGCGCCCCCATCTGCCTACCCGCCCGAAGGGGCGTGTGGTGGTGATTGGTGCTGGCAAGGGCGTGGCGCAGCTTGCCGCCGCCTTTGAACGGCTTTGGGATGGCCCGGTCGAAGGGGTGGTTGTGACCCGATACGGGTATGGTTGCGAAACCCGCCATATCCGGGTGATGGAAGCGGCACATCCCGTCCCGGATACTGCCGGGCTTGCGGCTTCGCAGGCGCTTTTTGATGCGGTGGCGGGATTGACGGCGGATGATCTGGTCATCGCACTTGTTTGTGGTGGCGGTTCGGCGCTTTTGCCCATGCCGCCCGGGCATCTGACACTGGAGGATGAGGCCGCGTTGAATGAGGCGCTTTTGGCGTCTGGCGCGCCGATTTCGGTGATGAATGCGATCCGCAAGCAGGTTTCAGGTATCAAGGGCGGACGATTGGCGGCGGCCTGCCATCCGGCGCGGCTGGTATCGCTGATCGTTTCGGATGTGCCGGGGGATGATCCCGCGCAAGTGGCCTCAGGTCCCACCGTTCCGGATACGAAGGACCGCGCCGAGGCGCGGGCGCTGGTGCAAGGCTGGCGCATTGCCTTGCCCCCAAGACTGGCCGATTGGCTCGCGGCCGAAGAAGGGGCTGCGCCGGATCCGGCCGATCGGGTCTTTGCAACGCAGGAGGTCCGGGTGATTGCCTCTGCGGGAATTTCGCTTGAGGCGGCGGCGGCGCGGGCAAAGGAGGCCGGAATCTCCGCCGTGATCCTTTCCGATGCGATTGAGGGTGAGGCCCGCGATGTTGCCCGTGTTCATGCCGCCCTGGCGCGTGAGGTTGCCCTGCGCAACCGCCCGTTCCAGCGTCCGGTCGTAATCCTGTCGGGAGGGGAAACCACCGTTACCCTGCGTGGCAAGGGGCGGGGCGGGCGCAATAGTGAATTCCTGCTCTCCCTCGCTCTGGCCGCTGAAGGGGTACCCTTCGCCGCGCTGTCTGCCGATACGGACGGGATTGACGGTTCGGAAGATAATGCAGGCGCCTTTGCCGATGGTGACAGCATGGCCCGGCTCCGGGCCATGGGGCGCGACCCCCTGGCGGATCTTGCGGAAAATGATGCCTGGTCTGCCTTTGCCGCGTTGGATGATCTGTTCATCCCCGGGCCCACGGGCACCAATGTCAATGATTTTCGCGCAATCCTGATACGGTAGGGATGGGCCCTCGCGCAGTGGCAAGGGCCTGTCGGAATTCATCCCGGGGAATGGTTGGCGGCGTTCAGGAAACCTTGGTGGGGGCGATCATCATCACCATCTGCCGACCCTCAAGCTTGGGCATTGCCTCAACCTTGCCCGCCTCCGCCTCGGTCACATCGGCGGCAACGCGGTTGAGCAGATCAAGACCCAGCTCCTGGTGCGCCATTTCCCGGCCGCGAAAGCGCAGGGTGACCTTTACCTTGTCGCCTTCCCCCAGGAATTTGAGGACGGAACGCATTTTCACATCATAGTCATGCTTGTCGGTTCCGGGCCGGAACTTGATTTCCTTGATCTCGATGATGTGCTGTTTCTTGCGTGCTTCGGCCTCGCGTTTCTGCTGTTCATATTTGAACTTGCCGAAATCCATGATCTTGCAGACCGGCGGAGCCGCATTCGGGCTGATCTCCACAAGATCCAGGCCCACATCCGCAGCCATGGCAAGGGCACGCGCGGGGGTCACGACCCCCACATTTTCACCGTCTGCACCAATCAGACGGATTTCAGGGGCACGGATACGATCATTCACACGGGGGCCCGTATCGCGCTGTGGCGGGGCGTTGTGGGGTCTGCGGGCTATGGTTGTGTTCCTTCTGTAATGATAGCAGGCCAGCGGCCATGCGCGTGAAAATAAACGCCGTTGCATCTTTGTTCAACCGGATTCCTTGAGCAAAACCCCGCTTGCTGCACCGCGGCGCCCGACTTCCCTTCCGGTTGTTTTTCTGGCATATATTATAAGTTACTGCCCCTCAGGCAGATTAGGAGAGTATCAACATGAATAAATCCGTCATCATAGGTGCGGTACTGATCGCTGCGGCAGGGCTGGGTTACTACCAGTTCAGCTATGTCCCGGCGCAGCGCGCTGCGGAAGAAGCGGCGGCAAAGGCAGAAGAAGAACGCAAGGCCGCCGAAGCGGCCGCGGCGGAGGCTGCCGCCAAGGCAGAAGAAGAGGCGAAAGCCGCCGAGGAAGCAGCTGCTGCAGAAGCTGAGGCCGCGGCCGAAGGGGCTGAAAACGCTGCCGAGGCAGTGGAGCAGGCGGTTGAGGAAGCCGCAGGCGAAGTCGCAGAGGGTGCCGAGGCTGCTGCCGAAGCGGCAGGCGAGGCTGTTGATGCGGCAACCGAGGCTGCTACCGACGCCGTTGATGCGGCAACCGAAGCCGCCGGTGAGGCTGCCGACGCTGTTACAGGAGCGGCCAGCGACACGATGGATGCCGCCACGGAGGCGGCGGGCGAAGCTGCGGACGCGGCAGCAGATATGGCTTCCGGTGCCGCAGAGACTGCGGGTGAGGCTGCCGAAGCTGCGGCCGATGCGCTGGATCCCTCACAGGCGCTGGACGTCGCCAATTTTGATCTTGGTCAGGTGTCTGAAATGATCGATGCCTCCCAGCTTGATGAGGCAACCAAGGCCACGCTCAAATCCGCTGTCACCGCAGCTCAGGACAATCCTGCGCTGCTGCAGCCGGCACTTGATTCGGTCAAGGACGCCCTCGGTCTCTGATCTGTTTTCCAAGGGTTTCAGGGCCAGTGGAAACAGGGCCTGACAAAAACATGAGCCGCGCAGGATCCTGCGCGGCTCATGATTATAACGAAACGGAAATTCGGGCACGTATCAGGGTCCATTTATTCCGACCCGGTGGTAATGTGTGTGCCTGTACCCGTATTGTGAAAACACCTATTTATACTCGATGATACGCATATCCTCGCCTTTTTGGGCACGGCGGTAATAGGTAAGCATGCCCAACAGGTTCGGCAGTTTGGCCAGGGTCAGCAACCCGGCTTGTCGAAACGCCATGGGTTGGCCTTTCAGCCCGTGCCAGGTTTTCCACCAGGACAATGCATATAGTGCCGTCACGGCAAGTGAAATCCAGCCCCAGGTGATGAGGCCCAACAGAAAGATCAGTGGCAGCACCAGACCATAGGCCCAGATGCGCAGCTTTTCCCGTGCGAAGTGAGGAGGGTGCATCCGGTTTATCTGGGCAAAACAATGTCCGGTCCGAATGGTGCGTTTCCACCATTGGCCGAAACTGGTCATGGCGGCATCATGCCGGGTCATCAGAACGGGCAGCCGTTCCAGTCGCCAGCCCGCCTTGCCGAGGCGCAGGCTGAATTCGGGATCCTCACCCGCGATCAGGCGGGCATCGAAACCATCGACCTGCCGGAATGCGGCCACCTGTACCATCATGTCGCCGCCCGAGGTTTCGATCGGTCCGGCGGGGCGATGCCATTCGACCTCGCACATGGCGTTATAGACGCTGGCCTCGGGGTGGATCTCGGATCGCCAGCCGGTGACAAGACCCAGCTTCGGGTCGGCGGCCAATGCGTTGGTCCCGGCTTCCAGCCAGTCGGCCTCAACCTTGCAATCGCCATCGACAAATTGCACGAGGTCCAGATCCTGTTCCTTGAGCAGTGCCTGAAATCCTGCATTTCGGGCTCTGGCGGCGGTGAACGGGGTTTTTGTATCCAGCTCTACCACGGTGACGCCAAGGCTGCGGGCAAAAGCCACACTGTCATCATGTGAGCCGCTATCGACATAAGCCACGCAGGTGCAAAGCGGCACCAGTGAATTCAGGCAGGCTTTCAGTCGGTCGCCCTCATTACGGCCAATCACCACGGCGCCAAGGGTGGGGGGGGTCATATGTTGCTCCTGCCTGATCGGCGCTATCATGCGGCAGCTTTCCTTGGGTGGGCAAGGCATGTCAATGCAGGGCCGGGGTTTACCATACCAACCGGATGAAAGAGCAGTCTGTCGGAAGGACTCACCGGAACATTGCACGTCCAAGTACGAAGTAAACGGAAATGCCGGGCGGCAAATGGGTCGTAATCCGCTTAATCACGAAATTGTGAATTTTCTTAATCCGACACTCGGGAGCCCTGTCCTTTCGGATAGGATTTTTACGCACAGATTGCCGCCTTTCCCTTCGGTTCTCTGAATGGTTGTGCAGATATACGAAAAACGGGCCGAGATTGGCTTGGCAAGCCTTCATGACCCGTCCAAACCTCCAGTTCGGCCTATCCATATGACGTAGTTTTGCCGTTAGGTAATAGTTGCTGTTAACCTGAATAATGTGTAACCAACCACCTGTTAGGACAATAAATAGTCCAATAGTCGTATGGTTCTAAAGTGATTGGGTTCCATTTCCAAACTACGTTTACGTTAATCTAAAGGGATTGCTGCCTTATATTTTCGCGGTGCCATTCAGATGGGGAGAGACGAGGCCGTGGCCATACATTTTCATGATATTCCCGAGGTCGCCTTGGCCTCGGATTCCGTTACTGCGCGGGTGTCTGTTCGTAATTGCACAGGGTTATATGAGTCTTTTGGTAAACGCCTGCTCGATGTGACGCTCGTCTTACTGGCGGCGCCCGTCATCCTTATTATTGTTTCCTTGCTTGCGGTATTTGTTGCGTTGGATGGCGGGCGTCCGTTTTACAGTCAGAAACGTGTCGGCAAGGGTGGCCGTATCTACCGGATGTGGAAATTGCGCACGATGGTGGTGAATGCGGATGCTTGCCTGGAGGCCTATCTGGCGGCCAATCCGCAGGCACGTGCAGAATGGAACAAAACCCAGAAACTGAAGTCGGATCCGCGTATTACGGCATTCGGTCAGTTCCTGCGGCGCTCCTCGCTTGATGAATTGCCGCAGCTCTGGAACGTGTTGGCCGGTCACATGAGCCTGGTCGGCCCGCGTCCGATGATGGTGTCCCAGAAGGATCTTTATCCCGGAACGGATTATTATGATCTGCGTCCCGGGCTTACAGGCCTCTGGCAGGTTTCCGCACGCAATGACACGACCTTTGCCGATCGCGCGGATTTCGATAGCCGCTATCGGCAGGAACTTTCCTTTTCGAAAGATTTGCAGCTGATTTGTGCGACTTTCCGGGTTGTTTTGAAGGCGACGGGGCACTGACGGCCAATTTCTGACATCATCCCGGGGTATTCTTCTGCTGGCCAACACTATGCCTTTTGGCGTATCGGATGGCTGTAAGTCCAGATGAAGGCCCCCGGATATGTTCAGATCCCGTCGTTTATATATTTTGTTGTTGGTTTCGGTACTTGCGCTTGCGGCTTGTCAGAGCACGGAGGAAAAAGCCGAAGGCTACTATCAATCAGGACTGGAGCTTCTGGCAAAGGGCGATGAGGAACGCGCGCTGGTCGAGTTCCGGAATGTATTCAAATATAACGGTTTTCATAAGGAAGCGCGGAAAACCTATGCCGATATCATGCTCAGGCGCGGGAATATCAAGGCGGCCTATAGCCAGTATCTGCGCCTGATCGAACAATACCCCGAAACGCTTGAGGTCCGCCAAACCCTGGGCGAACTGGCCTTTGAGGCCGGCAATTGGCCTGAGATGGAACGCCATGGCCGCGCGGCGATTGAACTGGAACCGGATGACCCACGTTCAAAAGCCCTGGATCTGATGCTTGATTATCGTGAGGCCGTCCAGAATCGCGATGAACCCGGGCGGGTGGCCGTTGTGACAAGGGCCCGGGCCCTGACCGAGGAGGCCCCGGAAAGTACGCTTTTGCGGCGTATCATCATTGATCACCTGCTCAGTGGCCCGGATCCTCTTCAGGCCATGCCACAGGTCGAGGCCGCGCTGAAACTGGATCCGGAAAGCTATATTTTCCTGAACATGAAGCTGCAATTGCTCAGCCTGACCAACGATGCGGTAAAGGTGGGTGAACAGCTGAAGCTGATGGTGGAACTTTTTCCCGAACGGAAGGAACTGACCCAATCCCTGATCCGGTGGTATCTTTCGCAGGGGGATCATGATGGGGCCGAGGCATTCTTGCGCGCCAGGGCAGGGGATGTGAATGGCGATGCCGAAGATCATCTTGCGGTGGTGCGGTTTCTTAATTCCGTACGCAGCCGTGAGGTTGGGCGTGTGGAACTTGCCCGACTGATCGAGGCGGCAGGGGACACCCCGAATGCCGATCGGTACGGTGCATTTCTGGCCTCCATGGATTACGAAGATGGTGAGGTCGACAAGGCTATTGCCACATTGGATGCAATCCTTGCGAAGGCGGAACCTTCCGATCAGACGCGTTATGTCATGGCATTGAAGGCGCGTATGCATGATGCAATGGGGGACCATGACAAGGCGGAGGCGCTGGTCAGCCAGATTCTGGAAGAAGATGCCACCAATGTTGACGCCCTGAAATTACGGGCGGGTTGGGCGATTGACGATGACCGCCCGAGCGCGGCGATCTTCGATCTGCGAACGGCGCAGGGGCAGGCGCCGCTTGATGTACAGGTCATGACATTGCTGGCGAGGGCCTTTGAACGTGATGGAAGCCTTGATCTTGCGGGCGAACAGCTTGCCAAGGCGGTTGAGGCTTCACGCGGGGCTGCGGAAGAATCGCTTCGCTATGCACGCTTCCTGCGCCAGCGCGGGCGGGAAGCCGTTGCCGAAACTGTCCTGAATGATGCGCGCCGCGTCTCACCCGGTAATATGGAGGTGGCCACGGCACTGGCCGAAATCCTGATGGAAGCACGAAAGTGGCCGGAAGTTGAAGATCTTGCCAGGGCGCTGCGCCAATTCAGCCAGCCAGAGATGAAACAACTTGCCGAACAGCTGGATGCTGCGGTGCTGATGAGCCGTGACGAAATCAATGCCGGGCTGGATATCCTGAATGAACAGGCCATTGCGGGTGATGGAAATGTCCGGTCGGTTTTTGTGGCGGTAAGCGCCCAATTGCGGCTTGGCAAGACCAAGATTGCCGAAAACCTCCTGAATGAGGCACTCGCAAAATCACCTGACAATCCGGCGCTGCGCCTTTTGCGGGCCAATGTCGATGCGGCACTGGGCCGGGCTGACAAGGCAAAATCCGCCTATCGCGACCTGATCGAGGAATTTCCCCGGTTCGATCTGCCGGTGCGGTTGCTTTACGGGATCTTGCGGCGACAGGGGTATGACGCTGATGCCGAGGCACTGCTGGAAAAGGGGCTGGTCGCAATGCCGGAAAACAGCGCGTTGCTGTTGATCCGGGCCGGCAGGCTGGAACAGGAAGACGATTTCGAAGGGGCTATCCGGGTTTATGAAAAACTCTATGCACTGGACGGTTCGAATATAGTTGTGGCAAATAACCTGGCCAGCATGCTGACCAGCCATCGTAATGATCCCGAAAGTGTTGAACGCGCCTATGCCGTGGCACGCCGCCTGCGCGCGCTTGATGTGCCGGCTTTTCAGGATACCTATGGCTGGATCGAATATCGGCGTGGCAATCTGCAAGCGGCCCTGGAATTTCTGGAACCGGCGGCAAAGGGCCTGCCCGATGATGCGCTGACACAGTTTCATCTGGGGATGGCCTATGCGGACCTGGGTCGCAAGGCAGATGCGATCATGCAATTGCAGCGTGCGTTGGAATTGGCGGCTGGCCGAAATTTGCCGCAGATGGCCGTGGCGCGCGCGCGTGTGGCGGAGCTTCAGGCCGGACCCTGATGCTAAATTGATGCAACACATACGAAAATTTAATTTCTGTCATCTTTACGGAATTTGTTTTTCCCCATTAAACAGGGAGGAATATGTAAATTTCACTGGCCCGTATCTGTACCCACCGGCGCCATGGAGGACCCTGGAATGTCACGTTTTCTTGTCTTGATGCTTGGTCTTTTTGCCTTGGCAGGCGCAGCTTTCCCCGAAAGGGGGCAGGCGCAACAGGACTATCGTTTGCGCGCGGGGGATACGCTGCGCATCGAGGTTCTGGAGGACCCATCGCTTAACCGTCCGGTCCTGATTGCCCCTGACGGACGGATCTCCTTCCCGCTGGCGGGGTCGATGCGGGCATCTGGCCGTACCGTGGAAAGTGTGCAGGCTGACCTTGCTGCGGCACTGGGCCCGAAATTTGCGGCGCCGCCAAATGTTTTTGTTGCCCTGGAACGGCGGGCTGAACGTTCTTCACGAGGTGGCGCATCGGCGGCGATGATTGAAATCTATGTGATGGGCGAAGCGGCCAATCCCGGAAAACTGCCGATTGAACGCGGAACAACGGTTTTGCAGGCTTTCGCGCAGATGGGCGGGTTTACCAAATTCGCCGCGGTGAAACGCGTGCAGCTTCTTCGGGGTCAGAAACGCTGGCTTCTGAACTACAAGGCAATCGAGGCGGGTAGCAGCAATGCAGGCTCCACGGTTTTGGCCGATGGCGATGTCATTCTTGTGCCGCAGCGCAGGCTTTTTGAATAACCCGACCGGTCGGAGCGCGATATGAAAGGCGATATGCACCACGCCCGAAGCCACTCCTTACTCGTGGCGGCGCTGGCGATGTCCTGCATCCTGGCAACCCCTGTCATGGCTGCTGATGATGAGGGCGGATTGCGGTTCCGTTTCGGCATTGCGCAGGAGTTTTCATCGCGGAGCAATCCCGGGATGCGTATTCCCAGTGCCGATTCTGAACGGATTGCCCGGACGCGGTTCAGCATGGGCGTCATTTCCGAAACCCGCATACAGCGGTTTGAACTGTCCATGGGTGGGGCGTTGGAGGCTGGTCAGGGTAGGGAACATGGCATCGCGCAGCCAAATGTGGATCTGTCCTACCGTCGCGAAAGCGCCTCCAGCGTATTGACGCTTGGGGCCTTCATTCGTGAAACTGATGTTGATGCGCTCGATTTTTCCGCAGGTGAGGATATTGCGGGTAATCCGATCCTCAGTGTCAGTGATGGCACGGGCACACAGCGCCGCAAAGGCGTGAATATGGGGCTGGAATTCGGCCGGGATTCACGGTTTGGCGGTATGTTTTCGATGGGGATGACGGATACCGATTATTTTGACACGACCGATCCAGACCTTGTTGACAACCGCCGCAGATACGCGCGGCTTTCCCTGCGATACGATCTGACGAAGGTTACGCAATTGCGGGCCTCGGGTTATCTGTCGCGCCTGAAGGAAGATGGTGATCCAACAACAAACAAGACCGAAAGCCTGAGCTTCGGTATTGTCAATCAGCGTGTCGATGGTGATTTTTCCGTTGATGCCGGTTTTGGAAATACCGATGCGGGTTGGCGTCAAAGCCTGATGGTCGGGCGTAGCTATGACCTTCCGACGGGGTGGATCAGTGCGCGCCTTGGTGTGTCAAGCCGCGCCGCAGGTGGCGGTAACGATCTGGTCGGTAACCTTGACTGGCTGCATGAAATGCCCCAGGGCGATATAAAGGTTTCCCTGGATCGGGAAGTTACCGGCGATGAACGTGATGAGGAAAACCTGATCACCCGCCTGTCGATGATCCACTCACGGGAACTGACAAGGCGGAGCGTTGGACGAATTGGCCTGGTCATGCAGGACAGGGAGGAGACCGCGACAGGGCTTTCGACCAAGACGGCGGATCTTTCCATGGGGTTGCGTTACGATTTGACCCCGGATTGGGGACTAGATTTCGGGGCAACCCACCGTATCCATGACAGGGACGGTGCTGGCCGGGCGCATTCAAACGACCTCTTTCTTTCTCTCAGCCGAAATTTCGAATTCCTTTACTGACGAAATGTCGTTGCGGTGCGGAAAGAGCCGGATTGTAGGTGGCAAACCGGCGTCTGATACGACAGTTCGGTCTATTTTCCCTTCTGTACCGTGACAGAATGGCGAGATCCCTTTACGTCCTGATAGGGCAGAAGCGCAAAGATCAGTCCGGTTAGGGCCCCGCCAAGATGTGCTTGCCAGGCGGTCATGGCCTCCTGCGCGATACCAATGACAATAAGCAAGACGAAGAACAGCGCGCGGCGCCCTGAAATTGCCGCATAAAGGCTGCGCGGGTATTTACGGATCATGCGCAATCCCCAAAAGGCAGCCAGCCCGTTGATTGCACCGGATGCGCCCGTCATGCTGGTTCCGGAAGGGGCAATCATTGCAAAAACCAGGGCTGCGCCGAAGGCTGACAGAAAGAACAGTGCCAGAAAACGCGATGGCCGCATTCCGCGCAGAAAACTGGAAAGAATGGCCAGCGCCACCAGATTCCCCGTCACATGCCACAATCCGGTATGAACAAAAATATGGGTGAGGAACATTCCGGCAGGTTGCCCGGGCCAGAAAGGTCGTGCATCGCCCAGAAGCTGCGGCTGGAAAGACCCCAAGATATAGGCCCATGCCCGCCAATTACGGGCCCCCCAAAGACCCAGATCGGCACCGGAGAGGATCACCTCGATCAGTGCGATGGTTCCGATCAATCCAAAGGTAATCCGTTGACGAAGGTGCCCGTTATCATTCATCAGTTGCCGTGCCAATCAATGAAGGGGTGTTCCTGTTTCGGGAATGTTCAAATCTGATGCTCATATTTTCCTGTTATGGTTCCATCCCTTCCGCCTTGTCCTGTGACGCGCCCATGTCAGAGGAGGCGGATCCTGTTGATGGATGGGATAGCATCCCCTAATCCAGTGCAACCTTGAATTTCGGCCCGGGTTTGGCCGAAGTGACGGGGATGACAATCCTGCCGGGGCCATGGGATAGTGTTGCAAATGGCGGCAGTAGTTTCCAGTGTCATGTATCGTGAGGGATCATCTGGCTGATATTCTGCCTCGGTATAGGTGTGTTGCTCAGATCCCCCGGAACAGTGTGGAAATCATCCAACTTGGCTATGCAAGGACATGATCTGTCCTTCTGGCCACGAAAGCAGCCGTGTCCGACCCCAATTCAGGGCTCGAACATGTCTGTCTTTGTCGCTACCGCCAAGGCATGGCTTATTGAGGTACAGCAGGAACCTCAGGGGGGCTGTTGAATATCTGGAAATACTTTGACCAATGCGCAAGTGGTGCGTTGCCGACATAAAGCACGTCCCCATCACGCATCTGGAACTTATTGGCCCGCAGCCGTTCGGACGGGTCGGAGAAATTGGCGCGCAGGATGATGTCACCTGAAAGGAGACGCTTGCTGCCATCCCGCTGGACCATGTGGATCCGGTCAGAGGGGCGTAGTGAACGGAACACAAATACCGAACGCGGATTGGAGCGCCGGTCGGACAGCCCGCCGGCCATGGAAACAGCCTGCCCCAGGGAAAGGCTGCCCTCGGCGAAGGGGAATTCGCCCGTTGAGACCAGGGCACCGTCGGCAATAAAGGTGGCATCGCCTCCGCCCACGATCAACACGTCACCGGGGGCAAGTGACACATTTTGCGCTGGGTCGGTGACAATACGTGATAGCGTCTGTTGGCCGCTTTGCCCATTGCGGACAAGCGTGACGACCGTTTCATCAGGCTTGCCTTCGGGGCCGCCTGCCGCCGCAATGGCATCCAGAACACGTTCGGAGCGAGCGGTGAGGCTTTGAACGCCGCCTGCCCTGACGCTACCCTGAACAGTATAACTGTCAGTCTCTTTCATCGTGATATTGACGGTAGCATATGGGTTGACGGAGCTTTCACGCAGCTTTTCGGTCAACAGGCGCTGCGCCGATGCGGTTGACCGGTTATGGACCTGTACCGTGCCCACGAAGGGAATCGATACCGTGCCATTCGGGGAGACGGTGAATTCACCCAATGGCATGGATGTGCTGTTGGTCATGGTGAACAGACCATCCTCGCCGGTGTCAAAGATCGTGATGGCGATGGAATCGCCGCTTTTGATGACGCCAGGCACATAGGAACGGGCGGCAAATTTTGACAGGTCACCGCCGGAACTGGCACGTGTCGTGCCGATTGCACCAACGACCTGCTGTGACAAATCGATGATAGGCACATCATTCTGGCGCGCGGAACGCAGAACTTTGCCGGTCGAAGGTCCATCGGCGGGAGCGCAGGCTGCCAGTGCGAGCGTTGTCACGAAACAAAAACGAAATATACTCTTTTTCAACCTCTTGCCCTCATACTGGCGCGACCACCCACGCATTTTCTATCTTTCACTCAGGATCACGGCGAGCGCACTTGCGTCAAGGGCTGCGCCTGAAATTATGGCATCCTGCGTCAAATGGGTGACGGCCTGATGCGCTGAACTTGCGGTACCAAGGGTTCGTGCTATTTCCTCATCCGTGGTTGTCTGGCAAATGCCCTGTGAACACAGCACGAACCGATCGCCGGGCACCACCCGCCCGATAGCACTGTCCAGCGACAGTGTTGCCGATGCCCCGATGGCCCGGGTAACAAGATTGCGAAGCCGGGCTTCGGTGTGGTCACGGGTCAGGCGGGTCATTTCCCCGTTGCGCAACAGATATGCACGTGCATTTCCCGCCCAGAGGACCGCATAGCGCTGCGCCTGCACCAGGAGCGTGACGGTCGAGGCTGCCATGATCTCTCCCGTGGGCAAGGCGCGGGCGCGTAACAGTGCGTTGGCGGTTCCGAGCTTGCCTTTGGCTTCCGCCAGCAGATCGTTCATTGAGAAGGGATTTTCGATCCCGGCCAGGGTATCGCCAATCATCGCCACCGCCCCCGGCAATCTGGGGTCATTGCCGATGCCGCTTATGAGGCTCATGGACTGGCGGTCGGAATTTATGATGGTAAGATCGGTCAGGGATGCGCTTCGGGTTCCCTTCAGTGCCGCCCCCTCACAATCCGTATCCAGAAGGATGCGGGGCGTTGTTGCAGGTTGGCTGCCAAAGCTTGCCTGCCCGTTACGTGCGGGCGTTGTTTCATCCTGCACCAGAAAACGCGCGGCAAATTCGATGGGGTCAGGCAGGCCCTGTGCCGTGGTCAGCGTGTCGTTATGCAATGGCCCTACCCACCAGAGCGAATTGTCAAACGGCGCATCCTGCGCCGGGCAGTTGATCGATGAAGACGGGAGGCTCAACTGATCGGCCCGTTCATTGAAGTTAGCCATTGAAAAATCAGGTTCCAATGTGGACAGGGCCAGGGCTTCTGCAGCGGCAAACCATGGTTCGGCTTTTGCCAGCGCATCCTGACTGAGCAATCCATCCTTCCATCCGGTCGCGACAATCAAGGGAAAGTAGCGACCAATCCGGTCGACACTGGGCATGATCACGCCAAGAAGCGGATCCGCACCGACCGTTCCATTTGGCAAGGCAAAGCGCCGGATCGGGGCGACCAGGAAGGCATCAAGCCATTTTCGGCCCATCTGGCGCTGACTTGCCCTGATGCATTCGCGCATCCATTGGTCCAGAACATCTGCCACGGGACGTGACAATCCGCGCATGACAAAATCCCCCTGCGAGGGCACCTTGCCGAAATAGCCTGATCGTGCGGTGTTTGGGGGCTTCTCGTTCATAGGCTGTCCGGGCAGGAAAATTCGAGAAGGGCAGGCAGATGGAATGGGTTGTTGACGCTGCCCGAGGTTACACGAAAAGTCACGCGGCGACTGGCAATGGTATAGCTGGCATCGAACTGATTGTCTGAAACCTGGGTTGTCAAGCCTTCGGCAATCAACCGGAATGGTGCCCAGGGTCCGACCATCTGCAGCGCATCGGAACGCGGGCCGGGCAAAAGTGTGATCCGTGCCATGCTGGCCCCATCATTGGGCCAGACCAGCGTGCGCCGTTCGGCGCGGTCTATACCGTGAACCGATCTGGCATCCCCGATCTCGACCAGTGCAATATTAGCGTTGCTGTCAAGCTCCTGCAGATCAAAGGTGATTTCGACGCGGGGCGTATCCGTATTGTTCGGGAAGAATGCAGTGCGAATGGCCGCCGCACGCTGAAACTGTTCCAGTGCGTTGGAATTGTCGCCGCCAGTGCCCAGCCCGCCTTTCCATCTCCAGGGTGTTGCCGAGATATCCACGAATCCTGCCAGGTTTTCGTCAAAGAATGTGGCAAACAGTCCCCGTGGCCCGAATATGCGTTCAAAGTCGTTTAGCGTGACTTCCGCTTCGCTGTCGGAGGCGAAGGGGAAGCGCCCTTCTATCGCACGCTGGCATTGTTCCAGCCCATTGGCCTGCCACAGGGCATCAACGGAGCTGCGCGCTTCGGCAACCGTGGCACCGGCAACCTGACCGGACAGCCCGATGACCCATGCATCGATAGGTACAGGCAGTCGCCGGCCGGCCGCGACCAGTTCCTGTGTGGCCGCGTTAAGCTGGCTGTCAGCGGCAAATACCTCAGCCGCACGGGAATCGGTGGCAGATACGCGCCCAAGCTGTTGATAGATATCATCAAGGATCGGGCGGAGCGCCGATAATGCGGTTTCCGGTTCACTTTCGCCATCGGAGGCGGTTTGTTCCGACAACGCGCGGCGCAGCGGGCCATAGGGGTCAGGGGCTGAAAGCGGGTCGAAGGGCAGGGTAGCGGCCATGGCGACCAGCGCCGCGCGCTGTTCTTCCTCCGAAGGGGCGGCCTCGCCGGGCAAACCGGGGGTCCCCAGAAGATGCGTCTGATCCGCGATGGATTGCGCCAGTCGTTCCAATGGATTGGCCTCGGAGGCAACCACGGAAACCAGTTCTGCGGCATCTGCCAGCCCGGAAACATCGCGGATCACGATCTGAGAGACGGTTTCGCGCCAGGTTTCGGTGAATTCCGCCCAATATAACTGAACCGCATCGTCGGCGATACGGCTGGGTGACAGGCCCATGGCGGAACTTGTTCCGCGCACCCAATCCTCATTGGCGGCGATTTCGGCCATTTCGCCCAGATGCGGCAGGACAACCTCCTGATAGCCCGCTTGTGTCAGGAGGCCATCCACGACTGCCCCGTCAGGTTGGTTCCCGGAAAAGCCGAACGCCTTGGCCGCTGCCGGACCGATGGCCCTTTGCAGGGTCCAGTCCGGCATCGCCCGTGCGACGGGGCGGATTTTCAGCAGATCATAGGCGCGTTGTGCGGGGCTGCGCGCCGCGATCATCTCACGGGTTTTTGCGACCAGTGCATCGTCGATGGTCATTACCGGAAGGTCGCCGCGTTCCAGCATGGCGGCCATATGCCGTTGCAGGTTATTCCGGGTCTGTGCGCGTCCGCTACCGGGGTAGAGGGTTTCGAACAGGGTTTCGGATTGTGCCAGAAACGCATCCGGATCGATCGGGCCAAGCCCGGCAAGCGAAAGGTAATGCTTGAGCGTCTCGAACGCCTCATCCTCGGTCAGATCATCCGCCTTGAGCCGATCCTGAAGTGCCACCATGTAACGGGGCATGAGCAAGCCGCCCAGGGCTTCGGAGTAGATGCTGGCATGGCGATCATTAATCTGACTGCCGCGATCCAGACCGATGGAAATCCGATGCAGTGGCAGGCCAAGCGGGTCATTTCCAGCCCCTGTATCAAATGAGGAGGGCACCTTTCCCAATGCATCCAAGGCCGGCAGTACCCTTAGAAAATCGCTGTCTGCAACGTCGCGCACGGGAATATTGCCTGCCAGTTCGGAGTAGCGTGCCAATTCATCATTGGCCCGTGCCAGGGCCTGGCGGTTGAAAAAGAAACTCGATAGCCAACCGCCCAGGATCAATATTGCCACGATTGATGCGGCACCATAGGCGAGCCCGGTCATGATCTTCTTGCGACGGCTGACGCGGTGATCGCGCGTGACCAGGGCCGCTTCGCCCAGGATCACATCATTGAACAGTTGTGTCAGGAAAAAACTGCGATTCATCGAACGGGCAGGGGCTGCCGACTTCCGTCGTGCAGCCGGCGCGTCCTGGGTGGCCGATGCAAAATATACGCCCCGGATCAAGGGTTCCGCGATATGGACGGTACCCGAAGACAATTCCTCGAAAATTTCGCGCAGGGCATCATGCAAGGCGCCTACCTGTGCGGGAAAACGGAAGATGCGACCGCGCCGTTCGATATCGGTTTCCTGTTGCAGGCGCTCCAGAAGAAGGCCGTTCAGGCGATCCTGCAAGGCGCGGAACTCGGCCGTGAACAAATCCGGCATGTGGCCGGGCTGGCGGCTCTCTGCCAGATCAAAGGTCATTCCCCAGACCTGTTCACGTCCCTGGGTCCCGAGATTTTCGAAGAACGCTTCAAACCCCTTCAACCGATCGGCCTTGGTCAACACGACATAGACCGGGACGCGTGCCTTCAGCCTGTCCTCGATTTCCGACAGGCGTTGACGGATTGCGCGTACATCGCGCAGCCGATCCTCCGGTTCCTGCTCCAGCAGGTCGGTCAGCGACAGGGCAAGGATGACACCATTGACAGGCTGGGCACGGCGGCGCTTCCGCAGCATGCTCAGGAACCCGTCAAACCCGGCCTTG
Organism: Pseudorhodobacter sp.; assembly: GCA_047975325.1. Classification (GTDB taxonomy): domain Bacteria; phylum Pseudomonadota; class Alphaproteobacteria; order Rhodobacterales; family Rhodobacteraceae; genus JBKEDF01. Next base: position 69,065 of record JBKEDF010000032.1, on the reverse strand, counting down.
TCACGTTCATGGCCGCTTTCCTGTGTCGTGTATCGCCCGGCCGTATCGATAAGAATGGCCTGGTCGGTAAACCACCAGTTGCAACTGCGTGTGCCACCCACCCCTTGCACAGGCTCTGCTCCCATGGCGTCACCAAGGGGAAACTTCAGGCCGGAATTGGTCAGAAGCGTCGTCTTGCCTGCCCCGGGTGCCCCCATCATCAGATACCAGGGGAATTCATATGCATATCCGTAGCGCCGCTTGACCACCTTGCGCATCAACTGCATCGCCGTCCTGAGACGGTTGCGCAATTCGTCGATTTCCTCTTTCGTTTCCGCCGCGGCGCGGGCTTCGGGGCTTTCGGCGACATCGTCGATCAGGGCGCCTTCGGCCTTGCGCGCGCGCCACCAGCCAACCAGCATCCAGACAATCCAGATGACCAGCACAACCGCGATGGCGACAAGGCGTTCGTTTACGGAATCGAGAGGCCGATTGCCGAAAAGATTCAACCGTGGGCCAAAGAACCAGATGATGGCACAGATTGCACCAAGCCAGATAACCGACAGAAAACGACGCCCGACGACCCCGACATAACTGTCGATCTGCGACCGCAGGCTGGTCCACATCCCAAGAGGATTCATTCGTTCGCCTCCCCGTTGGTTTCACCAGTCTGTGACGTGGTATCGCTGTCCAGGAAATCGGGTGATACGCTGGCACCGGCATTGCGCACCAGTATTTCGGTGCGCCGGTTTTGTTCACGTCCCTCCGGCGTGTCATTGCTGGCAATCGGGCGCAGATCGGCTTCGCCCCGGATATCCACGCGCTTTGGCCCGGTATAGGGTACCAGAATGTCGCGTACCGCATTGGCACGGGCCGTGGACAGGTGGAAATTTGACGGGAATGGCGCCGAACGGATCGGCAGGTTATCGGTATGGCCCAACACGGTCACGTCAAAATCCTCGGCTGCCAGCGCCTGGCCGATACGATCAAAGATATCAAGGAATTCCGGCGCGATACGCGCCCCGCCGGGGCGGAATGCACCTGAATTGGCAATACGTACCAGCACCGCATCCCCATCGCGATAAAGCCGGACCAGGCCTTCCTCGACCTCCGGTTGAAGGAAAGAGATGAACGTGTCGATCGGATTGATCTGAGGTTCGGGTTCCGCCACGGGTTGCGGCTCCGGATCCTGTTCGACAACCGGTTCCGGCACGGGTTCAGGCTCTGGCTCCGGTGCCGGGATGAACAGACTGGGCGTTGCATCCGGCGGCAGTGCCGCCATCCGGCGCAGGGTTGTGTCGGTTGCACGGTTCAGCAGCATGGTGAAGATCAGAAAGAAACAGATGAGGAGCAACACGGCCAACCCCGACAGAAACCAGAAAAGCCGCCCCGCACGCAATGGTGCATAGCGGGCATCTTCGCCTTTCCAGGCAGGGGACAGATCATGTTCATAGGTGCCAAACTGCGTTCGCAGGGTGCGATACAGATTGTCGCGGATCTGGGCCAGTTCCAATCCGCCACGTGGTGAAACGCGGGTGCGGCCCTCAAAACCCAACGACAGGCACAGATAGACCAGCAACAGGAGATCACGATTTGCGCTGGCGGTTTTTTGGTAATGCGATAGAAGCTCGAACACCTTGTCGCCGCCGGTTACATCGTGGTGAAAGGTCGACACCAGTCCCTCGATGGCCCAATCCCCGCCCCAGCCGGTGTTCCGGATCACATCATCCAGTGTCGCACAGACCACGTAATGCGCCGCACGGGCTTGTTCCGGAAGGATCCCGGCTTTGGCAAGTTCCGTTTCATAGTTGCGGATTTCTGCAACCGTTTCGCGACGCAACGTGGCAATATCGGGCGGAGAGCGGTGCATCCGCAAGGCATGCGCAAGGTTGAGCAACGGCGCGGCGCATGAAACCATCGCAGGCACTTCCGCGCCATCCAGGCGGAATCCCTGTACCATGTCGGCAACGGAAAATGCGGTTTCGGTTTCAGATGTGAAAACCGCGGTTTCGGGCTGGGGTTTGGCTTCTTCCTCACGACTTCGGCCCGGCGTGGGAAGAACGATGCGGGGCGTGTCGTCATCACCCATATGTTTGGAGGAAGATGTCATGCCCGGATGCCCCACAGTTCCATTTCAAGACCCGGGAATTCGGATGCCAGATGGATTGCGATTGTTCCCGAAATGGTCACGTCGCGCCACAGGTCCCCATCCGTATCGATTTCGAAATAGGTTGTGCCGGATTGAAATGGCAATTGTCGCGGCGCAACTGGCATGGGTCGGATCGCCAACCCGGGCAATGCCACATTAACCAGTTCCGAAATTCGTTCAACCGAACCGATTTTGATCTGGTTGGGCATCAGGCGGCGCAGCTTGTCGCTGGCGATATCGGAACGTGCAGCCAGAACGAGTCCTGCATCCGCTTTCAGCCCTGCATCCGAAATCATGCCCACAAGCACACCGTGGCGGCGTTTTTCCAGGGGGATCAAAACCGCACTTTGATCCAGAACCACCGATAGTGACCGCCGCAGATCCTCCATCACGGGCGTGAAGGTTTGGGCCGGATCCAGATGTGTATAATCGGGAAATTCGGCCGGAAGGAGCGTCGGAGAGGTATAGGTGGACAATTCCCCCGCCAGGGAAACCAGGGCGCGATAGCCGGTTTCCGGATGGATTTGCGCGGCCTGCGCCTCGATATGGGCAATCAGCGGCGTTGCACGGTTAAGGGCCTGCAACATCAGGTAGTCGCCAAACTCGGCAGAGCCACGCAGGGACGGATCACCGGCTCGGGCGGCTATGGCCGCGGCACGGTGGCGCAGGAGACCGTGAAGTTCGGTGAAGAAACCACGCAGGCGGGGGGAGGTTGCCAGCGTCATGACGGGTGGGATCATGTCTTCGTCCAGAACCACTGCCAGATCGGATCTGACTTCAATGACCTGTGCGACGGGCAATGTTTCAAATCCCGCGAGTTCATCCGCATCGGTCTTGAGCGCCAGCGTCAGGCGCCCGATTGAGATCGGCGCGGTGAACGAGGTATCGGAATTGTCGTCTTCGGCCTCGTAATCCTCCCGCCGGTGGCGGATTTTTTCAACGGCTTCCGCCGGCGCGAATTCGGGCGCGCCGGGGCGATGCATTGCAAGCGCGAGATAGATGGTGCATGCGCCGCTACCTTCCTTCAGCGCGACCGGATCGGGCAGGTCGCATTGTTCAGGGGCTGAAAATGGCGTGCCATCAGGCAAGACGCCGCGTACGGATGAAAGCACGACACGCCCGATTCCCAGGGCGGTGCGATCAATCGTGATCTCGGTTAGCCCCCATGGATAAGGTGTCAGCGATGCGGTGCGATCGCGCACAAGCCGGTCCGTCCAGCGGTCTGATTGCTGGAAATGCTGCACGCGCAGGAACATACCTTCAGTCCAGGCAACACGATTATCGGTCTTCAACCTTCAGACTCCTTAAAACTCGGATCGCTCAGATGCGCGGCAATGACCCGCGCAAGCGACTCACTGGACAGTGGCGCGTCTTTTTCCCAGATTTCACGGTAGGTTTGCCATGCCGCCAGGGAGGGGACAACGTGTTTGCGCAATCCTCCGCCACTTGCAACACGGGCCGCGATCGCATCGGGGTCGAGGGCATTGCGCAAACCGGTCACAAAAGAGGCGACGCCCTCGATCAATTGTGCCTGACGATCCGCCAGGCCTGCAAGCCGTGCCTGCAAGGCATCCTGTGTCTCGCCGTCACGGTCCCCCAGAACCATCAGCGGGTTGATGGATGCCGTGCTGTGGGCCGTGCGCGGGGAAGACATGATTTCAAGCTCGGAAAGGGCGCGCGCCTGTGCGGTTTCGATCGCGGCTGTGGCATCAAGCAGATGGCGCAGGGCTGTTCCGGCATTGGCCATGATATGCGCAGCATTGCCGGACAGGAGCGCATCCTGTTCGATCGCCGATATGCCGAGGGCTTCGAAAAATACCGTGAGCGCGGGATCAACGGGCTGATCCTTCCTGGCTTTGGGTTGTTTGGAAGGTTTCCGGCCAAGTCTGACGGAACTACGGGACACATCGGATTGACTTACCTTGTTTTGCCGATCCCCCGGCGCATTCCAGTCTTCCGGAAGATGCGCTGAAAGGGGTTGATCCGTTTCTTCGTTTTCTTCAACCCGCCCTTCGGCGTCCCGAGTGCCGAATTTGCCAAGATTGCCCCATTCCGCGCGGTTCTTGTTTTTCTGGTCATGGCTGATTTCTGACAGCCATTCCTCGTTTCCCCGCCCTGGAAGCAAGCCTTGTGCGGTATCGCCGCCGGGGGAGATATCGGACAGGATCGAACTGATCGTCGGGCCGCCCGTCAGTCCCGATAGCCCGGCAGTTGACCGGGATGTACCTTGCTGGGACAGCGAGACCCGTAGGGAAATGCCGCCGATTGAAACAATGCTGCCATGCGACAGGCGCACGACGACCCCGTTGGCAATCGGCTGATTTTCAATCATGACGTCGCCTTCGGGATCCATTTCAAACCCGTTGCTTTTGCTGCGTATCTTTACATGTCCCTCACTGCTTGCGCCGGGAAGAACCCAATTGAGCCCGGCTTTCGTGCCAACGGAAAAGGCATGCATCCCATCGACGATCCGGGCAGCCCCCGCATCGGGCCCGTCGAGAAGCTCAAGCGTCAACAGCATTATGGCTTTCCCCCGAGGTAATGACGGCTTCATCGCTGTCACGTATGGCAGGTTCATTGCGTGCCCAGCTGTTCCAGCCCATGCGCGCAGAAGGCGCCCCCCCACCCAATTGCGTTTCCGGCAGGTCGCGGCGATCCAGGATAATCTGGATGTCGTAATCAAGGACAGGTCCCAGATAGAGCCGCACAAGGCGGTGCAACCGTTCGATCCTCGGCTGGCCCTTTTCAAGTGACATGAAGTCAGGATAGCGCACCGGCCCCACAATGATGCGGCACTGACCGGACCGGTCCGGAACATGGGCGCCTGCCAGCGCATTGGCCCCCAGGCGGACAGTGCCGTCCATCTGGCTTTGTTCGCTTTGCGGCAGCTTGCGCCAACGCAGGTGAAACTGCTGAACCTGAACCGGCAACCCAAGCTCGGCCTGTGCCAGGGCGCGCAACCCCACCGCCGATCGCGTGCGCTGTGACAAGAGGCCTGCATATTGGAGCGTGGTATTGCCTTTCAGCGGCGTGCGATCCTCCAGGCCAGGTGTCGCAAAACCGATCAGCGCATTCAGGGCCCTGAGGATGCCATTGGCATTCGGCCTGTACCAGCGCAGCAATTTCGGCAGGCTGTATTTTTCACTTGCCTCGATGAAAAGCCATGTCAGCCGGTCGGAAAAGAGATCGAGAAAGGCCGACAGCCCCCCCGCGCGTCGCCTGCGATCGCGTGCGGCAAGTTCGGTATATTGAATGGGCAGCGGCGACATCGGCCCAACCAGCGCCATCGCATTCGCCGTTACCCTGATCATGCGATCATCCGCATTGACCGTTTCAACGGGGGCAAGGGCCAGATGTGCGCCGGGCTGGGCGTCGATCACCATGGGCAGATCGCGGGCCCGGGCTTCGGCCTCGGCTATGCGCAATGCGGTTGACAAGTCGAACCTTGCCGGGCTGCGCTGAAGGTTTTCAAATAGTGACGGCGCGGTCATATCAGGGCCTCTTCACCGCTTCGGGCTGGGAAACTGGCCAGGATATCGGTGCGATCCTTCATCCGCAGCGTCAGTCGGGTAAAGGTGTTGAGCGTCGTGTAGCAGCCCAGAAACCTGTCCAGAACGGCACCGAACACGACCGCCTGCCCATCGTCGATCCTCTGGCTGTCAAACAGCACTGTCACATCAATGCCGGAAACCATCACCCCGCCCAGTTGCGCAATGCCGGGCATGGTCCGGACATCTTCGATGGCATCGATCATCTGTGCCGTCTCCCGGCTTGCACCGGTATCGTAAAGGCGCAGGATGTTGCGCAGGGCCGGTGCCCCTTCGCGGGTCAGTGAAAGGTGATTGAGCGACAGATGCGACATGAGTTGCCATGCGCGGTCATGGGTATCGGATGCTTCGCGCGCCACGGTCATCGGACGCAGGCAGGTGGTGGCCTGCACCTGGTCACGACTGGTTGCAAGGGTCAGGCGGGGTTGGCCGCCGCCATAGGGCAGGCGGTTTGGCAGATTGCCATTGGTTGCCAGCACCTGAATACTGGCGGTCGTATTGGCATGTGTGGCCGGGGTCTGCCGACCATCCACAAATGCCACCGAGGTGTCTTCAATACCATCGGAATGACGACGGAGCTGCCAATATGCCCCGTCGCTTTGCATGTCCGTCAGGCGGTGAAAGAATGGCTGGCATGGTTCCGTTGCGCCGCTTGCATGGGTCAGCGTCACGTTTTGGATCGAATGTATCCGGCGTGTCCTGAGCCGCCGTGCATCCGCCCGCAGCCGATAATGGGAGCGCGTGCCATCCAATGTGATCGGTTCGGCCCGCATATCGAACAGATTGACGATGGGGCTTGCATGAAGGGTCAGCGATGCCCCATCTATCTGTTTTTCCAAACCTTGCGGGGGCGCGTTGAAATAGATGTAGACATCGGCACGATCCGATTGGGTCAACGCGCCGATTTCGATGTCGAAAAACAGAAACTGATCCGGCAGGGAAAAGAACTCGGTCAGTATCTGATAGCCCTGAAACCCGTTTTCCGGAAAGGGAAGCAGCGCATCGGTGCTGGAAAACCCGGCAGCGATAACGGCATTGGCGGGCAGATGGCGAGCTTCTTTGTCAGCGCTGTGATTGGCCACGGCGACGCCCATTACATGTTGATGCAGAAGCCGCGCCAGTGCATTGGCCTGCCGTGTGGGGCCGGACAGGTATAGCCGCAGGCGGGTCAGGCCGATTTCATGCAGGCGGGCCCTGTCGGTAGGTGTCACCGTGATGCGCAAACAGCTTGCCGCGTTTGGCCTGGGTGCCGGCGGCGCTTCGATGGGGCGGTCCATCATCCGGACATGTTCCAGCCTGACCGGGGCCAATGGAACCGTTCGGGTGGTCACGAAGCGACATTTGTCGCCGTCGATATCCTCCGACACGATCTGTGTGCCCCGCGGGATGTCATGGACACTTTCCAACCCCTTTGCTGGCGCGAATGTGACAAGGGACATTGCAGGGACGGGGGCAAGATAATGCGGATAGAGGGTCTCCAGAAGGCCATCCGTCAGTTCCGGCAGGCTGTCATCGATCTTTTGACGTACGCGCGCGGCGGAATAGGCAAAGCTCTGGATCAATCGTTCGACATGCGGGTCGTCCGAGGTATCCCGGGCCAGACGAAGACGCCCGGCAATTTTTGGAAATGCATCGGCAAAGCGTGTTGCCCGACGCCTCAGCGCGGCCAATTCGTCATTGTAATATTCCAGGAAGCGATTGGCCACATTACCGCTCCGTGATCGAATAATGGCCTGCGACCGGGTCGATGCGTGTCTCGAAGATGATGGGTGGCAGGCCAGGCCGGGCGCGGTAACGTGCCTGAATCTTCAGCCGCAGGCTGCGCCGGGCGGGGACGGGATCCTGTATCAGCGAAACCGAAAGGTCTTCCAGGCGGGGATCGAAGCGCGCTATCCGTGATTGCAGATCGGCTGCAAAACGTTTGCGCTGTTCGTCGGTCACGAGGCTGGTGGCAAAGAAATCCTCAACCCCGAGACTGACCAGACTGTCCGAGAGTTCCACATGATCAGGCGAAGGCGTTACCGACCTGCAGCGCGTGTTGAGCAGGATTTCAAGATCGCGGCGCAGGGCGGCACGTAGCCCTTCGGGCGTTTCCGCGCTAATGACGGCGGGATCCCGTTCAAGGTCCGGATCCTTGTCTATCAGGCGATCCAGAAGGGAGGAGGCGACCCTGTCAGGTGTGACGGCCCGTCTTTGCATGGTCGAAAGGGGGATCGGCCGGACCATGTCAGGCGTCCTTGCCCGACGCGAAGACCAGCGTTTCGGCCTCAAGGGCTGGTTTCATGTCCTCACCCACAAGATAGGCGCGCTGACCACGACCTGTCATCAGGCCACCCGGCAGCGGTTCGAATGAGGTATTGCGGGCCAGTTTCCCCATGTCATCATCGGTGTCCCAGTAGATATTGGGCAATAACAGATCGGCCCCTGCGCCGTCTTTCAATGTTACCCTGGCACGGCGATAGGCGAGGTCGATCGGGCGGCGGATTGGCTGGAACGAGATTTCGGTCACGATGGACATATCCAGCCAAAGGTAATTGCCACCCGCGGTAATGGCCTCGAACGCGTGGGGAATACGGTCATCAAGGTCGCGTATATCCTCTGCCGCAATGCCGTTCCAGATACCTGAATATTCGCCACGGGCGGCTTCCAGCGCATCGAGCGCGGCCTTTGCACCATCGCCATCCCCTTCGCGCAACGCGATGTTGAGCTTCAGCGCGATACTGTCGCATTGGGTCGGGCCCATCGGAAATGTCGGCATTGCGCCCTTCTGCCACCATTCAGCCCGGGCATGCATGCCGCGCAGGTGCTGGCGAAACACGCCAAGGCCCACGACATCATCGGGGGACAGTGTGGATGACAATTTCGCATGCGTTTCCGCCCGTTCCAGATCACCCGAAATCACACAAAGCTCCGCCAGTTGCAGCCTGACGCCAAGATCCCTGGCGCGGAGCTTGACCTGTTCGGTTGCGGCCCTGATGGCCTCGTCCAGCGCGTTTCGGTCCAACAGTTCGTTCAATGTAGCTGTTTCGGTCATCAGGCAATCCTTTCGACGCGCGGGGGCGCTTCGGCAATCAGGTGGAAACTCGTTGATATATCGTCGAGCTGGAAATGGGGTTGCAGGCGGATCGTGCAGGAATAGCATCCGGGTTTGCCGGCAATGGCGGAAACCGTGACCCCGGCGTCGCGCAGCGGATATTGCGCCTTCAGGTCCTGATTGGCGTCATCATTGCCCAGGCAGTAGTCGCGCAACCATTCCGTCAGCCGTGTCTGCAGGATGTCCGGGGCGGCGATGGAACCGATTTCATCGCGCATGATGACCTTCAGGTAATGGGCAAAGCGGGAGGTGCATAGGACATATTGCAACATCGCCGACAGCCGGGCGTTCTGGGTGGCTATCGCGGAACTGTAAACCATTGGCGCATGCAGCGATGAATTGGCGTTGAATACGGCGCTGGCGTCCATATGCAGGACAGACAATGGAATCACGCCCTGTTCTATCACGGCTTCTTCCTGCGACGGTGTCAGGCGTAATTCGACCGGAGCCTGGGCCGAAAGCGCATGTGCATCGAGGTTCATGTCAAATGTGCCGAGCGCAGGAACACGGCCGCCTCCGGGTTGGTCCTGATATGCCCCCCTGATGGCCGCGAACCAGCCACTATCAAGAAAGGCGGTCACAACGGTTGATGCGAAGGCGAAGGCGCCATTTACCAGAAGTGGCGGACGGAGGTCTTCGTCGAAGGTAAAACCGTCAAGCCGCGTATCATCGAAACGCGACCAGGCCGTCCGGATGCAGGTGCGGGGCGCGACAAGCCCCACAAAGCGGGTATCTTCCGCGCGGCGCAGCGCATTCCAGCGAATATCCGCGGGCGTCGCGCCTGCGCCGATCCGCGGGGGGGTCAGATCTGTTGCCGGGGTCAGGTCCTCGAAACGTTCAATCCCTAGGATGTCAGGGGCTGCCCCGGCGATTACCGGGCAAAAGGCCGCTGCACCGACGCCGGCCAGACCGCGCAGTGCCTCTATCTGGTCGCCATGTTCCCTGGATGCTTCGCGCGTGATCATGTAATCGGCCACCAGCAGCCCGAAAGGCAGGCCTCCGGGCATGCCGAATTCATCGTCATAGACAAGACGGAACAAATGGCTTTGTTCAAAATCCGTTGCCCGTTCCAGCGCGCGGCTCAACGTTGGCCAGGAAACGTCAAGAACCCTCACGATCACATTCTGCCCAACCCCCGCCTGATCGACCAGAAGCGCGAGCGCCCGCCACCGCGCTTCGAGTTCCTGAAACGCGGGCATATGCAGGATCACGTTGACCTGCCGGGTCAGGGCCAGATCTATTGCACAAATCAGCCGGTCGATCCGGGCGGCAAGCGCCCGAAACCTTTTTTCTTCTGCATCTGCGGTATCGACAGGGCCAGACATAAGATATGCTTGTGCGGCCCGCATACCTAGCTCTTTTCTGGGATGCGGGCGACCATGCGTAATGCGGTTGTCAGCTCTTCCATCTGCAGCCATGGACGCATCCATGCAACGGCATTGTAGCTGCCGGGCTTGCCGGGGATTTCCTCGACCTTTACCCTTGCATCACGCAGCGGATATTGCGCGCGCATCTCGGGACCCGCATCATCATTGGAATTGACGTAGTTGTTGATCCAGCGATTGAGCCACTGTTCACAATCCTCCGCCTCCATGAATGACCCGATCTTGTCACGGCCGATCACCTTCAGATAATGCGCGAAACGCGAGGTCGCCATGATATAGGGCAAACGCGCGGAGATCGCGGCATTGGCGGTTGCTTCGGGCCGGTCGTATTTCTTGGGCTTATGGGTGGTCTGTGCCCCGAAGAAGACCGCATAGTCGGTATTCTTGTAATGACATAGCGGCAGGAAACCCATTGCGCCAAGTTCTGCGTCACGACGATCCGTGATACCGATTTCCGTCGGGCATTTGATATTGGTATCGCCCTGATCGGTTGAGAAAAGATGCATCGGCAGACCATCGACCCGACCACCATTTTCCGCGCCGCGAATGGCTGTGCACCAACCTGTCTGTGAAAAGGCTTCGGTCAGGCGCGTTCCCATCACATAGGCCGCGTTCATCCAGCAATAGTTGTTATGCGGGATCTGATCGCCCTCAAAGGCGGCGGCTTCGTCATAGTCGAACTCATCCACGGTGCGCGTATTGGGCCCGTAGGGCATCCGCGACAGAACGCGTGGCATGGTCAGCGTGACGAAACGCGAATCCTCACTGTCGCGGAAGCTGCGCCATTTTGCATATTCCGTGCTGTCAAAGATCTTTGACAGGTCGCGGGGTTTTGACAATTCGGTATAGTCTTCAAAGCCGAAAAGCTTTGGGCTTGCCGCCGAAATGAAGGGCGCAAAGGCGGCTGCCGACACCTGCGATATACTTTGCAGGCATTCAAGATCCTCAAAGGAGTTGTTGAATTCGAAATCACCAATCAAGGCGCCCAGGGGCTCTCCACCCGGCGTGCCGAATTCGTCTTCATAAATTGCCTTGAACAGGCGTGACTGATCGAATTCGACAGCCTTGGCCAGATCCCGGCCCAATTCCTTCTTGGATGCGTTCAGCACGCGGATCTTCAGATTGGAACTGGTATTGGATTCCATCACCATGTGATGCAGACCGCGCCAGCTTCCTTCCAGCGAGGAAAATTCGGGGCTTTGCATCACGACCGCAAGCTGCCGTGAAATCTTGGCGTCAATGGCCTCGATCGCCTTGGTCAGCGTGATTGTCAGGTTGCGGTTATACGTTACCGTACCTTCCAGTGCGGCATCCGTGAGCGTCGACAGAAGCTGTGCCGTACGGTCGGGTTCGGTCTGGCGGGTTGCACCGATAACCTGATCAAGCAGGCTTTTTTCCTGAACCGCGGCTTCGCCAACTGCGGCTGTCTTATTGGTTTCGGTTGCCATCAGGCCTTCTCCTCGTCACCGGACCGCGATTTCAGTTCGTCCATTAGGGATTTAACGGCATCATTATCCTGCAGGAGCTTTTCAAGCAGGACTTCCAGTTCTTCCGAACGGTCGGCCTTGGTCAGCAGGTCGCGCAGTTGATTGCGGTTCTCAAGAAGCGATTTCAGTGCCGGGATCTGATCGACAACCTGGGCAGGTTCAAAATCTTCCATTGAATTGAACGCGAGATTGACACGCATCATGCTGTCATCATCGGTCAGCGTGTTTTCCACCTGCATATTCAGTCCCGGCGTCATGCGGGCCAGAACCGCGTCAAAGTTATCCTTGTCAATTTCGACAAATTTCCGTTCGCCAAAGGGCTTGAGATCCTGTGTGGGGTTTCCCGAAAAGTCACCAAGGACACCAACCACGAAGGGCAGTTCCTTTTCCACCATCGCGCCTTCGGTTTCGACCTCATATTTGATGTGAACCCGCGGTTTGCGAACCTTGTCGAGCTTGTCGTGAATACTTGCCATGAATTTCTCCTAGATAACTGCACGGAACGGACAATTGCGCCGCCAGTGTGTGAGACCGAAAATCCGCCGTATTGTGCCGATCCCGGCGGGGTTGTCAAAGCGGTTGCCGGTTTTGGGTCAATGTCCGCCCGGATCGTCGTCGTCCCGGGGTTTTTCCCTGATACCGGCGGTTGTCATCAAGGCAGCGCGGGCGCTGTCATCTGGTATCAGTTCCTTAAGTAAAGTAACGAAATCCATGCGTCCGCGCCGTACCAGGGTTTCCAGGCTGGCGCTTATGGGTGAATGCGGTTCGGTTTTTCTGAAATAGGCGGCAATCCGCAACAGTTCGTCCAGGGCGCGTTCCCGTGTCATCGGTACCGGGGATGTATTGTCGGATGGGACGGGGGAATCAGCGCCGGAAACGGCATTTGTGGCCGCAGCGATTTCCACGATATCATTGGACGATTCATCGATGCCGGCCAGCATGCGAATGGCGCGTTGCGCGTCCTTTAATACCGAAATCAACAGGGTGAATGGCGGGGCGTCCGTCCCCATCAGTTCGGTACAGGTCCTGTCGCAACCATCCAGCGCATCAATGGCGGACTGCACCTCATCATGCCGGGTTTGCATTGCATCGGGGCCTGCCTCGATCATTTCCGCACGGACCGATTCGGATCCGGCAGCACTTTCGACGTCCCACAGGCTGAGATGCCCATAGCCCATGCCGGGCACCAGTGAGAGCAACCGAAGCGGCTGTACCAGCGTGCCCTCACGCCCTATGCCATTCAGGCCCGCCAGAATTGCAAATGGTTCATCATCGGGTTCTTCAGGCTGCGGATGCAGGTTGCGCCCGAAGTCCCGGACAAGGTTGTTCACGACTGTCACGGCCCGTGCCAGACCGTCATATCCATTGAGCCTGGTTTCGGCCTCAACCAGCCAGACGGCAACTTCTAGATCCTTGGAGAAGCTTGACAATATATCACGGGCGAGCCTGCGCACATCGGTCCATTCGGGGGCGATGCCGGGCATCCTGTCCTCAGCTGCGGACATGTCATGCTGACGTTCCGCCGCCCGCGCCTGTGACCGGGCATCCCGCAATTGGCGATATTCCGCCTGACCTTCCCCCGGGTTGCGCAGATTCCGGCCGGCCGGGCTGCCCTGGCCGAACGGCTGACACAGCGAAAGATCTGTCTCTGTCATTTCGGAATTCACGTCTGTACCTCGGGTTATACCGCAGATTACCCTTTAATTCTGTGACTTAGCGTTAGGTCAACCTTCCCCCAAAGGTCAAGGGTGTGGGTGGTGGTGCCACGGTCCGGACGGCAGCGTCAAATTACCGGCTTGTATGTGGCGGGGGATTTTGCCAGATATCTGTCGTGGGGTGGCGATACTTATCGTGAACATTATTTTTGAGACAGTGGTCGTATGTGATTTTTTTGTTTGGGTGTTGCTAGATGTCAGTGATTGATCTTCATACTCTCATTGGACGACTTTCCTCTAATTTGGCCTCCACGCTGGAAGCGGCGGCCGGGCTTGCCATTCGCAACACGAATCCCACGATCGAACTGGGCCACTGGATCGCGGCACTGCTGTCCGAAGCCGAAGTTCAGGAAATTTTCGAATCTTGCGGCGTCGAACCCGTCACCAGCCGGGCCGAGGCCGAGGCGGCCATTGCCGCCTGCGAACGAGGCTCAAGCGGTGCGCCATCCATGTCCCAGTCAGTGATCGCGCTGGCGCGGGAGGCGTGGCTGTCTGCATCATTGAGATTTGGAAAATCGCAGATTTCAGCATCGGTTCTGTTGCTTACCTTCGCAAGCGATACCGGGCTGAGGGCCGAACTGCGCCGCACTGCACCGTCGATGCTGGGCCTGAACCTGTCGCAACTGGAAGGCCGCGCCGTCAAGGATACCCCCGCCGCAGAGAATGCCGGGCGCGCACGCCCGACCGCGCCTGCCGGAGGGGAGGATTTTCTGGCCGATTATGCGTCGGATCTGACACAGGACGCCCGCGAGGGGCGGATTGACCGGATTGTCGGGCGGGACCCGGAACTGCGGCAGATGATCGATATTCTGATGCGTCGCCGCCAGAACAACCCCATATTGGTGGGTGAGGCGGGCGTCGGGAAAACGGCGGTTGTCGAGGCCTTCGCCCTTGCCCTTGCCAATGGCGATGTGCCGGACCGTATGCTGGAAACGGCCGTTTACACGCTTGATCTGAACCTGTTGCAGGCCGGTGCTGGCGTGAAGGGGGAATTCGAACGCCGCCTGAAGGGGGTTCTTGATCAGGTGCGCGCCTCCGATACGCCGATCATCATGTTCATTGATGAGGCACATACGCTTGTGGGCGCAGGTGGTCAGGCCGGGCAGGGGGATGCGGCAAATATCCTCAAACCGGCGCTGGCGCGTGGTGAATTGCGGACGATTGCCGCAACGACCTGGAGCGAGTACAAGAAGTATTTTGAGAAGGATCCGGCACTTACACGACGTTTTCAGACCGTCAAGGTGGATGAGCCTGATATCGAAACGGCGGTGCGCATGATCCGTGCGGTTGCGCCGAAATTCCAGGATCACCATGGTGTTGCAATCCGCGACAGTGCGGTGCGTGCGGCGGTGGAATTATCCGCCCGTTATCTTCCGGAACGGCAATTGCCGGACAAGGCGGTCAGCCTGATCGATACGGCAGCCTCCGCCGTTGCCATGAGCCGGGAAACGACACCCGTGACGCTGGCCGGGCATCGCAACGAGGCGGCATACCTGAAAGCCGAGATTGCGGCATTGGCTTCCGAACCCGAGGGACAGGATCACGCTGCCCGGCTGCGCGATCTGAAATCCCGGTTAAAGCAGGCTGAAACGCAGGGCAATGCCATTGAGACGCGCCTGAACAGGCAAATGGAACTGGCCGCCGCTGCCGACGCCATTCTGGAAGAAGGCGGAAGTGATGTCATGCGCAAGCTGGCTGTGGCCGAAAAAGCGCTGGCCAAGGCGGCGGGTGAAGATCCACTGGTGCATCGTGTGGTCGATGCCGAAGCTGTGGCAGCCGTTGTTGCCCGATGGACCGGGGTGCCCACCGGGCGTTTGTTGCGTGGGCAGATTGAGGCCGTCACTTCACTGGGCGAAAGGCTGAAAAAACGTATCCTCGGGCAGGATTGGGCCATTGATGTCCTGTCGGAAAACATGCAGGTCGCCCGTGCGGGCCTGCGTGATCCGCGCCGGCCGCAGGGCGTGTTCCTGATGGTTGGCACATCCGGCGTGGGCAAGACCGAAACGGCCCTTGCCATCGCCGATGAGCTTTACGGCGGCTCCGCCGGCCTGACGACGATCAACATGTCCGAGTTCAAGGAAGAACATAAGGTTTCACTGCTGATGGGATCGCCGCCGGGCTATGTCGGTTATGGTGAAGGCGGTGTTCTGACCGAAGCCGTGCGGCGCAGGCCGTATGGCGTGCTCCTGCTTGATGAAATCGACAAGGCCCATCCGGGCGTGCAGGAAATCTTCTACCAGGTCTTTGACAAGGGTGTCTTGCGGGATGGCGAAGGCCGTGATGTCGATTTTCGTAATACCACGATCCTGATGACGGCCAATACCGGCACGGAGACCCTGACATCGCTGGCTGAAGATCCCGATGCCATGCCGGAAGGTGCGGCCCTTGCCGAAATGCTTGCGCCGGAACTGGGTGCGGTATTCAAACCGGCCTTTCTGGGGCGCCTGAACGTGTTGCCATATCTGCCGCTTGGCCGTGACGTGCTGGCAGGCATCGTCGACTTGCAACTGGCCAAGGTCGTGGAACGTGTCGAGGAAACCTACAAGGCGGCGGTAACGGTAACCGGCGCGGCGCGCGATGCGTTGATTGAACGTGTGATTGCCGGAGATACGGGTGCGCGCAAGATCGAAACGATGATGGCAACCGATCTGTTGCCCAAACTGGCGGAGTTCTTCCTGGATTCGCTCGTGGAGGGCAAGATGCCCCGAACGGTCGAAATTGATGTCGGTGCAAATGGTGTTTTTGCAATCGGGGCCACCGGGCCACGACGGCGTCGAGTGAGTTGAGGTGGTATTATTGCAGCCTCTTGTTTTTAACCTTTAACGACCAAACCCAACAAACTGGAGTGACAGAATGCCTATTTACCTTCAACTGGATGGAATTCCCGGCGATGCGACCCATGAGACGCATAAGCAATGGATGGATATTGAAAGTATCCATTGGAATGTTTCGCGCAACATGAACACGGCTGCCGGTTCCACCGCAAACCGCGAGGCGTCCGAGCCGACGGTATCCGAGGTTGTTCTGACCAAGGTTTCCGACAGCTCCTCGACCAAGCTTTTCGCCGAGGCCTGCACCGGCCGTACCGGCAAGCTTGTCACGATCCATCTGGTAACCACTGGCAACCCCGGTGACACCTATATCGAATACAAGCTGACCAACACGCTGGTGGCAAATTACACCGTGGACAGCTCCGGTGATCGCCCGGTTGAAACCATCCGGCTGAACTTCACCAAGATGGAAGTGAAGTACATCCCCTATGATGAGAATCATCAGGCAAAATCCCCGATGATCGCTTCCTACGATCTGTCGACCACCAAAGCTGCCTGATCGCGGCCTTTGAACATGATATCCGGGCGAGCTTCGTCGTCCGGATATCCATGTCCCGGGCGGTCTTGAATCTGTCTCTGTCGCGGACAAACGGGTTTCCAGTTGAAATCATGCATGGAGGGTCGATCGTTGATATTCAAACCGGCCTTTTACGCCACCGCCTTCCTCGGTGTATTTGCAGTTTCCGGCGATGTTCTGGCTGGCGGTACCGAGGTGGAGTATATGTCTTCGGCGGTACTGAAATCTGCCCTGCGTGGGGAAAGGATTTCCTATCGCGGTCGTATGCTGGATGGCGACAGCGCCGCCGCCTTTGGCGAAGGTTACGTATTTTCAATTGCGGAACGCGCCCAGACAGATGGTGTCTGGTGCGGTCTGGATCAACTTGCGCCGCATGAAATGATCGCGCAGGTCTTCGATGCGCTCCCAACCATGGATGACCCGGATGGGGGGGAACCTGCCGGGGCCAGCATTCCCAATATTCTCGCCGAGATTTATTCGTGCGATACAACTGAAGGTCAGTCTCAATGAGCTTGTCGATTGCCTATGATACGCTGAAATCGCATTATCCGTCGTCGAATACCCGGAGTGCTGCCTATGTCTCTCAGGGGGATCTGTTCAGGGAGATCGGCTGGGAAGATTTTATCGGAAACCCCAATTACGCCAATACCTGCGCGATCAGGGTCAGTCTGGCGCTTGTCCGCTCGGGTGTGACGATCAGCCCGAAATCCCATAACCTGCTTGATGGTGATCATAAGGGAAAAGGCGTTGAGGTGAACATGGCGCGCCTGGCAAGGCTGCTGGAACGCCCGAACTACCTTGGTGACTATGAGGTTTTGTCCGGCGATTCCCTGTCCACGGCGCTGGAGACACGACAGGGCATTATCGCCTTTCACGGCATTCCCGGCTTTTCCGGTGGTGGCCATATTGACCTGATCGATAATCATTCAACTGCGGATGTCTGTGCATCCTCCTGTTATTTCGGATCGAATGAAGTCTGGTTCTGGCCTCTGGCACGCACGGTCACGGGGTAATTTCCTGCTGCTACCTGCCGCGTGTGACTGCCGATTTGGTTCGGATTGAACGGATCCCGGGGCTGAAGGTTCATTGAGGGCGGGTGTTCCGCCATATCGCTATTGTTCCGGCCGGGTCAGACCGGGAACCCAAAGCACATCTTTTGTTCCGGCATCGTTGGCAATCCGGCTGGCAACGAAAAACCAGTCGGAAAGGCGGTTGAGGTAACGCACCGCTTCGGGATTTACGTCCTCGGAACGGGCCAGTGTTACGGCCAGCCTTTCGGCACGGCGGCAGATGGTACGGCAAAGATGCAGATGGGCGGCAAGAGGGCTGCCACCGGGCAGGATGAAACTGCGCAGGGGGGTAAGGTCGGTATTCATCCTGTCTATCTCTGCTTCCAGCCTTGCCACCTGGGCGGCGATAATTCGCAGTCGGGGATAGGGCGCTTCGTCATCCTTGTCCCGCCCCGGTGTCGCCAGATCCGCGCCCAGATCGAAAAGATCGTTTGAGATCCGCGCAAGGGCCTGCGCCGTTTCCGGCCCGGCATGCAGCCGCGCAAGACCGACCGCGGCATTGGTTTCATCGACCGTGCCGTAGGCTTCTACCCGGGGTGTATCCTTGGCAACGCGGGATCCATCGCTTAGCGCGGTTTCCCCCTTGTCGCCGGTCCTCGTATAGATCTTGGACAGGACGACCATCGGTCACATTCCCCGAAGGAACACGAAAAGCAGGATCAGGATGACCGCGCCGAATTGCGCATAGATCCGCCATCGCATCAGCCGGTTGGCATGTTTGCGGTTGAAGTCACCACCACGGGCAAAGCCGCCCACGCCAACCATCAGGATGGCCAGAACAGCCAGACAGGCAATGGCGACAATGATGAAAAGCGGGTCGCTGAACATGGGTTTCCTTCACATTCCCCTGATCTCAAGATCTTTGCCGGCCTTGTTGCCGGTCATCGGATTCTTGCGCCGCAGTCTATCCCTTTGCCCCGGGGGTGGCAATTCGCACTGCTCAGATCCTTGCCAGAATCCAGTCCTGTGCCCGCGCGGGCAGGATACGGCGGCCCAGGGCCATTATCCGGGTCGGATGGGTTACGAAATAACGGGCACGTGGTCGCGGGCTTTCCAAGGCATGGATCAGCTTGGCAGTTACGGCGCTGCAGGGCATTTCAAACCGGTCCGGTCTCGATGGTTCATAAAGCCGGTGCAGAAGCCGCCGATATTCTTCGCGGCGGGCGGATGCTTTCCAATCGATCCAGCGTTCGAAATGTGGGATGGAATTTTCACGGATCTTCGTCGGGATCGGACCGGGTTCGATCAGTACGATATGGACCCCGGTGCCGCGCATTTCCAGCCGCAGCACATCGGTCAGCCCCTCCATCGCGAATTTCGTGGCGACATAGGCACCGCGCCAGCGCAGCCCGACAAAACCCAGAACCGAGGAATTGTTGACGATCCTCCCACCACCCTGTGCGCGCATGATCGTGATTGCCCGCCTTGTCAGATCATGCGTGCCGAAAAGGTTGGTCTCGAAGATTTCGCGCAGGGCCTCACGGGGCAGGTCCTCCACCGCACCGGGGCAGGCATGGGCCCCATTGTTGAAAAGCGCATCCAACCGGCCCTTGCCGCGTGAAACTGCTTCTGCAAGGGCGGCTTCGATACTATCTCCATCGGCAAGGTCGAGGGTGAAGCTTTCCAGCCCCTCTTCGCGCAAGCGCGCGCAATCGGCTTCTTTCCGGCAGGTTGCAAAAACCCTCCAGCCACGCGCCCGAAGTCCGCGTGCCGCGTCAAGCCCGATGCCGGAGGAGCAGCCGGTGATCAGAATGCTTCGTTCGGCCATGATATTCCCGCCCAGAGATATTCCGGGCTTGCCTTACCGTCTTTCGTGGCGCGGGTGAAGCGCGATACATCGGGTTGGTCAATGGATCAGTTGGATGATGGATCCCGATCTGTCAACAGCCGTGCGGCGATGAAGCCGTCCACCCCATCGCCCTCAATACGGATATGTACCCAGCCATTGCTTTCGGGCTCCACCACTGCAACCGCCTCACTTCTGGTCAGCCGACCGATAATGGCGGTTCTGGTGGAAGGGCCTTCGCGAACGTTGACGGCTGAACTTCTGACATACAGAAGCGGCAGCGGGTCTTCTGCGAACAGGGTTTCGGTCGTGGCCCGGATTACCGGGGCGGGCCCGGTTTCACGCATGATGGCAGGTTCGGGGGCGGGGGGGGATATCGGTACCAAACCCGCCAATTCGGCCCTTTCGTCAGTGGCAATAGGGGTCGGCCCCTGTGATGCCGGGGCAGGTTGTGCCTCGGCGCGGGCAAGTTCGGTGGCGGATCGTTCCGCCCTGGCAGTCGGAATGTCCTCCGCCATAAGCCCGAGCCGTTTCTGGCCGTGATCCTCACCGCCGATCAGCAAGACAAGAAACATGGATGCGCAAAGCAATAGAAGAAGTCTGAACACTGGAAATAACCCCAAGAATAAGCAAGCCCCTGCATTATTGACGGATTGCGATGGGAAAGCATCATCAATTTGCAGAAAACGTGGCGTCGGGACGTCGTTTTGCAAGAAAAGACTGTTTCCCGCTGGACGCCTCCCGGTGCGGGGACTACACAACATCCATGACCCGAGATACCGACGACCCCCAGATGGAGCCTCCTAACGCGCCGCTGATGACCTCGGAGCCGCTGCGGCGTGCGATTGGTGAACGCTATCTGACCTATGCGCTTTCCACGATCATGCATCGTGCGCTGCCCGATGCGCGGGACGGGTTGAAACCGGTGCATCGCCGAATTCTTTATGCGATGCGGGAACTGAAGCTTTCCCCGACCGGGGGATTTCGCAAATCGGCAAAGATTTCCGGCGATGTGATGGGCAATTATCACCCCCATGGCGATGCGGCGATCTATGATGCGATGGCGCGGCTCGCACAGGATTTCAACATGCGCTACCCGTTGGTGGACGGGCAGGGCAATTTCGGCAATATCGATGGCGAGAACCCGGCCGCCTCGCGCTATACCGAGGCGCGACTGACGGCGATTTCCGAAAAGCTGATGGAGGGGCTGGCCGAAAACGCGGTCGATTTCCGGCCCAACTACGATGGTACGCTGGAAGAACCGGTGGTGATGCCTGCGGCCTTCCCGCATCTTCTGGCCAATGGATCCAGCGGGATTGCGGTGGGGATGGCCACGAATATCCCGCCTCACAACCTGCATGAACTGATTGATGCCTGCCAGTTGATGCTGAAAAAGCCCGATTGCGCGGTGGATGATATCGTGGCCCTGGTTCCGGGTCCGGATTTTCCGACCGGCGGGGTGATCGTGGAACCGCGCGACAGCATCATGGAAACCTATCGCAGCGGACGTGGCGCCATCCGTGTCCGGGCCTGTTGGGAGGTGGAGGATCTTGGCCGTGGCCAATGGCAGGTCGTGGTAACGGAGATTCCCTATCAGGTTCAGAAATCGAAACTGATCGAAAAGCTTGCCGAGGTGATCCAGACCAGGAAGGTTCCGCTTCTGGCAGATGTGCGTGACGAATCCGCCGAGGATATCCGGATTGTTCTGGAACCACGTTCACGCACGGTGGAACCCGATCTGATGATGGGGATGTTGTTCCGCAATACCGATCTGGAGCTGCGTTTCAGCCTCAACATGAATGTGCTGATCGATGGTCGTACCCCGCGTGTCTGCAGTATCAAGGAGGTGTTACGCGCCTTTCTGGATCACCGTCGCGACGTCTTGATCCGCCGCAGCGAACACCGCATTGGCAAGATCGACCACCGGTTGGAGGTTTTGGAAGGCTTCATCACCGCCTTTCTGAACCTTGACCGGGTCATCGATATCATCCGCTATGACGCGGATCCCAAACGTGCCCTGAGGGCCGAAGACTGGGGAAAACCCCATCGGCGTGCCGCGTCTGAGGCCGATTACGTCTCGCCCTCCGAAGGGGAGGGCGAACTGACCGAAGTGCAGGCCGAGGCGATCCTCAACATGCGGCTGCGCAGCTTGCGCAGGCTGGAGGAAATGGAACTGATCGCCGAACGTGATGCGCTGATGAAGGAACGCGCGGAGCTTGACGATCTGCTGGCCAATCCCCGGCTGCAATGGAAACGGATCGGGGCCGATCTGTTGGACGTACAGAAGACCTTTGGCAATTCCTGGGAAAAAGGAACCCGGCGCACCACCTTTGCCGAGGCGGGTGAGGTTGAGGAAGTTCCCTTCGAGGCGATGATCGAGCGGGAACCCATCACTGTCATCTGTTCCAAAATGGGCTGGATACGGGCCATGAAGGGCCATGTGCCGCTGGATACCGAAGCCAAGTTCAAGGATGGGGATGAGGGGCGTTTCCTGTTTCATGCCGAAACCACCGACAAGATCATCCTCGTGGGGACGAATGGCCGGTTCTATACCCTGATCGGGGCAAACCTGCCCGGGGGGCGCGGGATGGGCGAACCGGTACGCCTGATGGTCGATTTGCCCAATGAGGCTGATATCGTCGATCTCCTGATCCACCGACCGGGGGAAAAATACCTTGTGGCCTCGACTGGGGGTGATGGCTTTGTGGTGAATGCCGATGATGTGGTGGCCCAGACCCGTACCGGAAAACAGGTGTTGAGCTTGCGTGACCCGGTTCGGGCGGCCCTGTGTCGGCCGGTACAGGGTGATCATGTTGCCGTGGTGGGCGAAAACCGCAAGGTTCTGGTCTTTCCCCTGTCCGAATTGCCGGAAATGGCCAAGGGCAAGGGGGTGCGGCTGCAGAAATACAAGGATGGCGGGCTGTCCGATGCAGTGACCTTCATGCTTGCGGACGGATTGTCTTGGAAGGATCCTGCGGGCCGTACCAGAACCGAAACCGATCTGGCGGAATGGCAGGCAAAACGTGCGAGCGCCGGCCGAATGGCGCCACGTGGCTTCCCGAGAAATAATCGCTTTACCTGATCGGGGCACCACCGGGTTTTATTGGAATGTGAAGTAAATGGAGTTTGTGGATGTCTACTCGAAGTACAGAGGTTACCTATAGCGGTGAGATGAAACCGCTATTCAAACTGGCTTTCATGACGGGACTTTTGACCGTCGTTACATTGGGGATTTACCGTTTCTGGGCCAAGACGAGGATCCGGAAATATCTGTGGTCATCGGCGGGTATCGATGGGGACCGTTTCGAATATACCGGCACCGGGCTGGAGAAATTCCTCGGTTTCCTCGTGGCGGTTGTCCTGCTTGCGATTTATCTGGGGATCGTGCAACTGGTCCTGACCTATTTCGGTCTGGGTCTGGTTTTGCAGCCGACAACACAGGCCGAGGCGATCGCACAGATCCTCAGCATCTATATTTCGCTTTTCGCGGTCTTCCCCTTCATGCTCTTTGCAACATATAGGGCGCAGCGCTACAGGCTGGCGCGGACGCGTTTCCGGGGCATTCGTTTCGGGATGGACAGTGCCGCCTGGGGTTATGCCTTCCGGGCGATGGGATACTATCTGTTAGTAATCCTCACGCTGGGCATCCTGATGCCGCTTGCCTCCTTCAAGCTTTCGAAATTCATGACCGACCGAAGCTGGTATGGTGATGCGAAATTCGAACAGACCGGCAAATGGACGGCGCTTTATCCGCCAATGCTGCACCTTCTGATTGGCGTCATTATCCTTATTGCCGCAATCTTTCTGGCTGAAACATCCGAATTTTCATGGTTTTCCGTCCTCTTGCTGATTGTCGGCTATATCTGGATGATTTTTGGCCTGCTCTATTACAATATCCGCAGCTTCGTCTATCTGATGAACAACATGACGCTTGCAAGCGATGTGACCTTCACGGCCCGGGCGAGTGTGAAAACGGTGTTGCTGCGGGCCTTCGGGGGCATATTGCTTGTGGGGATCATTGCGATTGCGGGCTTTGCATTGCTTGGTGTCGTCGGGAGTTATCTGAGCTATATGCTGGGTTCGAGCACGGAAATGACGATGGGTCAGATATTGCTTATCGCGTTCATCGTCCTGGCATACATGGCGTTACTGATTGCTCTTGGTGCCTTGAGCCTTGTTTTCATCACACAGCCGATCCTTGCCCATCTGTTGAATACACTGGAAATCGGGAATGCCGAGGTGCTTGCCAATGTGCAGCAACGTGCTCACGACAAGGGTGCCGATGCCGAAGGCTTTGCCGAGGCGCTCGATATCGGTGGAGCGATCTGAATGATTGGCGCCGTGCCTGTTGCAGGGGGGTATTTCGATGGCCTGACGGCGCGGCGCCATTCCGTTCTTGTATCTGTCTTGGGGGATCCTGCGACGCTGGTAATTTCCCGGGCGGATCGCACCGCCCCGGATGTCATCTGGCCGTTGGACAGGTTGCGCCGCCTGGGCGATCAGGCCGATCAGGGCGCATTGACCCTGACCATTCTGACCGAGACAGAGGATGAATCCCCACGTGACCCCGCGCGGCTGGTTCTGAATGATCCCGATCTTGTCGCCTGGCTGAAATCCAAAGCGCCGGGTCTGGATCGGCGGGAAGTCCATAAGGGCACCTGGGGGCGGCTTGCGCGGAACATCGTGCTGGCTGCGGTGGCCGTGGTGCTCATGCTCTTCATGATCTTGCCAAGGCTTGCGGATTTCATGGCCGATATATTGCCGCGGGAAACGGAAATCCGTTTTGGAAAATCCGTTGTGGTGCAGATGGAACGTTTCCTTGGTGCCAAGAAGATGGGTGAACTTTCCTGCAATGCCCCCGAAGGCCAAGCTGCGCTTGACAGGCTGGTGGCGCGGCTGACTGCCGGGCGGGATCTTGACTATACGCTTGATGTTTCGGTGATGAATAACCGTATGGTCAATGCCTTCGCCGCACCGGGCGGGCATGTCGTTCTGGTGCGGGGCCTGCTCGACAAGGCTGACAGCCCGGAGGAGGTCGCGGGCGTCCTGGCCCATGAAATTGGTCATGTGGAAGCGCGGGATCCCACCCGCCTTTTGCTGCGTTCGGCCGGGTCGGCGGGAATCCTGTCGCTCCTGCTGGGGGATGTATCGGGCGGGCTTCTGGCGGCGATGGCGGAAATGGCCCTGCAAAGCGCCTATTCGCGGGAAGCGGAAAGCGCAGCGGACATGTTCGGATTGGAACTCTTGAACGATGCGGGTGTCAGTTCAACGGGTTTTGCGGATTTCTTTGAACGGATTGCAGAATCGGATGGCCTGTCTTTGCCCGAATATCTGGCCAGTCACCCCAATAGCAAAGGCCGTGCCGAAGCGGCCCGCGTCAATGCCGAAGGCAGAAGATCGGGCCGCCCAATTCTGACCGATGCCGAATGGCGCGATCTGCGTGCGATTTGCGACAGCCATAACATCAAGCCATAGAAATTTCCGCAGCGAAGGTGGAACCCTTTCGCAATGGGGGGGCAGAGATTCGGGCGGGGCAAGGCGCAAGGCCTGCCGATGTGGTGCTTGTTGGTTTTTACAGGCCTGCTTGTCGTGCCCGAAATGCCATGCCGATCAGGCCCGCACTGTCACCCAATTGCGCTTTGCTAAAGGATACATTGCGAAATGACGGCAGACACATGGTGCGATAATGCGCGCCAAGAAGCGGCGCAATGCTGTCGAATTCGGCCATGACGCCACCACCCAGGATAAAATATTCCGGACTGAAGGCGTGAGCCAGGCTGACCAATCCGTATGCAAGGTCGCGCGCGTAATCATCCAGAAAGGCATGGGCCGCGGCATCATCCTGGCAATGGGCCAGGAAAACCGTTTGCAAATCGGCAAATCCGGCCGCATATGCGCGTCGCCGCAAGGCTGATCCTGAGGCTGTTGCTTCCCAGCAACCAGCCGTGCCGCAGGCACAGATGTCATCTCTATTGCCAACCAGCAGATGTCCGAAATGCGTTGCAAGGCCGCGACGCCCGCGGATCAGATTGCCGTCAGCCACGGCCCCGCCGCCGATACCGGTCGAAATGGTCAGGAAGATGAAATCGCGTGCTTCCTTTGCAGCCCCGAAATACCACTCGCCAATGGTTGCGGCATGACCGTCATTGTCGATCACCACGGGACGATTCAGGCGGGCGGCGACGGCATCGCGCAGGGGGAAGTCCCGAAACCCGGCCAGGGTTGGCGTAAAAAGTGCAATACCGGCTTCTGAATCGAGTGGTCCGGGCGCACAAAGACCAACCGGAGTATTATCGGGGACGGGACATTCGGCAATGACTGCCTGGGTTACAGCACCAATAACGTCAATGATTGCATCTGTACCTTCGTGTGCCGGGGTCGGGCGCGTCGCGCGCGCCAATATTCTGCCATCCGGGGCAACCACGGCTGCGCGGGTATTGGTGCCACCCAGATCGATGCTCAGGACTTTCTCATGGGCCATTTTGCGCCAATTCCAATTCAGCGAGCCATCGTGCCCGCGAAGCAAGATCAGGTGCGCCGAAAAACAAGGATCCCATGACCACGGTTTCAGCCCCCGCGCGCAAAAGGTCGGGTACTGTGTTTTCACGGATGCCCCCGTCGGCGGCAAGGATGCGGCGGGGACCCGGTTGCGCTGACAGCAGACCCCGCGCCTGGGTCAGGCGGGGTAATGCCTCGGGTGATAATCCCTGCCCCTTGACGCCAATTGCCGTACCCAGAAGCGTCAGGAAGCGCGCCTTTTCCATCAGTGAAGCTGCGGCATTGATCGGAGTTTCAACCCGCAGGACTACGCCCGACAAGGCCCCGCAATCGGCAATCAGTTCCATTGCCTCCATCGCATTGGCATTTTCGGCATGAACCGAGATCAGATCCGCGCCAGCCTCGGTGAATTGCCGGACCTGTTCCAACAGGATTGCATCATCGACCATCAGATGGACATGGACTGGAAGTGCCGTCCGTGCCCGGATTGCCGCGACCAGATCGGGAAAGAACAGGAAGCTTGGCGCGAAGATACCATCGGCCACATCGACATGCAGCATGTCCGCATGTGGCGTGCAGCGTTCGGTTTCGGCGCCCAGATTGCCCAGATCAGCAGACCACATCGAAACCTCGGCAATGCAACGATCCTTTGGCAGGCTATCGAACCAGTTGGCGGGGGGGTTAGGCATTTGGAAGTTGCTCCTGAAATGATCGCAAGGCCGCCTGAAATCCGATGACATAGGCCGCCCGGTCCTGGGCTTTTGGGGGGATCTTGATCAACCTTGCGCCGGGGATCAGCTGCGCAAGGTCATGCGCATGAGAGAGCGGATGGATCAGGTCCTCATCAGTCGCAAGGATCAGGCACGGGGCTTTCAACTTCTGCAAATCCCTTGCATCGATGCCCGGCCCATCGGCAGAGATGCGCGTCAGTAGCGCAGAGGTCACGTCGCGTGGTTCGCGCGTAAAGAAGCTGCTGAGTGATGCAAGATTATCGGGCGCTTCGGTTGCCAGTTTCTGGCCGGTTGGCGTGGCGCGGAATGCCCCGGCAGTTGTCTGCGGGGCGGTCAACATCCGCCCCACTTCGGCATTTGGCGCCATATTGGCCGGCGCGGCATCGGTCACCCAGGCTGGGCGGGCCAGTACCAGGGCGGGAACCAGATCGGGGCGCGTGACGGCCAGCCGCAATGAGATTGCGGCCCCCATCGAGATACCTCCCACGAAACGCGGACTGCCCCGATTTTCGATCATGGCCGCGACATCATCCGCGAATGTTGCGATGCTATAGCTGGCCGGATCGCCTGCATCGGATTGCCCATGACCGCGGCATTCCAATGTCAGGGCCGTGACCAGATCATGCGGCATCACCTCCATCGCCTGCGTGGCATCGCCGCAAAGCCCGTGCTGAAAGACGGCCATTGGCCCGCAGCCTGTCCCCCGCGCAGTGGATAGCCGCAAACCCTGATGGAGGAAGGGGTGATAAGCGATGGTCATATCAAGTCCCGAAGATGTCCCGCCACGCCTGCGGATTCCCCGGCAGTGCAGCCATGTGCCACCAGCGGACCGTCAAAGCCGGATGCGCGCAGGGCATTGATAAATTGTTTGAAATCGACAACGCCAGTTCCGGCCGCGACAAAACTGCCATCGGGGGCGCGATCCTTGGCATGGGCCATGGCAATATGCGGGGCCAGCCGGTCGATGGCATTGCCGATCAGCCTGTCGCGCATGATATCATCTGCAACCTCGAACAGGTTTGCAGGGTCCAGAACGATCCTGAGGCGCGGGCTGGGCAGCTCGGCCAGAAGGTGTTCTGCCTTTTGCGTATTCGCGACCACGTTGGCCAGTTCCGGCTCAACCCCCAGATCAATGCCATGCGCCTCGGCCGCGTCCAGCGCATCGCGCATTGAAGTGATCATATCGGTCCATGCGGCGGGGCTGTCATTTTCGGGATGTGCGCGCCATTGGTCCCGTGTATCCCGGCTACCGGTACAGAGCGTCACAATCGGTGCGCCAATTGCCGCCGCCGTTGCGATCACAATGCGCAACCTGCGCGCGCCATTGGCCCGGATGGCAGCATCAGGATGGGCCATGTTATAGGTACCCGACAGCCCGGCAATCGCAATGCCTGTATCACGCGCAGCCGTGACAATTGCCGCACAGGCGGTTTCATCCACCTGATCCGGCATGGAGGGCAGGCCCGAACAGCTCAGGTTGTAATGCACCGCGTCAAACCCTGCTGCCCTGGCCGCATGCATTACCGCAAGTGGGGTTTCCCCGGGAAATGTTTTGGCGAATATTCCAAGTTGCATCAGACGGTTCCCGTCACATTGGCCAGTTCCACGCGATCACCGGTCTCAACCGAAATTGCAATCGCCCGCATTGCCTGCATCGAGGCCAGCCCGTCCTCAATCGTTGCGCCCTGCATCGGAGTGCCGTCCAGAATGCAGCGTGCAAAACCTTCGACCTGCCGACGATAGAAATGCCCGTCCTCGCCCAGAACACGGCTGCTCTTGCCTGTTCGTTCGTCAAAGATATCGACCTTGGAAGATCGGTAATACCACGGGTTGAATGTCTTGCCGATGATCGAACCATTCTGCCCGTAAATCTGAAACCCCTCATGCCAGTCCATGCGCACGGCGATGGTCAGGTCCAGATGGCCCAGAACACCGTTTTCAAATTCGGTTTCGATGAACCAGCAATACATGCCGCGATCATCCGACAGCCGCGCGCGCATTGCCTTGATTGGCCCGCCAAGATAGCGCGCGGTATCCACCAGATGTGATCCATGGCCCAGCACGTAATATTGGCGCTTGTTTTCCTTGGGGTTGCCAGCCGGGCGCCTGGATTGAGCCGAATGCACGATCAACGGCTGCACCGCATCAGTCATTGGATACCGTCGCGTGCTGTCGCAATACCATGCCTTCAGCGCGACCATATCCCCCATGCCATCCTCAATGAAGGCCCTGGCGGATTGAATCCCCGGATCAAAGCGTTTCATATGCCCGACCATATAGGTCAGCCCGGTTTCCTTCACCAGTGCGGCCAGTTCACCGGTTTCCTCTATCGAAGTTCCGACAGGCTTTTCCGACAGGACATGTTTGCCGGCCTTCAGCGCCTTGATCGCGGCAGGAACGTGAAAGGCATCGGCGCAGGCAATGATCACCGCGTCCAGATCGGGGTCGGCCAGCATCTCGTCATAATCGGCAAAGCTCTTGTCGGGCGCATGGGCATGGGTCATGCGGGTCCGCAGGTCGTCGGCCAGATCGCAGATCGCATAGAGGCGTGCATTGCCGGCCTTGTTGCAGCTTTCGAAATGTGCCGATTGCGCAATCTGCCCGGCGCCAAGTACACCGATATTCAGTTCTGTTCTCATCATTACAGGGCCTTCGTTTCGATGCGGGTTTCGCTCTTGGCGTCAAACAGCACCAATCGTTCGGGATCGACACCAATTGTGATGCGCTCACCCTCGTGCAATTGGCAACCGGCAGACAGGCGCGCCGTGATTTCATATTCCCCGAGACGCATCACGACAAAGGTCTCTGGCCCGGTTGGTTCGACAACCTCGACCGTTGCGGCCAGCCCGTCCCGTGCCGGATTCAGGACAATCTGTTCCGGGCGGATCCCGACCTTGATTTCACCTACCGGAAGGCTGCCCGCCGGTGCGGGGCAGGGGATTGTCTCACCGCCGAAATCCAATCGATTGTCCGGGGTCAAGTGCGCTGTCAGCATATTCATCGCGGGCGAACCCATGAAGGTTGCGACAAAGATATTTACCGGTGCGCTGTAAATCTCATCCGGTGTGCCAAATTGTTGTACGATCCCGTCTTTCATTACGGCAATGCGGGTGGCCAGTGTCATTGCCTCGACCTGATCATGGGTGACATAGACGGTGGTGGTCTTTACCCGGGCATGTAGTTTCTTGATTTCGGTTCGCATGTCCACGCGCAGCTTGGCGTCCAGATTGGATAGCGGTTCATCGAAGAGGAACACATCCGGGTCGCGCACCAGTGCACGGCCCATGGCAACCCGCTGGCGTTGACCACCCGAAAGCTGACCGGGCCGACGGTCGAAAAGATGATCAATCTGCAATTGTTCGGCAACCCTGCGGGCATTGGCCAGACGTTCCTGCTTGCCCATACCGCCCATGCGCAGGGGAAAGGCCATGTTTTCACCAACCGTCATTGACGGGTAAAGCGCATAGCTTTGGAAAACCATGGCAATATCGCGTTCGCGTGGTTCCAGCCGGCTGACGTCACGATCCCCGATCAGGATTGTCCCGTCACTGATTGGGGTCAGTCCGGCGATGCAGTTGAGCAGCGTGGACTTGCCGCAGCCCGAAGGGCCGACCAGCACCAGAAATTCGCCATCCCCGACCGACAGGTTGATGTCCCGCAAGATGGTCAGATCGCCATAGCGCTTGGTGACTGTCCTGATATCCAGATTGGCCATGTTTCTATCCCTTCACCGAGCCGGACATCAATCCGCGCACGAAGTAACGACCACCGACGATATAGACGAGCATCGTTGGCAGGGCTGCAATCATTGCCGCCGCCATGTCCACGTTATAGGCCTTGGTCCCTGTCGAGGTGTTGACGAGATTGTTCAGCGCCACCATCAGCGGCCGGCTGTCCGCCCCGGAAAACGAGGCGCCAAACAGGAAATCGTTCCAGATTGAGGTGAATTGCCAGATCACCGCCACTACCGTGATCGGCCCCGAAACCGGCAGGAAGATCAACCAGAAAATTGACCAGAACCCCGCCCCATCCATACGTGCGGCGCTGACCAGCTCATTGGGGACCGAAACATAGAAATTACGATAAAACAGTGTGGTAAAGGCAATGCCATAGCAGACATGCACCATGACCAGCCCCGTCAGGGATCCCGAAAGGCCCAGCATTCCCAAAAGCCGCGCCATCGGGATCAGTACGATCTGAAACGGGATGAAGCAGCCAAACAGCAGCAACGCAAAGATGATTGTGTCGCCCCGAAAGCGCCATTTCGACAACACATAACCATTCAGCGCGCCGATCCCGACGGAAATGGCAACGCCGAATGTGGTCATAATGATCGTATTGACGAAATAGCCGCGCAGGCCTTCGCAGGCCACGGCGATACAGGCCTCGGACCAGGCTTCGCGCCAGGCATCGAAACTGGGATCCATCGGCGGGGTCAGGATGGTGCTGTTGCCGTAAGGCGCGGCCCCGGTGATTTCAGGCATGGATTTCAGCGAAGTGAAGATCATTGCGACCAGTGGCAGCAGGAACAGCACGGCAGCGACGATCAGCACCGCATAGATGGCCGTGCGTGACAGAAAGGCACTGCGGCCACGTGACAGGACGGTGTCGTCAGCCATGGCCGGATCCTTTCGGGCTGCGCAATTCGGAATAGAGATAGGGCACGATCAGGATCGTGATCATTACCAGCATCATCACTGCGCTGGACGCGCCCATCGCCATCTCGCTGCGGGTAAAGGTGAAGGCATACATGAAGGTCGAGGGCAGCTCGGTCGCATAGCCCGGACCGCCGCGCGTCAGGGCGATGACAAGGTCATAGCTCTTGATTGCCAGATGTGCCTGAATGACGATGGCGGTCAGAAAGGCCGGGCGCAGTTGCGGTACCACGACAAAGCGGTAAATGTTCCAGCCCTTCGCACCGTCAATGCGGGCTGCCGAGATGACTTCGGGATTGATGCCGCGCAGCGCTGCCAGAAAGGTTGCCATGACAAAGCCCGAAGCCTGCCAGACCCCGGCGATCACGACGCAATAGATTGCCATATCGCTGTTCTTGATCCAGTCGAAGCGAAAGCTTTCCCAGCCCCAGACATGCATTGCATATTCCAGTCCAAGGTCGGGCGACATGATCCATTGCCAGGCGACACCCGTGACAATGAAGCTCAGTGCCATCGGGTACAGATAGACCGAACGCAGCAAGCCTTCTTGCCGGATGCGTTGGTCAAGCAGGATTGCCAGTCCCAGCCCAATTACCAGTGTCAGCAGGATGTAGAGCGACCCGAAAATGGCAAAATTCCGCATGGCCACGGCCCAGCGGGGATGCGCCCAGACACGCGCATATTGGTCGAACCCGACCCATTGTGAGAAATTCGGGAACATCTTCGAGCCGGTAAAGGACAGACCAAGGGTAAAGATGATGAAGCCGTAAACCGTCACGCCAATGATGATGAGCGCGGGCAGAAGCGCAATCTGCGGCACCCAGCGCGAAAGCCGTTGCATCACGACATCTCCTGTGCAGGTTCGGGGATGTCCCGGCGCCCCCCGTGACCGGGGGATGCCGGGTTGTCAGGTTGTGGTCATTGCGCGGCGGCGACCGCGTCGACCAGGGCCTGGGTTGCGTCCTCGGCGGACATCTCGGAATTGAAGTGCTGCGTAATCACGTCGAAATAGGCAGCCTGAATCGCCGGTGGCTGACCATGTCCGTGGGCAAGTGAACCGAACAGGGTGTCACTGGCCTGTGCTTCGTCGCGATCCTTGGCCGATTGCTGCGCGCAGGCGTCGAATTCGTCCATTGGCACATCAGTACGCGCGGGGATAGAACCCTTCGCAAGGTTGAACGTCTTTTGGAAATCGGGTGACATTGCAGCCTTGGCCAATGCCATCTGCGCGGGTTTGTTTCCTTCGCTGACGTCAAACATGGCAAAAAAATCGGTGTTGAACAGGAACGACCCCTGCGTACCCGGCACCACGGCACACAGGATTTCCTCACCAGGGGTCATGCCCGCGCGGACTACCTCACCCTTGGCCCAGTCTCCCATGATCTGCATGCCCGCTTCGCCATTCAGGACCATGGCCGTGGCAAGGTTCCAGTCGCGGCCCGCAAAATTGGGATCGGCATAGCTGCGGATGCGGCGCATGATCTCAAAGACCTCGACCATTTCGGGCGAACCCAGAGCTTCGGGATCGGCCTCGATGACAGCGCGGCGATAGAAATCCGGGCCTTTTGACAACACGATCGCTTCCCAGATCGTGGCTTCCTGCCAGTTCTGTCCGCCGACGGCAATCGGGATTACTCCGGCCTCCTTCAACTTGTCGGCCGTGGCAAAGAATTCGTCCCAACTGGTCGGTGGGGTCAGGCCATTATCGGCAAATATGGCGGCATTCATCCAGACCCAGTGCGGACGGTGCATATTGACCGGCGCCGCAACCCAATGGTCATCGGAAGTGCCGAAATACTGTACGGCGGGCGGCACTACAGCGGACCAGCCATCCGGTTGTGCGACTTCGTCCAGATTGCCCAGCAGGCCCTGTGCTGCCCATTCCCGAACGCTCATCCCGAGCATTTGTGCAGCGGTTGGCGGATCCCCGGCCACGACACGCGCCCGCAAGGCGGTCATCGCGGCTTCGCCCCCGCCTCCGGCTATGGCCATGTCATTCCATTTGATGCCTTCGCTGGCCAGCTGATCCTTCAGGACACCCACCGCGGCCCCTTCACCGCCCGAGGTCCACCAATGCATCACCTCAACCTCCTGCGCCATGGCCCCGCCGGAAATGCCAAGTGCCAGTGTTGCCGTGCTTGCGAATGTGCTGAATTTCATAATCCTACTCCTCCTTGCGCCGAATCCATGGCATCTCTATATTTGTTCTGTTTCGAAACAAACTATAT
The DNA here is from genome assembly GCA_047975325.1 of Pseudorhodobacter sp. GTDB lineage: Bacteria > Pseudomonadota > Alphaproteobacteria > Rhodobacterales > Rhodobacteraceae > JBKEDF01. Next base: position 35,392 of record JBKEDF010000032.1, on the reverse strand, counting down.
GAAGCGTATATCTGTCAAGAGTATTCTGGAGCAAGGGGCGGGCATGGCCACACCCAGGACAATTCGCAAGATCAACCGCCTTCGTGCGCTTCGCATGGCCATGCGGATGGGGCAGGTCAGCCGGGCCGGCCTTGCACGTGAATTGGAGATGATGCGCTCAAACGCCGGAAGCCTGATGGAGGACCTCCTGCGCGAAGGTTCATTGCGCCCGACTGCCCCGGACAAGGCAATGGCCGGCAAGGTCAGCGGCCGTCCCGCCCAGTTTTATGAATTGAACCCCTCATATGCGCATTTTATCGGGGTTGAGGTCGGGGTGCGCCGGCTCCGCCTGCTGGCCCGCGATTTCAGTGGCAAGATCCGCTGTGAGTTTTCTGAAATGCTGGCGGCCAATCATCAGGCCCCGGCAGTTGTCTGCCTGCGGGTCATCCGCATGATCAGGCGGGCACTGGATGACCTTGGCTGGCCCGAAGATCAAAGCCTGTCACTTGGGCTGACCTTTCCGGGGATCGTGAATCGGGATGGGATGATCGTCCGGGCGCCGATTCTGGGATGGCACAACGTGTCGATCATGAATGAACTGTGGTCGGCTTTTCCCCATCTGCGTGATATCCTGTGCGAAAATGATGCGAATGCCTTTGTTCTGGCCGAGATTGAAGATGGCGCAATCCGCGATGTCCAGAATGCGTTAGGCATTTGGCTGGATGTTGGCGTTGGTGGCGCCATCGTCAACAATGGTCGGCTTATGCGTGGCGAAAACGGGTTTTCCGGCGAATTTGGGCATATTCTGTTCATCAATGGCGCCATGACAGGGTGTGAACCGGTAAGGGCGGAAACCCTGATCGGCCGTGATGCGGTAATTGATCCATTTGCAAAACTGATGGGCCGGGAATTATCGATCCAGGATATTGTCCGCCTCCTGGAAAATGATGAAATCGGGGATGAGGGTCATGCGATACTGGATGGATGGCTGAGGCGTTGCGCAGCCCTTCTTGCCTCTCTCGTATCGGTTCTGGATTCCCGGATGATCCTGATCGGCGGGCCCCTATCCGATCTGTTGCTAAACGATGTGACAGCCTTGACCGAAGGGATACAATCCCTGCTTTTGCCCGGCACGACCTGTCCGCGCCTTGCCCTTGCCGAAACCGGGATGGCCGCGGCGGCAAGTGGCGTTACCTTCATGCTTCGTGACAGGCTTATGGAACTGGCCGCATTGACCGATCTGGGGTGAATTAGTAGTACTCACTATAAAATCACTGCACACAACCGGCCATTCCCCAAGTCAAAATTGCAGGTCCTTCCCCGAATGGCCAACCGGGAAGGCGCGTGGTTCACAGGGTTGGTATTCATGTGGATTGGCCCATCAGGAGTTCAGCATATGCTCGTTCCGGAAGGTATTGTAATCGATGGTCTCAGTGGCGCCATGGCGCCGCATACGGGCCATTATGTCAAGCGGTTGTCCGATCTCGAACATGTCTTTCGCGATGAAGAAACCGTCAACGCCACAATTACCCGGGGGGGCGATGCCGCAGTCTATGAGGTTGTCGAATATCGCAAGGCAGAGTCCGATCTTTTCTTTGGTACAACGATCATTCATCCCGGAGATGTGTCTGGCGAATTTTACATGACGCGCGGGCATTTTCACCAGCGTATCGATTGTGGGGAAGTCTATTATACCCAAAGCGGCAGGGGTTTGCTGTTGCTTGAGGATCGTGCGGGCGAGACCAGAACTGTTGAGATGCTGCCCGGAACATGCGCTTTCATTCCGCCGAATTGGGCGCATCGGTCGATTAATACCGGGGGGGACAAGCTGGTTTTCGTTTGGGTGTGCAACCCTCTTGCTGGCCATGACTATGGCACCATTGCCGAACATGGGATGCGCAAGCTGGTGTTGCGGGAAGGTGACGGCTACACGCTTGCGGATAATCCCGCATTTCAGGGGCATTCGTAAGATGCTACTGCGCCGTCGCCTGTCAGGCCGGACTGGCTGGTCAAGGAATGGCGGGAAAGGCCTGTGAGAATTCGTGCCTGAAAAAGATAGAGATGACGCAGAAGGCTCCGGGGATCGTCCCGCCCGACTTATCGATGTGGCCCGGCGTGCCAAGGTTTCACGGGCTACGGCGGCGCGTGCATTGGGTGGCTATGGCCCGGTTGGTGCGGCAACGCGGGAAAAGGTTCAGATTGCCGCGCGTGAATTGAACTATAGCGCAAACGTTCTTGCACGGGCGATGCGCGCGGGAACAACCAAGACGATCGGGGTTGTTGTCGCGGATATCAGCAATTCGTTTTTCAGCTCAGCGGTGCGCGCAATCATCGATACGGCGACCGCTGCGGGTTATCAGACCTTGGTTATCAATACCGATGACAACATCCAACGGGAGATCGAGGCCGTGCGCGTCCTGCTGGAAAAGCGTGTGGACGGCCTGATCGTGGTTCCTTCATCGATCAATATCTATGACCATCTGATGCTGGAAGGAGAATTGGCCAAGCCCGTCGTGTTGTTGGATCGTCGGCTTATGGGGCTTGACGTGGCCTGTGCATATACGGATGACCGTGCAGGTGCCAAGGCCGCTGTGGAACTGTTTCTTGAATCTGGCCACAAACATATCGGTCTGCTGCTTGCGACGGCTGCGGCCAATGGGCCAAAGGTCGTGCAACCGGCCGGTGCCGTTGCAACTGTCGTTGACAGGCAGGATGGTGCGATGGAGGCGCTCCACATGGCGCAGGCCCCATGCCCGGCTATTCGCTATAGTCGTAGCAATGTTGACGAAAGTACGGCCGCGGCAAAGGAGTTGCTGGCAATGAACCCGCGCCCAACCGCGATTCTGGCCACGAATGAGGAAATGGCATTGGGTGTCGTTTCCGCCTGTATGGAGCTTGGTCTTGCCGTAGGCTGCGATATTTCCCTGATCAGTTTTGATGATTCCCCCTGGACCAGGGTATTCAGCCCGGCAATTTCTGTTATCAGGCGTCCGGTCCATGATCTTGGCAATGCTGCCGTATCGGCATTGATCCAGGAGATCCAGGGAGGCGGACGTTCCGGAAAAATCGTGTTACCGACGACACTTATTGATCGCGCTTCAGTTGCCAGACTTACCTGAAATTTTGCCCGTAATATTTTATCCGGGCCATTCCCCATTTCATCATGCCGGTTGACAGATTGAACAATCTGTACCTAACTCTGCAATGAGATCGATCTCATTTATCCGAGTCGATCCCATTTTGGGGAGATTGTCTTTAAAGGGAGGAAATCATGAAAATCGGGAAAAAACTGTCCTATGCACTGCTGGCGGGCGGTGTTGCTCTTGCCGCATCGGCCCATCCGATGCTTGCGCAAGACGTGAAATCCGTGGGAATTTCCGTCGGGTCGCTGGGCAACCCCGGCTTTGTCATCATCAGTAACACGGCGACACGGCTTATCAAGAAGTCATATCCGGACGCGCAGGTTACCACGGTCGGATATGACTACGACATCGGCAAGCAGGTCAATCAGATCGACAATTTCATCGCTGCGGGTGCCGATTTCATATTGCTCAATCCCGGAGATCCCAACGCGATTACGCCGGCAATCAAGAAAGCGCAGGCTGCGGGCATTCCCGTTGTCGCCTTTGACACCACCGCCGAGGGGGCGGATGCCGTGGTCATGACGGATAACATCATGGCGGGCCGTATCGCATGCGAATACATTGCCGAACGGTTGGAGGGAAAGGGCGATGTCATCATACAGAATGGGCCCCAGGTATCGGCGGTGATTGACCGGGTCGTAGGTTGCAAGGAGGCCCTGGGGGAATATCCCGATATCAAGATCCTGTCCGACGATCAGGATGGAAAAGGATCCCGTGATGGCGGGATGATGGTGGCGCAAGGCTATCTGACGCGTTTTCCAAAGATCGACGCCATCTTTACCATCAATGATCCGCAGGCAATCGGCACGGCACTTGCCGCCAGACAGGCGGGGCGCGACGAGTTTTTCATCACATCGGTTGACGGTTCCCCCGATATCGAGGATGCCCTGAAAGACCCGGCCTTTGAGATGATCAAGGCTTCGTCCAGCCAGGATTTTTACGCGATCCCCAAGGTTTCGGTGGAGACGGCAATCAAGCTCGTCAATGGCGAAAAGGTTGACAATCCGATGATCCTGATCCCATCGGCACTCGTCACGCGTGAAAATGTCCACGAATATCAAGGGTGGAATACTCAGCGCGACGACTGATCCTTCTGAAACCATGCGGCGATCCATGCCAACCCTGGATATGGGTCGTTGCATAAGGCGGAAACGGAACAAGGCTGTCGGATATGGCGAAACTGAATAGCGCTGATCTTGATACATTCGGCCCCAAGGTTACCCGGCCAGATTATGATCGCAGCAAACTGAGGCCCGGGATTGTCCATTTCGGTGTTGGCAATTTTCATCGTGTCCATCAGGCCATCGCAATTGATGATTGTCTGCATATTCCGGGAAATGAAGGCTGGGCGATTTGTGGGGTCGGGCTGACCGACAGTGCGTCGGGACAGGCCAAGGTCGAAGCCTATCGCAAACAGGATAATTTCTATTCGGTCACCGTTCTGACATCCCCCGAACCGACAGAAACCCGCATCGTCGGCGCCATGGTCGACTATATCCATGCACCGACAGAACCCCAGTGCGTTCTGGAGCGACTTTCGGATCCGGCAACAAGGATCGTTTCGCTGACCATCACCGAAGGCGCTTACAATATCGATGAGGCGACGGGCCAGTTCCGGCTGGACGACCCCGATATCCGGAGTGACCTGTCGGGGGGTACCCCCCGGACGGTCTTTGGTTATCTGACCCTTGCGCTTGCGCGCCGTCGCGATGCCGGATTGCCGCCATTCACGATCATGTCCTGTGACAATCTGCAGCGTAACGGCGATATCACCCGTACGGCCACCGTTGGCTTTGCACGGGCAGTTGATCCCGATCTGGCCGGTTGGATTGACCGGAACTGCGCCTTTCCCAACTCAATGGTTGACCGTATCGCGCCGCAGGTTCCCGAAACCGAGCGTCAGCGATTGGCAGGGCTGACCGGTGTGGATGATCTCATGCCCGCCACTTGCGAAACCTATACCAGTTGGGTTGTGGAGGACCGTTTTTGCAATGGCCGGCCACCGCTGGAGCAGGTGGGCGTCGTCTTCAGTGATGAGGTGCCTGCCTATGTCGCGGTCAAGGGCCGGCTGTCCAATGCCGCGCATATGTTGATGTGCTACCCGTCCCTTTTGATGGGCTCTCGCCATGTTGACGAAGGGATGCGCGATCACGCCGTGATACGGCTTTTGCGAGATTTCTGGACGCTGGATGCCATGCCCCGGGTCGAGCCGCCAACAGGGTATTCGGTCAGCACATTTACCGAAAGCGTTATCGAACGCTTTGCCAATCCCGCGATCAAGGATCAGTTGTTACGGGTGGCAGGGGACGGTACATCGAAAATCGTGGTATTCCTTGGCAAGACCATCAAGCAGGTCCTTTCTGATGGCGCGGACCCGTCGCGTATCGCTTTCCTGATGGCCTGTTTCGGGCGCTATCTTCGGGGGCTGGATGACAAGGGCGTGCCTTTCGATCCGTTTGAGCCTCATCTTACAGATAAGGACTGGGCACGGCTGAAGGCAGGGGATCCGCTGGCGGTTCTGGAAATTGATGCGTTTGGCAGCCTTGGAATGCGGCAGGACAAACGTTTTGTTGATATATATCTGGATCTGACAAAGGAAATCGGATCCTCAGGAACTGCCAATGCGCTCAAGAAGGTCCTGACCTAGGAGGCATTTCATGACGACCGCCACAAATGCGCCATTCTTGCAGATACGCAATGTATCAAAAACATTCGGTCGAAATCGCGCGCTTGATAATGTTTCCCTGGATGTCCGGCTTGGTGAAATCCATTCCCTGATGGGTGAAAATGGTGCCGGCAAGTCAACGCTGATGAAGGTCCTTTCAGGTGCCTATACCCCTGATGAGGGGGCGGAGATCCTGATTGAAGGCCGCAAGGTGACAATTGCCGATCCCATCGTGGCCATGCAGCTTGGCATTGCCATCATCTATCAGGAACTGGCGCTTGCGCCCAATCTGACCGTGGCTGAGAACATATACCTCGGGCGGGAGATCGGCCGGAACGGAATGATTGATCGTGAGGCCATGGTATCGGGTTCGGAAGGCGCCCTGCAACGCCTTGGCGCAGGCTTCACCGCAAGGGATAAGGTGGCGGACCTGTCGATCGCTGAGCGTCAGCTGGTTGAGATCGCCCGCGCGGTTCATGCAAATTCGCGGGTCCTGATCATGGACGAACCGACAACGACGCTTTCTGAACGGGAAACAGCCCGGCTGTTTACTCTTGTCCGTCAGCTGCGGGATGAAGGGCTTGCCATCGTCTATATCAGCCATCGCATGAAAGAGGTTTATGAACTGTCGGATCGTGTTTCGGTCCTGCGTGACGGAAGCTATGCCGGCACGCTGGAGCACAAGGACATCACCCCGGCCGCAGTCGTCAGCATGATGGTCGGACGTGATCTGTCGTCTTTCTACAAGAAAGAACATGACGCGCATGGCAGCCGTGGCAAGGAGATCCTGAAGGTTCGGGATATCTCGGACGGGCAGCGTGTTCATCCTTCATCCTTTGAAATCCATGAGGGTGAGGTCCTTGGCATTTCCGGTCTGGTTGGTGCCGGCAGGACTGAGCTTGCACGGCTCGTTTACGGGGCGGATCCCCGCATCTCGGGGGCGATTTCCGTTGATGGTCATGAGGTCGCGATCCGATCACCACGTGACGCGCTTGACGCGGGCATCGCCTATTTGACCGAAGACCGCAAACTTCTGGGTCTTATGATGGATATGTCGGTTTCCGAAAACGTCAATCTTGGTGTGATTGAACGTGATGCCCGCCCCGGAGGTATTCTGAATCCACCCAAGGCACGGAAACGTACCGCCGAAGCCGTTCAGGCGATGGGCATTCGGACATCCTCGCCAGATGCGCCGGTGGGCGGGTTGTCCGGCGGCAATCAACAAAAGGCCCTGCTGTCACGCCTTTTGGAAACGCAGCCGCGCGTGTTGCTTCTTGATGAACCGACGCGCGGGGTCGATATCGGTGCAAAATCCGAAATCTATCGGCTGATCGATCAGCTTGCACGCGACGGGGTGGGCGTTGCGGTCATTTCGTCCGAGCTGCCTGAAATTGTCGGCATTTGCGACCGCGTCATCGTCATGCGTGAGGGCCATATTGTCGGTGAACTGGGCGGTGCCGCGGGCCCCGAAGAAATAACACAAGAGGCGATCATGTCGCTGGCAACAACGGATAACATGCAAGTTGCCTGAAGCGTTCCATCCATTGGGGGGACAGATCGCTATCAGAGGGAGGAAAACATGACAACCGGGACCAACTCGAACGACAGTGCGGCCAGTCGCCGTGCCAATCTCTCTGCAGCGTTGCGCACATTGGGCATGTTGCCTGCCCTGGTGCTGATTGCCTTGCTGTTTCAGATATTGTCCGGCTATGTCGAGACTGGCTCGTTCAGTTGGAGTTCGGGGCGTTTCATGTCCTGGAACAATCTTTCGATTGTTGCACAGCAGGCATCGATCAACACGGTTTTGGCAGCCGGCATGACATTCGTCATTCTGACCGGTGGAATTGACCTTTCCGTAGGCTCCGTGCTGGCGGCTTCGGCCATGCTGGCGATGATGACATCCCTGATCCCCGGCTGGGGAATGATGGGGATCGCCGTGGGGCTGTTGACGGGTGCCTTGTTCGGGCTGGTGAATGGAGCGCTGATCTCCGCCTTGCAGCTTCCGCCATTCATCGTCACCCTGGGGACCATGACTTCCGTTAGGGGCCTTGCCCGTCTTTTCGGAAACGACAATACGGTGTTCAATTCTGATCTTCCATTCGCGTTCATCGGCAATGGAACGGTTTACGGGGTGCCATGGCTTGTGGTCATTGCACTGGCAACTGTCGTGGTGTCCTGGCTGATCCTGCGCCGGACGGTGCTGGGGATGCGGATCTATGCGGTTGGCGGCAACCCTGAAGCCTCCCGTTTGGCAGGGATCAAGGTCTGGTTCATCATCCTTTTTGTCTATGGCATGTCCGGCTTGCTTGCGGGCCTGGGGGGTGTCATGTCGGCGGCCAAGCTTTACGCGGCCAATGGTCTGCAGCTTGGCATGTCCTATGAACTTGATGCCATTGCGGCAGTCATTCTTGGTGGCACCAGTTTTGTCGGTGGTATCGGGTCGATCTGGGGAACCTTGGTCGGGGCCCTGATAATTGCGGTGCTGTCGAACGGTCTGATCCTGACCGGGGTTTCGGATATCTGGCAGTTCATCATCAAGGGTCTGGTCATCATCGGCGCGGTTGCCCTGGATCGCCTGCGGACTTCAGGTGGCGCACGCACCTGATTGGGGGCATCCGATCAGCACAGGATCATGTGTGAAGGATAAAACGGTTCATGCCAATCTCACTGTCGCTAGCCAATCTTGATGCGATATCTGCCCGGGCGAAGATCCCTGGTTATTCCAGAAACGAGATTACCCCGGGCATTTTGCATTTCGGTATCGGGAATTTTCATCGTGCCCATCAGGCCGTTTATCTGGACCGGTTGTTCGGGCTTGGCCTTGACCGGGACTGGGGGCTTGTTGGGGCAGGTGTTACGGCCCATGACAGCGCCATGCGGGGGAGGCTGGCGCAACAAGACTATCTCACGACAGTTGTTGAGCAGACCGCGGAGGCCACGACTATTCGCGTGACCGGCGCGATGGTGGATTTTCTCGATCCGAACGACCAGGCTGCCATCATTGCAAAGCTTGCCGACCCCGCGATCAGGATCGTATCGATGACAATCACCGAAGGCGGTTATTTCATCAATCCGGCCTCCGGGGAATTTGATTCAGGAAACCCCGCCATTCTTGCCGATGCGCGCGAACCGGATAATCCGGGTACGGTTTTCGGGCTCATACTTGCGGGGATTCGCAGGCGGCGCGCCGCCGGGATCCAGGCCTTTACCGTCATGTCCTGTGACAATATTCCGGGAAATGGCCATACGACAATGAAGACTGTTGCGGGGCTTGCGCGCCTTTCAGATCCCGATCTTGCCGACTGGATCACCGATCACATGTACTTTCCCAATTCCATGGTTGATCGGATCACACCGGCAACCGGCAAGCGGGAGATTGAAAACTGCCGGACCCAATTTGACATGGATGACCGATCACCGGTCTATTGCGAAGAGTTCAGCCAATGGGTTCTGGAAGATCGTTTTTCTGCAGGACGGCCGGCTCTGGAAAAGGTGGGCGTCACCTTTGTTGATGATGTGACCCCCTATGAGTTGATGAAGATCCGTATCCTGAACGGGAGCCATGCCTCAATCGCTTATGCGGGCGAATTGCTTGATATTCACTTCGTCCATGATGCGATGTCCGATCCGGATATCGCATCATTCCTGCGCAGGCTTGTCCATGACGACATCATTCCCGTTGTGCCGCCCGTGCCCGATACCGATATGGGTGACTATTTTGAAACCGTCAGGGTTCGCTTTGCCAACCCCAGGATCGCCGATACAATCGCGCGGCTCGCCTATGATGGTTCAAATCGCCAACCGAAATTCATCGTACCGGCAATCCGTGATGCTCTTGATATGGGCGGCAGCATTGCCGGTCTTGCCCTCGTTTCGGCGCTCTGGTGTCGATACTGTCATGGCAGGATGGAATCGGGGCGCCGGATTGACGCGAGCGATCCGGTTTGGGACCGGCTGACCGAAGCGGCCTCAAAAGCCCGTGCAAATCCACTGGAATGGATCGGGATGCGCGATATCTATGGTGATCTCGCATCTGCCCCTGAATTCGTGGAGGCCTTTTCCACGAACCTTGAATCGCTCTGGGAAAACGGAACGCGCGCTACCCTTTCACGTTATGGGAGCGCCCGAAACAGGCCATCAGGATAAAGCCTGAAGGGCGATGAAACGCTGCAACTGGCGGGCGGCCGGGGTAGGGGCCTCATGCTTGCGGGTCAGTTGTGCAACCGTGAATTTTGGCAACGGATCGGAAATCGGGATCTGAACCAGCCCGAATTGTTTGCGATAGGTGTTCAGGATGGGCTCGGACAGGAAGGTTATGCCATCGCAACGCACCACAAGTTCCAGGAGTGTGGCAAGGGAATCGCAGCGGGTGAGCGAGATTTGACCATGACCCAGAACCCCGCTTCCGACCTGGTAAAACAGGTTGCTTGGTCCTTCTGCCGGGCCATGAACCAGCCAGTTCGCCCCGGCAAGCTCGGAAACCCGGGTGGCTTTGCGCAGGGGGTGATTGCGATGTGTGACCAGCACAACCTGTAATTCGAACAGGTGTTCGACGGATATAGCCTCTTCCATCTTGCCGGTTGGGACGGGACCCACGACCATATCGAGCAAACCCTCGCGCAACTGAATCAGGGAATCAGGATAGAGCGAGTTGATCACATCGACCTGCACGCCCGGCCAGTCCTTGCGAAACCGGCTCAAGGCACCGGGTAGAAGCGTCGTTCCCGCCACCGGGGAAACACCCAGACGGACCCGGCCGAATTGCGCCCCGCCCAATTGCCGTGCCTCGTCTTCCAGCCGTCCCAGCGTGGCCATTACCGTTTGCGCCCGATCATGGATCCGTTCGCCCGCCTTGGTCAAACGCGTGCCCGCAGGGGACCGTTCAAAGACAATGATGCCTATTTCTTCCTCGAATTGCGCAATGGCGCGGGTGAGGGAGGGCTGGCTCTTGTTCAGCCGTTCGGCGGCCCTGCGGAAACTGCCTGCGCGTGCGACTTCGATTATTGCCGTTAGTTGTGAGACTTTCATCCCGGCAGAAGGCCATGGTTGCTCCATAGGGTCAATTGCCTACATGAAACCGATCAGGCCCAAGGCCAATGAGGGGATCATGATGATCAGTAAAAGCGCCACCATATCGGCCACTACAAATGGCACGACCCCGCGAAAGACCTTGCCCAGGGGCAGATCCGGCATCACGGAACGGACGGTAAAGACATTCATCCCTATGGGCGGCGTGATCAGGCCCATCTCAATGACCACGACCATGACAATGCCGAACCATATCAGGTCTACGCCCATTGTCGTCAATGTTGGCAGGAAGATCGGTACTATCAACAACAACAACCCGATGGTTTCAAAGACCATGCCCAGCAGAATGCAGATCACGCAAATTGCCAGCACCACGCCGATCGGGCCAAGCTCCATCCCTTCCACCAGATCAAGCAGATCATAGGGCATACCTGTGAGATTGATGAAATTGGCAAAGACAATGGTGCCGATCATCACCGCGAAAAGCGATGCCGTGGTCAGTGTCGCCTCGACCAGCATTTCATAGAGGACGGAAAGGCTGCGCAATCTGCCGCTGGCTATGGCGAAAAGTCCTGCGCCAAAGGCACCGACGCCGGCGGCTTCGGTTGGGGTGAAGATACCGAAATATATTCCTCCCAGAACCAGTACGAAAAGCGCGAGCATTGGCCAGACGTGAAAAAGGGCGCGCCAGCGCTCCGTGGCAGGCATCCTTGCCCCGGCGGGGCCAAAGGAAGGGTGCAGTGCCACCGTGATCCAGACGGCAGCCATGAACAACAGCACCAGCAAGAACCCGGGAACCATTCCGGCGATGAAAAGCTTGCCGATATCCTGTTCTGCAACCAACCCATACACGACCAGCGGCACCGAAGGCGGGATCATGATACCCAGCGTTCCACCCGCTGCGACCACACCGGAGGCCAGCCCGTCATCATAGCCGTAGCGCCGCATCTGTGGCATTGCCACCTTGGTCATTGTTGCAGCGGTGGCAAGTGAGGAACCACAAACCGCCGAAAAGGCTGCCGAGGCCAGTACGGAGGCCTGCGCCAGGCCGCCGCGCCGGTGCCCGACTGCCGCATAGGCCGCGCGGAACAGATCGTCAGAGACATTGGAGCGATGGATGAAAATTCCCATCAGGATGAAAAGCGGCACCACTGACAGCCCGTAATTTGCTACCGTTTCCATGCTTTGCTGCCCGATCATCGTGATGGCGCCGGTCCAGTTCCAGTCGCGCAACCAGGCAAAGCCCACAAAGCCCACCACAAGTGTCACGAAGCCCAATGGAAGCCCCGCAAAACAGAGGATCAGGACAATGGCAAAACCCCAAAGCGCGGCGTTCATGGGCCGTCCTCCGGCCGCCACCAACCCGGATCGGGGCGCAGCATTGCCAGTATAAGCGCGGCCATGCCTGCCAGGGTCAGAACCAGCGCCGCCCCGGCATAGATCCAGGCAGGCAGGTTCAGAACAAGTGTACCACGTCCGCTGATCCAGGCTTCTGTTGTCAGAACCCAGAGGGCGACTGCCATTAGCCCATAGGTGACCAGGGAAAACCAGGTCATGCCGATCCGGCCCACCCGGCCGAGGGTGGTCTCGAACAGGGAGACACGGATATGTGCCCCCATGGCCGTAATCCGCGCGAACCCCGCGAAGACCACGGCAACCATGAGCCATTCAATCAGTTCCGAGGCCCCGAAGATGGAGTTGTTGAACCCGTAGCGTCCGACAACATCGGTGAATGTCAGCAGGATCATGATCAGCATCGCTGTTCCGGCAACCAGATCCAGCAACTGCGCGAGCCTTTTTCGCAGGCTATGCAGCGCCATTATTCCGTCCCTTTGGTGCGGGCCTTCTGATAATATTCTTCAAAGGTTGCAAGGGCGGCACGCCCGTCCACACCATCTTCGCCCACCCGGGATACCCAGGCCTCGATCGTGGGTTCACCATGTTGTTTCAGTATTGCCAGAAGTTCCGGCGGACCATCGATGAATTCAACCCCGGCATCGACCAGCGCCTGATAGGATTTTTCAAACATGTTATCCTGAAAGGTACCCATGAAACGTACGAAATCTTCCCCGAGGGCCTGCTGAATTGCCTGCTGGTCTTCGGGGGTAATACGGTTCCATTTTTCCTGGCCTATATAGAAAGAAAAACTGGGTTGCAGGATCTTGTCGTCAAAAACAGTTACCGATTTGGTGTAATCGGTCAGGTTGTATTGCGTGACCTCGGTCAGGGGTTGGCCGACATAGCCATCAACTACCCCCTTGGAGACAAGTTCCAGCATTTGAACCGCCGGGCCGGAAACGACTGAAGCCCCGGCGGTGGCCATGATATTGGCAGGTCCGCCCGGTACGGCCCAGATCTTGCGACTGGCCAGATCCTCCGGTGTGGTGATCGGCGTATCAGTGATCGAGAAAAGATCGGCACCATTGAAGGCGAAGGTGCTCAACAGGACGGCCTCTCCAAAGGGCTTGTCGCCGAAATATTCCTGAAAGGTCTGCCAGAGTGCTACCCCCGCAGGTTCGGATTCCTTGTGGCCAACAAAGGGCAACAGCCCCATGGCCACGGCCGGGATATCGGCGGCAAGAAAACCGTTGAACTGTACTGCACCATCCATCACTCCATTGACGACACCCTGGTACTGTTCCGGCGGTGCGGCAAGGGATTTTGGGGGGATGCGCATCTTGACCCGGCCCTCGGTCGCATCGTCGATACGGCGGGCCATCTCGGGCAGGAATTCCGAACAGACGTAATGACGGGGCGGGAAGAAGCAATTGAACAGGATATTCTCGGCTGCCTGACCCGATACGGGCAGGCCGACACCAAGGGCGAGCGTGGCAATGGCAATCTTTTTCATGGCGTTTCCCTGTTGATTTCCTGTTTTCCTAGCTGAGCTGATCCGCTGCGCGTGCGGGGGGAAGAAATTCGACTTCATATTGCGGCGAAACCGCGACAACCTCATCGGGGCGGGACATGTTGTGGATCTTGCGGAACAGATCGACAAGCCTGCCAGTCGGAGTTACCCAGAAAAAACAGCGTACATCCCGGCCGCTATTGTTGAAAATCCCGTGTGGTATGCCGCGCGGCATGCAGACGAGATCCCCGGTTGCGGCATGCAGCCGCTTGCCGTCCAGCACCAGATCGAGCTCCCCGTCCAGCAGCAGGATATATTCGTCCTGTGTGGGATGTATATGGGGCGGCACGAAGGTTTCGATAGGAAAGACGGCATGCCAGGAAAAACATTCCTTCGTTATCTGTTTGGGCGTGTAAATCTGGCCAAGGATGTTCCAGTGTGCCCCGTCGATACCTTCACCCTTTCGCATGGTCGTGGCCGGGAAAGTCATTGCATATCCTCCTTCCTGGATGTGGCATGTGACAATTTCACCTCCTGCCCGCCGGTTTGCTGGCCCAGCAGTTTCTTCAATGTTGGGCCGACAATTGGGTTGGCTGCGGCAAAGCGGGGGTGCCATTCCTCCCGTACGGCTTTTTCAAGTTCCGCCTGATCCCAGTAGCCAATCAGGATTCCGCCTTCGGCGATCCTTTCCTGCACAAAGGTGGATTCGATGGCCCCATCGGCCACGGTTGCGCGCTGGCGGGGCTGGCGTGCCCAACGAAACAGCGCCTCATGCAATCTGGCCTTGATTTCGTCATGGCCTTCACTGGCGCCCAGATCGTGATATTCATCCGGATCCGTTTCCAGATCGAAAAGCATGGGACGATAACCTTCGGCCAGCACATATTTCCAGCGCCCATCGAAGATCATTCTTAACCATGCCTCGCGTGCAGGTGTGCCCAATGTGATACGGGCGTCCTGAAAGGAATAGTCATATTCCGAAATTACGTGGTCACGTCTTGGGCGATCCTTTTGTCCAAAAAGCGCTGGGCGCAGGGATTGGCCATCCAGTACATGAGGGACCGGTGCACCATCATAGATATCCAGGAAGGTGGGCGCGAGGTCGATCATCTCCACCAGATCGGAATTGACCGTACCGCGCGTGATATCGGCGCGCGGGTCCGGATCATAGATGATCAGTGGCACGCGGATCGCCTGTTCGTGAAACAGGTCCTTTTCCCCCATCCAGTGATCGCCCAGATAGTCGCCGTGATCCGAGGTGAAGACGATCATCGTTTCCTCGGCGATGCCCTTGCTTTCCAGATGGGCAAAAAGGCGGCCCATCTGATCATCGATCTGCTTGATCAGTCCCATATAGGCGGGGATGACCCTTTCGCGGACTTCGTCGCGCGCGAAGCTTCGTGAAACGCGGTGTTCCTGCATGGCGGCGAAAACCGGATGTGGATCCTGCTGTTCAGCCGCGTTGCGCCTGACCGGCAGGACGTGTTCCGGCCCATACATGCTGGCATAGGGTTCGGGGGCAATATAGGGCCAATGCGGTTTGATATAGCTGACATGGGCGATCCAGGGCTGATCCCCTGCCTGGTCGATGAATTCCATCGCGCGGGAGGTGATATAAGGCGTTTCCGATTCCGCATCCGGCACCCGCGCAGGGCGGTTGGCGTTTTCCAGAAACCAGCCTGAAAGCAATTCACCGTTTTCATCCTGTGCGGCATTGGCCCATTCTTCCCACGGATTGTCGCCACCATGACCCTTTTGATGCAGATGGGCGTTATAGGGTGGATCCGGATCATGGCCGGAATAGGGGTGGATCCCGTCATCCCGTTCAAAGGGGTCAAAGCCACATTCGGAAATCCGCACGCCGATCCGGCTGTCCGGGTCGATGCCGAGCCGGTACATCCCGGCGGTGTCCGCCCGCATGTGGGTCTTGCCGATCAGCACCGATTGTATCCCCTGCGGGCGCAGGTGATCGCCGATTGTCATCTCTCCGGCCTTCAGGGGGACGAAATTCCAGCTTGCCCCATGGGCGTGAACATAGCGCCCGGTATAGATGCTCATCCGGCTTGGTCCGCAGACCGGCGATTGCACATAGGCGCGATCAAAACGCACCCCGCGTGCAGCCAGCTTGTCAAGATGCGGCGTTTGCAGATGCGGATGCCCGTAGCAGGACAGGTAATCCCAACGGAGTTGATCACACATGATGAAAAGAACGTTTTTGACAGCCATGATTCACCCTTCCTGAAACACGATCCTGCCAGAAAGAATGATGCGAAAGGTAAATCAAAAAATGTATTGCAATAAAAAAAATATATCACATTCAATTTTGGGGAAGATTGCTGCAGGTTTCCCGAAACGATTTTGCCGAAAGGGCATCGTTACCATATGCGGATCGTCGGTTTTTGCGGTGGGGATCCGCAGCGGCAAGGCCAGAATCCAAACCTTGATGATGATCGGATCACCATCAATCTGGACAGCATGACCGATGATATGGAGAAAGATGGCCGGGTCGTGCTTGAGGGGATTTTCTTTGACTTCGACAAGTCCAGCCTGAAGCCGGAATCCACACCCGCGCTTGAAGTGGTTTCCGCCTATCTGAATGCAAATCCGGACAGGTCGTTCTATGTTGTTGGTCATACCGACAGCAAGGGGCAGCTGGATTATAACAGGACGTTGAGCAGTGATCGCGCAAATGCCGTCGTATCCGAATTGAACAAGGCCTATGGCGTCGGGAATTCACAGATGGTTCCCTTCGGGATCGGACCGGTGTCGCCGGGTACGACGAACTCCACCGAAGAGGGGCGAGCCCGGAATCGCCGTGTTGAACTGGTGGCGCAGGACTGATTGAAGCAACCGTCACGCGATTGCCTGTCTTCCAGATGGTTCAGGCTTTTCAGGGATCCGGGTCCGAGGTCCTTCCCTGATCGGGATTTATGATGTCTTCGGAAATGGCCGCCCGTTTGCTGCCGGACTGGGGCCGATCCCGAAACGGCTCTCAGCGACCATATCCCAACAGCATTGTTGTCTCCCTGACAAACAGGAATCGCCGGACTATCCGGGTTGGCGTTCCCATGCGCAAAATCTGGATACAAAAAGCCCCGCCTAACAGTATGTTAAGCGGGGCTTCAAAATTTTTGCGGAAGAGAGCTTTATTCCCTGCTACCCAGAAACTGCAGCAGGAACATGAACATGTTGATGAAGTCGAGATA
Organism: Pseudorhodobacter sp.; assembly: GCA_047975325.1. GTDB lineage: Bacteria > Pseudomonadota > Alphaproteobacteria > Rhodobacterales > Rhodobacteraceae > JBKEDF01. The sequence goes on along the minus strand of JBKEDF010000032.1, from coordinate 18,523 downwards.
GAGCATCAGGGCGCCCATCACTGCCGAACGGCCCAGAACGGCGCCACCATGTTGTTTGGCTTGCTGGGCAAAGACTACGTAATCGGTCTTGATCTTCTGCGTGTCATAGGCGGTCAGCCCGGCAAAGATCAGCACGCCAATTACCGAAATTGCAAAGCTCAGCGCCGATGAGGCGATGAAGAGATTCACGATCATGGCAACGAGAAGCCCGATCAGGCCCATCATCAGGAAGGTTCCCATACCGGAAAGGTCCCTCTTGGTCGTGTAGCCATAAAGCGACAGACCCGCGAAGGCGATTGCGGTGATGAGGAAGGTCTGGGCAATTGAAGTGCCAGTGTAGACCAGGAAGATCGATGACAGGGACAGCCCCATCAGTGCGGCATAGACGTAAAAGACCAGCTGCGCGGTGCTGGGGGCCATGCGATTGATCATCGCGGAGAACCCGAAAACCATAAGCAGCGGCGCGAACATGATCACCCATTTCAGCGGCGACAGATAAAGTGCCGATCCGAGGGATGTCAGGTATTTGTCTGCGCCAATCTGCGCGACTGCCATTGAAGGATCGCTGGTGACGGCCAGTCCGGCAATCGCCCATGCGGCCGCGCCCGTGATCAACATCCCGACGGACATCAGCCCGTAGACCTTGTTCATATAGGCGCGAAGACCTTCATCGATCTGCGCGGATCGGGCCCCAGCGCCGACCTTGTTAATAGTATGGTATTCAGCCATCAAAGCCTCCGAAAAACTACGAAAGGGGTCCGGCAGATGCCAGACCCGTCCAGACACGAATATCGTGAATGTGTCCCGCTTTTTCAAGGAAAAGCGCGCCGAAAACCTGTAATTTTGTATAAATTTGAAGGTGGGGCGATATTTGTTTGCCGTAGCGGAAGGCATTGCCCTGCGCTTTTGAGGTTGACGGGTCCGGTCGGGGCCTTTTTGGGGCCTTCAGGACGTGAGGGCGGGCAGGGTGCCTTCCGTCAGGAGCGCGCGCAGGTGATCGGCAAAGGCCGTGACCGTGCGGGGGCTGTATTCGGCCTGCTTGCGTGCAAGCCCCAGAATCATCGGGCGCAGTTTTCCGGCGAGGGGAATGAAGCTCAGCGTTGCTCCGTCGGCGGATAGCGCAAGCTGGGGGCGCATGTTGATCAGCCCGTAGCCATAGCCATTCGCAACCAGTGACCGTAACACCGCCATATCCTCGCACCGTTCCGCAATCCGGGGTTTCAGGGTGGCCGCGTGAAATAACGACAGGAAATATTCACGGCTATGGGGCAGGTCCAGCAGCACCATGGGTTCCTGCGCCAGTTCCTTCAGTGTCACACTGGTTTTCCGCGCCAGCGGGTGGCTTTCGGGGAGGATTGCGTAAGGAGGCAGATCGGCAAGGGGTTCAAACCTGATCTGCCTGGGCAGATCCAGATCATAGGTGAGCGCAACATCGATTTCCCCCCGGTCCAGATGCTGCATCAGTGCGGCCTGATGTGCCGCGCGAAGCGAAACCCGCGCTTCGGGGAATGACGCGGTAAAGCTGCGACCCAATGGCGCCATCAGATGAGGCGCAAAGCTGATCAGGCATCCAATGGAAATCGGGCCACCGACATCTTCGGCCATATCGGCCGCGAAATCGCCAAGGGCCGCTGCATCTTCCAGAAGCCGCGCCGTCCGTTCCAGCAGGCGTTCCCCCGCTTCGGTCAGCAAAAGCCCCTGTGCATGACGCCGGGTAAACAGGGGCAGTCCGAATTCGGCCTCAAGCTGGGCAATGGCCGCGGAAAGTGAAGGGGAGGAGATGTTCAGCCTGCGCGCTGCGGCACTCAGGCTGCCGGAACGGCCCGTGGCAACGAAATATTCAAGTTGGCGTAGAGTGAATCGCAGCGTCATACATCCTATGATGGTGGGGCTTGGGGGATGTTGACAAGACGCGTTATGCGGCTCGGCATATTCCCGCACATCCCCGTTTCGGGGGGATGGGGTGGCGCGATCAGGGCTGGCGGCAAGGGACAAAGCCCGCGCAGATGCGCCCATTTGGCATAACCCGACGGGCCGTGACGGAAATTGCGCCAGCCCCGTTGACTATCCCGATCAAAAAACGGACCTAATAGCCTGTCGGAAACCACCTGGCCCAATGCGGTGCGGGTAATTGCACAGGGGATGGATTTGGGACGGCTTGCAGGGAAAACGGCCTTTGTCACGGCGGCCGGGCAGGGGATCGGGCGTGCCTCGGCGCTTGCCATGGTGCGTGAGGGTGCGCAGGTCATTGCGACCGACATCAATGAGGCGGCGCTGGCGGATCTCAGGGCGGAGGGGCTGGAAACCCGGCTTTTCAACGTGCGAGACCCCGAAGCCGTAAAAGATATGGCCAAGGATGTGGGCGCGGTGGATGTTCTGTTCAACTGCGCGGGGTTCGTGGCCAATGGAACAATCCTTGACTGCGATGAGGAACAGTGGGCGTTCTCCGTCGATTTGAACATGACGGCGATGTATCGCATCTTGCGCGCCTTCCTGCCGCCGATGATTGAAAATGGTGGTGGTTCGATCATCAACATGTCTTCGGTGGCAGGTTCGGTTCTGGCCGCGCCCAACCGTTTTGTCTATGGCGCGACCAAGGCAGGAGTGATCGGGATCACCAAGGCGGTGGCCGCCGATTTCGTGACGCAGGGGGTGCGGTGCAACGCGATCTGCCCCGGCACTGTCGAAAGCCCCTCACTGGAACAGCGGTTGCGTGATACCGGCGATTACGATGCCGCGCGTGCCGCCTTTATCGCGCGACAGCCCATGGGGCGTATCGGCAGGGCCGAAGAAATTGCCGCCCTTGTCGTCTACCTTGCCTCCGATGAAAGTGCCTATACAACCGGTGTTGCCCATGTGGTTGACGGTGGTTGGGCCAATACCTGAAGAAAGGACTAGCTTATGAAACTTTTGCGTCATGGCCCCCGGGGTCAGGAAAAACCCGGCATCCTGGCTGCGGACGGTACGATCCGTGACCTTTCGGGCCATGTGGCCGATATTGGTGGCGAGGCGATTTCGGATGAGGGGTTGGCAAGGATTGCCGCCATAGATCCGAATTCGCTGCCCGTGATTGATGCGGCGACGCGCCTTGGAGCCTGCGTCGCGGGAACCGGAAAGTTCATCTGTATCGGACTGAACTATGCCGATCATGCCGCCGAATCGGGCATGGATGTCCCACCGGAGCCGGTGATCTTCATGAAGGCCACCTCGGCAATCTGTGGCCCCAATGACCCGATCATCATTCCCCGCGGTTCGCAAAAGACCGATTGGGAGGTTGAACTGGCGGTGATCATCGGCAAGACGGCGAAATATGTCTCCGAGGCCGATGCAATGAACCATGTCGCGGGCTATGCGGTGGCGAATGATGTGTCCGAACGCGCCTTTCAGGCGGAACGCGCAGGGCAATGGACCAAGGGCAAGAGCTGTGACAATTTTGGCCAGATCGGTCCCTGGCTGGTGACCCGGGATGAAGTTGCCGATCCGCAGAACCTGAAGATGTGGCTGACGGTGAATGATCAGACGATGCAGGACGGGTCGACCAGGACGATGGTCTATGGTGTGGCCCATGTTGTCAGTTATCTCAGCCAGTTCATGTCGCTCCAGCCCGGTGATGTGATTTCCACCGGAACGCCTCCGGGGGTTGGGCTGGGCATGAAACCGCCACGTTACCTCAAGCCGGGCGAAGTGGTGGAACTGGGCATTGAGGGTCTTGGCCAGCAACGCCAGGATGTCATCGCCGACACATAATGAAACGGGGGAGGGGACAGTGAACCGGTATGATCTTGAAGGCCGTGTGGCCATCGTGACCGGAGGTGCGCAGGGCATTGGCCTTGCGGTGGCAGAAAGGCTGCGGGCCTCCGGTGCGGTGGTGGTTCTCTGGGATCATGATGGTGATCTGGCCCGCTCCTCCGCCGCCAGGCTGGGCGGTACGGCACGTGCGCTTGATGTAACCGATGCAGCGGATTGCATGGCCGCTGCCGCCGAGGCGCAGGCCGAATTCGGCAGGATCGATATTCTGGTCGCCTCCGCCGGGATTGCGGGGTCGAATGGTGCGGTGGTGGATTACCCGCTGGAGGAATGGCACAGGATCATCGATATCAATCTCAACGGTGTCTATCATTGCTGCCGTGCGGTCCTGCCGGTGATGCAGAAGGCGGGCTATGGCCGTATCGTCAATATTGCCTCCATCGCGGGGAAGGAGGGCAACCCCAATGCCGGGGCCTATTCGGCCTCCAAGGCGGGGGTTATCGCGCTGACCAAGACATTGGGAAAGGAAACGGCGGGGCAGGATATCGCGGTAAATTGCGTAACCCCTGCTGCGGCCCGGACGCGAATCTTTGACCAGATGGCACAAAGCCATATCGATTTCATGCTGTCCCGGATCCCGCGTGGCCGGTTCCTTGAAACGGGGGAGGCGGCTTCGATGATCGCCTGGCTCTGTTCGGCGGAAAATTCCTTTACCACCGGCGCAGTGTTCGACCTGTCGGGCGGGCGCGCCACCTATTGAGGCCGGGGCCTCCGTCAGGGCTGCAGGATGATCAGCAGGATTGACAGGACCAGAAGCACCATCCCGGCAATTTCGCGCAGGCGCGGGATTTCCCGGAAAACGATGGTGGAGACGAGGATGGAGAAGATCAGTTCTACCTGCCCGGCGGAGCGCACATAGGCCGCGTTCTGCAGCGCGAAGGCGGCAAACCAGAACAGCGATCCCAGCATCCCCGTGACGCCCACCAGCAATGTGCCACGCCAGGCCGACAGCACCTTCGTGATCTCCCCCGGTTCGCGCCAGCGCAGCCAGGCCGACATGGCGAGGGTCTGAAATCCGGTTGCCGCCGTCAGCGCCACGGCTGCCCGAAACAGTGGGTCGTCGCTGACGATTTCCTGTGTGGCAGCGCGATAACCGATCGCCGACAGCCCAAAGGCGCCGCCCGCCAACAGGCCCAGGATCGTGGCCCGGTTGAAGACCCCGCCTTGTCCCCAGCCTTCCGGCGGACGGGACAGCAGGATGACCCCGCAAAAGCCGATCAGGATTGCGACGATCCCGAGGCCTGAGACCGCCTCGCCAAGCAGCAGCGCGGAAAACAGTGCGACGAGGATGGTCTCGGTCTTGGTGAAGGCGATCCCGACTGCGAAGCTGCGTTCCGAGAACAGGGCAACCGTCCAGAAGGTTGCGAGGATCTGCGTGCTCGCCCCCATGATGGCATAGGCCCAGAAGGCAGGGCCCGGAACCGGCAGTGCATGGCCCCGCATCCCGATCAGCAGCGCCACCCCGCCCGCCGCGAGCGGCACCGCGAAGAGGAACCGCGAAAAGGTCGCACCACCGGTTGAAAGGCCCAGCCCCTTCAGCCGTTTCTGAAGCGAAAAACGCAGTGTCTGCACCGCGGCAGCCAAGAGGACGAAAAGCACCCAGAGTTCCATGCCCCGTCCTTGTCACAGCCTTTCACGAAAGCCAAGAAGCCCGATATGAAGGGGCCGGGTATCCGGCTAAATGCCCTCCGCCATCACTATGGGGCAAAAACCCTTTCACAAAGCGTAGTGGACATGTTCCAGCCTGTAGCCGTTCCAGTCGAAAATCTCTTGCGCGGCATTTTTGCGATCGACGGGCAGTACCGGCCCTCGGTCCAGCACGAAACCGAAATCTCCCGAAGGGGTGCCGATGGCCAGCGAACGATACCCGCTATCGGCCCAGAGGATCCACCATTCGTCTTCCGCCCCGGCAAATCCGGGGCTATCCGGGGTGAAACGCCCGGGCCCCGAAAGCCTGAGCCGCCCGGAAATATCCCGTATGCGTCCCCCGAGGCAAAGCTTGCCCGAGACAGCCAGCCCCGTTGCATCGGGGGTGATTTCCAGCCCGCCCATGGCACAACCGGGGTTCCGGCTGAAGGCTGCCACCTGGTGCCAGGATCCCGCGAGGCGTGGAACTTCCAGTACCGCATTGGAATAGATCGGGCCGGGACGGCGGAACCCGTCCGTTCCGCCCGCGATACAGCCTGAAAGCAGCAAGGCCGCGATCAATCGATACATAATGTCACCCTGCGCCCATCCTGTTGTAGAACCTCGTTGCATCCAAAAAGCGGCGCGACCGGCGCGCATGTCCCCGATCTGGCAAGGCATTCGCCCTTGCAATCTGCCCGGCGGCTGCAGGCCTTTCCGGCATCGCGCATCGGTTTTTGGCAGGTGGACAGGGGGGATCCTCCTGCCCGCACCATTTGCCCGCCGGCCTTTTCGCAGACGATCTGTGATGCAGATTTTACTGCCGGCGGCGCGGGTTCCGTGGTGGAAGTGGCACCGGTATCCGCATCGGCTGCGAGTGTTTCCGTCAGGATCGTTGCCTCAACCTCCGGCCCTGTGATGGGGGAAGGCGTGGTCATGTCCTGTCCGAAAGGGAGACAGGCGGCAATCAATAGCGGGGCCAGTCCCGCGATACCGCGCAACATTCCCTGTTCCTCAATAGGGGGCGGGATGGGCGCGACGGGCGGCCGCGATATCGCGCAGGACTTCCTCCGACAAGGTCACATCTGCCGCGCCAAGATTGGTGCGCAGTTGATCCAGTGACGTTGCGCCAATGATCGGGATGGAAGGGAAGGGGCGCGACATGATGAAGGCGATCGCCATCTGGCATGGGTCGAGCCCGTGCTGTGCGGCAATGCCCAGATAGGCCGCCACCGCCTCAAAGACATAGGGCGTGACCCGGCCGCCCAGTTCCGGCGTCGCCGCGCGCCGGGTGCCATCGGGGATTACCCCCCCGGCATATTTTCCCGAAAGCAGCCCCGATGCCAGCGGTGAATAGGCCAGTAGAGGCATTTCCTCCATCACTGAAAATTCGGCCCAGTCGCTGTCGAACTGGCGACAAAGAAGGGAATATTCGTTCTGAATGCTGGCCATGCGGGGTGCCCCCATGGTCTCTGCCAGTTTGAGCCAGTTCGCCGTCCCCCAGACGCTTTCATTCGAAAGCCCGATAGCGCGGATCTTGCCTTCGGTCACAAGTTTCTGCGCCTCACCCAGAAACTCTGCCATATGCGCCAGCGCTTCTGTCCTGTCGCCATTCGGGCTGTAATCCCAGATCTGGCGGAAATGATAGGATCCACGATTGGGCCAGTGGATCTGATATAGGTCGATATAGTCGGTCTTCAGGCGCCGCAGGGATCCCTCCAGTGCCTCACGCAATGTCTGCGCCGTCACCGGAAGGCCGGGCCGCACATTCGGACCCAGCCCGCTGATCTTGGAAGCCAGGACCACCTGATCCCGTCCGCCGGATTTGGCAAACCAGTTGCCAATCATTTCTTCGGTTCCCCCCACGGTTTCGGGGCGTACCGGATTGGTTGGATACATCTCCGCAGTATCCCAGAAGGTTATCCCCGCCTCCAATGCGCAGGCGATCTGTTCATGTGCCTCGGTTTCGGTATTCTGCGTTCCCCAGGTCATTGAGCCAAGGCAGATTTCCGAAACGGTAAGGCCCGATTTTCCCAATGGTATTTGGCGCATCCGTGATCCTCTCAGGCTATCAACCCTGTTTCGGGTTCGCTTTCGCGGCAGGGTTGCATCATTCTCCTGCCTCCGCAAGGAACAGAATGGTCCCCCGAAACGTAATCCTCGTTCCAGCCCCACTTTGGCAACAGTGCTGCTGCCAGGGGTTCCGTTCCTGCCGAAACTGCCAAGCCGGACCAATGCGCTTCTGGCCCTTGCCGGGGCCTTGCGCTAAAGAACCCGTCATAGCTTTGACGAAGGGCGCAGCATGGCCAGGCATCTCATCACTTCCGCCATTCCCTATATCAACGGGATCAAGCATCTGGGCAATCTGGTCGGAAGCCAGCTTCCGGCGGATCTTTATGCCCGCTATTGCCGGGCGCGGGGTCATGAGGTGATGTTCATTTGCGCAACCGACGAACACGGCACCCCGGCGGAACTGGCAGCGGCCAAGGCGGGCAAGCCAGTGGCGGAATATTGCGCCGAAATGCATGCTGTCCAGGCGAAAATTGCGCGCGGTTTCCGACTGTCCTTCGACCATTTTGGCCGTTCCTCCAGCCCGCAGAATCATGCGCTGACCCAGGCTTTCGCCGCCCGTCTGGCTGAAAACGGTCTGATCCGGGAAGTGACGGAACGGCAGATGTATTCGCTTGCCGATGGCCGCTTCCTGCCGGATCGCTATATTGAGGGGACCTGTCCCAATTGCGGATATGATTCCGCCCGTGGCGATCAATGCGACAATTGTACCAAGCAACTTGACCCGACGGATCTGATCGATCCCCGTTCGGTCATTTCCGGCTCAACCGATCTGGAGCTGCGTGAGACGAAACATCTTTCCCTGCGCCAATCGGATATGAAAGACCGGCTTGCCGACTGGATCGACAGTAAATCCGACTGGCCGGTCCTGACCACATCCATCGCCAAGAAATGGCTCTTTGACGGGGACGGCCTGCAGGATCGCGGTATTACCCGCGATCTGAAATGGGGTGTGCCCGTACAATTCGATGATGCGCCCTGGCAGGGGATGGAGGGCAAGGTTTTCTATGTCTGGTTCGATGCGCCTATCGAATATATCGCGGCGACGCAGGAATGGGCCGATGCGACGGGCGGTGACTGGGCGCGCTGGTGGCGCACGGACAAGGGCGCCGGGGATGTGACCTATACCCAGTTCATGGGCAAGGATAATGTACCCTTCCATACCCTGTCGTTTCCGGTCACGATCCTGGGCTCGGAAGAACCCTGGAAGCTGGTGGATTACATCAAATCCTTCAACTACCTGAACTATGATGGCGGGCAGTTTTCCACTTCACGCGGTCGCGGCGTGTTCATGGATCAGGCGCTCAGCCTGCTTCCGGCGGATTACTGGCGCTGGTGGCTGTTGTCGCATGCGCCGGAATCGGCCGATGCGGAATTCACATGGGAAAACTTCCAGGGCTCCGCCAATAAGGATCTGGCCGATGTGCTGGGTAATTTCGTGTCGCGCGTCACCAAATTCTGCCGTTCCAAATTTGGTGAGACCGTGCCGGAGGGCGGCGAATGGGGGGAACGTGAAAATGCGCTGATTTCTGAACTTGAGGTCAAGCTGCGCAACTATGAAGGTTTCATGGAAGCGATGGAAATGCGCAAGGCCGCGGCGGAATTGCGGGCCATCTGGGTGGCCGGCAATGAATATCTGCAATCTGCCGCCCCCTGGTCAGTGATCAAGACCGATCCCGCAATGGCAGCGGGCCAGATCCGGCTCGCGCTCAATCTGATCCGTATCTATGCGGTGCTCTCGGCCCCTTTCATTCCCGATGCGGCCGCTTCAATGATGGAGGGCATGCGGGCCGATGACTGGGATTGGCCCGAAAATCCGCGCACGGCCCTTGCCGCCCTGCCAGCCGGGCATGCATTTACCGTACCGGAGGTGCTGTTTCGCAAGATTACGGATGAGGAATGCGCCGAATGGGCGCAACGTTTTGCCGGAACACGGGATTAATGCCATTCGGCCCCGGTTGTCTTGTCCCCGTCCCGGGACCCTTATGGAAACCCATGTGATATAGGCAGGGGTGAGGCGGCAATTCCGGTTTTTGCGGGTCAGGTTGAAAGGTGGTGCAGGCCTTTGGGGGCGGATTTGTCTATCGCCGTCTGCGGCGCGTCAGTTTGCGGGGCCTGCCAGCAGCCTTTCGTCCTGTACGACGCCCTTTTCCCGAAATTTTCGGGGCGGGTAGACCGCGTTCCTCGACTTCCAGCAATTCCAGTACCAGCCCGCCTGTAACCGGTGTGGCCTCCGTCAGGCGCACGGTGACGCGCTGCCCGACACCCAGAACCATCCCGCTATCGGCACCGATCAGCATCTGCGCGTCGGGATTGAAATGGAAATATTCCCGGCCGATATCGCGGATGGGAACCAACCCGTCTGCCCCGCTTTCGTCAAGGCGCACGAACAGGCCGAAACGCTGCACGCCTGAAATACGCCCCCGGAACTGGCTGCCCGTGCGATCGCTAAGCCAGGCGGCGAGGTAGCGATCGGTTGTTTCCCTTTCCGCCATCATCGAACGGCGTTCGGTATCCGAAATCAGCTTGGCGGTTTCGGCAAGGTTTTCGATATCGGCGGGGCTCAACCCATCCTCGCCCCAGCGATGCCCCGCAATCAATGCCCGGTGAACAATCAAATCGGCGTAACGCCGGATAGGCGAAGTGAAATGCGCGTAATTGCGCAAGGCCAGACCAAAATGGCCAAAATTTTCCGGGTTGTAATAGGCCTGGGTCATGGCCCGCAGGGTGGAGATATTCACCAATTCGTCGAAATCCGTGCCTTCGGCCTGCGCAAGCAACCGATTGAGATGCGCGGTTTTCAGAACCTGTCCCTTGGCCAGTGAAAGCCCCGAGGCCTCGGCTATTTCACGAAGATTGTCGAGTTTTTCTGGTGAGGGTTCCTCATGGACGCGAAACAGAAGGGGTGTCCTGAGCTGGATCAACACCTCGGCGGCGGCAACATTGGCAAGGATCATGAATTCCTCGATCAGCCGATGCGCATCGAATCTGTCGTAGAAATCGACCGAAAGCACCGTCCCTTCATCGGAAAGCACGATCTTGCGTTCCGGCAGGTCGAGATCCAGCGGCTGACGATTGGCCCGTGCCAGTTTCAAGGCCTCATAGGCGGCAGAAAGCGGGCGGATCACCGGATCGAGAAGGGGGGAGGTCTTGTCATCCGGATTGCCTTCCATCGCCGATTGGACCTGCGCATAGGCCAGCGAGGACGCCGATCGCATGACGGCCCGGGTAAAGCGATACGTCCGCTTGCGCCCCTGGGAATCCAGCACGATCCGCACGGCCATGCAGGGGCGATCCACGCCCTCATGCAGGCTGCAAAGATCACCTGACAGGATATCGGGCAGCATCGGAACGACCCGGTCGGGGAAATAGGTGGAATTGCCGCGCCGCCGGGCCTCGTGGTCCAGCGCCGATCCGGGGCGCACGAAATGTGCCACATCGGCAATGGCGACCCAGATGATATGCCCCCCCGGATTGGCGGGATCCTCATCGGCCATGGCCAGTATCGCATCATCGCGATCCCGTGCATCGGGGGGATCGATGGTCACAAGGGGCAGATGCCGCAGATCTTCACGCGCCCCGATCTCTGGCGCGCGGGCAATATCGGCCTCAGCGATCACCGCATCGGGAAAGCTGTCAGGAATTCCATGCTGATGGATTGCGATAAGGCTGACGGCGCGCGGCCCCGATGGATCTCCGAGACGCGTGATGATTCGCGCCTGTGGCAGGCCCAGCCGTCGCGGTCCCGCTTGTTCCGCTTCGACCAGTTCCCCATCGCGCGCGCCTTCGGTGGCGTTGGAAGGTACGCGCCATTCCTTCTCATCCCCCTTGTCGATTGGTACGATCCGGCCCCCTTCGGAGCTTGCACGGAAAATTCCAAGGATTTTTCGCGGATTATTGCCGATCCGCCGGATCAACCGTCCGACATGGCTGTGATCTGCCGCCCCTACCGGTTCAAGCCGTGCCAGGATCCGGTCGCCCTGGCCAAGTGCCGGATCGGTGGGTTTGAGCGATAGCAGGATTCTGGGCGCAGTACCTTCCCCCTGCCATTCCATCGGTTGAGCAAAAAGATCACCCCCCGCATCCGGTTCGAGAACCTGCAGCACGCTGACCGGGGGCAGTTGTCCGGGTTCGCGATCGCCACGCTTGCGTTTGGCAAGGCTACCCTCGATTTCCATCTCCTTCAGAAGTCGCTTCAATTCGATCCGAAGCGCGCCTCCCTTGATTCCAAAAGCCCGCGCAATATCGCGTTTTGAACTCAGGGAAGGATTTTCCTTGAGCCAGTCCAGGATCTGATCTTTTGACGGTAGCTGGTCCATCCCCGCGCCTTATCATGCGCCCCCCGACGCGTCACCCGCGAAACGCGGTCCATTTCCTTTTCCAAATCCCTTTTGGCGTGCTGCAATTCAGGGCGGGTGGCCCTTACAGCGGCAGGATCATGTCGCGATGTGCGATGCCTGCATCGTCATATATTTCGCCGATGGCCGTGAAACCCAATGCTTCGTAAAATCCCACGGCATGGTTTTGTGAGCTAAGCTTCACCTGCCTCAGGCCATCCATGCCGCGAAATTCCGCGATTGCGGCCAGGATCAGGGATTTGCCCAACCCCATGCCGCGCGCCTGTTGAAGAACGCAGACACGTCCGATCTTGCCGGTATTCCCCCGGATCAGCAGCCGCGCACTGCCCAGTGGATGCCCGTCTTTCCGTGCCAGAAGGTGAATGGCCTCCCCGTCAAGATCGTCAAGTTCCCTGTCTTCCGAAACGCCCTGTTCGTCTATGAAAACGATACGGCGCAGGGCCAGGCATGTGGCGATATCATCGGAACGCAGGATCTCGATCATGCGAAATATTCCCTCAGGATACGGGTGTAGATTGCCTTCAACTGGTGGATCTGGGCGATTTCCACCCGTTCGTCGAGCTGATGCATGCTTTTGCCTACAAGGCCGAATTCCACCACCGGGCAGTGATCCTTGATGAATCGTGCATCCGAGGTGCCGCCGCTGGTTGAGGCTTCGGGCGAAAGACCCGTTTCGGCCTCCACCGCCTTTGCAATCAGGGTTGAAAACATCCCCGGCGGGGTCAGGAAACTTTCCCCTGAAATCTTTGTCTCAACTGCGATTTCCACCCCTGTTTCTTTCGCGGCGGCTGCGGCTTCGGCCTTCAGCCAGGTGGCAAGTGTGTTGCCGCTATGGGCATCCGAGAAACGGATATTGACCGTGGCATGGGATTCCCCCGGGATCACGTTCGTGGCGGAATTTCCCGTGTCGATTGTGGTGATGGCCAATGTCGAGGGATCGAAATGTGCCGTGCCCTGGTCAAGTTCATGCCGTTCCAGCCTGTCCAGAAGCCGCACCAATGCCGAAAGCGGGTTCCTTGCACGATGCGGATAGGCGACATGGCCCTGCACGCCCCGGGCGGTGAAATGCGCGGTGATGGAGCCCCGCCGCCCGATCTTCATCATCTCGCCCATCCTTTCGGGGCAGGTGGGTTCACCCACGAGACAATGGCTCATTACCTCGCCCATATCGGCCATCCAGTCCAGAAGTGCGACTGTGCCGTCCAGCGCGGGGCCTTCCTCGTCACCGGTGATCGTCAGGATCACGGCGCCGTCAGGCGGGGTTGCGCGCAGGAAATCCACTGCGGCGGCGGCAAAAGCTGCGACGCCTGATTTCATATCCGTTGCGCCGCGCCCGTAAAGCCAGCCTCCTTCAATCACCGCGCCGAAAGGGTCGTGCTGCCACCGGGCATGATCCCCCGCCGGGACGACATCGACATGCCCATTAAAGCCGAAACTGCGGGGGGCGCCTTTCCTTCCCCAGCGGGCAAAGAGGTTGGATACGCCTCCCCGGTCGACCCGCGTGCAGTCAAAGCCCGCCGCATCAAGGAGCCCTTCCAATAACTGCAAGGCGCCACCTTCCTCAGGGGTGACGGAAGGGCAGCGGATCAGTGCCGCTGTCAGGGCGACAGGATCGACAGGGCCATCTGCCAGTCTGGCGCCGGCGATATGATCGGACATGGGGCGGCTCCGCATCGCAAGGATGGTTTCTGACTATCCTTCGGACGGGGGCAGTGCAACCGGCAGGCCCGAAAGCAGAACAGATGGCCAGTCAGTCGTAAAACGGTGTCATCTGCGCCACGATCACGGCATTTTCCGCAAGGGCGCGATCCATCAGGGCGCGTTCCTCATCATCGATTTCCTGACCCGATTTCAGCCGGTCCTCCAGCGTGCCATGGCCTTCTACGTCCAGGGGGGCCAGGTCTGCCTGTTTCAGGATGGCGACGGTTTCACGCACGGCCTCGGCCTCATCGACACCGGAGGCATAGCAGATCAACCCCGCGCCGGTTGCCTTTTCAGGCAGCCCATCCCCTGCCTTGCGGCCGAGCTGCACCAGAAGCGTGAAAACCTGCTGGGTCCGTTTCGCTTTCTGTGCCATTTCCGGGCCTCCGCAGAAATCAATGCCGCGTTCGTTAGCATCGCGGTACGGGAATCGCAATTCGTCAGGTGGCCCGGGGGTGGCCCTTTCGGATCAGCGCTGCAGGAACCTGCCCAGCCAGATCAGGAGGCATGCCCCGATAAAGCCCGCGATCAAGGATCCGATGATCCCGGAGGATTCCCCGCCCACGACCGCGCGGGCAAGAAAATTGAACACGATGGCACCGATGATCCCGAGAATGACATTCATCAGGATCCCGGTATTCGATTTCATGAATTGTTGTGCCATCCAGCCGGCGAGCCCGCCGATGAGGATCGTCATGATCCAGCCCAATCCGTTCATGTCAATCTCCCTGATTGCAAGGGTTCAGAACGACAGCGTGGCGAAAACCGGGCGCAAGTCAATCCCGCAGAAGGTCGTTTATCGATGTCTTGGATCGTGTCTGGGCATCCACCCGTTTCACGATCACGGCACAATAGAGGTTGACCCCGTTTTTTGATGGTATGGAACCGGAGACGACGACGGAACCGGGCGGAACCTCACCATAAAGCACCTCACCGGTTTCGCGATCGACGATCTTGGTGGACTGGCCGATGAATACGCCCATGCCCAGAACCGAACCTTCGCGCACGATACAGCCTTCCACGACCTCTGATCGGGCACCGATGAAACAATTGTCCTCGATGATCGTTGGCCCTGCCTGCATCGGTTCCAGAACGCCGCCGATGCCCACGCCGCCCGACAGGTGCACGTTCTTGCCGATCTGCGCGCAGGATCCCACCGTGGCCCAGGTATCAACCATAGTGCCTTCGTCGACATAGGCACCAAGATTGACGAAGGAGGGCATCAGAACCACACCCTTGGCGATATAGGCCGACCGCCGGACCACGCAATTGGGGACCGCACGAAAGCCTGCCGCGCGCCATTGATTGTCGCCCCAGCCCGCGAATTTGCTGTCCACCTTGTCCCACCAGCCGGATCCTTGCGGCCCGCCGGACTGCATTTCCATGTCTTTCAGCCGAAAGCCCAGAAGCACCGCTTTCTTGGCCCATTGGTTGACATGCCAATCCGCGCCACGCCTTTCGGCCACGCGGAGCGTGCCGGAATCGAGCGCGTTCAGCGTATCCTCAATCGCCTCGCGTGCCTCGCCCGTGGTTTGCGGCGTGATCGTGTCGCGCGCCTCCCAGGCAGCTTCGATGGCGGTTTCCAGTGCGGCATTGCTCATTCCGGTCGTCCTTTAAGGTGGCCTTGATGTGTTTCAGCCTATAGACCGGGAAAACAGAGTTCGCAATTGCCGCCCGAAGGAGGGCAGATGAAAGACGACCCGCGCAGTCACCCTTTCCGCCACAGCCGCCAGGACGTTGCCGCCGCAGACCGGATCCCCGACACACCCCAGACCCGCGCGCCTGCCTATCGGCTGGCCTTTACGGATCCCGATTTCATGTGCCGTGAAGATATGCGCGCGGTGCGGTTGCAGCTGGAACTGCTCAAGCCACAGATGATTCTGGATGAACGCGGGGTGGAAACGACCATCGTGCTTTTTGGTGGCGCGCGTATTCCCGAACCGGCCCGCAAGGAAGAGGCACGGACCAGCACGCTTGCCGCGCTTTCGAAATACTATGATGAGGCCCGCCGTTTTGCCCGGCTCATGACAGAACGCTCTATGAAAAGCTATGGGCGGGAAAATGTGATCGTCACCGGCGGCGGCCCTGGCGTGATGGAGGCGGGCAACCGTGGTGCGCAGGAGGCGGGCGGGCAGTCGATCGGGCTCAATATCGTGTTGCCGCATGAACAGGCACCGAACGAATATGTAACGCCGGACCTGTGTTTCAACTTCCATTATTTTGCCATCCGCAAGATGCATTTTCTCATGCGTGCCAAGGCAATCTGCGTCTTTCCCGGGGGGTTCGGAACACTGGATGAAACCTTTGAAACATTGACCCTTATCCAGACCAAGCGGATGAAACCCGTGCCTTTCCTCCTTTTCGGGCGAGATTTCTGGGACGGGATTGTGAACTGGAAAAACCTTGCCGAGGCCGGTACGATTTCCCCCGAGGATCTCAAGCTTTTCCGTTATGTCGAAACCGCCGAGGAAGCCCTGGACGCCATTGATCATTGGGAGGAATGACAGGACCCTGCGCTTTCCTGTCCCGATACGGGGATATCCGAGGTTCGGGCCTTCCCCCTGTCGGTGTTCCGGCCATCTGCGATATCCGATGCCCTACGCCGAAGGGCGCGCGTTACCGTTGATCCGCGACAGGTAGGCCGCACAACCGGTCAGGGCGGCATAGTCGTCCTCGATCACCGAGATTGCGAATTTCCGCATCAGGGGGGAAAAACGGCCCTTGTCCCGGAAGGCTTCCGACAGGCCAAGCCGGATCAGGTGCGGGGCGATGGACCGGGTTACGCCACCACAAAGATATATACCCCCGAAAGGCAGATGGGTCAGGGCAAGGTCACCACAAACCATCCCCAGAACACGCGCAAAATGACGGCCGGTTTGTGTGACGAAAGGGTCATTTCTCGTGTCATCGGCAAGGGATGTGGCAATTTCGGCTGAGGAAAGGCGGCGGGATGTCCCGGCCTCTTCGCTGACAAAGGCATGGAGGGTTTCCAGGCCGCGCCCCGAAAGCACCTCCTCAATTTCCGGATAGCCATGAGCCCGGGTGATGAAGCGCGAAAGGCGTAATCCGGCGTCATCCCGCACTGGCAGGGTGATATGTCCGCATTCGGAAGGCAGGACGATCCGGCCTTGCATGTTCTCATGCACTGGGGCGGCGTTGAACCCGGTACCGATACCAATCACCAATCGCGCGGATCCCGCAGGTGGGGAAGGGCCTTCGATCAGGGATGTGATCTGGGCGTGCGGGATCTGACCAAGCGCATGACCCTGGGCCTGAAGGTCATTCAGCACGGCCACATGGGAGGCGCCGCTGGCTTCTTTCAGGGTGGCAGCATCTATGACCCAATCAAGATTGGTCAGCTTTGCGGTGTTGTCGTGCACAGGCCCTGCAACCGCGACACAGGCCCCTGAAAGGAGGGGATTTTCCTCATCGGTCAGATAGATACGCAGCACCTCGGCCAGACCGGCCTGGTTGGTATTGTGGAAACGGCGGATTGTAGACTTTTGAATCTGCAAGCCTTCCGCCAGGGCGACGCGGGTATTTGTGCCACCGATATCGGCCACGAGCGACAGACGGGTCATACCGGGTCTCCTTGTACCATGCCCCATGGGAGACAGGGCGAGGGATGCCATCGGGCCGTATGGGCCCGTTTTCCCGAACCGGATTGCAACTTACCTTCGCAAAAGCAACATGCTTTTGAAATAATTCTGCTGTTGCCGGGGCGGTACAAGGGGTGCATGTCTGACCCGGCCCATGGCTCTGTCAGCCGAATCTGCGTCCGGATTGGCGGGCATGAAAGATAAAACCCAGAAAATTCAACAGGATCTGGGCTGCAAGGATGGCTGTGGATTGTGTTGGGTCATAGTCGGGGGCGACCTCGACCAGATCGATCCCGACGATATTGTGGTGCCGCGCCACACCTTGCAGGATTTCCAACACTTCGTAATAGAGAAAACCACCATGGCTGGGCGTGCCGGTTCCGGGTGCGATCGAGGGGCAGAAGCCATCAATATCGATGGTGACGTAAAGCCGCGCATCCCTGGGAATGCGTGCCAGCACGCCCTCCACGCCCAGTTTGCGGGTTTGGCGGACGGAAAGGATATCATTTCCCATTGCGCGGGCGGCCTCATAACCCTCGCGCGCGGTGGAACTGACATTGCGAATTCCCAATGCGGTGATGCCCGTGACATGGGCCTGTTCGGCAGCCCGGCGCATCGGATTGCCATGGCCATGGCGGACGCCATGCCTGATATCCACGAAATCAAGATGTGCATCGATCTGAAGGATATGGATCGGACCCTGTTCGCCGAAAGCGCGGATGGCAGGAATATTGATCGAATGATCGCCGCCGATCACGACAGGCAAGGCCCCTGATTGTAGGATTGCACGCACCCCGGCCTCGATATTGGCATGGCTGCGTTCCGTATCGGTATGGATGATATCCGCATCCCCGATATCGACGATCCGGGTTTCAGGGCCAAGGTAGGTGCAGTCATCCTCATGGTCGTAAGCGCCCGCATGGCCGAAGCTGAAGAGGGTGGAAGCCTCGCGCACGGCACGGGGGCCAAAACGGGCGCCCGGCCTGAACTGGGTGCCACAATCGAAAGGGGCCCCGAGAATGGCCGCGTCGGCCTCGATCCCGTCCCAGTTTTCCTGATAGGGATTTTTGCCGAAAGTGGCAATTCCGACAAAGGGCAGGTTGAGCCGCCCGGCCTCATAGCCATGCCTTGCCATATGTCCTGCCCCTTGCCGTTATTGCCGCAAGGGCAGAGTGCCGACGCAAAGGTCCCCATGCAAGGGCTTAGAGACAGGTCTAGTGTGAATTTTCATTCATGTTTTATGGTGCCCGGAGGCGGATTCGAACCACCGACACACGGATTTTCAGTCCGTTGCTCTACCAACTGAGCTATCCGGGCCCTGTGACGGCGAACCGTCGGGGATGAGGCGTATTATGTCAGCGC
>JBKEDF010000065.1:0-8127 GCA_047975325.1 Pseudorhodobacter sp. | reverse complement strand
TAGCGATCCGCCCCTTCCGAGCCCACGAGCCAGTCGTAATCGCCCAGACCCCGGATCCGGTTATCGCCATCATCGCCCGTGATCGTATCGCCATGGACCGATCCGGTGACGTTTTCGATATCGGAAAGCGTCCAGTCTTGCCCGGCACCGCTGGCTGTTCCGGTGGAAAGATCGATGGTCATCCGATCGTCGATATTGACGAAACTGACCATGTCCGATCCGCCCAGGCCATTGATCGCGTGGCCCGCGTTGCGCGCCGTCATCCAGTCCGGTCCGGCGGTGCCGATCATTGCCGAAGGGCCGGGGGCGAGGTCGGACGTGTCGAGGTCGAGCTTGATATTGCTGCCGCCGATGGTGACCGAATGGGTGACTGGTGTGAAACTGCCACCTGCGGAAAAGGTAACGGTATAGCTGCCCGCGGGCAGGACCATCTGATAGCCGCCGCTGGCCCAGCTTGTGGTGCTGAACGTGCCTGCGCTGCCGGAGGCGGAGATTGTCACGCTGCCCCGTCCTTCCCCGGCATCATAGAAATCATCACCATCGCCATCTTCGAAGATGACACCGACAAGCTGGGGCTGATAGCCGCTGCGGCTGCCCAGGTTCTGCGTGACCACCATCGGGCCGACCTGCGTGTCCGGATTGTTATCGGCAAGGGCGGCAATGCCGATTTCGCTATAGCGGGAATCGAGCATCGTATTGCGGTGGCCGGGCGGGTCCTGGATACCGTCGCCGCGACTGCGCCAGTCGCTAAGAAGCGTGCCGTTGCCGATATCTTCAGCGTCATAGCCCCAGTCGATGAAGAAACCCGCATGGGTATAGATTGCCTCCATGCCATAGGCGTAGACATTTTCACCGACCCGGAGCAGATCGGTATAGCCCGCGTTGCGGGCCCGATCGCCCAGGCCCGGTTCCCCGGGAAGCTGGTGCGATTGTTGATCATGAAGGATGACCTGCTGTGAATGGCCCGTCGCCGCCTGTTCCAGCGCATCATTCCAGGCCAGGGGGGCGGTGGCGTTCGTGCCGGCAAGTTGTGCCCGGAAGGCATTCAGATCGACACCGAAGTAATCCAGCGCATCGGTGATATTCGCGGAGGCGCCGGTGCCATTGGAGGCATTGGTGATCAGCTGGTCAAATTCACCCGAAGGGTTGAGCCTGGCCCGGTTCACAAGTTCGAGGAGTTCCTGCTCATAATTTGACGGTGCTGCCATGGGTTGATCCTTTTCCTGAGAATTCCCGCATTTTCATCTGGCGGGAGGCTGTCTTCCTTTGATCCCGGAAATGAAATCCCAGGCGGTTAGGGGTATCTTCACCCCTTTGAGGGTTGTTTCTGGTCTCATGCGGGCGGTTTCGGGATAATCCGCCCATCAGCGGAAAACCCGTATGCCCTATAGAAACGGGAAGCTATGATTTTGGTGTGGAATTATCATGTCCAAATTTCGGCATTATGGAAAATTGGGCGGGACTACGCCTATTACGGGGCCTATTATGGGGGCTATAACGCCCCCTGACCCCCTTCGTTCAGCCGGGCCCGCAGGTAGCGGCCATAGTCGTTTTTCTCCAGCCGTTCGGCATGGGCGGCCAGGGCCGCGCGGTCGATCCAGCCCATGTGATAGGCGATTTCCTCCAGGCAACCGGTCTGCAATCCCTGCCTTTGTTGCAGGGTGCGAACGAAATTCCCCGCATCCAGGAGGCTCGCATGGGTGCCGGTGTCAAGCCAGGCAAAGCCCCGGCCCATCTGTTTTACCTCCAGCTTGCCCTCTTGCAGATAGGTTTCCAGAAGCGAGGTGATTTCCATCTCGCCACGTTCCGAAGGCTTGATGTGCCGGGCGCGTTCGGGGGCTTCGCCATCCAGAAAATAAAGCCCGGTCACGGCATAGTTCGACGGGGGATTGCTGGGCTTTTCGATGATGCCGGTGGCGCGGCCAGCCGCATCCATCGCCACCACGCCATAACGTTCGGGATCGGAGACGTGATAGCCGAAAACCGTGCCGCCGGTTTTCTGGGCATCGGCCTCGGCCAGGATCTGCGGCAGGCCGTGCCCGAAGAAGATGTTATCCCCCAGCACCATGCAGGAAGGCGCACCTGCCAGGAAATCTTCGGTCAGCGTATAGGCTTGGGCCAGACCGCCGGGGTCGGGTTGCACCACATAGGTGAAATTCAGCCCCCATTGCGACCCGTCCCCCAGGCAACGGCGGAACTGGTCCTGATCCTGCGGCGTGGTGATCAGGGCAATTTCCCGGATCCCGGCCAGCATCAGCACCGAAATCGGGTAATAGATCATCGGCTTGTCATAGACCGGCATGAGCTGTTTCGACACGCCGATGGTGATGGGGTAAAGCCGCGTGCCCGATCCCCCCGCCAGAATGATCCCCTTGCGTTGCATCTTATCTTCCTTTCAACTCAGCAATGACCTTTGCGAGGCCGTCCCGCCAATCCGGCGCCGCAATCCCGAAATCCCGCATCAGGGCGCCGCAATCGAGCCGGGAATTGAGCGGCCGTTTCGCCGGGGTTGGCCAGGCCTCGGTTGTGATATCCTCCACCGTGACGTCCTGTCCGGCCCGGGCAAATGTTTCGCGCGCGAAACCGGCCCAACTGGCAGGTTCCGCCCCCGCGAAATGATGGGTGCCGCCCGTGGCGCCTTCATGCAGGGCCCGGGCCAGCGTGAGGCAGGCCGCGGCAATATCGCCTGCCGGGGTCGGCCCGCCGATCTGATCGGCAACGACGCGCAGATGATCGTGGCTTTCGGCCAGCCGCAGCATGGTCTTGACGAAATTCGCGCCCTGGGCGGAAAACACCCAGGAGGTGCGCAGGATCACGTGACGGCCGCCTGCGGCGCGCAGGGCCTCCTCGCCGGCCAGTTTGCTGCGGCCATAGGCATTGATCGGGCCGGTCGGATCCGCAGGGTGCCAGGGGCGGCTGCCGGTTCCGTCAAAGACGTAATCGGTGGAAATATGGACAAGCGGGATGTCCAGATCGGCACAGGCCCCGGCCATGGCGCCCGGGGCGGTGCCGTTGATGGTGGTGGCTGCGGCTTCCTCTTCTTCGGCGCGATCCACGGCGGTATAGGCGGCGGCATTGATCACCGCATCGGGGCGGGCTGCACGGATCGCGGCGGCGCAACCCGCCGGATCGGTCAGATCGGCCTCATCGCGGCCAAGATAGCGCGCATCGGGGGCGCGGCGGGCCAGTTCGGTGGCCACCTGCCCCGATTTTCCGAAGACGATAATCCTCATGCCCGGCCCAGCCTTTCGCCCACGCCCCGCCGGTCCAGCAACGGGCGCCACCAGGATTCGTTGTCCAGATACCAGCGCGCGGTGTGTTCCAGCCCCTCCTCCACCGTGACCGAGGGCCTCCAGCCCAGTTCGGCCCGGATCCGGGTTGGATCGATCGCATAGCGCGCATCATGGCCGGGCCGGTCGGGAACGAACCGGATCTGATCGGCATAGGAGCCCGCCGGTTTCGGTTTCAGCCGATCCAGGATGGCGCAAAGGCCTTGCACCAGTTCCAGATTGCTGCGTTCGTTTTCCCCGCCGATATTGTAGCTGCGCCCCACCTGGCCCTTTTCCACCACCAGCAGAAGCGCCGTGGCATGATCCTCGACATAAAGCCAGTCGCGGATATTGGACCCATCGCCATAGATAGGCAGGGGCTTGCCCGCGATGGCATTGAGGATGATCACCGGGATCAGCTTTTCAGGGAAATGATAGGGGCCGTAATTATTGGAACAATTGGTCAGCAGCACGGGCAGCCCATAGGTTTCGTGCCAGGCGCGCACCAGATGGTCGGAGGCCGCCTTGGAGGCCGAATAGGGGCTGCGCGGATCATAGGGGGTGGTTTCGGTGAACATCACACCGGGATCGGCAGGAAGCGATCCGAAAACCTCATCGGTGGAAATATGGTGAAAGCGGAAGGTTTCGGGCCGGCCTTGCCCAACCCACCAGGCGCGGGTGACCTCCAGCAGGTTATAGGTGCCGGTGATATTGGTCTCAATGAAGTCGCCCGGCCCGTCGATTGACCGGTCCACATGGCTTTCGGCGGCCAGATGCATCACCGCATCGGGGGCATGGGTGGCAAGGATCCGTTCCAGCGCGGCGCGATCACGCAGATCGGCCCGTTCGAACACATAACCCGGCGCATCGGCGACGGAGGCCACGTTTTCAAGGCAGGCGGCATAGGTCAGCGCATCCAGATTGACAACCTCATGTCCGGCGCGGATGGCCTGGCGCACCACGGCAGAACCGATGAACCCGGCCCCGCCGGTTACCAGCAGTTTCATGCCGCGCCCTCCCAGGTGAAGGGCGATTGCCAATCGGCAAGGCGGGGGGCATCGGCATCCTTTTGCGACAGGATCGCCATATCGGGGGCGATGCCCCAGTCGATGCCCAGATCCGGATCATCGAAACGTACTGCCCCGTCACATTCGGGGGCATAGCGATCGGAACATTTGTAAAGCAGTTCCGAATCCGGTGCCCGGGTGACGAAACCATGCAGGAATCCCCTGGGGATCAGAATCTGCCGTCCGTTTTCGGCCGAAAGTTCCACCCCCACCCATTTGCCGTAACCGGGTGACCCCCGGCGTATATCCACCGCCACATCGAAAACCACGCCCGCGCCGCAGCGCACCAGTTTGTCCTGCGCATGGGGGGGGGATTGGTAATGCAGCCCGCGGATCGTGCCGACCTGGCGTGACAGGGAATGGTTGTCCTGCACGAAATCGATATCGATCCCCCTGTCGCGCAGCGCCGCGCGGTTCCAGGTTTCGGAAAAATACCCCCGGTCATCGCCGAAACGTTTCGGGGTCAGGATCAGAACCCCGGGCAGGGCGGTTTCCTCGATAAGCAATGTGATCTCCATGATGCGGTGTCGGCGGGGCCGGATAATGTTCCGGGTTTATGGCAATTTGGAGGAAGAAGCGACAGAAATGGCATGCGGAAAGATCCGTTCGGAGGGGGAATTTCCCGCATCGCGCAGCAGATCGCGCGCGCGGACACGTCCGGCTGCGGAAAATGCGCCAAGCCCTGCGGGATCCGCCAGCATGTCATGCAGGGCCCGGGCCACGGCCTGCGGGTCATCGGGTGGGGTCTTGCGCCCGGCATCACCCAGGATCCGGGGCGGGGCGCCGCGATCATAACAGATTACCGGCCTGCCTGCCGCCATGGCCTCCAGCACCGTGCGTCCGAAACTTTCGGCAAAATGCGACAGTGACAACAGCAGATCAATCTGTGCCATGGCCCGGGCGGGGTTTTCGGCATAGCCTGCATGGCGGATCCCCGGGGGCAGGGGGGACAGTGCCTCCAGATCGGTACCATGTGGCCCGATCAGCAGGAATTCCGCCTCCCCTCCCGACCCCTGAAAGGCGCGGGCCACGGCAATGAAATCGGCAATCCCCTTTTTCGCGATCAGCGATCCGACCAGCCCGACCCTGATCCGGGGGGGAGGCGCGAATTCCAGATCGAAAAGGCCCTGATCCACCATGTTTGGCACTGTCAGAAGCCGTGCGCCCAGATCGCCCCGGGGGTCGATCCAGCGCGCCGTTTCGGCCGAATTGGCAATGAAACGGTCGGCCTGATCCAGAATTCCCGTGCGGATCGTGTCGGGATCCATGCCGATCCGGGCACATAGGTCCGGGTCCTGATCGGGGATTTCGCGCAGCCAGAGCGTTGAGGGGATCCCCGCCGCCCGGGCCGCGATCAGCGGGGCCTCGACGGCAAGTGTGTTCTGATGCAGCTCCACCGCACCGCTTTGGCGGATCAGGGCGCTAAGCGCGGCAATGGTGGCGGGATGGGTGTCAACCCCGGCACGGCGCCAGCCATAGGGAATAAGATGAACCCGCGCCGCGCGCGCTTGCAGGTCCCGCAGATAACCGGGCGACAGCATCTGCGGCGCCACGACCTCGGCCGTGAGGCCTGCTGCATGGGCGCGGTCGAGCATGTCAAGCAGGCTGCGTTCCGCACCGAAAGCCCGTGCAGGGGCCTGATGGGCGGCAAAAAGCACCTTGGGCGCGCCTTGGGGGCCTGTCCCGGCAAGGGAGGGCAGGGCGGCGCGGCCAGCGGATCTTCCGCGTTCCTGGTAATGAAGCAGCGGATTGCCATCGAACGCCCCCTGCAACCCGTAGCCACTGGTTGAAAACTCCGGCCCCGGATCACGCCCCTCCGCCGCGCCATGGGCCAGATAGTGCCGTGCAGGGTCATATCCGCCGATATCGGGATAGGTTCCGGCATACCAGTCCGGCAGGAAAAGCGGTGAGCGGCGCAGACGCGGCAGGTCGCGGAACAATCCCGGAAGGCGGGCAAGGAGTCTCATTCGCGTGGCTCCGGCAGGAGGGCAGGGGGGGCCGGAAAGGGCCGGGCCCCGGGATATTGCGTCAGTCTGGGGGACGGGGTGCTGTCATGCCATCTTGTCGCCGCCGCCAGATAGGCGCCGCGCGCCGCAGCCCCGGGGCCAAAAAGCCCGGTTCGGGGGGAACGGGTCAGTGACCCTTCCGACAGCCGCCCGAAGGCCAGCGGCAGGCCGGGAAGGGCATGGGAAACCGCCCTTGCCCCAAAGGTCCGCCGCAGCCTTGCGATATATTCGCTATCACCCGCAGCGCGTACCCGATCCCAGAACCCGGCCCTTTCCACCGCTTCACGCCTCATCAGCAGTGAGGATAAATTGGGATGCAGCATCGCCACATCGGGCCGCAGCGCCGAGGGGATCAGGTTTTCCGACATCCGTACCCAGAAAGACAGGTTTGCCATCCCTTCCCCAAGTGCCGTCATCTGCAGGCGGATCCTGTCGGGATGGGGCCAGTCATCGGCATCCTGAAGCGTGATGAAATCCCCCTTCGCCTGCGCCAGGGCCAGATTACGCGCAGCATAGGCACCGGGTTCCGCAGCCCCGTCGATCAGCCGGATTCTCGGGTCCTGCGCTGCCAAATCCCGCAGGATAGTGCCTGTTTCGTCATGGGAGCCGTTTTCCACCACCAGGATTTCCAGGCGCAGCCAGCTTTGCGCCCGCAGCCCTGCAAGCGCCGTGCCGATGGTCGCGGCCCCGTTCCGGACGGGAAGGATCACGCTGATCAGGGGGCCATCCCCGACAGGGGCGGATCTTGCCCGCAGCCTGTCAAACATGGTGCGGCCCTGATCGGCAATCTGCGGGGGTGGGACACCCCGACGGGTAAAAACAGGCCCTGACATGGCACCCCAGACGGGATGATCCCCGCTTTGCAGCGCCTGTGCGGCGCGCAGGAGGTGCCATTCCGGCCCTGTCCCGAACCCTTGGCGGAGCATCGCGATAGGGGCTGCCGCCCCGCCCGGATCACCCCGCCGCAGCGCAATTTCCGCCGCAAGGGCAAGTGGCCCTGACAGACCCGGCCCGGCCAGAAGATCCTGCGGGGCGGGCAATTGCGCCGCCGCCCCGTCCCAATCGCCCTCAACGGCCCGCGCCCGTGCAAGGGCCAGCCGTGCCCAAAGCCGATCCGGCCCCGGAGCCGTCCGTGCCAGTGTCTCCAGCCTGCCCTGCGCGGCGGTTTCACCTGCCCAGAGCGCGGTTTCCGCCCGGGCGGCTTTCAAATCGCAGGGCAGGCGGCCTTCCTTCCGCCCGTGGCGCAGCCAGTGCAATGCCGCAGGCCCGCGCGCGGCGGTCATGTCAGGATAGGCCCGAACATACCAGTCCGGGTCGAAAAAGGTGGGGATCCGCCAGCGAGGCGGCAAGAGGGCGTTCAGGACGGATCTCGGCATTGGCGGCAATCAGTGATTTGCGCCAGCATGACGGATGGGGCGGGGCAGGGCAAGACGGCGGCCTTGCGATCGTCGCTGGTTGGCCCGCCATCAAAAACGACGCTCCGGATGACGGCCACCCGGGGTGCATCCTCGGGTGGCCATCTTGTGCGATGCCTTTTCAGGCGAGATAGTAATTATCGTCGGCGAACTGGAGCACCTCGATATTGCTCAGGATATCGGTGTTATCCGCCCCGCCGCCTGTGTGCCGCACGGTGGTGATGCCATTATCCTGGGTGGAGACCACATATTCCGCCCGGTTGCCGCCATAGATGGCCGTATCCCAGCCCCATCCGCCATCGATCGTATCATAGCCGCGCCCGCCGGTGATGCGGTCATTGCCCGCGCCGCCATCGATCACATCATTGCC
>JBKEDF010000045.1:0-25357 GCA_047975325.1 Pseudorhodobacter sp. | reverse complement strand
TCGACCGCGATCTCGATCACCGGATCGGGGAAGGTCATGGTTTCCAGGACCACCGGCTTTGCCGGATCACACAGCGTATCGCCTGTCGTGGTTTCCTTCAGACCTGCCAAAGCGATGATATCGCCGGCATAAGCTTCCTCGATCTCTTCGCGGTTGATCGCGTGCATGACCATCATCCGGCCAACACGTTCCCGCTTGCCCTTGGTCGAGTTCATCATCTGATCGCCCTTGCTCAGCACACCGGAATAGATCCGGGTGAAGGTCAGCGAACCGACAAAGGGGTCATTCATGATCTTGAAAGCCAGCGCCGAGAAGGGATCCGCATCATCGGCCTTGCGTTCGATATTGCGTTCTTCCGTCTCGTCATCAGGGGCGAAGCCCATCAGGGGCGGCACATCCTGAGGTCCGGGCAGGAAGTCGATTACCGCGTTCAGCAGCGGCTGCACACCCTTGTTCTTGAAGGCGGAACCAGCCATCACCGGGAAGAAGGAAAGCGACAGCGTCCCCTTGCGGATCAGCTTGCGCAGGGTTGCCTCATCCGGCTCATTGCCTTCCAGATAGGCCTCCATGGCGTCGTCATCCATCTCGACGGCAAGTTCGATCATGGTGTTGCGCCATTCTTCGGCCACACCCTGCAGATCGTCACGGATCGGTTGACGGACCCAGCTTGCGCCAAGATCTTCGCCCTTCCAGACCCATTCTTCCATCTTGATCAGGTCAACGATGCCTTCCAGCTTGTCCTCGGCACCGATCGGCAGGGCGATCGGGCAGGGAGTGCCGCCGGTACGGTCCTTGATCATCTTGACGCAGTTGAAGAAGTCTGCGCCGATCTTGTCCATCTTGTTGACGAAGACGATCCGCGGAACCTTGTAACGGTCGGCCTGACGCCAGACTGTTTCGGTCTGCGGTTCAACCCCGGCATTGGCATCCAGGAGGCAGATCGCACCATCGAGAACCGCCAGCGAACGCTCCACCTCAATGGTGAAATCCACGTGGCCGGGAGTATCGATGATATTGAAACGGAACTTGGTGTCCGACGTGCCTTCGGCGGTCGGATCTTCCTGGCGTTGCCAGAAAGTCGTGGTCGCGGCCGAGGTGATGGTGATGCCACGTTCGGCTTCCTGTTCCATCCAGTCCATCGTCGCGGCGCCGTCATGGACTTCGCCGATCTTGTGCGACTTGCCGGTATAATACAGGATCCGTTCCGTCGTCGTGGTCTTGCCCGCATCGATATGGGCCATGATCCCGAAATTGCGGTAACGCTGCAGCGGATATTCGCGTGCCATTATATCCCCCTTACCAGCGATAATGGCTGAACGCCTTGTTCGCGTCGGCCATCTTGTGGGTATCTTCGCGCTTCTTCACGGCGGTGCCGCGATTGTTGACCGCATCCGAAAGTTCGGCGGCCAGACGCTCTTCCATGGTATTTTCGTTGCGCTTGCGGGCAGCGGAGATCAGCCAGCGGATCGCAAGCGCCTCCCGGCGTTCCACACGCACTTCGACCGGAACCTGATAGGTCGCGCCACCCACACGGCGGGAACGAACCTCAACAGTCGGTTTCACGTTCTCCAGCGCTTCGTGGAAGGCCTCGACGGGCTCGCGCTTCAGGCGGCTTTCGACCCGTTCCAGCGCGTTATAGACGATCGATTCTGCAACGGATTTCTTACCATCGATCATCAGGTTGTTCATGAATTTGGTGATAACCCGATCACCATATTTGGCATCGGGCAGGATTTCGCGCTTTTCGGCGGCGTGACGACGAGACATGTCTTAGATCCTCACTTCGGACGCTTGGCGCCGTATTTCGAACGACGCTGACGACGGTCTTTGACACCCTGGGTATCCAGAACGCCACGCAGGATGTGGTAACGCACACCCGGAAGGTCTTTCACACGGCCACCGCGGATCAGCACGACGGAGTGTTCCTGAAGATTGTGCTTTTCACCCGGAATGTAGCTGATGACCTCAAAACCATTGGTCAGGCGCACCTTGGCAACCTTCCGCATGGCCGAGTTCGGCTTCTTTGGCGTCGTGGTATAGACGCGGGTGCAGACGCCGCGCTTTTGCGGGCAGGATTCCAAGTGCTGCGACTTGGAGCGTTTTACTCTTGCTTCCCGCGGCTTGCGGATCAGCTGTTGGATCGTTGGCATTCACGTTCCCCGTTTTCGATACTCGCATCCATGCCGTGGATGCGCCACTTCTCGACCGCGCCTTGCGCTCATCGCAAAACACGAAAGCCGCAGACATCCCGATACGGGGATGACGCGGCGAAATTTCCAGAGGATCGGGGCATTGGCCCGGATCTTGACCATGTCTGGCGCTCTGCCCCCAACAGGGGGCGGCAGCCTCCCGTCAGGGTGAGCGGCGTATAGGGGGAATCGCCAGGGGTGTCAACATGGCTCCGGCAAGATCGACGCCTGCCAAACGGATACCCCTGCGGCAGGTACTATCGGTTAGGCGTTGCCGTTCCCGTCAGGGCCGCGCGGCTCGCAGCCAGCTTTCGTTGTAACCGCTGCTCGCGCAAATAGGTATAAAGCCCCGAAATCACGATGATCGCAGCCCCGAACAACGTCATTTCACCGGGAAGGTTGCCGAAGGCAATCCAGCCCGCAAGGATCGCCCAAAGCAACGCCGTATACCGGAAGGGCGCGATCATGGCCACATCACCCACCCGCATGGCCATGACAATGAAGAGATACCCCAGAACCAGTGCCAGCGATGCCGCCCCCATGCGCAGGAAATCAACAAGCCTGACAGGATGCCACTCCTCAAAGAACATTCCCACCATGCCAGTCAGCATGATCGCCAGGGCAGTCCAGACGGCAATGACGACCGATGGCACGGAAACGGCAAAGCTGCGGGTCACCAGATCACGGACCACGACAAAGGCAACCGAAGCCAGGGCAACCAGCGACCAGATATTGAACCCCTCGGTCCCCGGTCGCACGATGAACATCACCCCTATGAACCCCACCAGAATCGCACTTACCCGTCGCCAACCGATCTGTTCCCGCAGAAATACCGCCCCGGCAAGCGTCACGGCCAAGGGCAGGGATTGCATGATGGCGGAAAGATTGGCGAGCGGCATCTGCATCAACGCCAGAAGGAAGGTGACCGTCCCCCCGATCTCCGCCAATGTCCGCCAACCAAGCAGGATACCCTCCCGCCGGGGCAGGCGCAGGGTGAATCCCCCCCTGATCTGCGCAAGACAAAGCAGCAATACGACCGTCATCACCCCCCGGATCGTCATCACCTGCGCCAGGGGAAGGTCCATCGCAACCAGCTTCACCAGAATGTCGTTAAGGGTGAAAGCCGCCATCGAGATATTCATGTAAAGAATACCGCGTGTATTGTCGGATAGGATCACGGTCGCCTCCGCCTTGGTCGCGGTCCTTCACGGTCGCCATCCCGCCTTACATCCTTTCACAGCACTGTTGAAGCGGGTATGATCCGGATTCGGATCATCAGGCGAAGACCCGATAGTACAACTTTCGGACCGGTCTGCCCTACCCCGCCCAGGGCCTTGTTGTGACCACAACCTGCCAAAAGCGGAAAGACCGGACTACCTGACAAAACGCGGATCATTCCCCATGTCCAGCCCTGGAAAGACAGCCTGCTCCAGTTGCGCGGTCTCAAGCCCGTAAAGCCCCCGCATCGCCCAGGCCACCCAGGCACGCAGGTCCGATGTCGGCAGCAGGTCGCGCCGGCCATAGAGATCGGCTTCGGCAAGGCCCGGCCAGCGGCCCAAAACCTGCCCGCCCCGCAGCGCACCGCCTGCAAAGACCATCGCCCCCGCGGTCCCATGATCCGTACCGCCCGAACCATTGGCCCTGGCAGTACGGCCAAATTCCGTCATCGCCAGCAGCGCCGTGCGGTTCCAGATTTCCGGCCCAAGGTCCCGATGCAGGCGAAGGACCAGCCGCTGCAATTGCGACAGGGGTTTTTGCAGCGCAGATCCCTGCCCCCGATGCGTATCCCAGCCAGCAAGCGAAAAGGCCGCGATCCGGGTTTCCCCACGCAACCGCCCTGCAGCAAAATCAGCAAGCTGATCCACATGCCGCCAGGGACGGTCCTCTCCCGGAATGATCGGTCCACGTGGTGCCTGTTCGGCAGGGGCCATATCGACCTCCTCTTCCGAAAGACGCAACGCATCACCCCCCGCCTCACGAAAAAGCGGGTCATCATGAAAGACATGTTCAAGCAGGAACCTGCTTTGGGATGACAGCTCAACCCGCACCTCGGGTGTCCAGCTCAGGCTGCGGGCGCGCCCGGACAGGAGCGGCAGCGCCTCACGTCCCACCGCATAGGCGGTTTCCGCGCTCAGCTCCGGAATGGCCTGCAACATCCGGTTCAGCCAGCCATCCCGCACGACATCGATTTCCACATCCATCCCCGTGCCGGCCTCCAGCAGGGACTGACCATCGAAATGGCTGCGCTTGTCGCGATAGGGGGTTGAGGTGGCATGGACGAAACCGAGCTCCCCCGCCTGCCAGAGCGGCATCAGGCCGCCAAGCCCCGCATGCAGCCCGAAACCACCCGAAAGCGCAACCCCGGCCCGGGGCAGATCAGGACGCAGGGCCATGAAATCCGGATCATGAAGAGGCTGCACCACATCCAGCCCGTCCATGCCGCCGCGCAGGATCACCACGATCAGGCGATTTTCACCCAGAGTCCTGCCTGCCGCCATGGTCATGGTGGTCAGCCAGGGATGTGCCGCGGCCGAACAGGCCGTCGCCAGCATCCCTCGCATGATATCCCGCCGCCGCATCGCCTATCTCCGGTTGAAGGCGGGGGAGGAAAGGACTATCCCCACCCCCTCCGCCGAAGTTTCCGCCCGGGCCACCGCCCAGATCACGGCCTCATCCGCCGTATCCCCCAGGGCATGGGAAACAAGGATCCGGGGGTCGGGCAGTTCCGCCAGCAGTTTTCGGGGCGCCCGCATGGCCCAACCGATCCGCGCCGCCATGCCCTGCGGCGTAATCCAGGCGCCCGCCGCCTCGGCCCAGCCATCGGGGCCATTGGGGTTGCGCCAATTTTGTCCCATCAATGCCATCGGCCGGATCAGGATATTTCGAAATTCCCGGCGTTCCATCCCCATGATCCGCGCCCCGTTCACGCCCAGTGCCCGGCAGGACGCCACGATGAAATCAAAGGGCTGACGCGCCTTCGGGAATTGTGGCGCCCACGCAGCAGGATGGGCCAGCATCGTGGCATAGACGGAGGCCAGATCGCCCCCGGTCGCATGCCAGGTTTCCGCCATGGCGGAAACCAGACCTTCATCCGGGTCATCGGCAATGAAATGAACCACCAGCTTGCGCGAAAGATGCATGGCCGTTTCGGGCCGCATCGCCAGATCGCGCAGGACATCCCGTATGGGGGCCAGCCCCTTGCCATCGTAGTCGCGGCCCAGAACCTGTTCCATTCCCGGTTCGGCACGGTTCTGCCGAAAGACAAACCCTTCCTTCGCCGTGGCGTCCAGCCCGGTCAGCAGTTCCGCCATCTGGCGTACATCCTGCTGCCCATAGCCCGCCCCGACGCCCATCGTATGAAGCTCGATCACCTCCCGGGCCAGGTTTTCGTTCAACCCCCGCCCCGTCCGCTTGCCATAGCGCGACCGCGGCCCGACGGAGGCCACCTGATCAAGATAGACAAGCATCGCAGGATGCAGCACCGCCGCAATCAGCAAATCGGCAAACTGCCCCGAAAGATGCGGTCGTATGGCATCGGTCACAAAGGCCTCGACAATCGTGCGTTCCGGCTTGTTGCGCGATTTCACCGTGAAATGATCGAACCAGAAGGCGGAAAGCCTTTCACGAAACCCGTCGGGACTATCCACGGCCCTTGCCATGATCGACCGGGCCGCATTTTCCGCAATCTCACCAGCTTGACTGATCGCTGCATCAAACATGTCATTCGACATCTTCGCCTGCGGCATCATCCGACGCGCCTTGCGCCCTTCGGCGGCCATCTGCAAAAGCGGCAGGACCTGAGCCATCCCGGGGATGGGGTAATCCGCCGCCATCAGGTCCGGCCCCGCCAGGGCCGTCAGCATTGCCCCCGGCGTCACTGCCGCACCCGGGGGCAATGGCAGGCCATAACCAAATCGAAAGGCGGCAACGGTCTTCGGGTCACTCATTGGCATCCTCGTCCTTGCAGACAGGATAGAGCATTTGAACCAAACCCGAAATCACAATTCCCCGCCGCCCATCGCCAAGATGAAGACGGGTTCGCAGGTTCCGATGGTTCTGGCCGGGGGCCAGGGCGTCTTTTTGCGGATCAGTCCTTGGGGACCACGCGCAGCCGCAAGTCGCGAAGCTGCTCATTCGTCGGCTCCGAAGGTGCGGCCATCAACAGATCTTCCGCACGCTGGTTCATCGGGAACATGATAACCTCACGGATATTCGCTTCATCGGCCAGCAGCATCACGATCCGGTCGATCCCGGCAGCACAGCCGCCATGGGGCGGGGCGCCATAGCGAAACGCCTTGACCATACCGCCGAACCGCTTTTCAACCTCTTCCTTCGGATAGCCCGCAACCTCAAAGGCCCTGAACATGATCTCGGGGCGGTGGTTCCGGATCGCACCTGAAATCAGCTCATAGCCATTGCAGGCCAGGTCATACTGATAACCCAGAACAGACAGCGGATCCCCCGAAAGCGCCTCCATCCCGCCCTGCGGCATGGAAAACGGGTTATGGCTGAAATCAATACGGCCCTCATCATCCTTTTCATACATCGGGAAATCGACGATCCAGGCGAATTTGAAGGATTCCTCCTCCGTCAGGCCCAGTTCATGCCCGATCTCGTTGCGCGCACGGCCCGCAACGGCCTCAAAGGTTTCGGGTTTGCCGCCAAGGAAAAAGGCCGCATCGCCTTCACCCAGATCAAGCTGCTGCCGGATGGCCTCGGTCCGTTCCGGGCCGATATTCTTTGCCAAGGGCCCTGCGGCTTCCATCCCCGCATCGCCCTTGCGCCAGAAGATATAACCCATCCCCGGCAGGCCTTCCTTCTGGGCATAGGCGTTCATCCGGTCGCAAAACTTGCGGCTGCCACCGGTCGGCGCCGGTATCGCGCGGATCTCGGTTCCTTCATTTTCCAGAAGTTTCGCGAAGATCGCAAAGCCGGAGCCACGGAAATGATCGGAAACATCCTGCATCCGGATCGGGTTGCGCAGGTCGGGCTTGTCGGATCCATACCATTTCAGCGCATCCTTGTAGGCAATGCGCGGCCAATCGGCATCCACCTTCCGACCATTGCCAAACTCTTCGAAAAGGCCCTGGATGACCGGTTGCACGGCAGCGAACACATCTTCCTGTTCGACAAAGGACATTTCCAGATCAAGCTGGTAGAAATCCGTGGGTGAACGGTCCGCACGCGGATCTTCGTCACGAAAACACGGCGCAATCTGGAAATAGCGATCGAAACCCGACACCATGATCAGCTGCTTGAACTGCTGCGGTGCCTGCGGCAGGGCATAGAACTTGCCCGGATGCAGGCGCGAGGGCACAAGGAAGTCCCGCGCACCTTCAGGCGATGAAGCGGTGATGATCGGCGTCTGGAACTCGGTAAAGCCCCGGTCCCACATCCGGTTGCGGATCGACCGGATTACGTCGGAGCGCAACATCATGTTACGATGCAGTTTTTCCCGCCGCAAATCCAGAAACCGATAGGTCAGCCGTGTTTCTTCCGGATAATCGACCTCTCCGAAGACCGGCATCGGCAGATCCTCGGCCGGGCCAAGAACCTCAAGCTCGGTAACGTAGATTTCGATCTCACCGGTCGGGATCTTCGGGTTCACCAGTTCTGGTGCCCGCGCCTTGACGCGGCCATCGATGCGGATCACCGTTTCCGCACGCAACTTTTCCATTTCCGCAAAGGCAGGGCTGTCGCCATCTGCCAGAACCTGCGTCATGCCATAATGATCACGCAGATCGATGAAAAGCACCCCGCCATGATCGCGCACCCGATGGACCCAGCCTGAAAGGCGGACGTTCTGGCCCACATTGGTCGCGTTCAGGTCAGCACAGGTCTGGCTACGATAGGCATGCATGGGGCTTCCCTTTCCAAGGGCTCAATTCCGGTCCGCGCCGATACATACCGCCCCCGTCCCGAAGTCAAGCCCGCGCCCCTGCCCTCCTCGATGAAAATACCCCCAACCGATGCATCTGCGGACAATTTCGGAAGCCCCCGGTGGGGTATTCCGACCATGACGAAACGGATCCGGGCCTTCAGTGGCCCTGCGGGGCACGAAGCGGCGCTATCAGGGTTGCGCCATCCGGGCTAGCACCTTAAACCCACGCCAATTTGCGTAATGCGAGACGAATCCAGATCCCGGCTGCCCATCGCGCCGGGATCACATCTGCGGGGCCGACCATGCCTAAAAGAACCGACATCAAATCCATCATGATCATCGGTGCCGGACCCATTGTCATCGGGCAGGCCTGCGAATTCGACTATTCAGGCGCCCAGGCCTGCAAGGCATTGCGCGAAGAAGGCTACCGGGTGATTCTGGTCAATTCCAATCCCGCCACCATCATGACCGACCCGGGGCTTGCCGACGCGACCTATATCGAACCGATCACACCGGAAGTGGTCGCCAAGATCATTGAAAAGGAACGTCCCGACGCACTTTTGCCAACCATGGGCGGGCAGACCGGGTTGAACACAGCATTGTCACTCGCCGATCTGGGAGTGTTGGAAAAGTACAATGTAGAACTGATCGGCGCCAAGCGCGCGGCCATAGAAATGGCAGAAGATCGTAAACTCTTTCGTGAGGCGATGGACCGGATCGGGCTGGAAAACCCACGCGCGACCATTATTTCCGCACCGAAACAGGATGGTAAATACGATATCAAGGCCGGTCTTGCCGAGGCAATGGGCGCGCTGGAATATGTCGGCCTGCCCGCGATCATCCGTCCCGCCTTCACCCTGGGCGGCACGGGCGGCGGTGTCGCCTATAACCGCGACGATTATGAGGCAATTTGCAAATCCGGGCTCGAAGCCTCCCCCGTGGCACAGATTCTGGTCGATGAATCACTGCTCGGCTGGAAGGAATATGAGATGGAGGTGGTCCGCGATACCGCTGACAATGCCATCATCATCTGTTCCATCGAAAATGTCGATCCAATGGGCGTTCATACCGGCGATTCCATCACCGTGGCACCCGCACTGACACTGACCGACAAGGAATATCAGATCATGCGCAACGGCTCCATTGCCGTTCTGCGTGAGATCGGCGTGGAAACCGGCGGCTCCAATGTGCAATGGGCAGTCAACCCGGCCGATGGGCGGATGGTGGTGATTGAGATGAACCCCCGTGTTTCCCGTTCCTCGGCACTGGCTTCCAAGGCCACGGGCTTTCCCATCGCGAAGATTGCCGCAAAACTTGCCGTCGGCTATACGCTGGATGAACTGGACAATGATATCACCAAGGTTACACCGGCATCCTTTGAGCCTTCGATTGACTATGTCGTCACCAAGATTCCCCGTTTCGCCTTCGAAAAATTCCCCGGCTCCGAACCCTATCTGACCACCGCAATGAAATCGGTGGGCGAAGCCATGGCAATCGGGCGGACCATCCATGAATCGCTGCAAAAAGCACTGGCCTCGATGGAAACCGGCCTGACCGGTTTTGATGAGATCGCAATCCCCGGCCTTGAAGCGGGATCGACCGACCGTGCACCGGTTTTCCGGGCGCTGGCACAGCAAACGCCCGATCGGCTCCGCGTGATTGCCCAGGCCATGCGCCACGGGCTCAGCGACGATGATATTCAGGGCGCCACCTCCTTCGATCCATGGTTCCTGGCCCGGATCCGCGAAATCGTGGAAACCGAAGCGGCGATCCGCCAGGGATTGCCGGAGACCGAGACGGAAATGCGGCGACTGAAGGCCATGGGTTTCACCGATGCGCGCCTGGCCCGCCTGACCGGGCGCGAAGAGGCTGATATCCGCCGCATGCGCCGTACCCTCGGCGTTATCCCCGCCTTCAAGCGGATCGACACATGCGCCGCCGAATTCGAAGCTCAGACACCCTATATGTATTCCAGCTATGAAAGTCCGGCCATGGGCGAGGTGGAATGCGAAGCCCGTCCCAGCGAGGCGCGGAAGGTCGTGATCCTTGGCGGTGGTCCGAACCGGATCGGTCAGGGGATCGAATTCGACTATTGCTGCTGTCATGCCTGCTATGCGCTTACGGAGGCGGGCTATGAGACCATCATGGTCAATTGCAACCCCGAAACCGTATCCACCGATTACGACACCTCCGACCGGCTCTATTTCGAACCCCTGACGCTGGAACATGTGCTGGAGATCCTGCGGGTTGAACAGGATAATGGCACGCTTCATGGGGTAATCGTTCAATTCGGTGGCCAGACACCGCTGAAACTGGCCAATGCGCTTGAGGCCGAGGGGATCCCCATTCTGGGGACCTCCCCCGATGCGATTGACCTGGCGGAGGATCGCGAACGGTTCCAGCAACTGCTGCACAGTCTTGATCTGAAACAACCCACTAACGGGACGGCACGTTCACGGGATGAAGCCTTTGCCGTAGCCGCCAGGGTCGGCTATCCACTGGTGATCCGCCCCTCTTTCGTTCTGGGCGGCCGGGCGATGGAAATCATCCGCGAAGATACGCAGCTTGAACGTTATATCCGCGAAGCCGTTCAGGTTTCGGGCAAGAACCCCGTTTTGCTGGACAGCTACCTTTCCGGTGCAATCGAGGTGGATGTCGATGCGCTATGCGACGGACAACACGTCCATGTCGCGGGGATCATGGAACATATCGAGGAGGCGGGCGTCCATTCCGGGGACAGTGCCTGCAGCTTGCCGCCGCACAGCCTGTCACCCCAGATCATTGCGGATCTCAAATCCCAGACCGTCGCCATGGCGCGGGCCCTGAATGTCGTTGGGCTGATGAATGTGCAATTCGCAATCAAGGATGATGAAATCTATGTGCTTGAGGTCAATCCGCGTGCCTCCCGCACGGTGCCCTTCGTGGCCAAGGCAACCGATAGTGCCATCGCCTCCATCGCCGCAAGGCTGATGGCGGGGGAGCCACTTTCCACCTTCCCGGAACGTGAACCCTATGCCGAAGGC
This sequence comes from Pseudorhodobacter sp., assembly GCA_047975325.1. GTDB lineage: Bacteria > Pseudomonadota > Alphaproteobacteria > Rhodobacterales > Rhodobacteraceae > JBKEDF01. The sequence goes on along the minus strand of JBKEDF010000045.1, from coordinate 14,264 downwards.
GTCGGTCCCGATACCGACCTGCCACTGGCCGATCCGCTGACACTGGCCGATCCCATCACGCCATGGTTTTCGGTCAAGGAGGCAGTACTACCCTTTGCCCGTTTCCCCGGGGTGGATCCGATGCTGGGTCCGGAGATGCGTTCCACCGGTGAGGTAATGGGCTGGGATCGGAATTTTGCGCTTGCGTTTCTCAAGGCGCAGATGGGGGCCGGAATGGCCCTGCCGGAAACCGGCCGGGTTTTCATCTCGGTCAAGGATGCCGACAAGACCGCCGCCCTTGCAGGCGCGGCACGGGAAATGGCGGCCATGGGTTTTGAAATCGTGGCAACCAAGGGCACCGCACAGTGGCTGGCAAATGAGGGCATCACGGCAACATCGGTCAACAAGGTCTATGAGGGCCGTCCCAATATCGTGGATCGCCTGAAGAACAACGATATCGCCATCGTGATGAACACGACCGAAGGAAGCCAGGCCATCACGGACAGCCGCGATATCCGTCGTGTCGCCCTGATGGACAAGATCCCCTATTTCACCACCGCCGCCGCAAGCATCGCCGCCGTCGCCGCAATGACGGCACGGGACGATGGATATGGGGTCAGGACCCTGCAGGGATAGCGAATATATCGCGTTTTCATTGAAGCGATGGAGATCAAGCCGCTATAGATATCCCATGCCTTGTCTTTGCCGCGCCTGTCTTCATGCCTTTGACGCCCCTTCCGGCACCGCGCGCTGCCCGCAATGCCGTTCCCCGCGCCTGCTTGCCCATCCTGAACTTTGGGACCTTTCCATCGCGCATATGGATTGCGATGCCTTCTATGCCTCGGTGGAAAAACGCGACAACCCGGATCTGCGTGACCGGCCCGTAATCGTGGGCGGCGGGAAACGTGGGGTGGTTTCCACCTGCTGCTATATCGCGCGGATTTCCGGCGTGCGTTCGGCCATGCCAATGTTTCAGGCCTTGAAACTTTGCCCCGAGGCCGTGGTGATCAAGCCCCGAATGGCCACCTATGCCGCGGTTTCCCGTCAGATCCGCGCGATGATGGAAACCATGACCCCGGCGATTGAGCCGCTCTCGCTTGATGAGGCCTTTCTGGATCTGGCCGGGACAACCCGGCTGCACGGTGCACCCCCTGCGGTCATGTTGTCGCGGCTGGTGCGGAGGATGGAGGAGGAGCTTGGTATTTCCGGCTCCATCGGGCTGTCCCATAACAAGTTCCTTGCAAAAATAGCCTCCGATCTGGACAAACCGCGCGGATATTCGGTGATCGGAAAGGCCGAAACACAGGACTTCCTGGCCTCAAAGCCCGTAAAGATCATCTGGGGGGTGGGCACGGCCTCACAAGCCGCGCTGGAACGCGCGGGGATTCGTTCCATTGCGGATTTGCGCCGCTGGGACAAGGCGGATCTGATCGCACGTTTCGGGCAGATGGGGGGGCGGCTTTGGCATCTTGCGCGCGGCGAAGACCACCGCCCGGTAGCCCGCGATACCAAAGTGAAGTCGATTTCCAAGGAAACGACCTTCCTTGAGGATATTTCCGATCCCGATCTGCTGGACGGCCATCTGTGGCGCCTGGCCGAACAGGTCTCCGACCGCGCCAAGGCAAAGGGGCTGGCCGGGCATACGGTCACGCTGAAGCTCAAACGCGCGGATTTTTCTGCAATCACCCGCCGCCGGACCTTGCATACGCCCAGCCAAAGTGCCGATCGTATCTATCGTGAGGCGGCCGCCCTGCTGGAACCCGAGGCCCGGAAAGGGAAATTCCGGCTGATCGGCGTCGGAATAGCGGATCTTTGTCCCGCATCAGAAGCAGATCGCGAGGGCGATCTTCTGGATCCCGACGCCGGGCGCAGGGCCCAGGCCGAAGCGGCAACCGATGCGATCCGCGCCCGTTTCGGCCATGATGCAATTATCAAGGGTCGCGCCTTACGATAAACTTGCCGCCTGCCGAAAACCGGCGGTTTCAAACTGCAGCCCAAAGCCCGGATCTTTCGATTATCCGGTGCATCATTCGCTTATGGGCAGGCTGATCCCGGCAAGCAAGCCCAGGATTGTCGTCTCATCGATAAACCCCGTTGCAGGCTGATTGCGTGAGGCCTGAAAATTGCGGATGGCCTCACGGCTCAGCGCATCGAAGTCACCATCCTGTGGTCCGGGGTCAAAGCCAAGCACGGCCAGCTGGCGTTCGATCAACCTGCGGGTCATCCCGTTCAGCCCCAATGCGTCCTCCCCGATACGGGCATCTTCATCCCCCCCGCCATCAGGCGTCTCCTGTTGCAGGGCCTCGATCCGCGCCCGGGCCTCGGCAGCAAAGGCACCTTGGGGAAATTCGGCAAGATAGGCGCGATAGGCATCCAGATTATTGCCCGCGCGCGCAGCATCCCAGGCATTCTGGTCCTGTACGGCGGTGACGGCGCGCGCGTCCTCTTCCAGCGCCGCCAACCGTTCTCTGGCCAGTTCGGCAAAAAGCCCGTTGGGGAAACGTGCAAGATAGGTACGCAGACCCACCTCATCCCCGGCCGCACCGGTTTGATCCCAATAGATCCGATCCTGCCGTTCTTCCTCGGCCTTTCGCGCGGCAGCCTCAGCCTCCAGTTCCGCTGCACGTTTCTCGGCCGCAGCAGAAAGCCGTGTAAGCTGATCACGGTCAAGATAGCCCGTCTGCCGCAACCCCGCCCCCGCCTGCCAGGCAATGATCGCGCGGCGGCTGCCCTGGCCGAACAAACCGTCAATTCCACTGGGATCATGGCCCAGAAGGGCAAGCTGCCGCTGCACTGCCCGACGCTGATCGCGTGAAAGGCCCAGCGCCTCCTCAGTCATCTGGGCCTGTACCTGGGGATCATTGCGCAGCCGGTTCAATTCCGCCCGGGCCTCCGCCGCATGAATCCCGCGCGGATAGGCGCCAAGATAGGTCTCATATCCGGCCATCGTCCGGCTGGTTTGCGCGCGTTCCCAAGCGGTATCTTCGGCGCTCCGGTCGGCTTCGGTCGGTCCGGTATCAACCGGCACAGGCGGCGCGATAGCCTCCGTAACTTCCGGACGGAAAGGTTCCGCCCGGGGCAGGAACCCGGTGGCTTCCAGCCCACGGATCGCCTCGGTCATGGCACGCAGGCTGATCCCTCGTTCCGGGATCATTTCACCCGCGAAACGTGCGACTGCCCCGGCTTCGCCGGAAATCACCGCAACCCCCTGCGGCGGTTCCAGAACGCCGATCCCGGGTTCCATTGCGCCCAAGCCAAGCGGCAGGCGGCGGGTTTCGGTTCCGATCCCGATCAATGCCGCACCCGGGAAATCCGCCGCTATATCGTAAATCTCGGCAAGGTCGATCCCCATACCGCCCAGTGAGGCAAGATCGGGTTCACTTGCCTCGATCCCCAGCAGGACATGCCTGCCTCTGGTCGCAATGACATGGCCTGCAAACAGGATCACGATCCGGTCCTCTTCGGTTGAGGCATTCAGGAGTTCGGAAAGCATGGCGCGCATCGCATCGCTTTCCAGGTCCTGGCCAGTTTGCACCACGAAACCCGCCTCCGTCAGTATGGCTGCTGCCTCCAGCAGATCGCCAGCCCCGCGAATATCGGCAGCATCACTGTAGTTTTCATTGGCAAGGATCAAGGCCCGATCTTCGGCCATGGCCCCGGCCACCCCCAGGGCAATGGTCAGGATAGCTGTGCTGAAAACCCGTCCGATCATGCTGGTCCCTCCGGCTCTGGCGGCCCGGGTAACGGGCGCGCTTCGTCCTTTATAACGCAAAAGGGGGCAGATCTGTTCCCGGCTTCACGCCCATGTCATGTAGACATGGCAATCATCCGCGCATCAGGATTGCTGCTGCCCTATTGACAACCATCAGCAGCCCAGTCCCGGACATTTTGCTTGAAGCCCCCGCCATAGGGGTGGTTCTTGATCACCGCGCGTTCGTTATTGACCGTCAGATAGGTCTTTCCCTGATCGCAAAGCGCTTCTTTTGTCCAGTTATGGCAATTGCTGCAGGTCTGATTTTTCCACAGTTCTTCCGGAATACCATCAATCGGAGGAAAGAGCGGCGATCCAAGGATCAGATCAGCCAGGGAACGGCCCACGATATCCGCCCCACCCGAAACAAGCGGTGTATCAAAGGTCAATTCCCGGTTCCCTCCGGCGGGCGGGGGCGGCGCTGCGGGTTCAGCCGGCGGCAGGGCGGCAACCGGTTCCGGTTTATCTGCGGCAGCTTCGTCTTTTTCCCTGATCGCATTGAGTTCACTGGTCGCAAGCTCGGCATAGATCCCTGTGGGAAAGGCATCAAGATAAGCCTGGTAATCCGCCGCAAGGCCCGAACCCTGCGCCAGACCGATCATTTCACCCTGCCGTGCCGCATCGGTTTCATCCGGCCCGGCAGGGGGCGGATCCCCCGCAGCATTGGTGTCAGAAGCCCCCGGTGGCGGAGGCTGCATTTCGGTGGCCATGACCTCGGCCATCAGGGCCCGGGCCTGCGGTATCAGGCTGCTATTGGGATAACCGCGCATGAAAAGCATGATCTGCAACGGGTCACGGGTCGCCGCAACGGAATTCCAGAGGTTTTGCGCCGCCTGTTCTTCGGGTGAGATCCGGACTGCAGGCTGGAATTCGAAATTCTGGGTAAGCGATGAGGTATCCCAGGGGGTTTGCTGGCCCCGTGTGTCCTCGATAACCCTGACGCGCACATTCTTGAATAATTGTTCGATCGGCAGGCCCGGGGTTGGCAATTCTTCGGCCAATGCCCGGGAAAACGGACTGTTGCCATCCAGACCATCAAGGGCGACCGCACCGGGGGCGGTAGCATAGGAAAGGAATGTCCCGGTCGGCGCGTTCATTTCCGCCAGGCCGTTATCGCCCAGATCCGGGATGTCCTGAAACGGATTGTTCCGGCAGGCATCAAGGATGACGATATTGGTACGGTTGCGGGCCGAAAACATCTGCCGCAACACGGTATTCGCCTCTATCGCGAGCAAACCCAGATCGGCGGCATCCTGCAAGGCCACATCGACCGGCAGAAGATAGTTGAGCCCGAAGGACTGCACGCCATGGCCCGCATAGTAAAACAGCCCCGTCGCATCCGTCCCCGCAACCCGCAGGGCACGGCCGAATTGTGCAATGGCACTGCCCATCCGGGCCTGATCGGCATCTATCAGAAGCGTGACATCAAACCCCTGCCCTTCCAGGGTCCTTGCGATCAACCTTGCATCCGAAACGGGATTATCAAGCGATGTGACCTCCGCATAGGTACTGTTGCCAACCACCAGGGCAATCCGTTCCTCGGCCCAGGCCGGGGAAAACAACGCGGGGAAGGCCCCCATGACGACAACCCCCAGCATCAGGTGCCATAGTCCGGAGATAACCGGTACCGACTTTATCAGCATGCCGATCCCCATGGTCAGTTCAAAACCCTGAACGCAATGCGACGGTTTTTCTGGCGTCCATCGGCTGTGGCATTATCTGCAATCGGTTCGGCTTCGCCATAACCCGTGCTGACAAGCCTGTCCTGCGGCAACCCCTTGCCGCGCAGATATTCCGCAACGGAACCGGCACGGGCACGGGACAGTCGTTCATTCGCGGCGGCGCTGCCGATATTATCGGTATGGCCGCCGATCTCAATCACCATAGCGGGGCAGCGGGCGATGATATCCGCAAGACTGTCAAGAAGTGCCGAGCTTTTATTCTCCAGCCGCGCGCTACCCGAAGCAAAATAGATATTGCCGGTACGCGACAGGATCTCAAACCGGCCACGGCAAGCTTCCGCATCAAAATCTCCCTCCGCCTCAAGTGCGACACTGACCGGTTTTTCGGCTGTTCCTTCGGTTTGCGCAGGCGCCGTTCCGGAGGCCGTGTCACGTGCGAACATCAAATCAAAGGAAACGGTTGCCGACGGGATGATTTCCACATTGGCGGCATCCTGAAGCTTGTTCAAACCTTCCTGCAGGTTGAAATCGGCCACCGACAGCGAAATCGGTGTCGAACTGGAAATCGATACCAGATCATCCGTCAACAGGGTTACGGCAACATCGGCATCATAGTTTTGTGTCACACCGTGAAGGTCAATCGAATAGCTGACCGGAACGGTCTTGCGACGGATCGTCGAAAGATCCGACAGAAGCGCCGGATCAACCTGCGTCGTGATCGTGGCCTCGGGGAAATTGAAGGTTTCAAAAAACAGGAAACGCATCCGGACATTACGCAAGTCGATCTTTGTATCAACGGAATCAAGCGCAACCTTGACCTCGGTCTTGCCATTCGCATCGATCATTCCGGACAGGGTGGCGAAGCTGCTGGACTCGACAACGGTCGAATTCTTCACGGACTGAAAGCTCAGCCTCGATGCCTGCGGTTGCAAGGTCCAGCCTGGTGCAAACAGTTCATCCTGCGCCCTGACGGCATGTGGCAATAATAATATCAATGCCATGGAAAGGACATGAAAGTAGCGGATCAAATGAGATTTTCTTTTAATAAACATTGTTTGCGCGCCTTTAAACAAGGAGTTAACCCGTTAAATACAGTTAACTCACATTTGGCACCAGCATACAACAAAAACGCACATGTTCCAATTCTTTCGCCTCCATCACCGGATGATCAATGCGGTGGAAAGGCCGTTTTCAGGAAATTTCGAACTGTCTGGAACCATGCCCCCGTATCACACGTTCTAATTGAAGGGCATCCTTCAAGGGCACGTCCTTCACGGAATTTCGCCTGCACCCGATCAAAGCTGAAGCGCCGCACGCCAGGCCCTTGCATAGCCCTCCAGCGCACCAGGATCCGCCGGCGGGCTGACAAGGCACGTTTCGGGCGGTATGGCATGGTCCAGACACAACAGGGCCGCCCCCGCCGATGTGCCCGTGGCCGAGGTCGCGACCTCCACCCTGCCCGGGCGGCGCAACGCCAGCATGGCCAGGAAATCCTCGTTGCGTGTAAATGATCCCTCAAGGATAACCGGACCATCCGCACCAATCTGATCCAGGCAAACATCCGTCACCAGGGCAAGGTACCATGACAGCGCCACCATGCGTTGCCCGTCATTGGCCGGTCTTCCGATCCAGCGCATTTCACGCCCCCTGAACGGTCCGCAACTTGGTTCCACCGCCGGAAGCAGCATCAATCCGCCTGCCAAAACCGCAGCCCTGTCAGCGTCACCGGGGTTGGCCTCGGACCCCGCGCGGATCAATTCATATTCGCGCCCGCCCATGAAACGGGCCGAGGGCACCGGTTGGCCAAGCGCGTTGACATTGACCAGAACATCATGTTCCGGGTTCAGCGCCTTCGTACCGCCACCCACCGCCATGGAAATCACCCATGTTCCGGTTGAAACCACAGTAAAGGGGGGTTTTCGGCTCAGGACATATGGATAAAGCGATGCGTTGCTGTCATGGATACCGACGGCAACCGGCGTTTCGGGGCGCAGACCCGTCAATTCCGAAATTTCAGGCAGAAGGGTGCCCAGAACCTGATCAGGACGCCGGGCTGGGGCGATCTTTTCCTGCAGGCCGAGTTTTTCAACCAGACCGGAAAACTGCCCGCACCACGGGTCCCATAAATCCGTATGGCTGCCAAGCATGGTCACATCGGTGGCCATCTGCCCTGTCAGCCGCCAGCCCCAATATTGCGGATAGGTCAGGACATGCGCGACCCGATCCTGCAAATCCGGCCGGGTCGCAAAAAGCCAGTGAAGTTGCGCGCCCAGGTTCAGCCCCGCCGCCAGACGCGGCGATCCGCTTTGCGAAAAATCGGGGCGCAGGGCATCATAGTCCGGCTGTAAGGTTTCGGGCCCGGAATATTCATAATCGAGCATCGGCACGGCCAGATTTCCTGCGGCATCCAGCAACACAGCCGCCGCACCATGGGTGGTCACCGAAATCGCATCCACACCCCGATCTGCATGAAAGGCGCGCAGGTGATCGACAAAAAACTGCCAGAGTACCTCAATATCCGTGTGCAGCCAGGGCGGGCCGGGCAGCGGAACATTGGGCCGGGTCACGACCGCGATTTCGGCCAGGCTGCCCCCATCGACAAGGGCCAGCTTGGCATTGGTCTTGCCGATATCGATCACGGCAATATGGCGTGGTCCGGTCATGACAGGGAAAGCTTCGGGATCGGCATGGCAACGAAGTTGCGTAACGCGGCGTGTTTCATCGGCATTCGCTGCCCCTCCTCAGTTCGCGGTCAACCTGCCTGTCCTGCCCCGCCACGACCATGATGCCGGCCTTCGGCAGCCGGAGAAACCGTAATAAGGTGCACCTCGGCAGCCTCCAGCATCTGCGCGGCGCGGTCTTCGATCCGGTCATCGGTGATCACCGTATGTATGCGGCCAAGTGGACACAAGAGCAGGCTCGATCTTTGCCGGAACTTGGAACTGTCGGCCAGAACGACCAGTTCATCGGCCTGATTAATGAGCTTCTGTTCCGCCTGCACCAATAATGGATCACCCTCCATCAGGCCAAGGGAGCCCAGCCCCAGGCAACCCATGAACATCCGGCGCGCAGCAAAATGGCGACTGCCATCATCATCGAAAGGGGAAAGGATGATGCTTTGTTCGCGATAGACAACCCCGGCAGGAACCAGAACCGTGTTTTTCGATTGCTTCAGAAGATGTTCGGCAATGGGAAAGCTGTTGGTAAAGACCTGCAGCCGTTTCGCAGTAAGGGGATGGACCATCTGAAAGGTGGTGGTGCCACCATTGATGATAATCGCATCCCCATCCTGGCAAAGATCCACCGCCGCCCGCGCAATGGCCCGTTTCTGGGCAATGTTGATTGTCTGATTCACGGTAAAGGGCCGGGCATTGATACCCGCGAATTGCGGCGGGGAAATCGATTCTGCCCCACCGCGCACCCGCCGCAGTTTATGACGCATGTGCAACTGGGCAATATCGCGGCGTATCGTGGCTTCCGATGCCCCCGTCAAGGCACAAAGCTCTGCCACCGTCACAACTGGTTTTTCCTGCACAGCCGACAGGATAATGTGGTGGCGTTCGGTTTCCAGCATGACAATACTCCCTCTTTTTTGTCAGAATCGATCATTTTCATCCAAAGTCCATCACAGATGATCGATATTGATTGAAATTGATTGACCAAGCCGGATCATCCCCTAATATGGCCCAAGCCTTGGGAATTCGCAGCCATCAGGAGGATGGATATGACCAAACAAGCGGAAACAGCCACTCTCATGGATCTTTGGGAAGATGCCAAGGCCGCGGGAATGACGGAAGCCGAAAAGCTCCTGTATCGTTCCAATCTTCTTGGCGCGGATAAACGGGTGACGAATTACGGCGGAGGCAATACCTCTGCCAAGGTAATGGAAACCGACCCGTTGAGCGGTGATCAGGCAGAGGTGCTGTGGGTCAAGGGATCAGGCGGCGATCTTGGTTCCATGAAGATGGATGGTTTCGCGACACTTTACATGGACAGGCTACAGGCGCTGAAAGGCAAATATCGCGGCGTTGCCCATGAGGATGAAATGGTCGCCTACCTGCCGCATTGCACCTTCAATCTGAACCCGCGCGCGGCCAGTATCGACACGCCGCTGCACGCCTATGTGCCGCGCCGTCATGTCGATCACGTTCATTCGGATGCCATCATTGCCATCGCGGCGTCGGCCAATTCGAAGGAATTGACGCAGGAGATATTCGGCGATGAAATCGGCTGGTTGCCCTGGAAACGACCGGGCTTCGAACTGGGTCTCTGGATTGAGAAATTCGCCGTCGAAAACCCGCAGGCAAGGGGGTGTATCCTGGAAAGTCACGGGCTTTTCACCTGGGCCGATGATGCGAAGGATTGCTATCTGACCACACTGGAGATCATCAACAAGGCGGCAACCTGGCTGGTTGACAAGACAAAGGGGGTCCCGGCATTCGGCGGCGAGAAAACCCCCACCCTGCCCCCTGAAGCCCGACATGACATCGCCGCCCGCCTGATGCCGGTCATCCGGGGGTTGATTTCCGATAAACGCCACAAGGTTGGTCATTTTGACGATCAGCCCGCTGTACTGGACTTCGTGGGATCAAAGATGCTGACGGATCTGGCCCCGCTCGGCACATCCTGCCCAGATCATTTCCTGCGCACCAAGATCCGGCCGCTCGTGGTGGATTTCGACCCCGGAAACCCGGATCTGGAGGCAACCATTGCCGGGCTGGCCGACGCGATTGCAACCTATCGTACAAGCTACAAGGCCTATTACGAAGATTGCAGGCATGATGACAGCCCGGCAATGCGTGATCCCAATGCAGTGGTCTATCTGGTACCGGGTGTTGGCATGATCACCTTTGCGCTGGACAAGGCAACGGCACGGATTTCGGGTGAATTCTATGTCAATGCAATCAATGTGATGCGTGGTGCCTCGGGTGTTTCCACCTATCAGGGCCTGCCGGAACAGGAGGCCTTCGATATCGAATACTGGCTTCTGGAGGAGGCCAAATTGCAGCGCATGCCGAAACCGAAGGCACTGGCAGGGCGCATCGCCCTGGTTACCGGCGGCGCGGGTGGCATCGGATCGGCCACAGCGGAACGTTTTCTGCGGGAAGGTGCCTGTGTCATGCTGGCCGATATCGATGCGGAAGCGCTGGACAAGGCCCGCGCAGGCATGGCCGGGCAGTTTGGCGATGACAGGGTCCGATCAGTGGTGATGAATGTCACCGATGAGGCACAGGTGGGATCCGCCTATGCCGATCTGGCGGTGGAATTCGGCGGCATCGATATTCTGGTATCCAATGCGGGCATTGCCTCTGCCGCGCCGGTCGAGGAAACCTCACTGGCATTGTGGCGTCAAAATATCGACATCCTGTCCACCGGTTACTTCCTTGTCAGCCGGGAGGCGTTCAGGACCTACCGGCAACAGAATATCGGCGGTACAGTAATCTTCGTGGTTTCTAAAAACGGACTGGCGGCAAGCCCGAATGCCAGCGCCTATTGCACGGCCAAGGCCTCCGAGATCCATCTTGCGCGGTGCCTGGCACTGGAAGGGGCGGAGGCGGGTATCCGCGTCAACGTGGTCAATCCCGATGCGGTCTTGCGCGGCTCGCGTATCTGGGAAGGCCAATGGTTGCAGCAACGCTCCGCAACCTACAAGACCGACAAGAAGGGACTGGAGGAAATGTACCGGCAGCGTTCCATGTTGAAACGCCCAGTCCTGCCGGAGGATATTGCCGAAGGCGTCTATTTCTTCGCCGGCGATCTTTCCGCAAAATCAACAGGCAATATCCTGAATGTGGATGCGGGCAATCTTCAGGCCTTTACACGATAGCAATGCCACCGGGCTCATGTGACATTGCCGGCAGGACTGGTCAGCCTGCCTTTCGCTTTTTTCGGGTTGCGGCGCGGTCAATCTTGCCATTTGACCGGTCCACCACCACCGCATAACCCCGTTCGGCCGCATCGACAGTAACCTTTCCGTCACGCAGATCGCGGTCGATGGCGTCCAGATCGCGCGTTAACGGATCACCATAGCCACCTGCCCCGGGCAGTTGCAGCCGGATGACATCACCCTCTTCAACCATATCCAGCCCCTTGGATTTCAAGACCTGTGCTTCCGCACCATCCGGATTGCGGGTAATTCTGCCACAGCTTCCTTCCCTGCCGCCAAAAACACCCTTGGTGGCAATCTTGTGACGATCGGAATATCGGGCAAAGCTGACAGGCCCGGTCAGAAGGCGGATATCACGACGCAAGGCAAGACTGCCCCGGAATTTCCCCGCACCACCGGTATCCGGCACGAATTCATAGCAGTCGATCCGAATGGGGAAACGGCTTTCCACAGCCTCAACGGGTGTATTCATGAAACGCGGCAGGTGGCTGTCCTGCCCGTCCACTCCGTCCAATCCCGGGCATCCGCCATTCCCGCCACCCTGAATGTCGGTATAGATGAAACGTTCACCGCTTTGCGGATCCCAGCCGGAAAAACCACAGGTGGTGATCTGCCCATGGCTTCCACCGCACACACGTTCCGGCACGGCTGTCGAAAGGGCAAGGAACATCGCTTCGGCAATCTTAGCGGAAGCATTGGTTCTTGAGGCCACTGCACCCGGCGGCAGCGGATCGGCAATACTGCCCTTGCGCGTCACAACCTCAATCGGGCGGTAACAGCCGGAATTCGGTGGTGCGTGCGGATCCACCACGGCGATCATCACATAATAGATCGCGGCATGGGTATTGGCGATGGTGGAGTTGGTATTGCCCTCCGCCTGATCATCGCTGCCGGTCAGATCAACAATGGCCTTGTCACCCTTGATTGTGACCTTGACCGCCACGCGGATCGGATGGTCATTCACCCCATCATCTATGAAGTCCTTGGCCTCATAGACACCATCGGGCAGATCCCGCAAACCCTTGCGCATCCGGCGTTCCGAATAGTCCAGAAGCGCATCCCAGGCGTCTTTCACCGTCGACTTTCCATAGCGGGAATTAAAGCCTGTCCAACCGTTCCGTCCCGGCCATGAGCGAACTGATCTGCGCGCGGATATCGCCCAGTGTCGTCTTTGGCACGCGGATCTGGTTTTCGATGATGGCGACGATTTCGCGATCTTCCACCCCCGCCTTCATAATCTTGACCATCGGCAGGCGCAGGCCTTCCAGATAGATTTCCCGCACACCACCCGCAACACCACCGGCCGCCATGCCACCCATATCGGAATGGTGGGTGATATTGCCGACAAAGCCAATCAATTCCCCCTGATGAAAGGCAGGCGCAATCGCATAGAGATCCATCACATGCTGACCGCCCTTGTAAGGGTCGTTCGTTATGATGACATCACGGGGGGGAAAGATCCTTGGGCCGGTAGGTTGCCACCAGTTCCCTCATGGTGATTTCAAACCCGGCCAGCAGGCTGGGCGTATGATGCGCCTGCGCGACGGTCTGCCCCCTGATATCGGTGATGACGCAGGAAATATCCTTGATCTCGGTGATGATCGTGGACCGGCCGGTGCGAACCAGGGTATGGCCCATTTCATCGGCAATCTGTTCCGAGGCGTAACGGATTACCTGCATCACGATAAGATCGTTCATCATGTCCCGGTCCCCCTCATTCGTCCTTCAGCATCACGATCAACCCATGATCGGCTGCCACACGGGCAATGACCCCCGGCGGGATCAACGTGGCGGATGTTTCCTCCTCAATCATCGCCGGGCCCTTGACCTCCATACCGCCGGTCAGCGCCTGACGATGAAAAACCGGGGTATCAACCCAGCCCCCATCCGAAAAATAGACCTTGCGGATGCCGGTTTGCGCCACGGACGGATCCGGCCCTGAAAGCCCGGTATCGGGGAAGATTACCGTTGGATTGACCCCCTTGGCGCTGACACGGAGGTTGACGATTTCAATGGGTTCATCCTCAAAGAAAAACGCATAGCGGTCCCGGTAAAAATTGCCAAATTCCGCCAGGAGCGCCGCAATCCCCTTGCCGGTTATCCTGCCCTGATCAGGCAGTGGCAGCAGGAGTTCATATGTTTGTCCCATGACCTTGAGATCAGCAAGCCGTGTCGTCCGGATCGCCCCGGCATCAAAGCCCTGCCGGGCCAGTTCCTCCCGGCCTCGCGTTTCCATCGCCTGAAACCGCATTTCCAGATCTGCCGCATCAGCCTCCTGCGCGATCACACCGCCAAGCGCATCGACATAGTCATGGCGCATCTCCGTAGCCAGCAGGCCCACAGCAGAGAACGTTCCGGGCAAGGGCGGGATGATCGCTTCGGCCATCAGGAGGTCCTGCGCCAGTTCCACGGCATGGACACCCCCGGCACCGCCAAAGGAGAAAAGTGAAAATCCCTTGCATCGATCCCGCGTTGTATGGTTACGGCGGCAATACCCTTGGTCATGTTCGCATTCACGATACGGATGATACCCAGCGCTGCTTCCTCCAGGCTGACACCCATCTTTTCGGCCAGCCGGCCCACCGCACGGCGTGCCGCCTCCGGATCCAGTACCATCTGGCCGGCATTGAAATTATCGGGATTGAGCCGCCCCAGAACGACATTTGCATCTGTCACCGTCGGCTCTGTTCCGCCACGCCCATAACAGGCAGGTCCCGGTTCCGCCCCGGCAGAGCGTGGCCCGACATTAAGCGCGCCGCCCGGATCAATCCAGGCGATGGAGCCACCTCCAGCCCCGATGATATGCAGATCAATGATCGGGATCTTGACGGGCAGACCCTGAAAATCCCCTTCGGTCGTCACGCGGGAGGTCCCGCCTTCAATCAACCCGATATCAAAGGATGTCCCCCCATATCGACCGAAACTGTCTGACGTCAGCGCCTATTGGGACAGATTTGATGTTTTC
>JBKEDF010000080.1:0-81947 GCA_047975325.1 Pseudorhodobacter sp. | reverse complement strand
CGCTCGGCCGCCTCGGCGAATGTCAGCCCGTCACGCTCCTTGACCGCAAGGACATGACGGCGAAACGAAATCGAGTAACTCATATCTCAGTATAATCAATATCCAGTCGTTTGGCTATAACCCGAAGTATCGCTGAAAGAGGCGCGGGACAGGCGGTCAAATGGCGGGCTGTGGTACGCAAAGGGCTGGACCCTATCAAGGAACGTGAACGCGAACGCCGCGAGGCAGAGCGTAATTTGCATGTGCTGCGTGACGTGGCGCAAGACGCCTTTGAAAGCCGCAAGGCGGAACTGAAAGGTGACGGCAAGGCCGGTCGGTGGTTTTCGCCCCTTGAAATCCATGTACTGCCCAAGCTGGGCGGGGTGCCTGTCGCGGATATTGACCAGATTGATATTCGCAACACGATTGCGCCCATATGGCACGACAAGGCCGCGACGGCTGAGAAGGCCCTGCACCGACTGGGCGTCTGCCTGCAACACGCGGCGGCGCTGGGGCTGGATGTAGACCTGCAAGCGGTCACCAAGGCGCGCGCACTGCTGGGCAAGCAGCGCCATACCGTCCAGAACATCCCCGCCCTGTCATGGCCAGAGGTGCCAGCGTTCTATGACAGCCTGAACGATGGCACCGTTACACATCTGGCCTTGCGTTTGCTTATCCTGACCGGGGTGCGCTCGAACCCTCTGCGCTTCATTCACGAAACCCAGATTGACGGCAATATCTGGACTATCCCCGCCGACGCCATGAAAGGCCGCAAGGGGGCGACAGCTGATTTTAGGGTGCCGCGCTCTACCCTTTGAGGCGCAAGAGGTCATCACACAGGCTCGCCAGCACGCCCGTGATGGTTTTTTGTTTCCAAGTGTGCGCAAGGAGGTGATTTCGGATGCCACCATGGCCAGACTGATGGAACGGCGGGGTATGGAGGCCCGCCCCCATGGATTCCGCTCATCCTTGCGTGACTGGTTGGCCGATACAACCAACGCCCCGCCTGAGGTGGCCGAAACCTGCCTTGGCCATGTGGTGGGTGGGTCAGTGGAGCGGGCTTATCGTCGGACAGACCATCTGGATAAGCGCCGGGTGCTGATGCAGCGCTGGGCGGATTTCGTGACACAGAAACGGGCTGAGATTGTGAGGATTGGACATGGCTGAGAAGCCAACACCTAACCCGAATGCAATTCGGAGCCTGCGGGATTATCTTGACGATCCGCTAAATAGATTCGTTTTTGAGGTATATTTTCGTTCCTGTTCTCTTTTGGATACGCCCAGCTTACCCCGCAGCCTAATTGCAATGGAAATGCTTCAAAGCGCACTTTCGGCCTTCGACGGTGAATTATCGCATTCGGATATATCCGATGCTTATCCCGTAAAAGCCTGGCGCGAAGATACAGTTGAAGTGCCGCGCGCCTGGGTGCGTGTGCTTGTCGAAGGGTGGAAGCAATACAAGCGGGCTCCAACTGGAACAAGCTGTGGCGAAGCGTTTGGCATAGAAGGCGGCGGGCAGGGAAAACCCCCGGCCAAGCATCGCTTGAGCAAACTGAAGGATGATATTCACATCTCGAATGAGGTTTTAATAACCTATCTTCAAGAGAGAGCCGGGGGCGGCAGGGGGTCGTGGGAGCGCGCTTGCGGCAAAGTTGCTGAACGCAGAGAAATCAGTGAAGAAACTGTCCATCGCGCTTCGAAAATTTTGCGAAAGCAAACAGTGGACAAAATGGAGCGCATCGGCGTTTTAGGGGGCAAAACTTCCCGAAGTGATACCCCCTGAACAGACGGCTACAAGGGGTATCCTTCCCGCATCATTTACCTGATGCAGGAGAACGCCGTCATGGCAGATAGACATCTACGCCGCCCCGCAGTTGAAGAACTGACCGGGCTTAGTCGCACCACAATTTACAAGCTGATGAATCAGGGCGAGTTCCCGCGCCCGGTTAAGCTCACAAAGAAAGCAGTCGCGTGGCCCGAAAGCGCCATCACCGACTGGCTGAACAGCCGCGAACAGACCGCAGCATAAAGAAACCGCCACCCGGATCAGGGGCGGCGGCGATATTTGTTCGGGCTGTTAGATTGCCCCAGCATAGCGCCCCGGCCCGCAAGCACGGAGGCCGAGTAGTATGGCCGAGAAACACAGCGTAAAATTCACGATTTATCCCAAGGGCGCAGAGGCCTTCGCCGTCTGGCTTAGTGGCCGCGAACAATGGGCGCTGGAACAACTGATCAACGCTGGGGATAGGGGCTGTACGCCCATTTTGCAGCCTGCGCCCCGGTGGTCGGCATACGTCCACAAATTGCGCAAGCAGGGCGTTCCCATCGAGACCCTTCACGAGCCGCACAAAGGGAGCTTTCCCGGCCATCATGGGCGCTACATTTTGAAGGCTTATGCGTGCCGGGAGGATGCTGCATGACAGGCGCGCGCACACTCACCCACAACCTTGGCGGCGTTTGGCGCAATCGGCGGGGTCAGGCACCTTGCCCGGTCTGCCAGCCGGAGCGCCGCCGGGACCAGATCGGGCTGTCAATCGCCGAGAAAAGCAGCAAGCTGCTGTTGCACTGCTTCAAATCGAATTGCTCTTTCATCAAGATAGCCAGTGCCGCCGGGGCTGACCTCGGGGCGGTGCAGATCGACTTTGACGCCCAACGCGAGCATGAGCGCAAGCAAACTGCCTATCAGGCCAAGCAACTGGTGAAAGCCCGGTCGCTTTGGGACGCAACCAAGCCGATTCACGGCACCAAGGCGGAAGCCTACCTCCGGGGGCGGGACATCACCTGCCCCCTGCCGGACAGCCTGCGCTTAATGCCTGATATCTATCACGGGCCGTCCATGACCTGGTGCATGGCCATGGTGGCCGATGTGCAGCCCACGGGCGGCGTTCACCGGACCTTTTTTGACAAGCGGGGCAACCGCCTGCCGAAAGGTGCAAAAATGATGCTGGGGCCATGCGCGGGCGGCGCTGTGCGGCTGTCTGATGGCGCTGGGCCTCTGGTCATATGCGAGGGTGTCGAAACCGGCCTGTCGCTGCTGAGCGGCCTTCTGCACGGCCCTGCGACGGTTTGGGCAACCTTGAGCACATCCGGCATGAAGGCGCTGGCTTTGCCCGCCACGCCCGGCAAGCTGGTTGTTGCCACCGACGGCGATGAGCCCGGCAGGGTGGCAGGCCAGAGGCTGGCCGAACATGCCGCCGCGCTGGGCTGGTCCGTATCCACACTTCCCGCCCCGGACGGGCGCGACTGGAATGACGTACTCATGACGAAAGGGGTTGCCCGATGAATGCGTCCAAACCTATCCCTTTCAAGCCCGAGGGGTCGCAACCGCTGTTGCGCGAAATCCCGCGTGGTGAAGCCTATCCCGTTGCCGCGCTGGGGTCGCTGCAAGCCGCTGTCGAGGCGGTGCAGGACATGACGCAAGTCCCGGTGGGCATCGCCGCGCAATCCGCACTGTCCGTCGCCTCGCTGGCTGTTCAAGGCTTCGCTGACGTTGAGGCGCTGGGCGGGGATGTGCCTTGTTCGCTCTATTGCCTGACCATTGCCGAATCCGGAGAGCGTAAATCATCCTGTGACCGCCTGTTAATGAGGGGCGTTCGCAACCATGAGCGAGCACAGGCCGAAACCTCCCGAGCGGAATTCGCCGAGTATGAAACCGCCTGCGAAATCTGGACTGCCAAGCGCAAGCGGCTGATGACCCAGGCCGCCGGTGCAGACGCGGTGAAGGCAGCAAGTGCCGAGGCCGACTTGCGCGCCCTTGGCCCGGAACCTCACCCCCCGCTGCGCCCGAATGTCACGGCGCAGGAACCGACCTTTGAAGGGCTGCTGAAGCTCTACCAGACCGGACGCCCGGCGCTGGGCTTGTTCTCGGATGAAGCAGGCGGCTTTATCGGTGGCCATGCCATGAACAGAGATAACCGGCTCAAGACCATCGCGGGGCTTTCC
This sequence comes from Pseudorhodobacter sp., assembly GCA_047975325.1. Classification (GTDB taxonomy): domain Bacteria; phylum Pseudomonadota; class Alphaproteobacteria; order Rhodobacterales; family Rhodobacteraceae; genus JBKEDF01. The sequence continues at coordinate 78,026 of JBKEDF010000080.1, read as the reverse complement.
CAGCTTTGGAACGGCGATACCGTGAACCGCATCCGCTCCGGGGATGGGGCCAGCGATTATCCGGGGCGCAGACTTGCCGCGCACCTGATGGCCCAGCCGGTGGCGGCCCGCCCGCTTCTGGCCGATCCGCAGGCATCCGGGCAAGGGGTTCTGGCGCGCTTCCTGATTGCCGAGCCGCCCAGCGCCATTGGCACCCGTCTGCGGCGCGGGCATGACCCTGCCAGCAATATCGCCCTGTCCGCCTTCACGGCCCGGCTTACCGCCATTCTGCAAACGCCCATGCCGACCGGAGACAATCCGCAGGAACTGACCCCGGCGCGATTGCCCCTGTCGGACGGCGCAAAGGAATTGCTCTGGCGCTTCTATGAGGCTGTAGAGGTGGCGCAGGCCAAGGGTGGCGAAATGGAGCATGTCCGCGCCTATGGGTCAAAAGCAGCGGAACAGGCTGCACGCATTGCCGGGGTGTTGACCCTCTGGGCCGATCTGGATGCGCCGGAAGTAACACCCGAGGCGATGGGCTGGGGCATCACGCTTGCGCAATTCTATCTGGGCGAGGCCCGGCGGCTGGCTGAGGCCGGGCTTGTTTCCGAAGAAACCGCGAAGGCCGAGAAGCTACGCCGCTGGCTGCTGGATAGCTGGCCGCATGGCGACGTGACGCCTTCGGAAATTCTAAACCAGGGACCAAATGCCCTGCGGGAGCGCAAGGCACTATCCGGGCCATTGTCCATGTTGCTGAAAGCGGGGCACCTGTTGGCCCTGCCGGTTGGTTCGGAAGTCAGGGGGAAAGCCCGACAGGAAGCCTATCGGATTGTGAGGCGGCCCCATGCTCTTTGATGTGCAGGCCGCCCTTGCTGACATTCTGAGCAAAGCACCCGGACGTTGCGATTCCTGCGATTTATCGCAACTGGAATCGCGGGAATCGCAATCGCAGCCTTCCCCCTCACGGCAGGACTATCCGCCCGGCGCAATCGTGTATCTGTCCCGCTACCGCCCAGCGCAGGACCGCGACGGCAGGCCGGTTCGCACACTGCCAACGCATCCTACAACCTGCGCCATTTGCGGCCAGTCCGATTGGACAGTCAGCATGACATGACAGACCTGAAAGGCCAGGCGCTGCATGTCAGATGCTGGAAGGCCGAAGGGGGTGATGCATGAGCCGTAAGCACAGGCCCTTCGGGCAGGAACTGAAAGCCCGCAGGAAGGCAGAGGGGTGGAGTCAGCGCCAACTTGCCAGGCAGGCATCGGGCGAACGGTGGTCCAGTATTGGGAGTCCGCTTTCCAGATTGATCCGTACGGCTGGGCGGTTCAGCGCATGGCCAGGGCGTTGGGATGGGATTTGACCTATTTTGGCATGGGTAACGCACACGCGCATGATGCGATGATATCGATCCGCGCGAAGATGGAGGCCGATATTGTCGCCGGTTCGCCGCTGATCAGGCCCGCAAGGCGGAAGCCAAAGCCCGGCGTACCACAACCCGCTGTGTTGTCTATGAAGCCAAGATCCGCAAAGGCGCGCCCTGCTGGATGAAGTCCGAACCCGGCAGGCGACGCTGCAAGTTTCACGGTGGCAGAAGCACCGGAGCGAGAACCCCGGAAGACATCGAGCGCATCCGCGAGGCCCAGCGCCACAGGTGGGCGAAGGTGCGGGGGCAATCCTCCATGGAGTAAAACGCGGTACCTTACATTCGACTGGCCAGCGGGCAGAACAGACCGGAATAGCCCTTCATGGGGTACTATCCGGCGTCCTATTTTTATTTTACCCACCCAAAAAAGGGGGGGGGCTGCCGGAGGCATGGCACGCGTGGAGGCGCGCCGCCGGGCAAGGCGCATCCAAGATACAAGCATGGCAGCAGAGCGCGTGAGGCCGAGCACTTGTGGGCTACGATAACCGTACTTCACCGTGAAAGCCTAGCAGCGCTCAGACGGCTTGAGGGAGAGTGATGGCTCACAACTCAAGTGCGTTGTTCGCCGTTTTATGCTATAGTTCAGTGGCATCTTGGCACATTTGGAAAGGACAGTAATTGTTTGATAATGAAGGATATATCGAGCCCAATTGCGAAGAAAGCGGGCTTCCTCCCCTAGCCTCAAAGGTGATAATGGAGGTTTTTCATCCATTGCGGGGGTCAACCAACATGGCCTGCGTCGCGGAACTGGAGAACGACGAAATCCATGCCTTTGATTGGGATGGAGAAGTGGTGCCGGGAGGATGGCGGGCGTGGATTGTTGTTGGCGTTGATGATGCTGGAATGCCGAGCTACGCCCTGACCGCGTTCGATCCAAGTGACTTGGAAGACCAGTCCGAAGATGCCATCGTTGGTGAAGGGCATCGGCGCGCGCTGCGCAATCTTGAGCGCGGTCTCGACAAGTATCGCCACAAGCTTCTACGGGCCGGCGGCTATAGGCCCGGAAGCGCCTAACCCCCCTGCGGGGCACCCCGTCAAAAATTCACAAAGGGGCGGACCCTTTACACCTGTATCCCTTTCGGGAGGCGGTCACGATTTCCCGCGTCATTATTCCATCGGGTGCCGAACGGGTATGATGGAGAGGCGCGGAGCTTTTCCATGTCTGCCGTTTGGCACCCTCTTAAAACCATTGAACAGGGCTCTTAACCGGTCTATATTGTGGTTACAGGAACAGCACGGAGCGTTAGGGGCCGTCATGGTACATTCAATTCATGCCGATATGTCTGCCAGTGTCAGCGATTTGAAGAAGAATCCTATGGCAACCGTTGCAGCGGGTGACGGTCGCCCCGTTGCCATACTCAACCGCAACAAACCAGCCTTCTATTGCGTCCCCGCTGACGAATATGCAGCCATGCTTGAACGTCTGGAAAATGCGGAACTGAATGCCTTGGCGGATGAGCGAGGCAATGGGCCATTCATCCCCGTAAGTCTTGATGACCTATAGCCTTGAGTTTCACGAGGCTGCCCTGCGGGAATGGCGCAAGCTGGGGAATACTGTCCAGGAACAATTCAAGCGCAAGCTGCAAGAGCGCCTTGAGAATCCGCATGTGCCTGCGTCCCTGTTGAGGGCGTCCCGCAACCGCTACAAGATAAAGCTGCGCAATTCAGGCTATCGCCTTGTCTATGAGGTGCATGACGTGCGCGTTGTTGTTCAGGTCATTGCGGTAGGCAGGCGAGAGCGCAACCAAGTCTATGCCAAGGCTGCGAAACGATAGGTCGTCTGTCCGTCAATCAGCGGTGAGCCGTTACCATCCCAAAAAGGGCACAGCCTGCGGATTGTACCCGTCCGGGAATGTCTGGGAGCGTCCGGGATACAAACAGCATGAATGGGGCTGTGGATGGGGCTAGAAAATATCATATTCTCGTAACTTACTGAAAATAATGATATTTATGAAAAATATTGGTGCGGTCGAGAAGACTCGAACTTCCACTCCGGTTAAGGAACAGCGACCTCAACGCTGCGCGTCTACCAATTCCGCCACGACCGCACTGTCAGTGACGAGGCGGGTATTAGCGAAGCGCAAGGGGGATGTGAAGGGTCATTTTGCACCTTGCAGGCTTTTTCTGCCCAAAACACCAATATCGGCCGGTGGGCCTAAAATACCGCTTCGGGTCCTTGATCCCGGGCCTCAGGCCTCGTTCAACTGATCCAATGTTACCCCTTCGCGCAGCATTTCATCTATCATCGGCGCCGGCGACCAAAGGGCGGGATCCAGTTTCGCCCAATGATTGAGATCTTCCCTGAGGACCAGCAACCCGCGGCGGCCTGCATGAAACATCGGCCCGCCAGACCAACGCGGCATTCCAAGCCCCTGGATCACCGCAAGGTCGATATCGGAAGGCCGCAGGGCGCGCCCTTCCCCCAAGGCACGCAACCCGGTATTGGCCATGGCGGCCATCAGGGCCGCCCCCGGCCCTTCCGTCAGGCCTGCAAAACCGCCTTCCCCGACTTCCTCACCCGGGGACAGACCCCAGCGGCGCAGGATTTGGTCAACGGCATCACCTTCTTTTTCGCGCAGAACCTCACTGCTGCAGTAAAGTGCCTTGCCAAGGCTCGATACCAGGCTTGCCCCACTCATCCGGACCACCATCAACCGCGCCCGGCGCAGCCAGGCGAAAACTGTGGCAATCACCTCGGGGGCGGCCCCTTCATCGGCAATGATCTCTGCCAGGCGCGGCGGAGTATCGGTCGGATGCAACAGAAGCCCGATCCCCTCACCGGCCCCGCCCAGCCGGATCCGGGGGCATTCCGGAAGTGGCGGAAGGTCCCTGCCCTCTTCCGCATACTCACCGGCAAGGAGGCAGATATCCGCATCGGGGGAAATCGCGCTCGGCAATTCCGGTTGCAGCCGTGCCCAGCGATCGGCGGCCTCTTCCTGCGACAGGCGTCCCGAGGCTTTCTGATCCTCCAGCGCGCTGGCAACCGCCTCAAGCAGATCGGCAAGCGCATCGGCATCATGATCGGCCAGCATCACTTTCCCGCCCGATTCCAGTGCCGGGCCAATCAGAGGCAGAACGCTGCGCCTTGCCCCCAGAATTGCCAGATTTGCAAGTGGCAGCGGCTCCGCCCCGGGTTTTCGCGCCACCCGCCTTTCGGCAAAGAAGACATGCCGCAGGGCCGCTGCCTCCGGTGTCTCGACCAGATCAAGAAAAGCCGTGCGTTCAAGGATCAATCCCTGATCGAAGGGCAGAAGTTGCGCCGCCTCCACCGCATCGACAATCCGGCTCGGTGCAGGCAAGGGCGATCCGGCAATTTCCTTGCGCGCCTCCGCCACCGCCGCATGGTAACCCGCCGCATCTTGCATGGCCGTAAAACGATCCCGGGTCGCCGGGGCAAGGGGTTCAGGGATTACGTCACGGGCAAAGGCAAGCGCCGCCGCCGGCAGATCCTTGTCACAGACCCGATCCACAAGCCCCATCCGTTGCGCTTCTTCAGCGCGGATCGGTTTGCCGCCCAGTATCATCCGCAGCGCGTTCGCCGCACCAATAAGGCGCGGCAATCTTTGAGTACCGCCCGCCCCGGGCAGGATGCCCAGCCCCACCTCGGGAAAACCCAGCCGCGCGCCGATCAGCGCAATCCGGTGCCGGGCCGCAAGCGCCAGTTCCAGCCCGCCCCCCAGGGCCGTTCCATGCAGGGCCGCAACGACGGGCTTGCCGCATGCCTCAATCCGGTTGCACAGATCTGTCAGGATCGGCGCCTGCGGCGGCTTGCCAAATTCGGAAATATCCGCCCCGGCCGGAAAGCTGCGCCCTTCGGCGATTAGCACGATGGCACGGATATCGGGATCGGCATCGGTCCTTTCAATTGCATCCCAAAGCCCCTGACGCAATTTCTGCCCCAAGGCATTGACCGGCGGATTATCGATCAGAAGAACCGCAAGCTCCCCCAACCGTTCAATCCGAACAGTCTGTTCCGCCCCATCCACCATCATGTGCCCCTTTTCCGCGTCGCCGCCCACTATAGCGCCCCTGTCTTCATGTTGAAGCAGGGATACACGAAATTTTCGTTGAAGGTCAGCTTCTTGTTGATGATCTGCTTCCGCTTTCACCCTGCGCAGAATTACCGGAGGTGAAAACACGGAAGGCCAAGACGATTGAATGGGGCCACAGACATGCTGCGCTGCGGTGGCCACCGATCGCCCGCAAAGGTCACATCTTTGACAGTTTCTTCTGCAATGCGGCCAGTTGCGCCTTGATCTGAGCCAGTTCCTTGGCGGAAGAATCGGCTTCGGTTTCCTCCTGATCCTCTGCGTCGGGTTCCTTCCAGCCCGACATCCCGCCCATCACGGATTTCAGAAAGACCTCCTGCTGCTGGCGCATTGCCTCAAAACCCGGCACAGCCGCCATCGGGTTTGGCACCTTGGTAAGGTTTTCCATCATCTTGGACTGGCTTTCGCGCAGCATTTCAAAGGAACTGGCCAGAAACTGCGGCATCACGCTTTGCATGCCGCTGGTATAGCTGCGCACCAGATCGTTCAGCACCCCGACCGGAAGGACATTTTCCCCCCTGGCCTCGTGTTCGGCAACGATCTGCAAAAGATATTGCCGCGTCAGGTCATCGCCGGATTTCAGATCGATGATCTGCACCTCACGACCCGCGCGGATGAACCCCGCGATATCCTCAAGCGTCACATAGTCAGAGGTTTCGGTATTATAAAGGCGACGGCTCGCATAGCGTTTGACCAGCAGCGGCTTTTCGGTATCGGCCATCTTATCCCCCCAAAAATTGCACTGCAGCAAAGATTACGGCAGTGCAGCGCAAATGAAAAGGGCGGGCTTTCGCCCGCCCCGTCCCGTCGCAAGGCTGGGAGGAGGGCGCCTTACGACAGGAAATGAACCCGAAGGATCACTTTGCCGGAGAAGTGGCTTTCTTCACGGCAGCGGTGGTTTCGGCAGTTGCCTTTTTCACGGCAGCGGTGGTTTCTTCGGTCAGATCCTTGCCAGCGGCCAGCATCAGTTCAACCGTTTCCATCTGCACTTTCTTGGCAACTTCCGCAAAAGCGGCCATGTTTTCAGCAGCCATTTCCGCAGCGACGGAAGCAAAATCGGTTGCCGCCTTGCCATATTCGGCCGGCTCCGCCTTGGCCTTGGAAACGTCGGCCGCCTTGACCAGCGTATCCTTCACCCATTTCGCAGTGATTTCGGTGGATTTTTCCGCAGCTTCCAGAGCAACGTTGGACATCTTTTCCGTCATCGCGGCCTGGGTCTTGAATGCGTTCTTGAACGCTTCGTTATCGACCGGGATATTGGCCAGAAATTCTTGGGCGGCTTTGGTGAAATCGGGGTTCTTCGACATTTCCATACTCCATATTTCTGATTCGGGGCCACGATCCGGAAGCTTCATCCGGGTCGGGCACTTTATTTTGACAGCTGGAATATAGATGCTGCGCTGCAGCATTTCAAGATTTTTTTCTGCACCGCAGCATAAATTTTCCAAAATGCCACGATGCAGGAAAACAGACCCTAAAATCAGATACTTGGTTTGGCGGAAACATAGCTGCCAGGTGCCGGGGCAAGGGATGGATGGTCAGAATCCCCTGGAATCCGCGCTGCAACCTTGCGGCCGGAACGCCCGGCCAGCCAATCCCCCCAACGCCCCCACCAGCTTTCACCCTTGTGGAATTCCGCGCCTTTCATGAACTCTTCCGGCGTGGTCATTGGCGCCTCATTGACCCAATGGCCATATTTGCCCTTGGATGGCGGATTAACGATCCCCGCGATATGGCCCGATTGCGAAACGATGAAGGTCTTGTCCTTCGCCCCCATCTGCCGGATACCGTTATAGCTGGCCTTCCAGGCTGCGATATGATCGGTCTCACAGGCGATGGCGCAAAGCGGGACCTTCACATCGGAAAGCTTCACGGGTTCTCCGAAAACCGGGAAATTGCCCAGGGCCAACCCGTCTTCCTGACACAGGCCGCGCAGATATTCGATCGACATCCTTGCCGGGAGATTGGTGCCATCCCCGTTCCAGAACAACAGATCGAAGGCGGGCGGTGCCTCCCCCATCATGTAGCTCTTGATCGCGGGCTGATAGATCAGGTCATTGGAACGCAGGAAACTGAATGTCCGCGTCATGAAGGTCTTTTCAAGGATCCCGTCCACCTTCACCTGACGTTCGATCCCATCGACGAAATCGTTGTCGAGAAAGACACCCACCTCACCGGGATCGGAAAAATCCGTCAATGTCGTAAAGAAGCTTGCGGATTTCACCGTCTTGTCGCCCGCCCGCTGCAGATGCGCCACTGTCAGGGCAAGCGTGGTCCCCGCGATACAATACCCCACCGCATTGACCTGTTTGGTTCCGCAAATCCGGCGCACCTCCGCCATGGTCCGCAGATAGCCGTCACGAATATAGTCATCCATGCCCACATCGGCATAGGATGCATCGGGATTGACCCAGGATACCACGAAAAGCGTGAAGCCCTGATCCACGATCCATTTGATCAGGCTGTTTTTTTCCTTCAGGTCGAGGATATAGAATTTGTTGATCCAGGGCGGAAAGATGATCAGCGGAATCTGATGCACCTTTTCCGTTGTCGGGCTGTACTGGATGAGTTCCATCATCTTGTTGCGATAGACGACCTCACCGGGGGTGGTGGCGATATTCTGGCCGACCCTGAAGGCCTCCTTGTCCGCCAGCGTAACCAGAAGGTCGCCGTCGTTTTCCTCAATATCGCGGACGAGGTTCTCCAGCCCGCGCACCAGGCTTTCGCCATCGGTTTCCACCGCACGTTCCAGCGCATCGGGATTGGTCCCCAGGAAATTGGTTGGCGCAAAAAGGTCGATAATCTGGCGCGAGAAATATTCCACCCGCTTCTTGTCGCCGGCCTCCAGATGATCCAGCCCGGACACTGCGGAATTCACCGCCTCCGCATTAAGAAGGTACTGCTGTTTCAGGTAGTTGAAGAAAGGATGCTCATCCCAGGATGGGTGGGCGAATCGGCGATCTACCGGGGTAATATCCGCAGGGGCCTTCAATTCCCCCTTAAGTAGCATCTGCTGGGCGTCGACATAATGCTTGAGGCTCTTTCCCCAGTAGTTGACCTGCTGTTCCAGAATTTTTGAGGGGTTCTGCATCATTTCGGCAACATAGGCGGCAGCGGCCTTCATATAGACCTCCTGACCCGGCCCGTTCAGCGCGGGATCCGCGTTTTTTCGGCGCGAAAGCGCCGCGGTCAGACGTTGGGACAATTCCTCCACCTTGGCCAGATTGGCGTTCAGGCGGGCCAGTTTTTCGCCCTCGTCTTCGGTCGCAGTTGTCATTCCGGTCTTTCACCCCCATAATTGCTGCTATGCAGCATTCCCCCAAAGCGCCCTTCCCGAAGGGCGGATTGCACGGATCGCATTTTGCCCGCCCAGGCGCCAGGAGATAAAAATGAAGTATACGACGACCTATGACCTTATGGAAAGTATGCGAAACACCAATGAGTGGATGGGTGCCACCGCCCGTGCAATGGCATCCTATCCGATCTTTGCCCTTTCGATGAACCCCATGGTGCCAATGATGGCGGCCTGGGGGGAAGTCACCGAACGTACTTTCGCACGGATGGTCGTCAAACCCGACTGGGGGATCCGGTCCCTGCCGGCCGAAAGCGGGCAGGACCATCTGGTCGATATCATCCCCGTGGTCGAACGCCCTTTCGGCAGCCTGATCCATTTTTCCGTCCGCCGGCGCAAACCGATGAAACGCAAGGTGATGCTTGTTGCCCCCATGTCGGGCCATTATGCAACGCTGCTGCGGTCCACGGTCTCAAGCTTATTGGCCGATTGCGACGTCTATGTGACGGATTGGCACAATGCCCGTGACATTCCCGTCAGCAAGGGAAAATTCGATATTGAGGATTACACGCTGTACCTTGTGGAATTCCTGCGCCACCTGGGGCCTGATACGCATGTGATTTCAATCTGCCAGCCGGTTCCGCTGACCCTTGCGGCAGTGGCCTACCTGGCGCAGGAGGATCCGGCAGCGCAGCCCCTTTCCATGACGCTTGTGGGTGGCCCCGTCGATCCCGATGCAGCCGATACGGAAGTGACGGATTTTGGGCGCCGCGTGACGATGGGACAGCTTGAACAGCTTGCAATTCAGCGCGTGGGTTTCAAATACAAGGGGGCCGGGCGGCTGGTCTATCCCGGTCTGGCGCAGCTTCAGGGCTTCATGTCCATGAATGCCGAACGTCACGCCCAGGCTTTCAGCGACCAGATCATGCGCACCGCCCGGGGCGAAGCTTCCGACCATGACAAGCATAACCGATTCTATGACGAATATCTGGCAGTCATGGATATGACAGCGGAGTTTTACCTTTCCACCGTTGAACGGATTTTCAAGAACCGGGAAATCGCGCGGAACGAATTCATTGTCGCGGGCAAGAAGGTCGACATCGGCGCAATCACTGATGTCGCCGTCAAGATCGTTGAAGGTGAGAAGGACGATATTTCCGCCCCTGGTCAGTGTCTTGCGGCACTTGATCTGCTCACCAACCTGCCAGACGAAAAGAAAGCCTCCCATCTTGAACCCGGCGCGGGTCATTACGGCATTTTCGCGGGAAAATCCTGGCGTCTGAACATCCGTCCATTGGTCCTCGATTTCATCGATGCCAATTCCGGCAGGGCCAAGCCCAAGCGGCGTGCGATGGCAGGGTAGAGTCGTTTTTCGACTGGCGGCCCGCAACAAACCGGTTTCTGCCGGCATCAGGACTATTCTGGTAAAGCCAATCACAGCGCCCGGCCACTTTTATGAAGGCCGGGCGCAAGCGATTCATCTGTGCGGTGTCAGCCCGTACAGGACCTCCACATGCGGTTTCCCTGCAAGTCCGAGACACAACAAGCCACCAGATTTCATGGATCCTGCCCCAAAAGGGGTTTTGGGCCGCCTGCAGGCTTTGCCATCAAATAGCTCTGAAAAGCAGAATCACTGCCCCCCTTTCACTTGTATCGTCTTTACCTTTTAAGATGATATATGTTGGGAAAATTACATTCATGACGTGCAATTCTTATCTTAATAGACAATAAAATATTCATTTATTTAAATTCTTATTGCCATCGAAGAAAAATCTGTAAACCTTTAACCAAATATTAAACAATTACATCTTTATCTTGCAACAAAACGTATGAGATGACTGCAAGACATATCGTTTATCCGCATGACCTAAAGGTAGAAAATAGATGAACAATTACAACTTAATAAAAGAATCACGGCAATGGCCAACATCACGGAAGTAATGCCGACTTCCGGGGCATGTTCGTGTTACACCCCATGTCTTTCCCACATCCTTACTTTACGGAACACACCCAATTGCCGTACCGGAAAGTATTTCCATAAAAAGCCACCACGCCTATTATCAGGATCTGGGCTGAATATTTATTCCATGTGAATTAAATAAAGAGGTCTCGCCGTGTATATCAAAGTATCTTTTATCAAATCTGTCGTTCTCTGCCTGATGGCCGGTGCTGCACAGGCAGCCACCACAGGGGCCTCCACCGCAATCCCGTACATTCCGGGGAACGCCCCTTGCAACGGGGTCTGTACCCAGGAATGGGCACGAGGGGTATTCGGCGTCCCAAAAGGGGATCTTGTCGATATGGAACTCCCCGCAGGCACCGTCTTTGAACGGATGAGCTATGCGAAGAATGGTGTGGCCTATGCCTCGGCCAAGATGCTCAAGCTTCAGGACGCTCCGGTTCGCGGCAAGGGTTACGCCTATCAGGATCGTAACGGCGAAGAACGTTATTTCATGATCATCGAGGAATATGGGGACAAGGAGGGCTGTCAGAACTGGGCCATCGCCCGCCCCTATCTGGATGCGGAAAATTATGGTGGCGCCCCGTATGTTCCAAATGTCGGTGGGAAAACCCCACCCCGGATCAGCAAGGTAAGAACACCAGTCACCGGAGGTGGTGGCGGTGGTGCTCTCCCGCCTCCTGTCGTACCCTTCATACCGGTCACGGGGGGGAGTATCGACCCCACCTTTTACCCGACAACCGGCGGGGAATACAGCCCTACGCCAGCCACCGCCCCTGTCCCTGCTGCGGGCATCTTGCTGATCTCGGCACTGATCGGGGGGATTGCGATCAGCCGCAGAAAGACCGGTCGGAGTTAAGGTTCACGGGGCATTCACGATCCGCTTCCAGACCGTGACACGGCGAATGCCCCCTTCCCTGTCGAAATCACAGGCGCTCCGGCCGTCAGGCTTCCAATTCTGCATCCCAGTAAAGGAAGTCCGCCCAGCTTTCATGCAGGTAATTTGGTGGGAAACGGCGCCCGCAGGCCTGCATCTCCGCAACTGTCGGGGCTGCTGGCCGCCGCAACAGATTGAATCCTGCCTCCCGCACGGACCGTGCGCCCTTGCGCAGGTTGCAGGGCGAACAGGCGGCAACCACATTTTCCCAACTTGTGATACCGCCTTTTGCCCTTGGCACCACATGATCGAATGTCAGGTCCCCTCTGGAGCCACAATATTGGCATCTAAACCTGTCCCGCAGGAAAAGGTTGAAGCGCGTGAACGCCACCCGTTTCCGGGGTTTGACAAAATCCTTCAGGACCACGACGGAAGGGATCCGTATCTCCGCCCGCTGGCTTCGTACGACCTCCTCATATTCGGCAAGGATGGAGACCCGTTCAAGATAGACCGCCTTGATTGCCTCCTGCCAGGGCCAGAGGCTGAGCGGGTAATAGGATAATGGCCTGTAATCGGCATTCAACACCAGCGCCGGGCAATATTTGAGGGAAGCTGGCTCACGCTGAAACCCGGTTCTGAAATCGCCGTCTGCCACCCTCCGGCCCCCTGTCTCATGCCGATGCGCCCTGATCACCTATATGGGGCGCCCGGCTTACCCCTTGCTGCGACGACTATATATCGTAGCCGGAATCTGACAAGCCCGCAGATATGCGAAATTTCGCCACACTCTCGTGATCGCGTGGTTCGACAGTGGACAACAACCAGATGAATGATTCACAAGGCAAACCGCGCCTTGATCGACGGATCACAAAATTCCTGCAACCTGAACGCGGCGGTTCGCGCAAAATTCCGTGTCACGGCCTTGCGCCGCGCGGCAGAAAGGCGATGTTCCTGCCCCGGGCGCATGATTTCTGCACCATAGTCATCGGCCAGGATCAGGCCATTTTCCTCCGGCAGGATCTCCGCAGGAAAATCACTGTCAACTGCCCAGAAAAACCGGTCGCACCATTCAAGATAGCCCTGCCATTTTTGATCGGCGATAAAATCCTGGCGGGAGGATTTGCATTCAATGACCCAGATCTCGCCTTTCGGCCCAAGCGCCATCAGATCCACCCGCAGCCCCGGCGTGGGGATCAATTCCGCTACCGTGACGAAATCATGATCCAGTAAATGTCGGGCCGCCCCCCGTGCCAGACGCCGGCCGGGCGGAGCAGGATCATTCCAGGCTATAGGCGATAACATAGTCACCACGAAAGGCCGAAACGGCACTGGAGGAACCACCAACGGAAATGACGACATATTGTTTTCCATCAGGCCCGATATAGCTCATCGGGGTTGCCGTCGCACCAACCGGGATCGGGATTTCGCGCAGAATATCGCCCGTTTCGCTGTCAAAGATCCGCAGATAATGATCACCCGCATTGTCAAAGAACAGCAGGCCGCTGGCCGTGGCGAGGCTTCCACCAAGCGTCGGCATGCCGATTGGCATCTTGATCCCTGTCTGAACTCCGATGAAATCGAGGTTCTCCGTCGTGCCGACCGGACGCTGCCAGAGTATTTCGCGGCTATTGAGGTCTATGGCCGTCAGCGTGCCATAGGGTGGTCGCATGCACAGGATGCCCAAGGCCGACATCATCAGATCCCGTTGCAGGCCATAGGGCGTGCCCAGCTGCGGTGCGATCAGTTCATGCCCATCCTTGGGCCATTGTTCATTGGGGACCTCCTCACGCGTCAGCAGCTTGATCACCATCGGAATGCGCAGATCATTGACGAAAAGCAGGCCCCGGCTTTCATCGATGGAGGCAGAACCCCAATTCATGCCCCCCAGTGCGCTTGGATAAAACAGGCCCGGTTCCAGGTTGGGGACGGTGAATTCGTCGTCACTATACCGCAACTGATGAAACTTTCGCCGACAAAGGGCCAGATCTATGGGCGTGACACCCCACATGTCGGCCTCGGTCAGGGCCTCGCCACCGATGGCGGGCATGCCCACGGAATAGGGTTGAACCGGGGACAGTCCCTGCATCTCCGGCACGGCCCCGGAAATATCGACCTCACGATCCACGACCTCGGCCACGGGTTCTCCGGTTTCACGATTGAGCATGAAAAGCTGTCCACGTTTGGTCGGCAGGACCAGGACCGGGATATTCCCTGCCGATGCCGGATCGGGCAGATCGTAAAGTGACGGCTGCGCGGGCAGGTCATAATCCCAGACATCCTTGTTCACGGTCCGGAAATGCCATTTCTCCTGTCCGGTATTGATGTCCAGCGCGACAATAGTCGCTGTATATTCATGATCGAAATCGCGGCGATGGCCCAGCCAGACATCGGGTGTTGCATTGCCGGTCGGCAGATAGATCAGCCCGCGTTCCTGATCGACGGCCATATGGGTCCAGACATTGGGGGTGAAGGGGGTGTATTTTTCCCCTTCGGGCAGCGGTCCGGTCTGGCCGGGGCGGCCCACATCCCAGGCCCAGGCAAGCTCACCCGTCCTGGCATCCCAGGCGCGCACAACACCCGAAGGCTCCCCGACCTTGTAGTTATCCACGGCCATGCCGCCCGAGACGATCTTGCCATGGCTGATGGTCGGTGCGGAATTGGACATGTAGACAGCAGGCTGAAAGTAATCCATGCCCTCACGCATATCGACGATGCCGCCTTCACCGAACTCCTCACAGGGCTTGCCGGTCTCTGCATCGATCGAAATCAGCCGCGCATCAATCGTTGCCGTGGCAAGGCGCTTGGCACAGATGCCCGTCGCGTCCGGAATCTCATAATAGGTCACGCTTCGGCAGCGCGCCGCGAAGGGCGCATAGGAGTTTGAGGTATAGACCCATTTCCGTTCTCCGCTGACCGGATCAATGGCATGGATCTCATTGAACGGGGTGCAGGCATAGACGGTACCATTGGCATAGATCGGCGTATTCTGGTCAGAGACACTGCCATCGGCAAAGAAACCGGTGCGATAGGTCCAGGCCACCTGCAGCCGGTCGATGTTGTCGCGATTGATCTGATCGGCCGGGGTAAAGCGGGTACCGGTCGTCGTCCGCCCGTAATTGTGCCATTCATCGCCCATATCGAGCGCGGCTTGCGAAATCGCCACGCCTTCCGCCCTGGCAAAGCCATTGCTTACGACACCATGGGGTGAAAACATCTGCCACACCGTGACGCCCAGTCCAATGAGTACTATCAGGGCAGCCCCCAGAAAACCGGCTTGCACATATCCATCGCCCCGGATCCGGGGCATCAGCGGTGCCAGCAAGAGAACGGCAAAAAGGGCCACGAAAAAGGCAAAGAGGCGCGGGATCAGCGGCCAGAACCATGTTTCAAGGGGCCAGACATCCCAGAACGACCAGATAACCGCCAGCAGGCAGACACCAATATACAGGTAGATGCCGCGTTCCTTGCCGCGGAAGATAAGCAGGCCGGATGCCGCCGTCAGGAAACCGGCAGCCAGAAAAAACCAGCTTCCCCCTTCAAGCGCCAGTAACAACCCCGGCCAGGTAATTGCCAGTCCGAACAATATTCCGACGACACCAAGTAATTTGAGCAGGAGATTGACTTTCGGCGGTTCCATATCCATCGGCAAATCCTCTTCGAGAAAACTTGAGCGGGACGAAACGGTTAACGCCCAGCTTAGCCTCACAATGGGAATTTGTCATCCAGGTTGAAATGTCCCGCACAAATATACCTGCTGGTCGATCTGGCGCGCGATCAGTCCCCAATTACTGCAAATGGAATGGTGAATATCAATATGGTGGCTTGATTCCGTATTTTTTCGATATCGCGTCAAATCCTTCCTGCGTTACCGGATCGAGCGGGATACCCTCTCGACGTCGCCGGGCGGCCTCCGCCCATTCCCTGTCCCCCGGGGCCATGACCCTTGCCCCTTCCCGCGCGGGGGAATTCCGCAAAAGCCGCAGGTAATGGCCTATCCCTTCGCGAAAGATCGCGGCCCCGATAAATCCTTCGGGGTCAATGGCCATGACAAAGGCCCCAAGCCCGCGGGGCTGGCCCATATCGAGGTCCATCATCGGGTCGAGATCGGGGGAAACCTTGGTTCCGGTCAGGATCCCGGAAAAGAGTTCCGCCACACCACCAAGTGCCGCGCCCTTGAAACCGAACTCGCCCCCGACCGGCGCCAGCATCGCCGCCATGTTCGGATCAATCGTATCTTCCCCCCGTTCGTCCGAGGCAACCTTATGCGGCAGCGCCTGCCCCAAAGAGGCATAGAGATGTACGCGATTGAAGGGGATCGCGCTGGTTGCCATATCCAGAAGCCATGGGTCCGCCTCCCCTGAAGGGGCCGATATCGAGATGGGATTTGTTCCGTGAAACCGTTCCGCACCATCATGCAGACGTACCAGACTGTCGGAATTGCAGGTAACGAAAGCCATGAATCCATTATCGGCCGCATGTTTCGCATAGGCCCCCGCCGGACCGAAATGGGAACTGTTGCGAATGCCCACCCCGGCGATCCCGGTTTCGCGCGCCATTTCCATTGCATGATCCATCGCGAGATATGTTGCACGCGCGCCCTGCGCATCATCGGCCTCCAACAGCCCCGATCCGGGCCGCAGCCTGCGGAAGGATGGCTTTGGCGCCTTGTTGAGCCGCCCCCCCTCCAGCGCCTTGATGTAATGCGCCATCAGGCGGACCCCATGGCTGTCCACCCCATGGAGCGAGCCATGCATCATTGAACGGGTCGCATCCCGCGCCGTCGCCGAATCCGCCCCGACCGCAAGGAAGACCGCCTTGCAATACTGTTCCAGCGCCTCATATGACGCATGTCTAAGATCTGCCATGTCCGGCTCCCACCATGCCTATATTCACACTTCCTTATTCCATGGCACGAACCGAAACGACAGCCCCGAACCATCCCCCTTGCGGCGGTGTCAATGGCGCTTGCATCGCGCGTGGCAGCTCCTTATAAGGCGCGGATCCTGTCGCACCCCCTTTTTCCGGTGCAGTCTCTCGTGGCATGGCCGCGGCAGGGCCTGGCCTGCCTATGAAATGCGCCCAAACGAACGGAGCTTACATGCCGCTTTATGAGCATGTCATGATCGCGCGTCAGGATCTTTCCAACGCGCAGGCCGAAGGGCTTATCGAACATTTCTCCACAGTCCTCGCGGATAACGGCGGCAAGGTCGTCGATCACGAATACTGGTGCGTCAAGACGATGGCCTACAAGATAAACAAGAATCGCAAGGGGCACTATGCCTATCTGCGGTCCGATTCCCCCGCCACCGCGGTGCAGGAAATGGAACGCCTGATGCGCCTGCATGACGATGTGATGCGCGTCTTGACCATCAAGGTCGATGCCCATGCCGAGGGCCCCTCGATCCAGATGCAAAAGCGTGATGATCGCGGCGATCGCCGTCGCTGAACCCGGATAGGAAAGGACCCCATAAAATGGCTGCAAAACCGTTTTTCCGCCGTCGCAAGGTCTGCCCCTTCTCGGGGGACAATGCGCCGACCATCGACTACAAGGATACGCGTCTTCTGCAACGCTACATTTCGGAGCGTGGCAAGATCGTCCCTTCCCGCATCACCGCCGTTTCGGCAAAGAAGCAGCGTGAACTGGCCCGTGCCATCAAACGCGCGCGCTTTCTCGCCCTGCTGCCCTATGCCGTGAAATAAGGAGCACCCGATATGCAAGTGATCCTTCTTCAACGCGTGGCCAAGCTGGGCCAGATGGGTGAAGTCGTCAACGTCAAGGACGGCTATGCCCGCAACTTCCTGCTGCCCCAGGGCAAGGCACTGCGCGCCAATGAGACCAATATCGCCTCTTTCGAGGCCCGCAAGGCTCAGCTTGAGGCTGATAACCTCGAAACCCGCAAGGAAGCCGAAGCCGTCGGCGAAAAAATCGACGGTCAGTCCTTCATCATCATCCGTTCCGCCTCCGATGCGGGTGCGCTTTACGGTTCCGTCACCACCCGTGACGCTGCCGAAGCCGCGACCGAAGCAGGTTTCACCCTGGATCGCGGCCAGGTGGTTCTGGAAAGGCCGATCAAGGAACTTGGGCTGCACACGGTCAATGTGGTGCTTCACCCGGAAGTGTCGGTACAGGTGACACTGAACGTGGCCCGGTCCACCGAAGAGGCCGAACTTCAGGCTTCGGGCAAGTCCATTCAGGAACTTGCCGCCGAGGCCGAAGCTGCCGCGGAATTCGAAATCGCCGAACTTTTCGACGAAATCGGCACCGCCCAGCAAGACGAAGATCTCTGATTCCGACGGGATCGGAATTCAAACGCGCGAAGCCCCGGCTTCGCGCGTTTTTGTTTGCGCATGCAAAATCTCATGCAATCGTCCGGCCCGTTCTTGAGGGGCTGTTCGCGTGGTCTTCCCAGGAATACACAGCATTCCGTACAATGCGGGCAACGGCAATGGATCGTTTATTGAACCAAATTTCGGGTTGGCCTACAACAATACAGCAATCTCGTTTGGATAACCAAACTTCCGGAAGGAAACACAAAACATGATTGCCTACGTCACAGTCGGTGCGGATGACATCGCGCGCGCGAAACGGTTCTATTCCGCATTCCTGCCAGCCCTTGGTTACGAACTGGAGGAGGGGCCTGCAGGATTAAGCTACGTACTGCCCGCAGGACCGGTTCAGTCTCCCGTTTTGCCTGACTTCTACGTCAAACCGACCTTCGACGGACATCCCGCCTCGGCTGGCAACGGTTCTATGGTCGCGTTCGAGGCGCGCAATCAAAAGCAAGTTCGTGACCTTCACACTGCCGCGCTTTTCGCAGGCGGTTCCGACGAAGGCCAGCCGGGTTTTCGTGCCTCTTATGGCCCCCACTTCTATGTTGGCTACCTTCGCGATCCCCAAGGCAACAAGATCGCACTTTTCGCCAGTAATCCGAACGAGCCCGGACGAGACGGATAGCGCGGAACGCCCTTCCGATTTTCCGCTATGGACGATAGCAAGGGGCATCAGATTATGGGAGCACAGCATGTCAGAGATAAAACGCATCGGAACCGGCAGCCGAATGAGCGAAGCCGTGATTCATAACGGTATTGCCTATCTTGCGGGGACGGTCGGGCAGGCCGGGGCCTCCGTCACCGATCAGACCAAACAATGCCTGGCGGAGGTGGATCGCATTCTTGCCGCCTGCGGCAGCGACAAGACCCGTATCCTGAAGGCACAGATCTGGGTTGCCAGCATGGATGATTTTGCCGAGATGAATGCCGTCTGGGATACCTGGGTGCCGCAAGGCGCCACCCCGGCCCGCGCAACCGGTGAGGCCAAACTTGCCGCCCCGGGATACAAGGTGGAAATCATCGTCACCGCCGCGCTGTAACATCCGGAGGCTCTTGGCCTCC
The DNA here is from genome assembly GCA_047975325.1 of Pseudorhodobacter sp. Taxonomy (GTDB): domain Bacteria; phylum Pseudomonadota; class Alphaproteobacteria; order Rhodobacterales; family Rhodobacteraceae; genus JBKEDF01. The sequence continues at coordinate 59,053 of JBKEDF010000080.1, read as the reverse complement.
TTCCCCGGTGCGCAGGTAATCCACCAACAGGGCCGTGGAGGCGTCCTTGCCTTCAACCGGCGCGCGCCCTTCCAGGATCGGTTGCAGGGCAAGGGCAAGTTCCTTGCCCAGTTCAACCCCCCATTGGTCAAAGGAATTGATCCCCAGGATTACCCCTTCGACAAAGACCCGATGTTCATAAAGGGCCAGGGTCTGGCCCAGCGTGAAAGGTGTAAGCTGCGGGATGGCCAGCGTGGTAGAGGGCCGATTACCCGGAAAAACCCGGTGCCGCGCCTGGCGTTCCTGCTCTTCGCCCGTCAGGCCCCTGGCCCCCATGATCGCCATCGCCTCTTCCAACGGGCGCCCCTTCATCAGCGCCTCCGACTGTGCCAGACAATTTGCCACCAGAAGAAGATGCTGGTGGCGCAGATGCGGCTCATGCCCCTCACGCACCAGGATAAATTCACAGGGGATAACCCGCGTGCCCTGATGGATGAGCTGATAGAAGGCATGCTGGCCATTGGTACCCGGCTCCCCCCACACGACGGGGCCGGAATGCAGCGTCAGATCCGTCCCATCCATCGCCACACGCTTGCCGTTACTTTCCATCTCCAGCTGTTGCAGATAGGCCGGAAGCCGCAGAAGCCGCTGATCATAGGGAAGAACCGCACGCGTCGCATGACCACAGACCTGATTATGCCAGATCCCGACAAGGGCAAGCAGCATCGGCAGGTTATGCGCCGGGGCGGCCTGCCGGAAATGCTTATCCATATCCGCGCCGCCTGCGAGGAAGCTGTCAAAGGCCTCCGGGCCAATCGCAATCATCAATGAAAGCCCGATCGGCCCCCACATCGAATAACGCCCGCCAACCCAGTCCTCAAAGCCAAACACCCTTTCCGGGGCAATCCCGAATTCGGCCGTACGTTCCTGCGCGCTTGAAAGCGCCGCGAATTGCCTGCCCGGCTCCGCCACGCTTTTGGCCATCCATTCACGGGCAGTTTGCGCATTGGTCATGGTTTCGATTGTCGTGAAGGTCTTGGAGGCGACAATCACCAGCGTGGTTTCCGGATTGAGGCCACGAAGCGTATCGGCGATATGCGCGCCATCCACATTGGAGACGAAATGACAGCGCGGTCCGTCGGCATAGGGCGCCAGCGCCAGATACCCCATGGCCGGTCCCAGATCCGACCCACCAATGCCGATATTGACAATATCGGTATAGGCCCCGCCCTGCCCCGGGATTTCACCCTCCCGCACCGCGCGGGCAAAATCACGCATGCGCGCCAGGGTGTGGCGCAGATCCGACATGACATCGCGCCCCGCCACCTGCACCGCGCCATCGGGGTTACGCAATGCCGTGTGCAAAACCGCGCGGCCCTCGGTTTCATTGATCGCGACACCGGAAAACATCGCCTCCCGTTTGGCCACAACCCCGGCCGCATCAATCAGTGACAAAAGGAGCGCCAGACCCTGACTGTCGATATTGGTCTTGGAGAAATCAAAAAGCATGTCACCGTGACGCACCGAAAATGCCGCCGCACGGGCAGGGTCGGAAAGCAGATCAAAAAGGCGCCGCCCTTCAACGGAATCCCTGTGTTTTTCAAGGTCTTGCCAAATGTTTTTCATCTTCATTCCGCCCAATGCACCATGGCGTCATCCAGAAATGCGCGCACGGGGGCCTGCATCTCATCCAGGCCTTCGGCATTTTCGATGGCCGCCCGCTTTTCAGCCCCGGAAATCAGGATATGGCAATGCAGCGCGTCCAGCAGCACCCTGCGCGTCAGCGTGATCCGCGGCTCCGCCGCCCCTTCGGCACGCATCGGCATCAGGATCGGTGCATCCTCCGCCATTGCCTCCTGCAACCGATCGGCACCGGGAAAAAGGCTTGCGGTATGCATATCTGTCCCCATGCCCAGCAACAGTACGGTAATCGGCAGATGCGGCGCGATGCCGTCACTCAAAGGCGCCATTGCCGCCTCGGGTGCAGCACCCGGCAGGTAAAGCGGCACCAGTTTTGCCGAGGCGGCCTTGCCGACCAGCAGTCTTTCGCGCAACAGCCGCGTATTCGACCGTGGGCTTTCCTCCCCGACCCAGCGTTCGTCATTCAGGAAGACCGCAACATTTTCCCAATCCAGATCCACTGCCGACAACATGTCAAAGACCGGGCCGGGAGTAGTGCCTCCGGGCAGGCAGAGGCTTGCGCGGCCCTGCGCGCGCAGCGCCTCGCCAAGCTGGCTGGAAATCTTGCCTGCCAGCGCAATCATCATCATGTCCCGATCGGCATATTCCCTGAAATTCATTCCCGGATCTCCCGCCAGCGCCGTCCGTCGCGATGCATCAGCATCAAGGCATCCTCGGGCCCCGAAGATCCCGGATCATAGGCTTGCGGCCTGTCGCCCGATCTATCCCAGCCCTCGATGATCGGATCGGTCCAGGCCCAGGCGGCCTCAACCTCATCACCGCGCATGAAAAGCGTCTGGTTGCCCCGGATCACATCCATGATCAGCCGTTCATAGGCATCCGGCATGTCGGAGCCATCCTCCCCCAATGCTTCAGCAAAGGACATATCCAGCGGCACCTGTTTCAACCGCATCCCCCCGGGGCCGGGTTCCTTGATCATCACCATCAGTTTCATTCCCTCATCGGGCTGAAGGCGGATCACCAGTACGTTTTCGCGCCAGCCTTCTGCATCGTCAAAGATGGAATGGGGCGGTTCCCTGAAGGCGATGGCGATTTCCGATTCTCGTGCACGCAGCCGCTTGCCCGTGCGCAGGTAAAACGGTGTTCCCGTCCAGCGCCAGTTTGCAATTTCGACCTTCATTGCGACATAGCTTTCGGTACGGCTCTGGGGATCCCCCGAATGGTCAAGATAACTGCCCTGCCCACCTCCCGCGCGATATTGTCCACGCACGATATTTTCCGGCGCGACCGGCTCCAGCGCCCGGATCACCTTGAGCTTTTCATCCCGGACAGCATCCGGATCGAAATGATAGGGCGGCTCCATCGCAATCAGGCACAAAAGCTGCATCAGGTGGTTCTGTACCATATCGCGCATCGCACCAGAACGGTCGTAATAGGCACCACGACCGTCCACACCCACGGTTTCGGCCACGGTGATCTGAACATGGTCGACATATTCGGACTTCCAGAGCGGTTCGAACAGGATATTGGCAAAACGCACCGCCATCAGGTTCTGCACGGTTTCCTTGCCCAGATAATGATCGATCCGGTAAATCTGCCCTTCGTCAAAATGCTGTGCCAGAACCGCATTGAGCGCCCGCGCCGAAGCCAGATCGCGACCAAAGGGTTTTTCCACAACGATCCGGCTGTTTTCATCGGCAATGGCATGGGAATGCAGCCGTTCCGCAAGATCCCCGAAAAGCGACGGGCCAACGGAAAAATAAAAGGCCCGCACCATTCCCGGGCGCATCTTCTTTTTCAGCGCGGCCCAGCCCTTGGAACCGGTGGCATCGATGGAAAGAAAACTCAGCCGTTCCAGAAATGCGTTGATCTGTTCTTCATCCTGCTTGTCGGCGGATACGAATTCCGTAATCGCCTCACGCGCGAGTTGCCGGAAGGCCTTGTTGTCCAGATCGCCCCGCGCAGCACCGATGATCCGGCTTTCCTCGGGCATTTGCCCAGCCCAGAAACGCCGATAAAGCCCGGGCAGGATCTTGCGGCGTGAAAGATCACCCGTGCCGCCGAATATGACAAGATCAAAGGGGTCTACCGGGATGACACGCGATACCATGGCTTTTCTCACTCCGGGATCGTTAGCGCTAACAGGACTTTTCTAGCCACCAGCCTTTCGAAAGTCCAGACTTGCCTGCGATCCCGGGAACCTCGCCCAGCCCCAAGGAAAAGTCAAACCTTCGAAGCAACCGCAGATGGCCATTTTACCCAAGGAAACTCCCCCCGCAGGCGAAAGATTCTTGCGAGGTGAAAAAAAATTGCTAACACTAACCAAAAGAACTGCAGCGCCAAAGGCGAGGCAATAATAATAAAGACTGGGAGTAATCCATATGCCCGAGGGGGACGAGCCCGTTCTCGATGTGAGGGGCTTGCAGACGGTGTTTCGTACCCGTGGGGGCGATGTGCATGCCGTAAATTCGGTCAGCTTTCACCTTCGGCCTGGCGAACTCCTGGGCGTCGTTGGTGAAAGCGGCTCGGGCAAATCCGTGACCATGATGTCGCTGATCGGACTTCTGCCTTCACCACCTGCGGAAATCCGCGCCGGTGAGGTGATGCTGGGCGGCATGGATCTTTTGAAAATCCCCGAAGACAGGCTGCGCGATGTGCGCGGGCGGCGGGTCGGATTTGTCTTTCAGGATCCGATGACAAGCCTCAATCCGGTTTTCACGGTCGGCAACCAGATCATGGAACCCCTGCGCCGCCATATGGGCATGACCCGCGCGCAGGCCATCGATCGCGCCGTGGAACTTCTGGAACTGGTGGGGATTTCCGATGCACGGCGGCGCCTGAAGGACTATCCACACCAGTTTTCCGGCGGAATGCGGCAGCGCGTGATGATTGCCATCGCGCTGGCCTGTGACCCCGAGGTCCTGATCGCCGATGAACCGACAACGGCGCTGGATGTCACCATACAGGCGCAGATCCTCGAACTGGTGAAGGAACTGCGCCACAAACTGGGCATGGCCATTGTCTGGATCACCCATGATCTGGGCGTGATTGCCGGGATCGCGGACCGGGTAATGGTCATGTATGGCGGGCAAGTGGTGGAACAGGCCCCGGTCAGGGATCTTTTCGCCAATCCCAGCCACCCCTATACACGCGCGCTTTTGCAGACCATTCCGGCCCTGACCGGCACGCGGGAAAAGCGCCTCCGCGTGATCGAAGGCCAGCCTCCGATCCTGGGGGCCGTGCCAACGGCCTGCCCCTTCCGTAATCGATGCCCCCATGCCTTTGATCGCTGCGAACGGGAAAATCCGCTGCGCCGGGCACTGGGGGCCGCCCCGGTGGGACAGGGCCATGATGTTGCCTGCCACTGGGATGCCCGAACGGGGGCGGCCATGCCTGCGGAGGTCGCCCATGCCTGACACCGCCACAAGACCGCTGGTCGAGGTGCGCGACCTGAAGATGTATTTCCCGATCCATACCGGGCTCCTGCGGCGCCATACCGGCGATGTGAAGGCAGTGGACGGGATCACATTCGACATTCGGGAAGGGGAAACACTTGGCCTCGTAGGGGAATCGGGCTGTGGCAAATCCACGGTCGGCCGGTCTGTATTGCGGCTTTATGAACCCACGGGCGGGACTGTACATATCGGCGGCGCCGATATCGCCCGCCTTTCAGCCGAGGAACTGCGCATCAAGCGACCCGAAATGCAGATGGTCTTTCAGGATCCGCAGGCTAGCCTCAATCCGCGCATGACGGTGGCCTCGATCATCGCCGAACCGCTGGAAGAACATACAAACTGGAACAGGGCCAGAAAGCTTGAACGGGTCTATGAACTGATGGATGCGGTCGGGCTGAACCGGACCTTCGCCAATCGTTACCCGCATGCCTTTTCCGGCGGACAACGCCAACGCATCGGGATTGCCCGGGCGCTGGCGCTCAATCCCAAATTCATCGTCTGCGACGAACCCATCGCGGCACTGGATGTTTCAATCCAGGCGCAGGTGGTCAACCTGCTGGAAGACCTGCAGGAAAAGCTGGGTCTGACCTATCTTTTCATCAGCCATGACCTGTCCATGGTGCGCCATATCGCAACCCGTGTCGCCGTCATGTATCTGGGCCGGATCGCCGAACTTTCGCCCCGCGATGATCTTTATGCCGATCCGATCCATCCCTATGCCAAAGCCCTGCTTTCTGCGGTGCCGGAGGCCGACCCCACGCGGGAGGAGACCCGGCAGCGGATCATCCTGCGCGGCGATGTGCCCTCCCCCGCAAACCCGCCCAAGGGCTGCAATTTCTGTACCCGCTGCCCCGAAGCCATCCCGATTTGTCACGAAACCAAACCCAAGCTGGCCGAGATCCGCCCCGGTCGGTTCGTGGCCTGCCATCTTGCAACACCCGAAGCTGCCCCGGCCCCCGCCGCGGCGGCACAACAAGACCAACAAGGAGATCCGCAATGAAGATTAGAACTGCCCTTCTTGGCGCGGCAGCCGGCCTCGCCCTTGCTCCGGCGGCCTGGGCCGAACGTGGCGCCGATGGCCATGTCAGCATTCTTTACTGGCAGGCGCCTTCCACGCTCAACCCGTTCCTGTCCGGCGGCACCAAGGATGTCGAGGCGGCCTCACTCGTGCTGGAACCGCTGGCGCGCTACAATGAAAAGGGCGAACTTGTCCCGTGGCTCGCCCAGGAAATTCCGACCCTGGATAATGGCGGCGTGGCCGCCGACCTCAAATCCATCACATGGAAACTGCAGGAAGGGCTGCTCTGGTCCGACGGAACACCGGTGACATCGGCGGATGCGGTCTTCACCTGGCAATATTGCACCGATCCCGAAGGCGGCTGCGCGCAGCTTTCGAAATATAACGGTGTCTCCAGCGTCGAGGCCCTGGATGATCTGACCATCAAGGTCAATTTCGGCGAACCCCAGCCCAACCCCTATGGCCCGCTGGTCGGGGGGCAGTCACCCATCCTGCAAAAGGCACAATTCGCGGATTGCCTAGGCGTAAGGGCATCACAATGCACCGATCAGAATTTCGGCCCGATCGGCACCGGCCCGTTCCGGGTAACCGAATTCCGGACCAATGACGTGATCGAGTTCGAAGCCAACCCGAATTACCGCGACCCGGCCAAGCCTGCCTTCGCCACCGTGACCTTCAAGGGCGGCGGCGATGCCGAAGCGGCCGGTCGCGCGGTTCTGGAAACCGGCGAATTCGACTATGCCTGGAACCTGCAGCTTGCCCCCGAAGTGCTTGCCAGCATGACCGCTGCCGGAAAGGGTCAGGCCGTCACAGCCTTTGGCACGCTTCTGGAACGGCTTGAAATAAACATGACCGATCCATCGCCCAGCCTGCCCGAGGGGGAACGGTCCACCGCCGCGCATCCGCACCCGATCCTGAGCGACCTGCGGGTCCGCAAGGCCCTGTCCATGGCCATTGACCGCGGACTTCTGGTTGAGATCGGCTATGGACAGGCGGGGCAGATTTCCTGCAACCTTGTCCCCGCACCGGAGGCCTATGCTTCCCCCAACCAGGACTGTTTCAACCAGGATATCGAAGGGGCCAAGGCGCTGCTGGAAGAGGCCGGCTGGACGGTTGGCGGCGATGGTATCCGCGAAAAGGACGGCATGAAGCTGAAACTGCTGTTTCAGACCTCAACCAGTGCCGTACGGCAGGATTTTCAGGCGCTGATCAAGCAATGGTGGACCGAAATCGGGGTTGATACCGAATTGAAGAATATCTCCGGCTCGGTCTTCTTCGGCGGTGATGCCGGTTCCCCCGATACTTTCCAGCGTTTCTATGCCGATGTGGAAATGTACGCCAATAATTTCGACGGCACCGATCCGCAGTCTTATCTGGCCGAACATACCTGCGAAAAGGCACCACGCCCCGAAAGCCAATGGCAGGGGGAAAATATCAACCGTTACTGCGACCCCGAATTTGACCGGCTGAGCGCCGAACTGGGCCAGACCGGCGATCCCGCCAAACGTCAGGAACTGGCGATCCGGCTCAATGAGATGCTGACCAAGGACAGCTATGTCATCGTGCCGCTGGTCTATCGTGGCCGGATTTCCGCCCATTCCAACAGTCTCGGCGGTGTTATCGTCAACCCATGGGACAGCGAGATCTGGAACACCGCAGACTGGTATCGCATCAAATAGGCACCGCCCGCGCCAGATATGGCGGGGGCCGCCGCGCCCCCGCCCTACCGCCAGTTGACTGACCAGACAAACCGGGCCCCATGCTGACCTTCACGATCCGACGCCTGCTGATGGCGATCCCGACGCTCCTCTTCATCTCCCTGGTGATCTTCCTGTTGCTGGAACTTGCCCCGGGCGATCCGGTTGCGGACATGCCCCTGACCATCCCGCCGGAAGTGCGTGAAAAGATCAGAATTTCGCTGGGGCTCGGGGAACCGATGCATACGCGATATCTGCTCTGGCTCTACAATCTGTTCGTGACCGAACCGACCTATTGGATCGATTCTGTTTTCGAAACCGACCTTGCCGGAGGGGCGCAGCGGATCATCTCCTTTCAGACCCGTTCCCCGGTTTTCGAAACCATCGCCGAACGCATGCCCCAGACAATGCTGGTGGTCGGCATGGGCTATATCGTGGGGATCGTGATTGCCGTCCCGATCGGGATCATCTCCGCCTACAGGCAATATTCGATCTTCGATCAGATCGGGACATTCGTTTCCATGGTCGGGTTTTCGGTACCGACCTTTGTCACGGGTGTGCTGTTGATCGTGGTCTTTTCGGTCTGGCTGGGCTGGTTCCCGTCAATCTATGACACAACGCTTGAAGTCGATGACTGGCCAAGTTTCTGGCTGCAGGTGCGCCAGATGGTGATGCCGGTCTTCGTTCTGGCGCTTTACAATGCGGCACAGATCAGCCGTTACATGCGTGCCGCAATGCTTGACAACATGACACAGGATTATGTCCGCACCGCCCGCGCCAAGGGCATGTCGGAAAAAGTCGTGCTTCTGAAACATGTCCTGCGCAATTCGATGATCCCGGTGATCACCGTGATCGCGCTTGGTGTGCCGGGGGTCTTTACCGGAGCGATCATTACCGAAAACGTGTTCAAGGTGAACGGTCTGGGCCAGCAGCTGTTATTGTCAATTCAGGGCAATGACGCTCCGATGGTGCTGACGATCTCCTTCATCTTCGCCATCCTGATCGTGCTCTTCAACCTTGTGGCCGATGTGCTCTATGGCCTGCTGGACCCGAGGATCCGCTATGACTGACGCGTCCGAACTCACCGCCACCGAGGCACCTCGCAACCAGTGGTGGGATGTCTGGGATCAGTTCAAGACCCACAAGGGGGCGCTTCTGGGGTCAATCGTGCTGGTGATTACGGTTGCATTGGTGTTTCTGGGGCCGTTTCTGTGGGATGTTGATCCTAAATATATCGATATCCGGGCCCGCAGCCAGGGTATGAGCCTGGCCCACCCTCTGGGGACCGACCAGCTTGGCCGGGACATGCTGGCACGGCTTATCGCGGGGGGGCAGATCACCATTGCCGTGGGATTGACCGCAATGGCGCTTTCGATCCTTCTGGGAACGCTGATTGGTGTTCTGGCCGGATATTTCCGGCGTATCGACGGGGTCCTGATGCGGCTGACCGATCTTTTCCTTGCCTTGCCGCTGCTGCCGCTGCTGTTGCTGATGGTCATGCTTTTTCGGGAACCGCTGGTGCAGAATTTCGGGCCGGAGGGCGGAATTTTCGTTTTGATCGTGATCGCCATCGGCATTACCTCCTGGATGCAGACCGCGCGGATCGTCCGGGGCGACGTTCTGGCCTTGAAAGAACGTGAATTCGTGCTGGCCTCGAAATCCATTGGCACACCTGCACGACGGATGATCCTGCGCCACATCCTGCCAAATGTGATGTCACCGATCATGGTCTCCGCAACGCTGGGCGTGGCGAATGCAGTGATCACCGAAAGCGCGCTTTCCTTTCTGGGTCTGGGATTTCCACCCGATTTTCCGACCTGGGGGCGGCTTTTGAATGACGGGTTGCCCTATATCAACCTCAATCCTGAACGGGTGATCTGGCCTGCAATCACGCTCTCGGCGCTCGTGCTGTCCATCAATTATATTGGCGACGGATTGCGCGACGCACTGGATCCGCGGATCCGCGGGCGTTGAGATGCCCTTTCCTCCGGGCGGGGTTTTTGAAAACAACCGATCCGCATACAGCGATGCCAGCCCGGCCTGGACCTAAGCAGATATTCGCGGCTTCACCCACGAATGCCTGCCTAGTTTCCCTTGTTTTGCAGGATTTTCAATCCAAAACCGGCAACCACTTTTGTGAAACCCTGCCTAGCCCCGCCTGCGGCGCCGATGTGTGGAGGGAATATTCAGCACGGCGCGATACTTCGCAATGGTCCGCCGTGCGACCGGTGTTCCCTCTCCCCCCAGGATTTCTGCCAGTGCCTCATCGGTAAGCGGATCGGCCGGGTCTTCTTCCTGCACAAGCTGCGCCATCCGGGCCCTGAGCGCCGCACCGGACAGCGCCATTGACAGATGATTGCCCCCCGCCGCCGCACCGCGCGGGCTTGCCCTTGTTGCAAAGAGCGCGCGCAACCAGATCACCCCACGCGGTGTATCAAGGCTGACCCCTGCCACCGCGCGGCTGATCGTGCTTTCATGCAAGGCAAGCTCGGCCGCGATATCCGCCATGGTCAGGGGCAGGGCCGCACCCGGCCCCCGTTCCAGTACGCCCGATTGCCGTTCCAGCACCACCCGGGTAATCCGGAGCAAGGTCCGGTTGCGCGCAGATACGCTGCGTTCCAGTTCCCGGGCCGCGGCAAGCTGTGCCGGGTCGTCCGCCGCGCCGGGATCCTCGCGGATAACGATATCGGGCAGCGCCGAACGGTTGAGGGCGACAACCCAGCCGCCATCCTCCGCCCGCGACACCAGAAGGTCCGGTGCCCGCACCACTGCAGCCCCTTCCCCGAATCGCGCGCCGGGTTTGGGGTCAAAGGCCCGGATCAGGCGCAGCCGCGCCATGATATCATTGCTGGATGCCCCACAGATCCGCGCAAGCCGCTCTGTCTCCCCCGCAGCCAGAAGCGGCAGATTGGCCAGCAGCCCCTCCATCACCGGATCAAGCAGTTCCGCCTCTTCCGCCTGAAGCCGCAGGCAGTCGGCCAGATCCCGGGCAAAAAGCCCTGTCGGTTCGGCATTTTGCAGCAGCCTGAGCACCGCATTGGCTTCGGCCTCACCAACACCGGATTCACGCGCGATATCCGCAACCGGACGGCCCAGCCACCCCGAAGGTTCCAGCGCCTGCACGAAACATGTCCCGATCGCCTGCAGTCCCCGTGGCAGCAGCATTTCCATCTGTGCAAGGGCGTGGTTGGCAAGCCCCGGCATGGGGGCGGCAACCCGGTCGATCATATCGCCTTCCGCCCCCTGAAAGGCATTGCTCCAGCGCGGCGTCCATTCCTTCGGCGACGCTTCAACGGGCTTCAACGTGAAATGGGGATTTTCAGCCGCATATTCCTCAAGGTAACGGGTCAGCCCTTCGGCATCATGGCGCAGGATACGGATGGCCACGGCCAGCCCTGCGGACAGCCGCAGCTTCTGGCTCTGTTCCAGCCGCACGCCCTGCCCCGTTCCAATTGCCATATTGCCTCCACGTTCTTTGCAGCCTATGCCACTCGCGCATAGCGTGCAACGCCATGGGGAAGAAAATGAAGGGTGGCAACTGGCCTCTGGTGAAGGATCTGCTGCTAATCGGCGGCGGGCATGCCCATGCCCTTGTCCTGCGCCGTTTCGGCATGGCGCCACAGCCCGGCACCCGGATCACCGTGATCGACCCACATCCCGTGGCGCCCTATACCGGAATGCTGCCGGGTCATATCGCAGGCCATTACCTGCGCGAGGAAATCATGATCGATCTGGTCAGCCTGGCCCGTTTCGCAGGCGCGCGACTAATCCTTGACCGGGCAGAGGCCATCGACCGCACCACACGGCGGGTCCGGCTTCGTTCCGGCCGGTGGCTGCGCTATGATGTGGCAAGCCTTGATGTCGGGATTACTTCGGATCTGCCCGGTTTTGCCCACCACGCCGTGGCGGCCAAACCCCTTGGCCCCTATTCCCGGCATTGGCAACGGTTCCTGAAAGAGGCCCCGCAGGCCCCGCAAATCGTGGTCATAGGTGGTGGGCTTGGCGGCGCCGAACTGGCCATGGCATCCGCGCACCGCCTGCGCCAAAGCGGACGACAGCCACGGATCACCTTGCTGGAACAATCGGCAATACCCCTGCCCGGGGTCAGCCAGGCCACACGGCGCATCCTGCTGGCGGCGCTTGCGGAAAACGGTGTCACCTTGCAGGTCAATGCCCGGCCCGTCGATATTACCGCCAATACCATCCGGCTTGGGGATGGGGAAACCCTGCCCGTCGATTTCACATTGTCAGTGGCCGGGGCACGGGCGCCGCAATGGTTTGAGGAAACGGGACTGGCCCTGACCGACGGCTTCGTTACCATCGATGCAACCCTGCAATCAAACGATCCGCAGATCTTCGCAGCCGGTGATTGCGCCCATATGAACCATGCCCCGCGCCCGAAGGCCGGGGTGTTTGCGGTGCGTCAGGCCCCGATCCTGAACCACAATCTGAGGGCGCGACTTGCCGAAACCGGAACATTGCGCCGTTACAAACCGCAGCGCGACTATCTGAAACTCATCTCCCTCGGGACAAAGGCCGCAGCGGCAGATCGGTCGGGCCTGCCCCTGCGCGGGCGGTGGCTTTGGCATTGGAAGAACCGGATCGATCGGGATTTCATGGCGAAATTCACCAATTTCCCGGCCATGCCCCCAGCTGCGATCCCGAAGGGATCTGCGGCGGGGATAGGGGCAGCCCTGGGTCCGAAGCCCCTTTGTGGCGGCTGTGGGGCAAAACTTGGCCCCGAGGCGTTGATGCAGGCCTTGCAAAACCTGCCCCCGCCCCGGCGCGCCGATATCCTGTCCGGCCCGGGTGACGATGCCGCATTGATCGCCATGGGCGGGATGGTGCAGGCGATTACCACCGATCATCTGCGCGCCTTCACGCTGGATCCCGCATTGATGGCGCGGCTGGCCGCAATCCATGCCCTGGGCGATATCTGGGCAATGGGGGCTGTGCCGCAGGGCGTTCTTGCCCAAATCACCCTGCCCCGTCTGGCCGAGGCGCTTCAGGCCGACATGATGGCGGAAATCCTCGGTGCCGCCTCGGAGGTGATCCGCGCGGCGGGGGCAGATCTGGTGGGTGGCCACAGCGCAATCGGTGCGGAACTGAACATCGGTTTTACCATCACCGGGATCACCGGACGCGCCGTCGAAAAATCCGGTGCCCGCGCCGGGGATGCGCTGATCCTGACCAAACCGATCGGGACCGGCGCGATCCTCACGGCCGAGATGGCAACGGCCCTCGTGCCGGGGATCTTGCTGGGCGAGGCCGTGGCGGGGGCCTTCGCCTCCATGTCCCGCCCCCTTGGCGCTGCTTCGGCGATCCTGGCGCCCCACGTCAATGCGATGACTGATGTCACGGGCTTCGGACTGGCCGGGCATCTTCTGGAAATCCTGCGTGCCGCAGGGCTTTCCGCCGATCTCGATCTGACCGAGGTGCCGTTCCTGCCGGGGGCGGAGGCCGTCGCCAAGGCCGGGCATGAATCCACATTGATGCCTGCCAACCGGGCGGCGGCACTGCCATTTATCGATGGCGTACGGTCAGGGCCAAGGATGGATCTGCTTTTCGATCCGCAGACCTGCGGCGGGCTTCTTGCCGCCCTTCCCGTGAACCGCGTTGATACCGTCTTGGCCGCGCTAAACGATATCGGCGAAACGGAGGCGCGCATAATCGGTCATCTGCATGATGGTCCGCCACGCCTGCGGATCAGCGGGGCATGAATGCCCGGATTTCCGTGGCAACACGTTCTGCAAGCTTGTTCAGCGCATCCGGTTGCAACGTTTCGGCAAATACCTCCCGATCCGTCGCACGCGCAAAACGGGCACGGTGCTTGGCATAGCGCGGGTCGTAATGCCTCTCCATCAGGTCCTGTGCCAGGGGGGCAAAGGACTGCGCCCTGGCCATGGCCTGCCAGCGGTCCAGGACTTCGTTCGAATGCTGCCCCCGCAGCCAGCCGATGGCCAACTGCAATTGTTCCGGATCCGCCCGCAAATCGGCATAGGCCCGCACCAGATAGGCCGCCCGCGCCTCCAGCGGTGCCCGGATCACTATGCGCGGCGCCTCCGTCATCGCCCGCCACAGCCCCGGCGGCAACCTGCACCGGCCTATGCGGGAACTTTCGGCCTCCACCACCACCGTTTCCCCTGCCTCCAACCGCGCCATGGCCAATGCCAGCCCGCCTTCAAAGGCTTTCTGGCTGGGCTGCCCCCCCTCCTGCGCCCCAAAGACGGATCCGCGATGCCGGGCGTGGCCTTCCAGATCCAGCACCGCGATCCCATATGCGGGAAGCTGGTTGAGCACCTCGGTCTTGGCCGAGCCGGTATTGCCGTCAAGCACCACCAGACGCCCGGGAAAGGGCCTTTCATAAAGGGCATCGACAACAAGCCCGCGCCAGGCCTTGTAACCGCCTGCAACCAGTTCCACCCGCCAGCCGACCTGCGACAGGATCGATGCGAAGGAGCCCGAACGCTGGCCACCACGCCAGCAATAAACCAGTGGTCGCCAGGATCCGGGTTTGTCCGCAAGCGGCCCCTGCAAGTGCCGCGCGGCATTGGCCGCCACCAGCGCCCCGCCGATCTTGCGCGCCCGGAACGGGCTGTCCTGTTTGTAGATCGTACCGACGCGGGCGCGTTCGTCGTCATTCAGCACCGGTAGGTTAATCGCCCCGGGCAGATGGTCTTCGGCAAATTCGGCAGGGGCGCGGACATCGATGATATCATCATATCCCGCATCAACGATCTGGGTCAGGGAGGTAAGTGACAGGGCCATGGCGCCTGATACCGCAAGGTGTGGGCGGGCGGAAGCCGGTCTTGCCCCGCTTTTCCGCCTCAGGGCCGATTTCCCGCTTTCCCTTCGGCCAAATCCCCGCTATAGCCCCCCCGTCACGCCGCACACCCTTGGAGGGCGGTGGACCTCAACATATGGAGAATATCAATGGCTGGTGAGATCCCGGATCTTATCGCCGAGGAACGCAAGGGGACAGGCAAGGGGGCCGCCCGCAGAGCTCGTCGTGAGAATAGCGTTCCCGGTGTTGTTTATGGTGGCGGCAAGGACCCGCTGTCGATCAATATCAACTTTCACTACCTGCTGAAGAAACTCAGGGCAGGTCGTTTTCCATCCACGCTCTACAACCTGAAGGTTGAGGGCCATGAAGACGTTCGTGTGATCTGCCGCAATGTGCAGCGCGATGTCGTGAAGGATCTGCCGATCCATCTTGACCTGATGCGCCTGCGCCGGACGAGCCGCATCAACCTCTTCATTCATGTCGATTTCGTCAATCATGACAAGGCACCGGGGCTGAAGCGCGGTGGTACGCTTGTCGTCGTGCGCCCGGAAGTCGAACTGGAAGTGACGGCAAGTGACATCCCCGACCATATCACGGTGGACCTGACGGACCTGCAGATCGGCGATGTCATCCATATCAGCGACATCCCGCTGCCCGCAGGTGTGAAACCGACCGTGGCCCGCGATTTCGTTGTTGCCAATATCTCGGCCCCGTCCGGCCTGCGTTCTTCCGATAACGAAGAGGCAGCGGCAGAGGAAACCGAAACAGAGGAGAGCAGCGAGGAGGAATAATCCACCCTCGGCTTCGATCCATGAAACGCGGGGGCCAATTGCCTCCGCGTTTTGCATGACAGATGGTCAATTCTTGAAAGTGCCATAGGATGAAACTGATCGTGGGGCTTGGGAATCCGGGCTCAAAATATGCGGGAAACCGGCATAATATTGGTTTCATGGCGGTAGACAGGATCGCGGCGGATCACGCCTTTGGTCCCTGGAAATCGGGCTTCAAGGGGCGCGTGGCCGAAGGACGCCTGGGCACGGAACGCATCGTGCTTCTGAAACCCGAAACTTTCATGAACCGGTCTGGCGATGCTGTTCGCGCGGCGATGGACTGGCACAAGATCGGCCCCGCCGAGGTGATCGTGCTGCACGATGAACTGGATCTGGCTCCCGGCAAGCTGCGACTGAAACAGGGGGGCGGGCATGCAGGTCATAACGGGTTACGTTCGATCCACGCCCATATCGGGCCGGATTACGCGCGGGTGCGGCTCGGCATCGGCCATCCGGGGCACAAGGATGCCGTCGCCGCATATGTGCTGCATGATTTCGCAAAGGCGGATGCCGAATGGCTCGACAAACTGCTTGACGGGATCTCTGACGGGGCGGAGGCACTGGCGGCGGGGGATGGACCACGCTTCACCAATGCCGTGGCCCTGCGCATGACGCCGCAACGAAACAAGCCGCAAGCGAAGGCCGAAAGCCCCGCCAAACCTGTATCACGCCCCGAAAAGACCGCACCCGATACACGCAGCCCCCTGCAACGATTGGTAGACAAGTTCCGCCCCTGACCCTCGGCCACCGGAATTTGCCAATCAAAAACAGGCAATCCTTGTAATGTCGCAGGCATCTTTTGGACTTGCGGCAACGCCAAAGGCGTGCTTGCCTGTTCACGTTGCCATTTCCTGCAGCCAAATCATATTGTAACCATGTATCGTATCCGGAATATCCTGCTTTTTCTGGCCGTTATCGTCCTGTTACTGGGCCTGTGGAAACGGACCGAAATCGTACGGCTGCTTTCTGTCCTGACATTGTTTGAACCCGACAGGATCGTGGCCAATTTCAGTGCAATGGACCGGTCCTTTTCAACCGTGGATCTGCCTGTTGGAAACAATCCGCTGCCCCTCCCCCAGGGCCCGCCGCTGGCAGAGGTTTCGGGGATGGAGGAATTTCTGAAACGGCGCTCCGTGACGGCATTGGTCGTCCTGAAGGACGGCGCGATTGCGAAAGAACATTACCTGCAGGGTACGACAGCCGAAGACAGGCGTATTTCCTGGTCTGTGGCCAAGAGTTTCCTATCCGCGCTTTTTGGCATTGTTCTGGCCGAAGGCACGATCCGTTCCATCGACGATCCGGTCACGCTCTATGCCCCGCAGCTTGTCGGAGGGGCCTATGACAATGTGGCAATCCGCGATGTTCTGACAATGAGTTCCGGCATCCAATTCGATGAGGGATATCTGGATTACAACAGCGATATCAATCGTATGGGGAGATCTCTTGCCATAGGTAAATCGATGGATGGCTTCGCGGCAGAGCTAAGGCAACGCGACCGGCCAGCCGGCACCCAATGGGCCTATGTCTCCATCGATACGCATGTTCTGGGCATGGTTTTGCGCGGTGCGACGGGACGTGACATTGCCGGATTGATGTCGGAAAAATTGCTGGCACCGCTGGGCCTCGAAGCCGCCCCGTCCTATATCACGGATGGTTTCGGGGAACCTTTCGTATTGGGCGGGCTCAACCTTCGCGCCCGGGACTACGCCCGGTTTGGCCTGCTCTTTGCCAATGATGGCGCCTTGCGGGGCGCGCAGATCGTCCCCCGGGATTGGGTACGCATGTCCACCCGCCCGCAGGCCAATACCCCGCCCGGGGCGCCGGGATACGGGTATCAATGGTGGATCCCCCCCAATGCGCCGGATGGGGTATTTTTTGCCCGGGGGATATATGGGCAATTCATCTATATCGACCGGCCCGGGAATCTCGTGATCACGATAAATTCTGCCGATCTTGATTTCGCCACGCAGGAAGCCTTTGCCGATTACCTCGGCTTTTTCCGGCAAATCTCCGCCTCGTTTCGCTGAATTTTATCTTCGGATGGTCAGTTCAGCCCCAGTCGCCTTCAAACCCCTTTGGGACCAAAAGGTTATGGCGGCCAACATTGCGAACATCGCGCTCCCCGCAAAGGGCCATGGAAACATCAAGCTCCTTGCCAATCACCTCCAGCGCCCTGGTCACCCCTTCTTCCCCCATCGCACCCAGACCATAGACGAAGGACCGTCCGATATAGGTCGCCTTTGCCCCCAGCGCCAGGGCCTTGAGCACGTCCTGACCAGATCGAATCCCGCTATCCATATGGATCTCGATCTTGTCACCCACAGCGTCCACGATCCCCGGCAGGGCGCGGATTGCGGAAAGCGCACCGTCAAGCTGCCGTCCGCCATGATTGGAGACCACGATCGCATCCGCCCCGACCGACAATGCAGCCTTGGCATCATCGGGGTCGAGAATACCCTTGACGATCATCTTGCCGCCCCACATCTCCTTGAATTTTGCGATACGCGCCCAATCCAGCGTGAGGTCGAATGCCTCCGCCGTCCAGGTTGAAAGGCTCGACGGATCGGTCACACCCTTCGCATGGCCCACGATATTGCCGAAGAACCGCCGCTTCGTACCCAGCATTTCCAATCCCCAGCCAATCTTGGTAGCCAGGTTGGCAATGGATTTCACGGTAAATTTCGGTGGCGCGGAAAGGCCGTTCTTCAAATCCTTGTGCCGTTGCCCCAAAAGCTGCAGATCCACCGTCACCACGATGGCCGAACAATTCGCCGCACGCGCGCGGTCAAAAAGCCGGCGCATGAAATCCTCATCCTTCAGCGTATAGACCTGAAACCAGAAAGGCCGGGTCGTATGTTCGGCCACATCCTCGATCGAACAGATCGACATGGTCGAAAGGGTAAAGGGCACCCCGAATTTCTCCGCCGCGCGTGCCGCCTTGATTTCCCCATCCGCCGATTGCATCCCCGTCAGACCCACTGGGGCGAGCCCGACCGGCATCGCCACATCCTCACCAATCATCGTGGTCTTGGTCGTCCGGTTGGACATATCGACCGCCACACGCTGGCGCAGCCGGATCTGTTCGAAATCACTGGTATTTTCGCGAAAGGTCTGTTCGCTATAGCTGCCGCTTTCCGCATAATCGTAGAACATTTTCGGCACCCGGCGCCGATAGATGCGCTTGAGGTCGTCGATATTGGTGATGACGGGCATTGCGAAGTTCCTTATGCGGGCACAGCGGCGCGGGATTGGTCAACCCGGATTACCAACGCACCCGAATTGCTGCAAGCTTCCATGCAGATCGCGGGCATGGAGCGGCAAGCTGGTAAAACCGGTATACCAAAACCCGGACAAACTGGTAAGAAACGACAGATAACAAGGAATCAACTGTTCAAGGAACATCCCATGGCACGCTATTCCGGCATCTGGCCCGTCGCCCCCACGCCCTTCAATGAGGATGGCACGCTCGATCTGCCGGGCATGCGCAGGGTGCTTGATCTGATGGTCGATCAGGGCGTGGACGGGATCTGCATCCTTGCAAATTTCTCCGAACAATTCCTGATTTCCGATGCGGAACGCGAAACGCTGACACGGCTCTGCCTTGAACATGTTGCAGGCCGGGTGCCGGTCATCGTGACCATCAGCCATTTCGCAACCCCCATCGTGGTGGATCGCGCGCGTCTGGCGCGGGATCTTGGTGCTGCAATGGTCATGATGATGCCTCCCTATCATGGCGCGCTCCTCAAGGGAAATGCCCAGCAGACCTATGAACAGTTTCAGGCTGTAGGTGATGTCGGCATCCCGATCATGATCCAGGACGCCCCCCTTTCCGGGGTCGATCTGCCCGTGCCGCTTCTGGTCAGGATGGCGCGGGAAATCGAGATGGTGAAGCTTTTCAAGATCGAGGTACCACAGGCGGCCGCCAAGCTGCGCGCACTGATCGCCGAGGGCGGGGATACCATCGAAGGCCCCTTCGACGGGGAGGAAGCAATCACGCTCATGGCTGACCTTCAGGCCGGCGCAACGGGTTCGATGACATCGGCAATGATTTCCGATCAGATCAAACCGGTCCTGACCCATTGGCATGCAGGCCGCGCCGCAGAGGCCGAAGCCGCCTATAACCGTATTCTTCCGGCGGTGAATTTTGAAAACCGGCAATGCGGTTTCCGTTCGGCCAAGGCGGCTATGATGGAAGGCGGGGTCATCAGGTCCGATTTCTGCCGCCATCCGATCCAGCCATTGCATCCCGATACCCGCGCGGCACTGCTTGGTCTTTTGCGGCCGCTCAATCCGTTGGTGCTGAACTGGGGGAAATAAGGCCTTCGGGAAACAGACCGACTTTGCCAGTCATCAGGGCCCAGGCAGGTTTCCCTGCCGCCCCGGCCCCTGCGCCCCGAATAGGACCTGCCCCCTCGGCAGGCGTATGTCGCGCCGCATCACCTTGAGCCCGGCCATCGCGGCGGCATCATGAATATCGGCCTCGCGGAAATGCCATGGTGGACGATCAGGATGGGTGACCACGCCGTCATTTTGACGACAGGGCCGCGAAAATCCATCCTCCGGGGCAAGAAAGATCGTGAACAAAAGCTTGTCGAAACAGCGGAAATGCCGGGTAATTCCTGCCAAACCCCTTTCCAGAAAATCCAGTGGAAAATGCGTGAAAAGGGCAAAGCAGAAAAGGTAGTCGAATATATCCGGAACCCCGGGAAAGGCAAAATCACCGTCCTTGACCAGCTGTTCCCGGGGCAAACGGGCGCGACCGGATTCCGTCAGCTCTTCACGATAACCCCGCAGCATCAGATCCCGTGAAAGATCGGTGCCCCAATAATGCTGCGGATTGAGAAAATGAACCAGCCGACACCCCGTCCTGAGCGGCCCGCATCCGATATCCAGCAGCCGGTGTTTCGGCCGCAGCCCTTCCCGCTGAAGAAGGTTCATCTGGATGATCCCGGTTTCATCCCAGCGTCCGCCAATGATGGCACGATGCCGCCCCTTCGCAAGCGCATCCCCATAGAAACCGGGTTGAAGATAGAGGGGGGAAAGCACGTTTGCGCCCATATGCGGGTCAGTCTGATGAAACGGGCCTCAATGCGACCCTGTTGCTGGTCTTTTCCACAGGAAAAGGGGCGTGCCCTATGGCACGCCCCTCCCCCTGATCATCTGGCACGGGCTCAGGCCAGCGCGGGATCGATCCCCTTGCAGGCCTCGACAAGGCCCTTCACGGCCTCCACGGATTTGTCGAACATGGCCTGTTCGGCGGTATCGAGCTTGATATCCACAACCCGTTCAATCCCCTTGGCACCGATTACGGTCGGCACACCGACATACATGCCTTTCAGCCCCAGCGCGCCATCCACCCAGGCCGCACAGGGCAGCAGGCGTTTCTGGTCCTTGAGATAGGCTTCCGCCATCTCAATCGCCGATGTGGCGGGCGCATAATAGGCCGAACCGGTTTTCAAAAGGCCCACGATTTCCGCCCCGCCATCGCGGGTGCGCTGTACGATGGCATCAAGCTTTTCCTGGGTGGTCCAGCCCATCTCCACCAGATCCGGAAGCGGGATGCCACCGACCGTGGAATAGCGCGTCAGCGGCACCATTGTATCGCCATGCCCGCCCAGCACGAAAGCCGTCACATCACGCATCGAGACGTCAAATTCCAGCGACAGGAAATGCCGGAAACGCGCGCTGTCCAGAACGCCCGCCATGCCAACGACTTTCTCATGCGGCAGGCCGGAAAATTCCCGCAGCGCCCAGACCATCGCATCCAGCGGGTTGGTGATGCAGATCACGAAGGCATTCGGCGCATGGGCCTTGATGCCTTCGCCCACCGATTTCATGACCTTCAGGTTGATGCCCAGCAGATCGTCCCGGCTCATGCCCGGCTTGCGCGGCACGCCCGCCGTCACGATGCAGACATCCGCACCCGCAATATCCTCATAGCTGTTGGCGCCCTTGAGGACCGCATCAAAACCCTGAACCGGGCCGCATTGCGCAAGGTCCAGCGCCTTGCCCTGCGGCGTGCCTTCGGCAATGTCAAAGAGGACGACATCCCCCAGTTCCTTGATCGCGGCGAGATGGGCGAGTGTTCCGCCAATCTGCCCCGCGCCGATCAGTGCAATCTTCGGTCGAGCCATGCGTTCTGTCTCCGGGTCGTTGGATCCTGTGTAAACAGGGCAGGATTCCCCTGTTCCGTTGCGTTGCGTAGTCGTTTGCGGTTCGTTGTGCAAGCCTGCCGTGCCCGGTGCACTGGTCCCTGACGGGGATCCGGGCTACTGCTTCGGAGAAGAATCGGGAACCGTGGCATGGGTGATATTCAGTTCTGGGCACTGGCCGTCCTGGCCTCCGTCATGGTCGGCATGGGCAAGGGGGGATTGCCTGTCGTTGCCATGACATCCGTGCCGATCCTGAGCGTCGCAATGCCACCCCTGCAGGCGGCAGGGTTGCTTCTTCCCATCTATATCGTCTCGGACTGGTTCGGCCTTTGGGCCTATCGCAAGGCATTCGACATGCGGATCCTGAAGATCATGGCCCCGGCAGCGACAATCGGGATCATCCTGGGATGGGCCACGGCCGCCTGGGTTTCCGAAACCCTTGTCGGCGCAATGATCGGTGTGATGGGTGCAGCATTCGCTGCCAGCAGGCTTTTGGGGATGGGGGCGACAGGCGGCGCGCGCACAGCCCGGACAGGCCCCGGGATGTTCTGGGGCGTCGCCACGGGTTTCACCAGTTTCGTCAGCCATGCCGGCGGCCCGCCCTATCAGATCTATGCCGTGCCTTTGCGGCTCCCGAAGGAGGTTTTCGCCGGAACCTCCACCATCCTTTTCACCTGGGTCAACGCCGCCAAGCTTCCCGCCTATTGGTCGGTCGGCATGCTGAATCGGGATAGCCTGCCCATTGCCGTCTGGCTGATGGCCCCGGCCGCGCTATCGGTTTTTCTGGGCGTATGGCTGGTCAAGGTGATGCCCGAAGCATTGTTTTACAAACTGGTACTCTGGACGCTGCTGTTCCTGTCCCTCCGCCTGATCTGGGCTGTGTTCTGACCCCCCGCCATCGCCGTCGAACCGGGAAGGGCGAATCAATCAGGTGAAAATACAATTTCAAAATCGATGGGCCCCTGAAAGAAACCATTTCGAATCGCCTGAGGCATCATGCAGCCGCAGCATGTGATCACACATTTTCCAACTGTGATCACAAATGTCTTTTTTAGAACCATTCCCACATGGAAACTGCAAATTTCTTTTGAATCTCGCGATATCTGTGCCATCACCCGAAAAATTGACAGCGAAGGACAGGCTTATGAATATCCATGAATATCAGGCCAAGGCACTTCTGCGCAGCTATGGCGCCCCGGTTTCGGACGGGCGCGTCGTGCTTCGGGCCGAAGAGGCCAAGGCCGCAGCCAGTGAACTTGACGGCCCGCTTTGGGTCGTGAAGGCGCAGATCCACGCGGGCGGGCGTGGCAAGGGCAAATTCAAGGAAGCCGCTGCCGGCGACAAGGGCGGCGTGCGCCTTGCCAAATCGGTGGCCGAAGCGTCCGAACTGGCCAAGCAGATGCTGGGTCGCACGCTGGTCACACATCAGACGGGGCCGGTCGGCAAGCAGGTCAACCGTATCTATATCGAAGATGGCAGCGATATCGAACGTGAACTCTATCTGGCGCTGCTGGTGGATCGCCAGACCTCCCGCGTGTCCTTTGTGGCCTCTACCGAAGGCGGCATGGATATTGAGGAAGTCGCGGCCAAGACGCCGGAAAAGATCATCTCCTGTTCCGTGGCTCCGGCTTCCGGGCTTTCGGATTTCCACGGTCGCCGCGTGGCCTTCGCACTAGGGTTGAAAGGCGGGCAAGTCAAGCAATGCGTTGCGCTGATCCGCACGCTCTACAAGCTGTTCCTCGACAAGGACATGGAGATGCTTGAGATCAACCCGTTGATCGTCACGCCCGATGGCAACCTGAAATGTCTCGATGCCAAGATGGGTTTTGACGGCAACGCGGTCTATCGCCATGCCGATATCGCCGAACTGCGCGACACGACGGAAGAAGACCCCAAGGAACTCGAAGCTTCCAAATATGACCTCAACTATATCGCGCTGGATGGTGAAATCGGCTGCATGGTCAATGGCGCGGGCCTTGCCATGGCGACGATGGACATTATCAAGCTTTATGGCGCGGAGCCTGCAAATTTCCTGGATGTCGGTGGCGGCGCAACCAAGGAAAAGGTAACCGAGGCCTTCAAGATCATCACTTCCGACCCGAATGTAAAAGGCATCCTGGTCAACATCTTTGGCGGCATCATGCGCTGCGACGTAATTGCCGAAGGCGTGATTGCCGCGGTCAAGGAAGTCGGGCTGAAAGTCCCGCTGGTCGTGCGCCTTGAGGGCACCAATGTCGAGAAGGGCAAGGAAATCATCAACAATTCCGATGTAGATGTGATTGCCGCCGATGACCTGAAGGACGGAGCCGAAAAGATCGTGAAAGCCGTGAAAGGGTAACGCGGCTTTCCGGGACCTCATGATGATCCGTTCGTTTGCCATATCCTTGCTGCTTGCCAGCCCCGCCCTTGCGCAATCCCCGCAGGATGCCATGGCGCGGGTATGGGAAACCTTTCAAAGCACCTGCAAGGATGCCCTGTTCGATCAGGCAGGTTTCATTACCGGGACCCCCAATCCGGGGCCAAACGGGATTGCGACCGTTGCAACCTCACCCGACGGGCAGCTGGTCGAGGCACGCCGTTTCGCCAATGACCAGATGGTCACCCTGCGCGTAACCGGCTTGCCGGGGCTACGTATCAATCATTGCAATGCCCATGATCAGGGTTTCAATGCATCCCGGATCAACCTTGCCCAATCGAATGACCCGACACTCTGGGTCAGGGCCTTTGAGGAAATCGTACGCCCGACTGCTCCGGCCCCGATTTTCGGCGGTCAGATGCCGCTTGGATTCGTGGCCAAGGGCATGGCGGGTGAAACGATCGGGCAAAACGACAATCGCACCCATCACTATGCGGCCTTGTTCAACTGGAATGGCGAACAGATCCCGGTTTCGATCATCGTCGCACCCTATTCGCTGGTCTTTACAGCACAACGCATCGAGGTGGCAGAATGACCTGTCCCATCTCTTATCCGACAGCATCTACAACAGGAGCCAGATAAACCATGGCAGTCCTCATCAACGAAAACACTAAAGTCATCTGTCAGGGCCTGACCGGCTCTCAGGGGACATTCCATACCGAACAGGCCATTGCCTATGGCACCAAAATGGTCGGGGGCGTGACGCCCGGCAAGGGCGGGATCACCCATCTGGATCTGCCGGTCTTCAATTCGGTTCATGAGGCCAAGGCAAAAACCCAGGCAGATGCAACCGTGATCTACGTGCCTCCCCCCTTTGCCGCCGATTCGATCCTGGAGGCAATAGATGCGGAAATGCCGCTGATCGTCTGCATCACCGAAGGCAGTCCGGTTCTGGACATGATGAAGGTCAAGCGCGCGCTGGAAGGGTCGAAATCTCGACTCGTGGGGCCGAACTGCCCCGGGGTAATCACCCCCGATGCCTGCAAGATCGGCATCATGCCGGGTCATATCCACAAGCGGGGCTCCTGCGGTGTTGTCTCCCGTTCCGGAACGCTGACCTATGAGGCGGTGAAACAGACCACCGATCTGGGTCTTGGGCAATCCAGCGCCGTGGGCATTGGCGGCGATCCGATCAAGGGCACCGAACATATCGATGTACTGGACATGTTCCTTGACGATCCGGAAACGCAATCGATGATCATGATCGGTGAAATCGGTGGCTCGGCCGAGGAAGAGGCCGCCGAGTTCCTGGCCGAACAGCGCAAGAAAGGCCGCTGGAAACCCGTCGCCGGGTTCATCGCGGGCCGCACCGCACCTCCGGGCCGCCGCATGGGTCATGCCGGCGCCATCGTTTCGGGTGGCAAGGGTGATGCCGAATCGAAGATCGAAGCCATGAAATCGGCCGGTATCATCGTCGCCGAAAGCCCTGCCCATCTGGGTGAGGCCGTGATGAAAGCAATCAAGAGCTAATCACTAGAACGGGGGGGACAGCCCCTCGGGGAGGAGAACGTGCAACCACCATTTCAATCCGAAAAGGTATATCGCACGGCGGGGCCGTGGTCTGCGGACCACCCGCCCCTGCCCGTTGCCCCCTCCCGTGCCGCCCGCACCGGGGGGCGTGCCTTCATGGCGCGTTCCATCTTCGACACCAGTTTCAGCCCTGTACCGGTTGGTCCCGACCGGCACCGCCGCCCATTCATCCATCGCCTTCAACTTCCTTGCAAACCCGGGGTAAGCCAATGACCGAACAGTCCCCTAACAGCCAATTCCGTGCCTCTTCCTTCCTGGATGGGGCCAATGCCGATTACATCGATCAGATGGCCGCGCGCCATGCCGCCGATCCTGCTTCCGTCGATGCCTCCTGGGCCGCCTATTTCAAGGAACTGGGCGAGGCCGAACAGGTGGCCACGGCCGCCGCTGCGGGGCCTTCCTGGGCCAGGTCCGACTGGCCCCCCATGCCCGCCGATGACCTGACCGGCGCGCTGACAGGGGAATGGCCCGAAGCGACCGGCAAGGAGGCGAAATCCGCCGCCGAAAAGATCGCAGCCAAAGCCGGGGAGGCAGGTGTCAATCTTTCGGATACCGAACTTCAGCGCGCCGTTCTGGACAGCATCCGCGCCTTGATGCTTATCCGGGCATACCGGATCCGTGGTCACCTTGCCGCCGATCTTGACCCGTTGGGGATGCAGGATACGTCCAACCATCCCGAACTTGATCCGAAATCCTACGGTTTCACCGATGCAGACTGGGATCGTCCGATCTTCATCGACAATGTTCTGGGCCTCACCCATGCCTCGATACGCCAGATCGTCGATCTTGTGAAACGGACCTATTGCGGTACCTTCGCCCTGCAATACATGCATATTTCCAACCCGGAGGAATCTGCCTGGCTGAAGGAAAGAATTGAGGGCTACGGCAAGGAAATCGCCTTTACCAAGAACGGGCGCAAGGCAATCCTGAACAAGCTGGTAGAGGCCGAGGGTTTTGAAAAATTCTGCCAGGTCAAGTATATGGGGACGAAACGCTTTGGCCTTGATGGCGGCGAAAGCCTTATCCCCGCGATGGAACAGATCATCAAGCGCGGCGGCGCACTGGGGGTTCGCGATGTCGTGATCGGCATGCCGCATCGCGGGCGTCTGTCAGTTCTGGCCACTGTGATGGGCAAGCCCTTCAAGGCGATCTTCAACGACTTCCAGGGCGGCAGTTTCAAACCGGAGGATGTGGATGGCTCCGGCGATGTGAAATATCACCTTGGCGCCTCTTCGGATCGTGAATTCGATGGTAATGTCGTCCACCTTTCACTGACAGCCAACCCTTCGCATCTGGAGGCGGTGAACCCTGTCGTCCTGGGCAAGGTTCGCGCGAAACAGGATCAGTTGCACGACACGAACCGTGAACAGGTCCTGCCGATCCTGCTGCATGGCGATGCCGCCTTTGCCGGACAGGGCGTCGTGGCAGAATGTTTCGGCCTGTCGGGGCTGCGCGGCCACAAAACCGGCGGCACCATGCATATCGTGGTGAATAACCAGATCGGCTTTACCACCGCACCGCATTTTTCACGCTCCTCCCCCTATCCGACGGATATCGCGCTGATGGTGGAGGCCCCGATTTTCCACGTGAATGGTGACGACCCCGAAGCCGTTGTCCATGCTGCGCGCGTGGCCACCGAATTCCGGCAGAAATTCCACAAGGATGTGGTGATCGATATCTTCTGTTATCGCCGATTCGGCCATAACGAAGGCGATGAGCCGATGTTCACCAATCCGGCGATGTACAAGCGCATCCGCCAGCACAAGACAACCCTGCAACTTTATACCGAACGCCTGGTGCAGGACGGGTTGATCCCCGAAGGCGAAATCGACGATATGAAAACCGCCTTCCAGGCCCATCTGAACGAGGAATTCGAAGCCGGAAAGGATTACAAGCCCAACAAGGCCGACTGGCTGGATGGCCGCTGGAAACACATGACCCGCGAGGGTGAGGATTATCAGCCCGGCGTTACCTCCATCACGCCTGAAACCCTGGCCGAGGTCGGCGCGGCGCTGACCCGTGTGCCGGATGGGTTCAACATGCACAAGACTGTGGCGCGCCAGCTCAAGGCGAAGGCAAAGATGTTCGAAACCGGGCAGGGCTTCGACTGGGCCACGGCAGAGGCGCTGGCCTTCGGGACCTTGCTGACCGAAGGCTATCCGGTGCGGCTTGCGGGGCAGGATTGTACCCGCGGCACCTTCAGCCAGCGCCATTCGGGCTTCATCGATCAGACAAATGAGGAACGTTATTACCCTCTCAACCATATCAATGCCGATCAGTCGCATTACGAGGTCATCGATTCGATGCTTTCGGAATATGCGGTGCTGGGCTTCGAATACGGCTATTCGCTGTCCGAACCCAATGCATTGGTGATGTGGGAGGCGCAGTTTGGCGATTTTGCCAATGGCGCACAGATCATGTTCGACCAGTTCATCAATTCCGGGGAATCGAAATGGCTGCGCATGTCGGGCCTCGTCTGCCTTCTGCCCCACGGGTTCGAAGGTCAGGGGCCGGAACATTCCTCTGCACGACCGGAACGGTTCCTGCAGATGTCGGCCAATGACAACTGGATCGTCGCCAATTGTTCAACCCCCGCGAACTATTTTCACATCCTGCGCCGCCAGCTGCATCGCGACTTCCGCAAACCGCTGGTTCTGATGACGCCGAAATCCCTTCTGCGCCATCCGATATGCATCTCGAACGCGGATGATTTCACCAAGGGATCGACCTTCCACCGCGTGCTTTGGGACGATGCGCAAAAGGGTTATTCCGATCTGGATCTCAAGCCCGATGACAAGATCAAGCGCGTCGTGATCTGTTCCGGCAAGGTCTATTATGACCTGCTGGCCGAGCGTGATGCACAAGGGCTTACGGATGTCTATCTGATGCGGCTGGAACAGCTTTACCCCTTCCCGGTCGCGGCACTTTCGAAGGAACTGGAGCGTTTCAAGAAGGCCGAGATCATCTTCTGTCAGGAAGAACCGAAAAATCAGGGGTACTGGTCCTTCGTCGAACCCAATCTCGAATCGGTCCTGGCCAAGATCGGGGCCAAGCATGGCCGCGCACGTTATGCCGGGCGTCTGCCCTCCGCCTCTCCGGCAACGGGGCTTGCCTCCCGCCACAAGGCGGAACAGGAAGCCCTGGTCGCCGATGCGCTGACAGGAAAGTAACTCCATGAGCACGGAAATCAAAGTCCCCACGCTGGGCGAAAGCGTATCCGAAGCCACCGTCGCCACCTGGTTCAAGAAACCCGGTGATGCGGTCGCGGTGGATGAAATGCTGTGTGAACTGGAAACCGACAAGGTCACCGTCGAGGTGCCCAGCCCGGTCGCCGGAACATTACTGGAAATCGTTGCCGCCGAAGGCGTGACCGTCGGGGTGGCTGCCTTGCTGGCATTGATCGGCGAAGGCGATGCAAAAGCGGAAACCATCAAAGAGACCAAGCAAGACGCCAAGGCGGAGCCCGGCGCAGGAGAGGGAAGAATGATCGATGTAAACGTGCCGACGCTTGGCGAAAGCGTTTCGGAGGCTACCGTTTCGACCTGGTTCAAGAAGGCAGGCGATCCCGTTGCACAGGACGAAATGCTGTGTGAACTGGAAACGGACAAGGTTTCGGTCGAGGTTCCCAGTCCCGCAGCAGGCGTCCTGGCCGAAATTCTGGCCCCCGAAGGCACCACCGTTGCAGCGAATGCCAGGCTGGCGGTCATTTCCGAAGGCGGGGCTGCGGCCGCAACGGCACCTGCCAAGGCAGAAACGGCCAAGGCCGCACCCGCTGCCGCTTCGGCCGCCACCAAGGGCAAGGATGTCGAGGATGCGCCCTCGGCCAAAAAGGCCATGGCGGAGGCCGGCCTGTCCCGCGACCAGGTTCAGGGCACCGGCAAGGATGGCCGGGTCATGAAGGAAGACGTGGCACGTGCGGCCACAACGCCTGCCCCTGCCCCCGCACCCGCACCGCGTGCACCGGTGGCCGCGGATGATGCCTCCCGCGAGGAACGCGTCAAGATGACCCGCCTGCGCCAGACCATCGCGCGGCGGCTGAAGGATGCGCAAAATACCGCCGCGATGCTGACGACCTACAATGAGGCCGACATGTCCGGCATCATGGCGTTGCGCAATGAATACAAGGCGCAGTTCGAAAAGAAACATGGCGTCAAGCTGGGTTTCATGTCGTTTTTCACCAAGGCCTGCTGCCATGCGCTGAAGGAAGTTCCCGAGGTCAATGCCGAAATTGACGGAACGGATGTCATCTACAAGAATTTCGTGCATATGGGCGTTGCCGTCGGCACCCCAACGGGGCTTGTCGTACCGGTGGTCCGGGACGCCGATCAGATGAGCTTTGCCGCGATCGAAAAGAAGATCGCCGAACTGGGCCTGCGCGCCCGCGATGGCAAGCTTTCCCTGGCCGAGATGCAGGGCGGCACCTTCACCATTTCGAATGGCGGGGTCTATGGGTCGCTGATGTCCTCACCGATCCTGAACCCGCCACAATCGGGCATTCTGGGAATGCACAAGATCCAGGAACGCCCAGTCGTGGTAAACGGCGAAATCGTGATCCGACCGATGATGTATCTGGCGCTCAGCTATGATCACCGGATCGTCGATGGCAAGGGCGCCGTGACCTTCCTGGTGCGGGTGAAAGAGGCGCTGGAAGATCCCCGCCGCCTGTTGATGGATCTCTGATCGCGAAGATGTAGCCAGATGAAACCGTCCGAAATCGAAGGAAAGAACTATGGCAGAATTTGACACGATCATCATCGGCGGCGGTCCCGGCGGTTATGTCTGCGCAATCCGCTGTGCGCAGCTCGGCATGAAAACCGCCGTGGTAGAAGGGCGTGAAACGCTGGGCGGAACCTGCCTGAATGTAGGCTGCATTCCTTCCAAGGCGCTTTTGCACGCCACACATAACCTGCATGAAGTGCATGAGAATTTCGAAAAGATGGGGTTGATCGGCGGCAACCCCAAGGTCGATTGGAAAAAGATGCTCGCCTATAAAGACGATGTAATCGGCCAGAATACCAAGGGGATCGAGTTTCTTTTCAAGAAAAACAAGGTGACCTGGCTGAAAGGCTGGGGGTCCATCCCCGAACCCGGCAAGGTGAAGGTTGGCAATGAAACCCATGGCGCAAAAAATATCGTGATCGCGACGGGTTCCGAACCATCGAGCCTGCCGGGCGTGGAGGTGGATGAAAAGGTGATCGTGACCTCCACCGGGGCGCTGGAGTTGGGCAAGATCCCCAAATCCATGGTTGTCATCGGCGCGGGTGTGATCGGCCTGGAAATGGGCTCCGTTTATGCCCGGCTGGGAACGGAAGTCACGGTTGTCGAATATCTTGATGCGATCACCCCGGGCATGGATGGCGAGATCGCCAAATCCTTCCAGAAGATCCTTGCCAAACAAGGGTTGAAATTCGTGTTGGGCGCGGCAGTTCAGGGCGCCAAGGCGGATAAGAAGGGCGCGAAGATCCGCTACAAGCTGCGCAAGGATGACAGCGAACATGAAGTCGAGGCGGAAACCGTACTTGTTGCCACCGGTCGCAAGCCCTTTACCGAAGGACTGGGACTGGAAGCCCTGGGCGTGGAGATGGAAAAGCGCGGCCAGGTCAAAACGGACGGGAATTTTGCAACCAACGTCAAGGGGCTTTATGCCATTGGCGATGCAATCGTGGGTCCGATGCTGGCCCATAAGGCCGAAGATGAAGGCATGGCGCTGGCCGAAATCCTTGTGGGCAAACACGGCCATGTAAATTATGGCGTGATCCCCGGTGTAATCTACACCACCCCCGAGATGGCCAATGTTGGCCAGACCGAGGAACAGCTGAAAGAGGCAGGCCGGGCCTATAAGGTCGGCAAGTTTTCCTTCATGGGCAATGGACGGGCCAAGGCGATCTTTCAGGCCGAAGGATTTGTGAAACTGCTGGCGGATAAGGAAACGGATCGAATCCTGGGATGCCACATCATCGGTCCGATGGCCGGGGATCTGATCCATGAGGTTTGCGTGGCAATGGAATTCGGCGCCGCCGCCCAGGATCTGGCGCTGACCTGCCACGCCCATCCGACCTATAGCGAGGCCGTTCGCGAGGCCGCCCTGGCCTGTGGCGACGGTGCGATCCACGCCTGAATCCCCAAAAAAGCGCAGGGGCAATACACCCTGCGCCTTTTTTCCAGTCAGCCCGGCAAATGGCCGTCGGTGCGGTTCATTCTTCCGCCAGTCGGGAAATCACGAGCGTCACTTCAGGTTTCTTGCCGATTTCTTCCATGGCGTTTTGACGTAATTCGCGACGGATCGCCTCTTCAAGCTTGTCATCGGAGGCCAGAACCTTGGCGGAACTGCGATTGATCAGATCGGCAAGGCCCGCTTCAAGAACCTCAACCAGATCGCTGCCACCGCGCCCCCTGGGGGGCAGGCCCGACAATTCGACCCAGGGATCGCCCATCGGTTCATCCGCCTCATCAAGGATCAGCGTCACCAGAACATGGCCATTCAGCGCCATGCGGATCCGGTCCCGCACCACACCGTCACGCGCGCCAATGCGCACAGAACCATCCAGATAGGTCCGGCCCGCCTCAATATATTCCGCCACTTCCGGCACCGTTCCGGACAGATCGATCATCATGCCATTGGTCACCACCTCGGACTGGCGCCCCGCCTCAATGGCGATGCGGGCATGTTCGCGCAGATGGCGATGTTCGCCATGCATCGGGATCACCATTTCAGGATCGAGGATCCGATGCACGGTTTCCAGATCAGGCCGGTTGGCATGGCCCGACACATGATAAAGCCCGCCGGATTCATCCACCACATTCACGCCCATTTCCGAAAAGGCATTCATGATGGCAATAACGCCCCGTTCATTGCCCGGGATGGTTTTGGAGGAAAAGAGGAAACTATCCCCCTCCTTCATCTCAAGCCCCAGGTATTTTCCGCGTGAAAGCTGGGCGGAGGCCGCACGCCGTTCGCCCTGGCTGCCGGTCACGATCAGCATAAGATTGCTGCGTGGCAGGTCCTGCGCCTCTTCGGGGCTGACGGTATGGGGAAAATCCGTCAGAACCCCCGCCTCCTGCGCGGCGGACACCATACGCCGCATTGCGCGCCCCAGCAGGCAGATCGTGCGATCAGCCGCGCGCGCTGCCTCAGCCAGGGTTTTCAGGCGTGCCACATTGGAGGCAAAGGTCGTCGCCACCACCATACCCTTCTGGGCACGGATCAGTTCGCTCAGCGGATCACGCAGACTTGCTTCCGAACGTCCGGGATGGGGCGAAAAGACATTCGTACTGTCGCACATCAACGCCTTGACCGGGCGTTCGGCCGCAATCCGGGCAAAGGCGGCAGGGTCCCAGGGTTCCCCCACCAGCGGTTGTTCATCAAGCTTGAAATCACCACTATGGACGATGCGGCCATCCGGCGTGTCGATCAGCAAGGCCGAACTTTCGGGGATCGAGTGGCTGATCGGTACGAATTGCACATCGAACGGCCCGGCCTGGATCGTATCCGGGCGGGATTCGACGATCCGGACCTCTTCCTTCGGAAGACCCATTTCATCAAATTTCAACCGCCCGATCGTCGCGGTGAAACGCCGTGCATAGACCGGCACTTTCAGATCATTCCAATATTGCGCGATGGCGCCGATATGGTCCTCATGCGCGTGGGTGATGAAAACCGCCTCCAGCCGGTCGCGCCGTTCCAGAAGCCAGGAAATATCGGGCAGGATCAGATCCACCCCGGGGGTCGTGTCCATATCGGGGAAAGCCACCCCCAGATCAACGAGGATCAGCCTTTCCTTATCCTCCGGCCCATAGCCATAGACATAGGCGTTCATCCCGATCTCCCCCGCACCACCGAGAGGAAGATAGATCAGCCGGTTCGAATTCATATGTGGTCCTGTTCCTTATTGTAGTCGTTGAGGAGGACAAGGCCCTGCATCGTCAGGTCGTCCTCGATGGCATCGAACAGATCGGTCCCTTGCTGGAACAGGGGCGCAAGCCCCCCGGTTGCGATCACTTTCATCGGCTTGTCGCGCTCCTGCCGGATCTGCCGCACGATCCCCTCGGTGAGACCGATATACCCCCAATACACGCCTGACTGCATGCAGGCCACCGTATTCGTGCCAATTATCCTTTCGGGTTTGGTCACATCAACATGAGGCAGGGCCGCGGCAGACATATGCAGGGCCTCCAGCGAAAGGTTCACACCCGGTGCAATCACCCCACCGATATAGGCGCCATCTTCATCAACCACATCAAAGGTCGTCGCCGTCCCGAAATCGACCACCACCAGATTGCCACCATGGCGCGCGTAACCGGCAGCCGTATTGACCAACCGGTCAGGACCAACCGTCGTGCCCTGGTCGACGCGGGGTGCGGCAGGAAGGCGGCATTCGGGCTTGCCCACCACCAGCGGGCGGCAATCATAGTAACGATTGCAAAGAACCCGCAGGTTGAACACCACTCGCGGCACCGTGGAGGAGATGATGACCTCACCAATTTCGGCCCTTGTGCCGGTCAGTTGCATCACGGTGCTGAGCCAGACGAAATATTCATCTGCCGTGCGCTTATGGTCGGTGGCAATGCGCCAGGTTGCCAGGAATTTTTCACCGTCCCAGATCGAAAAGACAGTATTGGTGTTGCCGCAATCGATGGCAAGAAGCATGGCTCATTCCCCGGTCTGGAAGTAGATATCAGCGGCGGGGATCGCCTCCCGCCCCTGCGCGGTTATCAGGATCAATGCGCCCGTTTCATCGATATCCTCAAAGATACCCTCGCGCGTCAGCTTGCCACTCCGCGCGATGATCCTTTCACCGATCCGCGCGGCATGGCGTAGCCATTCGTCACGGATCGGGGCAAAGCCTTCGGCCCCAAGCCGCGCTTCCCATCTTGCACAGGCCGGGGCCAGTTCTGCAAGCAGGGCTTCCGGCATGATGCGCAGCCCCGTTTCCGACAGCAGGCTGACCGGTTTCACCGCGCCCGGTTCCACTGATTGAGGTTGCGGTGCGGAAATCAGATTGACCCCGATCCCGATGACAAGCTGCGTGATCCGCCCTCCGGCCCCACTGCTTTCCAACAGGATACCGGCAAGTTTACCGCCATTGAGCAGCACATCATTGGGCCATTTCAACAAGAAGGCATCGGGGAGCCCGGTCAGGCCCACAAGCGCCTCTCGCAATGCCAGAGCAGCCGTAAAGGAACGCAGCGCAACCATATCGGGGCGCCCTGCAGGGCGCATCGTGAAGGTGCCGTAGAAATTTCCACGCGGGCTGATCCAGGGTCGCCCCCGGCGCCCGCGCGCACCGGTCTGTTCCCCGGCCAGGATCCAGGTTGGACGGTTCGGGCTGCGCCGCAGCGCCTCGGCATTGGTGCTGTCCACCACGCGCAGATCTATACGGTCCACTCCCGCCGGCCAGCCCGGCAGGGAAAGATCAGCGGACAAGCGTTTCGGCCGCAACCTGCGCAACCGCCTCGATGCCGAAAAGATTGACAATCCCCAGAACCATCATCGCCGCCGCGCCCACCAGCGCGATCCACTGCACCGCCCCAAGGCGGCCCGTCAGGGTTTCGCCCTGTGTCCCGAAATACATGTACTAGACAATCCGCAGATAGTAGAAGGCGCCGATCACCGACGCGATCACCCCCGCCACCGCCAGCCAGGCCATATCCGCCGAAACCGCCGCGTTGAGAACATAAAGCTTGCCAAAGAAGCCCACCATCGGCGGCACGCCCGCCAGACTGAAAAGCAGCACCAGCAGTGCCAGCGCCTGCAAGGGGGCCTGCCGGGACAGCATGTTCAGGCTGTCGATCGTCGTAACCGCCCGACCATCCTTTTCCATCGACAGGATAAAGGCGAATGTGCCGATATTCATCGTCACATAGATCGCCATGTAGACCAACATCGCCTGCACGCCAAGCACCGTGCCCGCGGCCAGCCCGATCAGCGCGAACCCCATATGGGAAATCGAGGAATAGGCCATCAGCCGTTTGAAATCCCGCTGTCCGATTCCCGCGATGGCCCCAATGAACATCGAAAGGACCGCCAGAAGGGCCACGACCTGCCC
Organism: Pseudorhodobacter sp.; assembly: GCA_047975325.1. Classification (GTDB taxonomy): domain Bacteria; phylum Pseudomonadota; class Alphaproteobacteria; order Rhodobacterales; family Rhodobacteraceae; genus JBKEDF01. Next base: position 23,505 of record JBKEDF010000080.1, on the reverse strand, counting down.
CCAATCGCCCGTAACCGACCCGAAGGCGTCAAAGACCAGCCGTGCAAAAAGCGCCATGGCGGCAACCTTGGGTGCAGTGGCAAAGAATGCAGTCACCGGCGTGGGGGATCCTTCATAGACATCGGGCGTCCACATGTGGAAGGGGACAGCGGACACCTTGAAGGCCAGCCCGGCAATCAGGAAGACCAGCCCGAAAAGCAACCCGACGGGCATGCCCGCATGCACGACCGACAGGATCCCCGAAAACAGCGTGGTTCCCGCATAGCCATAGGTCAGCGAAGCCCCATAAAGCAGAAGGCCCGATGACAGCGACCCCAGCACGAAATATTTCAGCCCGGCCTCGGAGGAACGGATGGAATCCCGCCGCATGCTCGCCACGACATAAAGCGAAAGCGATTGCAGCTCCAACCCCATGTAAAGTGCCATCAGATCCCCGGCAGAAACCATGACCATCATTCCCAGTACCGCAAGCGCGATCAGGATCGGGTATTCAAAGCTCAGGATCCGGCGCCTGATCATGAAATCGAGACTCATCGCCAAAACGGCAGCGGCCGATAGCAGGATCATGACCTTGGCAAAACGTGCAAAGGGATCATCGTTGAACATACCACCAAAGGCGGCGCGCTGCCCATCGGTGCCGACCCCGATCCAGAAGGCCAGGATCAGGAAAAGCCCGACGGTGATCCAGGTCAGCATCGGCGCGACGCGGTCCTTGCCGGTATAGACGGCACCGATCAGCGCGACCATGGCGAAAATGGCCAGTGTCACTTCGGGCAGGATGGTGTTGAAATCGGCGGAACTCATCTCTGCTTCCTCAATGCTGTGCCATCTGGGCAGTGTCGGTGGCGGGCAAGGCAGCCTGGTAATGTGCCACGAGCGCCTCGACGGACGGGCCCATGATATCGGTTGCGAGCGTCGGATAGATCCCGAGGATCAGCGTCATCGCGATCAGCGGCGCGAAAAGCATCCTTTCGCGGCGATCCATGTCGGTGATCGACTTCAGCGCCTCCTTGATCAGATCGCCAAACACCACCCGACGATAGAGCCAAAGCGCATAGGCGGCTGAAAAGATCACACCCGAGGTTGCGAAAAGCGCCGCCCAGGTATTGACTTGGAAGATCCCCATCAGGGTCAGGAATTCCCCTATGAACCCGCTGGTCCCCGGCAGGCCGACATTGGCCATGGTGAAGAACATGAAGACAAGCGCATAGCGGGGCATCCGGTTGACCAGCCCGCCATAGGCGTCGATTTCCCTCGTATGCATCCGGTCATAGATCACCCCGACGCATAGAAAAAGCGCGCCGGAGATGAAACCGTGGCTCAGCATCTGGAAGATCGCACCATCGACCCCCTGCTGGTTTGCGGCAAAGATCCCCATTGTCACATAACCCATATGTGCAACCGAGGAATAGGCGATCAGCTTCTTCATGTCCTCCTGCACCAGGGCAACCAGCGATGTGTAGACAATTGCGATTGCCGAAAGCCAGAAGACGAAAGGTGCAAGAAGTTCGGAGGCAACCGGAAACATCGGCAGCGAAAAGCGCAGGAAACCATAGCCGCCCATCTTCAGCAGCACGGCCGCCAGCACGACCGACCCGGCGGTGGGCGCCTGTACATGCGCATCAGGAAGCCAGGTATGAACCGGCCACATCGGCATCTTGACCGCAAAGGAGGCAAAGAAGGCCAGCCAGAGCAGTGTCTGCACCCCGCCCGTTACCGTCATCCCCAGCACGACCATGTCCCCAGAAGCAAAACCATGGGTCAGCAATGTCTCGATATCGGTGGTCCCTGCCTGAAAATACATCGCGATCATCGCGACCAGCATCAGCACCGAGCCAAGAAAAGTATAAAGAAAGAACTTGAAGGCCACATAGATGCGGTTCTTGCCGCCCCAGATCCCGATAATCAGGAACATCGGGATCAACCCGCCTTCGAAGAAGATATAGAACAGCACCAGGTCCAGCGCACAGAACACGCCAAGCATCAGCGTTTCCAGCAGCAGGAAGGCGATCATGTATTCCTTCACGCGGGTTTCCACCGACCAGCAGGCCCCGATCACGATCGGCATCAGGAAGGTCGTCAGCATGACCAGCAGGACGGAAATCCCGTCCACGCCCATCTTGTATTTCAGGCCAAGGAGCCAGTCATATTCCTCGACGAACTGGAACCCCGTATCCGAAGGGTCAAAGCCGATCAGCACGAAGATCGAAACCAGAAAGGTCATCGAGGTTGCAAGCAGGGCCACCCATTTCGCATTCTTCTGCGCGGCCGCATCTTCGCCGCGCAGGAACAGGGCAAGGATCCCCGCCGCGACAGCGGGAATGAAGGTGATGATGGAAAGCAGGTTTTCCATTAGTGCGCGCCCCCCGAAAGCGACATCCAGGTAACGAGCACGGCAATACCGAGCACCATCGCGAATGCGTAGTGGAAAAGATAGCCGGACTGCGCCCGCCCCGCGAGCCGCGTCAGCCGGGGAATGAAGCCAAGTGCAATCCAGTTGATCAGGCCGTCAATGACGGTCCCGTCACCCTTTTTCCAGAAGAACCGCCCGATCCAGCGCGCGGGCCGCAGGAAGATCCAGTCATAGAGTTCATCGAAATACCACTTGTTCAGCAGGAACAGGTAAAGCGGCCGCTGCGCCGTGGCGAGCCTGCCGGGCAAATCCGGACTCCGGATATAGAAGAGCCAGGACATCGCCAGCCCGATCAGCATCGCGATGAAGGGAGAAACCTTGACCCAGACCGGCACGGCATGCGCGGCCGCAATGATATTTTCCGGCGCATGGCCCTCACCGGCCTCGGCCGGATCGTAATGCAGGCGGTCATTGACGATGGCCTGCTCTTCCTCGCCATAGGGCAGGATCAGCACCGCGCCCCTGGGCGCTTCGGCGGCATCGGCATGTTCGGTCCCCTCCGGGGCGGTTTCCGCCGCAGCGGTATCGGTGGCGCTGCCATCGGTTGCGGTTTCGGGCTCTTCGTCATGGACAGCAGCGACCTCCATCCCGAACCAGTTGCGCAGCCTTTCTTCATTGCCGAAGAAGACGCCATACCAGACCATGCCCGAAAAGATCGCGCCAATCGCCAGCACCCCCAGGGGTATCAGCATGGTTTTCGGGCTTTCATGCGGTTCATGATCCCCATGATCATCCCCGTGGCCGTGATGACCGTGCCCGCCCCCGCGCGGGGTGCCATAGAAGGTCATGAACATCAGCCGCCAGCTATAGAAACTCGTCATCCCGGCCGCGATCACCAGCAACCAGAAGGCGTAATCGGACCCGACATAGGCGCTTTCGATCACGGCATCCTTCGACAGGAAACCGGCAAAGCCGATATGGGTAAGCGGAATACCGACGCCGGTAATGGCCAGCGTGCCAATCATCATCGCCCAGAACGTGTAGGGGATCTTCCTGCGCAGCCCGCCATAATGGCGCATGTCCTGTTCATGATGCATCGCATGGATCACCGATCCGGCGCCAAGGAACAGCATCGCCTTGAAGAAGGCATGGGTGAACAGGTGGAACATGGCCACCGGATAGGCCCCCACACCCGCCGCGACGAACATGTAACCCAATTGCGAACAGGTCGAATAGGCGATCACGCGCTTGATATCGTTCTGCACCAGCCCCACGGTTGCCGCGAAAAACGCCGTGGTGGCGCCAAGCGCGGTGATGAATCCCGTAGCTCCCGGCGCATATTCCATCAGGGGCGACATCCGACAGACAAGGAACACCCCCGCCGTCACCATCGTCGCCGCGTGGATCAGGGCCGAAACCGGCGTCGGCCCCTCCATCGCATCCGGCAACCATGTATGCAGGACAAGCTGGGCCGATTTCCCCATCGCGCCGATGAAAAGCAGCAAAGAGATCACCTCCGCCGCATTCCAGTCACGCCAGAGGAAACGCAGATCGGTTTCGGCAAGTGCGGGGGCAGCCGCAAAGACATCATCGAAACGGATCGAATCCGTCAGGTAGAAAAGCGCGAAGATCCCCAGTGCAAAACCGAAATCCCCGACCCGGTTGACGATAAACGCCTTTATCGCAGCGGCATTCGCCGAAGGCTTGCGATAATAGAACCCGATCAGCAGATAGGAGGCCACGCCCACGCCTTCCCAGCCAAAGAACATCTGCGCCAGATCATTCGACGTGACCAGCATCAGCATCGCAAAGGTGAAGAAGGACAGATAGGCAAAGAAACGCGCCCTGTAATGTTCCCCCTCACGCCAATTTTCATCATGGGCCATATAGCCGAAGGAATAGAGATGGACGAGCGCGGAAACCGAATTCACCACCACCAGCATGATCGCCGTCAGCCGGTCCAGCCGGATCGCCCATTCCGTGGCAAGCGATCCGCTCTCGATCCAGCGCAGGACGGTGTATTCCTGGGTTACGCCATCATGGGAAAAGAACACGATCCAGGACAGGAACGCGGCAAAGAACACCAGTGACGTGGTGATGACCTGCCCGGCCTTCTCACCGATCAGACGCCAGCCGAAGCCACAGATCAGGGCGCCGATCAGCGGCGCGAAGAGGATGATCGTTGCCATGCTTCAGCCTTTCATCACATTCACGTCTTCGACATCGATGGAACCACGATTGCGGAAGAACACCACAAGGATCGCCAACCCGATCGAGGCCTCGGCGGCGGCGACCGTCAGGACGAACATGGTAAAGACCTGCCCCACCAGATCACCCAGATGGGAGGAAAAGGCGACAAGGTTGATGTTCACCGACAGGAGCATCAATTCGATCGACATCAGGATCACGATGACATTCTTCCGGTTGAGGAAGATCCCGAAGATCCCGATCACGAACAGCGCCGCGGCGACAGCCAGGTAATGTTCAAGTCCAACCATTCTCGTTCCCTCCGGGTCTTTGCCCGTTTTCAGTTCCGTCGCGGGTGCATTCACCCGTGGCAGGCCGCGTTTTCCACGCGGCCTCCTTCGTTATCAGAGCCCCTGCCCGGGCTTCACATCCTTCAGTTCCATCGCCTTGGCCGGGTCGCGCCACATCTGATGCAGCACGTTCTGGCGTTTGACATCCTTGCGGTGGCGGATGGTCAGCACGATTGCCCCGATCATCGCGACAAGCAGCACCATCCCGGCAAGCTGGAACAGCAGGAAATACCTGTCATAGATCAGCAGCCCCAATGCACGGGTGTTTTCAACCTCGGTGATATCGGGCGTCACCGCCTGACGCAGCCCGGGCGCGCCATCGGCCTGCACCCAGGCCCCATAGGCCAGGCCCAGTTCCATCAACAGCACGACCCCGATCAGCAATGCCAACGGCATGTAACGCGCCATTTCCCCCTTCAGTTCGGCGAAATCGACATCGAGCATCATCACCACGAAAAGGAAAAGCACCGCGACCGCGCCCACATAGACGATGATCAGCAGCATGGCGACAAATTCCGCCCCCAAAAGCACGAAGAGCCCCGAGGCAGACAGAAAGGTCAGGATCAGCCACAGCACCGAATGAACCGGGTTGCGACTTACCGTCACCATCAGCCCCGCCGTCACCACAATCAGGGCAAAGACATAGAAGGCAAAATCGGCAAAGCTCATTCAGGCTCCTCCTCGGTCTCGGCAAAGACACTCTGGGCAATTTCCAGCGCCTTTTGCATGGCGGGCAGCCCGCCGAACATGCTCATTTGCCAGATCACCTCAGCAATCTCGCGTTTCGTGGCGCCTGCCTCCAGCGCATGGCGGATGGTCAGTCGCATCTGCGCCTCGGCCTGCGCCCCCAGAACCGTCAGCGCGGCAATCGTCACAAGCAGCCGCGTTCGCGCATCCAGCCCTTCGGGGTTGAAGGTCTTGCCGAACCAGGTTTCCAGCATATCCTTCGGCATGGTCGGAAAAAGCTTTTCAAATCCCTTCACATCCATGCCTTCCAGCGCCGGAGCAAAGGCCCTGGCCATTTCCTGCCCCTGCTCCATCATGGTCTTGAAGATCTTTGCGAAATCCTCGGTCATCTGTAGGGCGCATCCATTTCAAGGTTGCGGGCGATTTCGGCTTCCCAGCGGGCTCCGTTATCCAGGAGCTTTTCCTTGTTGTAGAAAAGCTCTTCCCGGGTTTCCGTGGCGAATTCGAAATTCGGGCCTTCGACAATGGCATCCACGGGGCAGGCTTCCTGGCAGAACCCGCAATAGATGCATTTCGTCATGTCGATATCGTAGCGCGTGGTCCTGCGCGACCCGTCGTCACGCGGTTCAGCATCAATGGTGATCGCCTGGGCCGGGCAAACCGCCTCACAAAGCTTGCAGGCGATGCATCGTTCTTCCCCGTTGGGATAGCGGCGCAACGCATGTTCCCCCCTGAAACGCGGGGAAAGCGGGCCTTTTTCATGCGGGTAGTTGATCGTCGCCTTTGGCGCAAAGAAATATTTCATCCCGATGCCAAAGCCCTTGATGAAATCCACCAGCAGGAAATACTTGGTGGCCCGGCCCCAGTCTATGGCGCGTGCTTCCCCCATTTCAGCCTCCTATCGCCCAGCGGGCCCAGAAGCCGCCGAGAATTTCAAACTTCGCCAGGAACGCCACCAGCACCACCCAGCCAATCGACATGGGCAGAAAGACCTTCCAGCCGATCCGCATGAGCTGATCATAGCGGTAGCGCGGCACGATGGCCTTCACCATCGAGAAGAAGAAGAAGCAAACCGCCATCTTCAGCACCATCCACAGGATACCATCCGGCAATCCCGGAATGGGCGAAAGCCAGCCGCCCAGGAACAGCAACGAGACCAGCGCGCACATCAGCACCACGGCCGTCAGTTCACCGATCATGAACAAGAGGAAGGGCGTCGAGGAATATTCCACCTGATATCCCGCCACCAGTTCCGATTCAGCCTCTGGAAGATCGAAGGGCGGGCGATTGGTTTCCGCGAGGGCGGAAATGAAGAACAGGAACAGCATCGGGAAATGCGGCAGCCAGTACCAGTTGAACAGCCCGAAACTGCCCCGCTGCGCCTCAACGATGGCAGTGAGGTTCATCGACCCGGTTGAGATGATGATCCCGATGATGATCAGCCCGATCGAGACCTCATAGGAAATCATCTGGGCCGCCGAACGAAGGGAACCGAGAAACGGATATTTGGAGTTCGAGGCCCAGCCCCCCATGATCACACCGTAAACCTCCAGCGAGGAAACGGCAAAGATATATAGGATGGCCACGTTGATATCGGCTACGACCCAGCCCGAATTGAAGGGCACCACCGCCCAGGCAATCATGGCAAGGACAAAGCTCAGCATCGGCGCGAGGAAAAAGACGAAACGATCCGCCCCGGCCGGAACGACAATTTCCTTGACGATATACTTCAGGAAATCGGCAAAGGATTGCAGCAAACCGAAGACGCCCACCACATTGGGCCCCTTGCGCATCTGTACCGCAGCCCAGATCTTGCGGTCGGCATACATCAGGAAAGCCAGCGAAACCAGCAGCGGAACCACCAGCAACAGGCATTGCGCCACGATCAGCACCGTAATCCCCAGGCCGGTTTGCAGAAAATCAGACATGTCGTCCCTTGTCCCTCAGCCGTTCTTGTCCGTTCTTGTCGCCGGGATGCCGCTGCACGGTTCGGTCGCGCAGGATCATGCCGGCCTCTTTCTTTGCCACCCGACATGGCAAGGCTGTCGGAATGGTGTAAACCGCATCACCACGCCAAATACCACCGCTTTCCGCAATCAGGGACCGGGCGGCGCGCGCAAGACCTGCATCGGGGATGGCCATGCCAGTCCTGGCTGAAAGCGGGAAGATATGATGCGGTTGCAGGGTCAAGGTTTACTCCGCCGCCATCGGGTGATCGACCATCGCATTTGCCATGGCCTGCAATTCGCCCATCAACGCCGAAGCGCGGGCAATCGGGTTCGTCAGGTAGAATTCCTGCAGGCCCGGCAGGAAATCCGCCTTCGCAGGTTCGCACAGCGGCAGGCTTTGCCAGTCATTGGTCATCAATTCGTCAATCGCGGCCAGATGCGGCACCTCGGCCACCAGTTGGGCACGCAGAGCCGCAAGACTGTCCCAGGGCAGCTGTGCACCAAGTTCTGCGGATAGCGCCCGCAGGATTGCCCAGTTTTCCTTGGCTTCACCGGGGGCAAACCCCGCCCGCATTGCCCGTTGCGGCCGACCTTCGGTATTGACGAAAAGGCCGTTTTCCTCGGTCCATGCTGCGGCAGGCAGGATGATATCGGCGCGGTGGGCCCCCCGATCCCCATGGCTGCCCTGATAAATCACGAATGCGCCCGGGGCGATCTCCAGCTCATCGGCCCCGAGGTTGTAAACCACCTCGGCCCCGTCCAGTGCCACATTCATGCCTCCGCTGGTAACGGCACCGACATCCATCGCCCCCACACGCGCGGCGGCACCATGAAGAACCAGCAGTTTCGCACCGGCATCCCCGACCAGTTTCATCACCTGGCTCAGGACCGCCTCGCCATCGGCCTCGCGCAGCGCACTCTGCCCCAGGATCACCAAATCCGTCGCAAGGCCATTCTTCGCCGCTTTCACCAAAGTGGCGCGATCCTTGCCAAGATGCGCATAGTCATAGGTCAGATCCACCGCCTCGCCGATCAATGACACATCCGCCCCGGCCGCCCATGCCTTGCGGATCCGGGCATTGATCACTGGCGCCTCATTACGCGGGTTGGTTCCCACGAGCAGGATGGATTTCGCACTGTCGATATCCTCAATCGCCGCGGTCCCGACATAGGCGGACCGGTTGCCTTCGGGCAGTTTCGCACCATCGGTCCGGCATTCGACATGCCCGCCCAGCCCCTCGATCAGGGTCTTCAGGCTATAGGCGGCCTCCACCGGGGCCAGATCACCGACCAGCCCGGCAAGTTTCTTCCCTTTCATGGCCGCCGCCGCCGCTGACAACGCCTCGTCCCAGCCTGCCTTCCGCAGCTTGCCGTTTTCACGGATATAAGGCACATCCAGCCGCTGCCGCCGCAGACCATCCCAGACAAAACGTGTCTTGTCGGATATCCATTCCTCATTCACCGCATCATTGTTGCGCGGCAGGATCCGCATCACCTCACGCCCCTTGGTATCGACCCGGATATTCGACCCCAGCGCATCCATGACATCCACGGTTTCGGTCTTGCCAAGTTCCCATGGCCGGGCCGTGAACGCATAAGGCTTGGACGTCAGCGCACCGACCGGGCAAAGGTCGATGATATTGCCCTGCAGGTTCGATTGCAGCGTCTGGTTGAGGTAAGAGGTGATCTCCGCATCCTCACCCCGGCCCGTCTGTCCCATCTGGGTTATACCGGCCACCTCGGTCGTGAAGCGCACACATCGCGTGCAGGAGATACAGCGCGTCATGGTCGTGGCCACCAGGGGGCCGAGATCCAGATCCTCGGAGGCGCGCTTGGGTTCCCGGAAACGGGAAAAATCCACACCATAGGCCATTGCCTGATCCTGCAGGTCACATTCGCCACCCTGATCGCAGATCGGGCAATCCAGCGGGTGATTGATCAGCAGGAATTCCATCACCCCTTCACGGGCCTTCTTGACCATGGGGGAATTTGTCTTGACGACAGGGGGCTGGCCTTCCGGCCCAGGGCGCAGATCCCTTACCTGCATCGCGCAGGAGGCAGTGGGTTTCGGCGGGCCGCCCACGACCTCCACCAGGCACATCCGGCAATTCCCTGCAATCGACAGCCGTTCATGATAACAGAAACGCGGGATTTCCACGCCTGCCACCTCTGCCGCCTGGATGATGGTCATCGCGGCATCCACCTCGACCTCGATCCCGTCGATGACGATTTTCTTCAGATTGGACATGCCTCTACCCCGCCATCCTCACGGCACGGACGGCCAGGGCCGCCCCCACGAAAAACCTTGTGGCCCGCCTCATGCGCAGCCCTCCACGATCAGCCAGCCATCGCCCGTAAACCGATCCCGGATCGAACTTGTGGCGCGGCCACGGCAAAAGGCATCCGCCGCACGGCGGGCTTCGGCCCCTTCCCAGTTTTCAAGGGGGCGGCCCGACCGTTGGACCAGAATACCCCCACCCTGCAGCGCAACATCATAGGCCACATCGCCCAGAACGACCGGCCCCGGCGACAGGGGCACCGTTCCCCCCGGCGCACAGGCAACAAGCGCCAGCACGGCGCAGCCTCCGGTGATATGTCGCGTCGCCGGCATCATTCCGCTGCCATCGCCCCCATACGGCCCGTTTTCTGCGCCTTGATGCGATCCTCGATTTCCTCACGGAAATTGCGGATCAGCCCCTGGATCGGCCAGGCGGCCGCATCGCCAAGCGCACAGATCGTATGGCCTTCCACCTGCTTGGTTACTTCGAAGAGCATGTCGATCTCCTCGATCTCGGCCTCTCCGCGCACCAAGCGATCCATCACACGCATCATCCAGCCGGTACCTTCACGACAGGGGGTGCATTGCCCGCAGCTTTCATGCTTGAAGAACTTGGACAGCCGCCAGACCGCCTTGATCACGTCGGTATCCTTGTCCATCACGATCATGCAGGCCGTCCCGAAGGAACTTTTCAATTCCCGCATGCCGTCATAATCCATGATCGCATCTTCGCATTGTTCCGCCGTCAGGATCGGGCAGGAAGCGCCGCCGGGAATTACGGCCTTGAGGTTCTTCCACCCCCCACGCACGCCACCGCCATGTTTTTCGATCAGATCCTTCATGGAGATCGACATGGCTTCCTCAACCACGCAGGGGCTATTCAGATGGCCGGTCAGGCCAAAAAGCTTTACCCCCGCATTGTTCGGGCGGCCAAAGCCTGCAAACCAATCCGCCCCGCGACGCAGAATGGTCGGCACCACGGCAATGGATTCGACATTATTCACCGTGGTCGGGCAGCCATAAAGCCCTGCCCCCGCCGGAAAGGGCGGTTTCATCCGGGGCATGCCCTTCTTGCCCTCAAGGCTTTCCAGAAGCGCGGTTTCCTCACCGCAGATATAGGCCCCGGCGCCATGATGCAGGTAAAGATCGAAATCCCAACCCGATTTCGCGGCATTCCTGCCCAGGAGCCCCGCATCATAGGCTTCATCGATTGCGGCCTGAAGTGCCTCGCGTTCCCGAATGTATTCGCCACGGATATAGATATAGCAGGCATGCGCCCCCATCGCGAAAGAGGCAATCAGCGCGCCCTCGATCAATGTATGGGGATCGTGGCGCATGATTTCCCGGTCCTTGCAGGTCGCGGGTTCGGATTCGTCGGCATTGATCACCAGATAGGCCGGACGGCCATCGCTTTCCTTCGGCATGAAGGACCATTTCAACCCGGTGGGAAAACCGGCCCCCCCCCGGCCCCGCAGGCCGGAGGCCTTTACCTGTTCGATGATCCAGTCGCGCCCCTGCGCGATGAATCCGGCCGTACCGTCCCAATGGCCGCGTTTCTTCGCCCCCGCGAGATTGCGATCATGCATCCCATAGAGATTGGTGAAGATGCGGTCCTGATCCTTGAGCATCTGCTCTCTCCTTCAACCCCGGCGCTTGCGCCAGATCTGATATGTCACGACCAGCGCCCAGAAGAACGCGGCCAGGGCGGCGAAATCGAAAAGGAAGACATAGCGGGCCTCAAGCCCCAGCCTGCCCCCCAGCCATTGCGCCCCCATCCACAGGATCATCGTCCCGGCAATCACGAAGGCGACCAGACGCGCCTGCCGTGCCAGTTGCTGGTCCTGATCCTGATCGGGCCGCGCCATTCAATCGCCCTCAATAATCGTTGGTTCTGGCCCGGACGCGGAACGCCTCAAGCCCTTCGGATGTGATGATCTTTGCCTGCGCCACCCATTTATCCCGGCTTGCCCGGCCCTTGAAGCGCGGCACATTGTTATCGGCATAGTCCACCTCGGCCGCGCCCCATGCGGCGATCTGATCGAAATGGAAGATCCCCCAGCCATTGAGGATTTCTTCCAGTTTCGGCCCGATGCCCTCGATCTCCTTCAGATCGTCGGGCTGTCCGCCACGTGGGGCCTTGATCCCCTTGGGCTTGCCATCCGTCGTGACAGCGGTTTTCGTTCTGGCCGTTGGGGTTTTCGATTTAGCCGCTGGCTTGGGTGCCGCCTTGGTTTTTGCCGGTTTCTTTCCGGTTGCCGTCGCGGTTTTCGCCTTGTCGCCCTTGCCCAGCCATGGTGTCAGGACCGGCACTTCCGTTCCATCGATCCGCTTGATCGTATCGCCAAGGCCAACGGCCCATGCCACCGACGCGTTATGTTTCGCCCTGCCCGCCTCATGCGCCTTCAGGCTGGTCAGCCCATTCAGCGGCTCTGACGAATAGCGGCCGTTTTGAGGCCCCGGTTGCGGCACCTCACCCCCGGAAAACCGGCCGATCAGATCACGCAGCTTCTGCGCTGTCAGATCTTCGTAGTAATCCTTGCCAATCTGCGCCATCGGCGCATTGGAACAGGACCCGAGGCATTCGACCTCTTCCCAGGAAAACTTGCCATCGGCCGACACCACATGCGGCTGCGATGCGATAAGTTCCTTGCAGACGGCAATCAGGTCCTCCGCCCCGCAAATCATGCAGGAAGTCGTACCGCAAATCTGGATATGCGCAACAGAACCAACAGGTTGCAGTTGAAACATAAAGTAGAAAGTTGCAACCTCCAATACCCGGATATCGGCCATGCCCAGCATTGAGGCGACATGTTCGATGGCCGGCCGACTGAGCCAGCCTTCCTGTTCCTGCGCCCGCCACAGCAGCGGGATAACCGCAGAGGCCTGGCGCCCTTCGGGGTATTTGGAGATCTGCCCCCGCGCCCATTCCAGATTGGCGGGCGTAAACTCGAAACTCTCGGGCTGATCATGATAAAGGCGACGAAGCATGCGTTACTCCGGAATAGGAAAAATATCGTTCATGCCGAATATATGGCCGAACGTCAGCATGGAGGTGAACCCCAGGAACAGGACAAACAGCAGTGCGATACCCACCGCAATGCCGGCCGGATAGGCCCAGCCCGGGGTGTCGAATCTGCGCGACACCGCAATCGCGGCCGAAAAGGCCGCCATGAGCATCAGCAGGAGCGGAAGGTCGACCATCAGCGGTCCACCTCCCCGAAAACGATATCCATCGTTCCGATAATGGCGGACACATCGGCAAGCTGATGCCCCTTGCAGACATGATCCATGCTTTGCAAATGCAGATAGCCCGGCGCGCGGATCTTTGCGCGATAGGGTTTGTTGGTTCCGTCGGCCTTGAGATAGACGCCGAATTCACCCTTCGGTGCTTCCACCGCAGCATAGACTTCCCCTTCGGGAACATGGAAACCCTCGGTATAAAGCTTGAAGTGGTGGATCAGTGCTTCCATCGAGGTTTTCATATCGCCGCGCCTGGGCGGGGTGATCTTGCCGCGCGCCAGGATATCCCCCTTTTCATGGCGCAGCTTTTCGCAGGCCTGCCGGATGATGGAGGTCGATTCGCGCATCTCCGCCATGCGGCAGAGATACCGGTCATAGCAATCACCATTCTTGCCAACCGGGATCTTGAAATCGAATTCATCATAACATTCATAGGGTTGCGCACGACGCAGATCCCAGGCCAGGCCTGAACCACGCACCATCACGCCCGAATACCCCCAGTTCTGGATATCCTCTTCGGAAATGATGCCGATATCGGCGTTGCGCTGCTTGAAAATGCGGTTTTCCGTCAGCAGGGTTTCGATATCATCCAGAACCTTCGGAAATTCGATTGCCCAGGTATCGATATCCTCAACCAGTTCCGAAGGCAGATCCTGATGCACACCGCCGGGGCGGAAATAGGCGGAATGGAGCCGCGCCCCACAGGCCCTTTCATAGAAGATCATCAGCTTTTCGCGTTCCTCGAATCCCCAAAGCGGCGGGGTGAGCGCGCCGACATCCATGGCCTGCGTCGTCACGTTCAGCAGATGGTTCAGCACGCGCCCGATTTCGGAATAAAGCACCCGGATAAGTTGCGCACGCCGGGGCACCTCCGTGCCGGTCAGCCGTTCGATCGCCAGACACCAGGCATGTTCCTGGTTCATCGGGGCCACGTAATCAAGCCGGTCAAAATAGGGCAGGTTCTGAAGATAGGTGCGGCTTTCCATCAGCTTTTCGGTCCCGCGATGAAGCAGGCCGACATGGGGGTCGCAACGTTCCACAATTTCACCGTCAAGTTCCAGGACAAGACGTAAAACACCATGTGCAGCAGGGTGTTGCGGCCCAAAGTTGATGTTGAAGTTGCGGATCTTCTGTTCGCCGGTCAGCGCGTCGTCGAAGCTGCCATCCATCATGTCACATCCCTACCCATATTCTGCTGCCAACCTTCCGGAAACCAATCCGGATGGCCCGACAAAGGCCGACAAGACCAGTTCGTGCCAGCTTTTACGGCGCCTATGCCAAGCGGGATTGTCGTTGCATCCGCCACGTCGATCAGCCTTTGGCCTTGTCATCGCCCGGAAGCACGTAATTCGCACCTTCCCAGGGGCTCATGAAATCGAATTGCCGGTATTCCTGCACCAGTTGTACCGGTTCATAGACCACACGTTTCTGCGCCTCGTCATAACGCACCTCGGTATAGCCTGTCGTCGGAAAATCCTTGCGCAACGGATGGCCACGGAAACCATAATCCGTCAACAGCCTGCGCAGATCCGGATGGCCGGAAAAGAGGATACCGAACATGTCATAGATTTCGCGTTCGAACCAGTTTGCGGCGGGATGAACTGTGGTGATCGATGGGACCATCTCATCTTCCCCCACAGCCACCTTGAGGCGGATTCGATGGTTCTGGTACATTGACAGGAAATGATAGATCACATCGAACCGCGCAGGCCGTTCGGGATAGTCTACCGCCGTAATATCGATCAATGTCGAAAATTTGCAGGCCGGGTCGGTCTTCAACAGTTCGACCAGTGCCACCAGGAAGGGAAGCTCGACCTCCACCGTCAATTCGCCAAAGGCGATCTGGGTGGCGATAATCGCATCGGGACGGCGCAGTTCAAGCGTGGCCGCAAGCTCTTGCAAGGCTTCAGACATCACGATCCCCTAACGTACAAGCGTGCCGGTGCGGCGGATCTTCC
Source organism: Pseudorhodobacter sp. (assembly GCA_047975325.1). GTDB lineage: Bacteria > Pseudomonadota > Alphaproteobacteria > Rhodobacterales > Rhodobacteraceae > JBKEDF01. Next base: position 8,503 of record JBKEDF010000080.1, on the reverse strand, counting down.
GCTGCAATTGCAGGATGCCGTAAAGCAGCGCCTCGGCCGTGGGCGGACAGCCGGGGATATAGATATCCACCGGCACGATACGGTCGCAGCCCCGCACCACCGAATAGCTGTAATGGTAATAGCCACCACCATTGGCACAGCTTCCCATGGAAATCACATAGCGGGGTTCGGGCATCTGGTCATAGACCTTGCGCAGCGCGGGCGCCATCTTGTTGGTCAGTGTCCCGGCAACGATCATCAGATCCGACTGGCGCGGAGAGGCACGCGGCGCGGTCCCGAAACGTTCCAGATCATAGCGCGGCATGGAGGTCTGCATCATCTCGACCGCGCAGCAGGCAAGGCCGAAGGTCATCCAGTGAAGGGAACCGTTGCGCGCCCAGTTGATGATATCCTCGGTCGAGGTCAGCAGGAAACCCTTATCCTGCAATTCCCTGTTCAGGGCCTCTGTCGCCACGTCCCGATCCGCCCCTGCGGTATTTGCGCCCGTCATCATTCCCATTCCAGCGCCCCCTTCTTCCATTCATAGGCGAAACCGACCGTCAGCACCGCAAGGAACACCATCATGGACCAGAAGGCCGTCATGCTGATATCGCCGAAGGCCACCGCCCAGGGGAAAAGGAAGGCAACCTCAAGATCGAAGATGATGAAAAGGATCGACACGAGATAGAAACGAACATCGAATTTCATCCGGGCATCGTCGAACGCGTTGAATCCGCATTCATAGGCTGAAACCTTTTCGGGGTCCGGATTCCGTACCGCCACAACCACTGCGGCAAGGATCAGCACGAGGCCAAGACCAATTGCCAGCGCAAGGAAAATCAATATCGGCAGATATTCCCGGAGAAGTGCGTCCACGAGATGCTCCTTAAGCTGGCGATACGCTTGCCCTGCCTGCCCGGGGCAGACTGGTTATCCCGATGGGTTTACTCTCCCCCCGATGCGGGGTCAACTGAGGGTGGCGTCCTCAATCGCCCTGCAATTCGATCAAATCACGCAAGATTATCCTGCCTGAACGCAATCTGCCCAAACGAAGCGGGGAAAGCCTGTCCCGCCCATCGTGGCAGACGCTTTTCGAAAAATGCCGCGATTCCCTCTTCCAGTTCTCCGCTTTTCCAACGCGCCACCAGTGCGGCAATGGAATGATCCAGGGCCCCCTTGCCCGAAAGCCGTGGCAGCGGTGCCAAAAGATCAGGTCCCACAGCATCCTCCGCGTCGAATGGTCGCGCCAGCATAAATACCTGCCGCACGCGTGATCCCGGCCATGACTACCGCGATGTCGACCATTTACGGCACCCATTTTGGCGACACGAAACTGCCGGTTTCAATCCTCCGGCCCCCGGTGCGTGACGGGCAATCGACCAGCGCGATCTTTTCCGTAAGGGGGCCACACGCTTTTCGTTCTGAAACCCGTCGCGGGGGCCTACCTCATAGACCTCGACGTCATCCGCCCCTCAACCTTCCGGGACCAGGGCAATCAGGGCTGCACCCGCCTCCAGCTGTGCGCCCTCCTCGACCAGAACCTGTTCGACGACCCCATCCCGGGCCACGCGCAGGGTGTGTTCCATCTTCATGGCTTCCATAACTGCCAGCCCGTCCCCCCGCGACACATGCGCGCCTACCGCCACATGGACCGCCTTCACCACCCCCGGCATCGGGGCCAGCACGTGATCCCCCGCCGATGCGGCCTCCATGCCCGGCGCCAGCAATTCCACCCGCGAGGCACTGAATGCGGGCCGCCCTTCGGGCAAGAAGACATGTATGCAGTCGCCGTGCACAATCGCCTTCATTGCGGCATGGCCCTCTACCATCCAACCATCCGGCCCGCGCGTGGCAGCAAGGGTATCCTCCCCGATTTCCACCCGGGCCGTACCGGGCCCATCAAGCAGGATCCGGCCCGAAAGCCCTTCCAGCGCGACCGGAAAGGCAATCGGGTCCCACAGGCTGAAGCCCGCGAGCGGATCCTGCGGCAGATCCGCCACCACAAGGAGCGCCGTGGCCTGAGCCGCGCGCATCACCCCGTCTTCCGCAACCGGCAGGGTCAGGGAGCCCAGATCCCGTTCGATCAGGCCGGTATCGACCTTTCCCGCCGCAAACCCCGCATGACGCACAAGCGAGACCAGAAAGGAAAGGTTGGTGACGGTTCCCGCAACCTGTGTTTCACAAAGCGCCCGGTCAAGGCGGCGCAACGCAATCGCGCGGGTCGGACCGTGGGCGATGATCTTGGCAATCATCGGATCATACCAGGGGCCGATGGCATCGCCCGCGCGCACGCCACTATCGGTACGAATCCCCGCCGGAAAGGCCAGATGCGCAAGCCGCCCCGTCGCGGGCAAAAATCCGGCAGGCACATCTTCGGCATAAAGCCGGGCCTCGATGGCATGACCGCTGATCGCCAGATCCTCCTGTCCAAGCGGCAGGGGTTCCCCCGCCGCTACGCGCAATTGCCATTCCACCAGATCGATGCCGGTAATCGCCTCCGTCACCGGATGTTCAACCTGAAGGCGGGTATTCATCTCCATGAACCAGAAACGATCTTCGCGCAGCCCTTCGGATGCATCGACGATGAATTCCACCGTCCCGGCCCCCCTGTAGCCGATAGCCCCGGCCGCGCGTACCGCCGCCGCCGCCATGGCTGCACGCATCGCATCGGTCATGCCGGGGGCCGGGGCTTCCTCGAGGACCTTCTGATGACGGCGCTGAAGCGAACAGTCCCGTTCAAACAGGTGGATTGCCCGGGTCCCATCACCAAAGACCTGCACCTCTATATGGCGCGGTGTCTCGATATATTTTTCAATCAATACGGCAGGATTTGCGAAGGCCGTCTGCGCCTCACCCTGCGCGGCCGCCAGCGCCTCCGCAAAATCCCCGGCATGGTCAACCCGGCGCATCCCCTTGCCGCCCCCGCCCGCCACCGCCTTGATCAGGACCGGATAGCCGATTTCCGCCGCTTCGCGTTTCAGCCTGCCGGGCGTCTGATCCTTCCCCTGATAACCGGGAACAACCGGCACCTCGGCCTTCGTCATCAGGGTCTTTGCGGCATCCTTCAGGCCCATGGCGCGGATTGCCGCCGCCGAAGGCCCGATGAAGGTCAGCCCTGCCGCCTCCACCGCCTCGACAAATTCGGGATTTTCCGAAAGGAAGCCGTAACCGGGATGAATGGCCTCCGCCCCACGGGCACGGGCCGCCGCAATGATGGCATCGCCACGCAGATAGCTGTCAGCCGGACGCGGACCACCGATGGCAACAGCCTCATCCGCCAGTGCCATATGGGCTGCATTCACATCAGCCTCCGAATAGACCGCGACCGTGGCAAGGCCAAGCCGATGCGCCGTGCGGATCACCCGACATGCGATTTCCCCGCGATTGGCAATCAGGATCTTGCGAAACATGAACTCCCTCCTCAGCCCGGCACCGCAAGGAAACCAACGCACCGTCGATCAGCAGACCCACCCATCTTTCACATCCGGAACACGCCAAAGCGTGTCTCCCCTATCGGGGCGTTCAATGCCGCCCGCAATGACAGTGCCAGCACCTCACGGCTGCGCCTGGGATCGATGATGCCGTCATCCCAAAGCCGCGCGGAGGCATAAAGCGGATGCGACTGGGTTTCGAACATCTCGATCGTGGGGCGTTTGAAGTTTTCCTCCTCCTCGGCGCTCCAACTGCCACCGCCACGTTCAATCGCCTCGCGCCGAACGGTGGCAAGCACCCCCGCTGCCTGCGCCCCTCCCATGACCGAAATCCGCGAATTCGGCCAGGACCAGAGGAACCGGGGCTGATAGGCCCGTCCGGCCATACCGTAATTTCCCGCCCCGAAGGAGCCCCCCACCAGCATCGTCACCTTCGGAACCGATGTGGTGGCCACTGCCGTTACCATCTTCGCCCCATGGCGGGCGATGCCCTCATTTTCATATTTGCGACCGACCATGAATCCGGTAATGTTTTGCAGGAAAACCAATGGAATACGGCGCTGACTGCACAGTTCTATGAAATGCGCGCCCTTGATTGCGGATTCGGAAAAAAGCACGCCGTTATTCGCGATGATCCCCACCGGGCAGCCCATGACATGGGCAAGACCCGTCACCAGCGTTTCTCCAAAGCGCGGCTTGAATTCATCGAAACGCGACCCATCCACGATCCGCGCGATAACCTCGCGGATATCATAGGGGATACGCAGATCGGCAGGCACAATCCCGAGGATCTCCTCCGGATCATAGGCCGGCTCCTCCGCCGTCTGCCACAGGACAGTCTCCGGCTTGCGGCGATTCAGCCCGGCCACCGCGCGACGGGCAAGCACCAACGCATGGGCATCATCCTCGGCCAGATAATCGGCAACACCGGATAGGCGCGTGTGCACATCACCGCCCCCCAGATCCTCGGCGCTGACAACCTCCCCCGTGGCGGCTTTCACCAAGGGCGGTCCGGCCAGAAAGATCGTCCCCTGATCCCTTACGATGATGGTGACATCCGACATGGCTGGCACATAAGCCCCGCCTGCGGTGCAGCTTCCCATCACCACCGCGATCTGGGGAATGCCGGCCGCGCTCATCCGCGCCTGATTATAGAAGATCCGCCCGAAATGGTCCCGATCGGGAAAGACCTCATCCTGATTGGGCAGATTGGCCCCACCCGAATCCACCAGATAAAGGCAGGGCAAATGGCATTCAGCGGCAATTTCCTGGGCGCGGAGGTGCTTTTTTACCGTCATCGGATAATAGGTGCCGCCCTTTACCGTGGCATCGTTGCAGACCACCATGCAATCCTGCCCCGAAACACACCCGACCCCGGCTATCAGCCCCGCCCCGGGTGCTGCACCGTCATACATGCCATGTGCCGCCGTGGCGCCGATTTCCAGAAAGGGCGTTCCCGGATCCAATAGTGCCGCCACTCTGTCACGCGGGGCCATCTTGCCCCGTGACAGGTGGCGTGACAGTGCCTTTTCCCCACCTCCGGCAGAGGCTGCCCCGGCTGCATCCTTCACCTGGCCCAGCCTTTCCAGATGCGCCTCGCGATTTGCGCGAAAGGAGGCGGAGGTCACTTGGACGGAGGAGTTCAGGCGCACCACATCTCTCCTGCTTGGCCGGTATGGGAAATATCCGCACATTTTGGACGTGTCGGCCACTATCGGCATTTCCGGCGTCCCTGAAAAGGCGGGAATCCCGAAATGTCCCGATTACCGGGTTTTGACGGCCAAAAACGCCTGTGAAAACGGGGAATATCCCTTGCCGTGGCATCGATTGAACCCCATATATTTATATGAGGCGAAATGATTTTCGGGGGGAATCGTTATGTCTTGTATCTTCGTTCTTTGTGTCGCCAGTCCGCAAAAACACCTTTCAACCCGGCCCGATGGTTACGCCGATCATGCGCTGGACGGGGTCTGGTTTCTGGTGCGCAATGAAAGGGCCTCGCCTACCCTGGGCCATCGTGACGGACGGCATATCCGGTTCGGGGAACAATTGCTGAATGATTTCGGTTCGATCACGGGGCCGGGGGAAGCATCGTTCTTTTGTGTCGAACCACGTCCCAAGGAGGATCTGCGGGCGCGCCTGCGGCGCGGGCGCAGGCTGCCCTTTGCGCCGGCCAATGCCAATGCGGTACAGATCGATGCCGAACGTTATCTGCTGCGGCACGCGTGATCGGCCGTCAGGCCGCTGGACTTCGCACGCATGGCATGCTCTTTCAGGCCAGATCGAATCCGGAGGGAACCCATGCTCGACACCGCGACCGACCTGCGCAATATCCTGAAAGATCCCACGCTCCTGGCGACCAAGGCCTATGTTGCCGGTGAATGGATCGATGCCGATGACGGCACGACCTTTGCGGTCACCAATCCTGCCCGTGGCGATGTGATCTGCGAGGTTCCCGACCTGGGCCGCGCCGAAACTGCCCGTGCCATCGCCAGCGCCGAGGCCGCGATGAAGGCCTGGCAAAAGCGCACCGCCAAGGAACGCGCCAATATCCTGCGGAAATGGTATGATCTGATGATGGCCAATCAGGCCGATCTCGGGGCAATCCTGACCGCCGAGATGGGCAAGCCGCTGGCCGAAGCCACGGGCGAAATTGCCTATGGTGCCTCCTTCATCGAATGGTTCGCCGAAGAGGCCAAGCGCATCTATGGCGAAACCGTGCCCGGCCACCAGCCGGACAAGCGCATAACCGTGATCCGTCAACCCATTGGCGTGGTCGGCTCCATCACGCCCTGGAACTTTCCCAATGCGATGATCACCCGCAAATGTGGCCCTGCCCTGGCCGTGGGCTGTGGTTTCGTCGCCCGTCCCGCCGCTGAAACACCGCTATCGGCGCTGGCACTGGCGGTACTGGCCGAACGGGCGGGCCTGCCCAAGGGGATCTTTTCCGTTATCACCTCGACGCGGTCTTCCGATATCGGCAAGGAATTTTGTGAAAATCCAGCCATACGGAAGCTCACCTTCACCGGCTCGACCGAAGTTGGCCGGATCCTGCTGCGCCAGGCCGCCGATCAGGTTATGAAATGTTCGATGGAACTGGGGGGCAACGCGCCCTTCATCGTCTTTGACGATGCCGATCTGGATGCGGCGGTGCTGGGGGCCATGGCCTCCAAGTTCCGCAATAACGGGCAAACCTGTGTTTGCGCCAACCGTATCTATGTTCAGGCCGGGGTTTATGATGCCTTCGCCCGCAAACTGGCAGAGGCGCTGGCCCGGACCAGGGTCGGCGACGGGCTGACCGATGAGGTGCAGTTCGGCCCGCTGGTCAATATCGCGGCGGTGGAAAAGGTCGAAGAACATATCGCCGATGCCACCGGCAAGGGCGCCACACTGGTCACCGGCGGCAAACGCCACGATCTGGGTGGCAATTTCTTCGAACCAACGATCCTGACCGGGGTGACCGATCAGATGGTTGTCACCAATGAGGAAACCTTCGGCCCTGTCGCGCCGCTTTTCCGTTTTGAAACCGAGGAAGAGGTCATCGAAAAGGCCAATGCCACGATATTCGGCCTTGCCGCCTATTTCTATGCCCGCGATATCGGGCGTATCACCCGCGTACAGGAAGAACTGGAATATGGCATCGTCGGGGTGAATACCGGCATCATTTCCACCGAGGTTGCCCCCTTCGGAGGGGTGAAGCAATCCGGCCTTGGTCGGGAAGGCTCACATCACGGCATGGATGATTATCTGGAAATGAAATATATCTGCCTTTCGGTCTGACCCCGAAAAGTGGATCATAAACGGGGGTCTTGAGCCCCCGTTTTCAATTGCCCAGCCGCGCAATCCTGCCCGCCCCCCACCAGGCAAGGAATGCGACGATGATCCCGGCATAGCCATCAATCGCGTAGTGCCAGCCCAGCATGATCGTCGCAAGCTGCACAAGCCCCACGAAAACCATCATCATCCAGCCCGCCCAGCGCCGCCAGGCCATGGCATAAAGCGCCAGAAGCATCGAACTTGCCACATGCATGGACGGAAAGGCCGAAATTCCCTTTCCCCCCTCACCTGTCGCATAGCCTGCCCATAGCATCTGCTGCACATCAAGTGAGGTGATCGGCGTCGCCGCGTGGATGGCCTGCAGCCCAACCATCAGCGGGGCGAATCTGTCCCCCAGGCCCAACGGGCCATAAAAACACGGACCCACCGATGAAAACAGTGTCGCCAGCAGGTTTCCCCCCAATCCCCAGGTCAGCAGGAAGGCGATGAAATACGTCCGCCGCAGCTGTGGATCCGTCCTGGTAAAAGCCCCCGCGAAATTGACGAAATAAAGCAGGAACAGCCAGAAAACATAGACCGCATTCAAAAAGTGGATCCCGGCAGTGTTTCCCAGAAAAGACCAGAAATACCGCCACGGATCAGTCCCGAAATGCAATGCCGCATCCAGACCTGCAAAGGTCAGATCCCAGCCAAACGGGTTCAACTGCGGTATGGACAGTTTCAAAACCGAAAAATTGCCAAAGAAGATCGACACTCCCACCAACATGAACGCTCCACGCAGGAGGCCATCGAAATCAGTAGCGATTTCCCGCAGATCCCGCATCAGGATCGGGATCGGGCGTTTTCCCGGATTGGCACGTGAAATCGCGATAATGCGCCAGATCAGCAGGACCAGCAGGTAGACGGGCATCAGAATGGTGAAGATCCGAAACAGTGCGCGGATGGCACTGTTTTCATAGGGCAGGTCCGCAGCCGTAATGATTGATACCGTCACCAGCCAATGCAAGGCGATCAACCCGAAAACCCAGCGGTCCCGCCAGAGAATCGCACCAATACGGTCAAACAGCGTTACGGAAATTGCGGGAAAATCCGCCTTCATCATCCTGATCATCCTTGCCATCACCTTTTGGAAATTGCCCTGCGAAAGGGGCATGAACGCGGCAGAAGGATGATGAATTTCGCCAAAATCATGGCCTTAGCCGGATGTTATCCGATAACAAGCGGCTGATCTTGCCTAGCATCGGCGGTGATGGCCAAGTCAATGCCGAAGTCCCGCTTGCAAACCGGCGGGCCCATGAAAGGACCAAAGATGCTGC
>JBKEDF010000078.1:0-32864 GCA_047975325.1 Pseudorhodobacter sp. | reverse complement strand
CCTTGGCGTTGACCGTGAAGATATCATGCTGGATGATTTCGGCGGCTGATATGGCTGGCGGGACGGTGGGATCGTGTAGAATACGACACATGATACATCTTTGATTCGGTGCAGCAAAATCGTGAACCTGACCGAAGAATGGCCTTGCTGCGCTTACCCTGAACCAGACCTTCGCCACGCGATCTGCGCAAGTCAGATGTGCGGGACCGAAGCTGACTTTCGCCTCTATGGGGCCAATGGCAGCTAACAGCCTTGAGTGGGCACAGAGGTCTCGGCTTGAAAATGCAATAGACAGTATTTGCAAGATGATTGAAAAGCTTTAGCAGTGATCAATGTGGTAAAAGTTCCCAATGAAGCCCTTTGGGAATTTGCGGTTTCTAAACAGAGGTTTATTAATGCTTAAGTGGATTAGTCGAATTGTTGTTGTGGGGATCGTCGGCTACATTGGGCTTTTGGTGTATGAATATAACCGTCGTGGCCTTTTCAGCATGCCTGACCTCCCGAAGGGAGCTTACTTCGTATCATTTAAGAACGGTCTAAGGGGTATTGTTTTGGACGCAGACGTTCCCGAGTCATCAACCGGTGATGGCCCCAAGTTTTTTCGTTCCTTGAGCTTTGAGAACCGTGAGAAAAAGTACTTGGGTATTACATCAGACGTTCCTTCATGGTTTGCCGACGCTTGGTCAATTTGCCAAGCTCCAACAGAGCAAGAAAGGGTGGGAATAATCGAAAGCCTGCCTGACAACTTACATCGCAGCCTAGGTAATGCTCGGTTTGAAGCAGTGTGTCGTATTGATGTTGATGGTGAGCCTTTGTTGCGCGGACTGGTTTTCTCTGTTCCGCGCCTTTGATTTTTAAGTGGGCTCCGAAACAGCCGTGCAGCGGCCCGGGCGGCACCCGTCGCGCTACCGAAGGGCCCTTCGCGCCTTTTGCGGCACAATGCACAAATACCTGCTCTGACTTTATGGGCCGGAAATCTGACCGCAGGCCAAACATCGCAACAGTTGACGGGCTGAATGCTGGTGCCGGTGCGGGGACTTGAACCCCGGGCCTCTCGATTACGAATCGAGTGCTCTACCATCTGAGCTACACCGGCGCTGCGCCATTCGCGTACATGACCCGAAAAGAGAGTGCAATAATAAAGACGCAGGTTTTCACAGGTCTTGTGGCGTTTCGAACCCCTGTCCCCGAAATCCACGGGTGATGGGAAAAACAGGCCGCAACCGGGCCCTGGCTATGGGATATGGTATCCGGCGGAAGCGTCTATTTCCTGTTCTCCGATGGGGCTTTCCCATCCGGGCTATCTGGCTGCGCAGCCTGCCTCGGGGCTGCTGTGTCCCCTGTTGCGGTCAGGGGTTGCCTGTCGGTCGTTTCAGCATCTTTCACGGGCTTGCCTTCCTGTCCCGGCACACCATCTGCCGCGCCTCCGGCAGGCGTGGTTTCAGGCCCGTCGGCCGCGGCCTTATCCGATATGACCTCAACCGCATCCGAAGCTGCCGTATCAACGGCAGGTGTACCGACAATCAGCGGAAGCAATTCCGTCCCGGTTGTACTGGCGGCATGGCTATCTGGCGGCTCACGCCAGGAAAGCGTATCGAATCCTTGGCAATTGTCGCAAACCGGAACCCATTGGGCGTGGATCGCCTGGCATTTGTCACAACACCATTGCGGCCCACGCGGGGCATTGAGCGCCCGGGCCAGCCAGCCCCGCACAACCGCATCATCCGCACCCTCCCCCCGTTCAATGGCCGCCATGATGGCAAGGCTGCGCGAGGTGGGTTTGCGTGTGGCCAGATCACCCAGCGCCCGCCGCGCCTCGGGAAAATCCTCCGCCGCGATGTTCAATTCCGCCCGCAAAAGCCGGGCTTCGGGATCATCCGGGTTGGTTGAGGTCAGGGCGCGGAACCGTTTCAGCCGGGCCGCCGTGGTTTCATTCGGTGCAATTTCGGCAAAGGCGGCGGCCAGGTCGGGATGGGGCCGCGCAGCCCAGGCCTTTTTCAGGACCCGCGTGGCACGCCGGGGGTCACGTTTGGCGATATAGCCCCGCGCGGCCATGACAGCGGCGGGGATCAGGTCGGGCGACAGGCGATTTGCCTCAATCGCGGCTTCCTGTGCCTCAATGCCCGCGTCTTCATCCAGCACGACCCTGGCTTCCTGCAAGGCAAGGACCGCATCGCGCCGACGGAACACATCGCGCGGCAATTCACCGGCCTTCAGCTTGGCCCCCAGGGTCTTGCGCGCGCCCTTCCAATCGGCATGGTCGGTCTGGAGCGCCAGCAACACATCCTGGGTATCGGAATGTTTGGGCTTCAGCGCGAAGGCCTTTTCCGCCAGTTGCAGCGCCGTTGCGGTATCGCCTTCGGCCATCTTCTGTTTCATCAGCCCGCGAATGCCGACAAAACGGGTTTTCTGATCATCAAGCAACGCCTTATAGGCTTCGGTTGCACGCGTCGTATCGCCCGTCATCTCGGCGGCCTGGGCGATCAGCAAGGTGGTCAGTTCCGGCTTGTCGAGGAATTTTTCCGCCTTCTGCGCACGGGCCAGCGCCACGCGGCCCTCCCCCGAGGCAAGCGCCATCAGCCCGTCCGACAAGGCCTTGTACCCCTTGCGTTCACGATTGCGGTCGAAAAACCGCGAAATCGCGGTTTCGTCACCATTGAGAAAATGCAGAAAGGCAATCAGAAGCCCGAAAAGCTTTAGCAGAATCCACATGACCACCAAAAGCAACGCTGCTGCGATGGCCGTCTGCAACGGGCCAAGCAGATAGCTCTGCCCCGCCAGTTCGATGCGGATATGGCCATCGGTATCCAGCAACATGCTGGCGCCATAGGTCAGTCCCGCAATGACCCCGACAAAAACCAGAACTTTGATGAGTGACCAGATCATGGCGCCGCTTACCTTTCACCCAGAGAAGCCGAAAGATCGGCAATCGCCTTTCCGGCTGCCTGCCGGACCTGCGCCTGTTCCATCCAGCCCGACATCTCGGCCAGTGCCGGTTCCGACAGGGTGCCGAGTTCAGCCAGCGCGCCATCGACATCATCGGCGCGCAAGGCGGCCTCGACGCGCGACAGCACGGCATCGGCCCCCGCACCTTCCTGCGGGGTCAGGGAACGCGCACCCGTCTGTGTCCGCAGGAAGGCCCCAAGACGATCCGTCAGGTTTTCCCCCATATCGTTGCGCAATTCGGCGGCAATTGCCGCCCGGGCGGGGGTGTCGAAACCTTCGAGCAACGCGGCAACGGTTGTCAGCCCCGCCTCGGCATTCTCCATCAGGACGGCAGGCAATTCCTGTCCGCCCTGCCCCAGAACGGCCAGTGCCTCATCATAGGGTGCCCCGCTTTGAAATGCCGCGACAAGTCGGGCCATCGCAGCTTCCTGCAGGATCGCATCGGCCTCGGCCGCGCCCTCTGCGCGTTCCTCCTCTGCATCCGCCCTGATCTGTTCCGCCTCGGCGCGCACGGCATCGGCCGCCGCTGCCGCGCGTTCTTCCTGTGCAACAAGATCCTCGCGCAAGGTGGCAACGGCAGCTTCAAGCTGGGCCACGGCCTCAGGTGTGGCGCCGCTGCCATCGGGTATGGGGCGTTGTTCCACAACGGCAAGCCGTTCGGCCAGCAAGGCAATCTGTTCACTCACCTCATCGGGAAGACCGGGCGGGTTTTCAGTCAGGGCTGTTACCGACTGGTGCGCAGCCTCTGCAGCGGTAGAGGCCTGGGCGATCCGTTCCTGCAAATCGGCAATCGCGGCATCGGTCGCTGAAGTATCAGGGTCGGATAGGGCACCAAGCTGCGTCTTCAGATCGGCAATCTCGGCGGCCTGAGCCTCAATCTGGTCCTTCAAGGGCGTTGCCCCCGCTACGGGCCAGCCTTCAGGCAGGACATATCGGGCCATGATAAAACCGATCACCGCCGCCACAAGCCCCCCCAGCAGCAACGCCCAGAAACCGGCACCGGAACTTGCCGGGGCCGCAGGGGGAGAAGGTGCGGGATCCCGGCGGGTTGGTTCGGGCCTGACTTCGGTCGTTTTATCCCTGTCTTCCGTTTTCTTCCCATCCCCTGCCGCCACGACGGCGGCTTCGGGTTTCGCCTCCGCCACCTTGGCCTCATCGGCTTTTCCGGACGGCACAGTTTCGGGTTTCGATACCGGCTTGTCGTCATCGGCAATGCTTGCAGCAGCTTTCGCCCCGGATGATGTCGTTTCGGATTTGACGGGATCCTTCGCGCCGCTTTCGGGCCGTGCGGCACCCACCTTCCTTGCGCTTACGGCAGCCTCGATTGGTGATATTGTTTTTTGTGGCTGTTTTTTCGTCGGGGAGCCGGTTTTCTCTATCGCTGGCTTCTCAGCGTTCCTGGCAGGCTCGCCCGGTTTCTCAGCCCGCTTTCGCGGCGTTTTCGGCGTTGCCATTGCTGTCCCTCCGTCTTCCGGCCCTGTTGGCAGGCATTTATAACTACCCTAGTGCGCAAGCCCCCGGGCCTCAAGATCGGACCGCTACGGCATAGGCACTCTTTATTGCTTTTGTCAGTGCCTCTAAATCAGGTCTTGTTGCAAGAAAAACCCGCCGATCCGGCGTTTCGGGGATCTCAGCGGCAATTGATGGGCTCAGGACCGGGCAGAAAAGCGGTGCAACCGCCCCAATCCTCGTGATTTCACGCAGAAAAAGCCTGGCACTGCGCGGCGACAGAAGCGGTGCGATTACGGGATTCCTCCCCGCCAACAACCCGGCTGCCGCCCCCGAAAGCTGTTGGGCACGTTGTTCATAGATCACCAGAGCCTGCGCCCTGACCCCCGCTTCGGCAAGTCTGGCGGCAATCTCACCGCGGCTATGTGCACCCCGCAGGTGCAATAACGGCCCCATCTCCCCCGTTTCGAGGATGATTGTGATCAGGTCCTCCGCAGCACCACCTGCCGAAAGCGCGACAAATCCCGCTTTCCTTGCAGCCTCGGCGGTTCGATCACCAACACAATAGGCCCGTTGCGGCAATCCCGTCAGGCGCCGGGCGGCCTCAACCCCGGCCTGTGAGGTGAAAACCACGGCACTGAACGGACCCTCGGGCAGGGGCGGTGCACGGAAATCCGTTGTCAGAAGCGGGCTGCGCACGACCGCTGCATCGGGAAACAGGTCCACCAGCCGCGCCGCCATCGCCGCGCCTTGCGGTTCAGGACGGGTCAACAGAAAGACGGGGTAACGGGATTGTGGGATCATCGCCCCGGTGTTACCTGCTGAGGGGTCTTCTGGCAACGGTAAGGGCATGGACGGAACGCTCACCTTCCTCGGCATCGAAACAAGTTGCGATGACAGTGCTGCGGCGGTGGTCCGGTCGGACCATGTTTTTGCCCCCGGCGGCGGGCAGATCCTGTCTTCGGTGGTGGAAGGGCAGACCGGGCTGCACGCACCATTTGGCGGTGTGGTCCCGGAACTTGCCGCCCGCGCCCATGCCGAACGGATCGACCTTTGCGTGGAGGCCGCCCTGACGCAAGCCGGGCTGGGCCTGCGTGATCTGGATGGTGTGGCGGTTACCGCCGGGCCGGGGCTGATCGGCGGTGTTCTGGCAGGAGTGATGTGCGCCAAGGGAATCGCAACCGGGGCGGGCCTGCCGCTTGTTGGGGTCAATCATCTGGCAGGCCACGCCCTGACCCCGCGATTGACGGAAGGGTTGGATTATCCCTATCTGATGTTGCTGGTATCAGGGGGGCATTGCCAGTTTCTGAAGGTGGACAGTGCGGAAGAATTCACCCGCCTGGGAGGTTCGATTGACGATGCGCCCGGTGAGGCCTTTGACAAGGTCGCCAAATGCCTTGGCCTGCCACAACCCGGCGGCCCCGCCGTCGAGCGGGAGGCCGCGAAGGGCGACCCCACCCGGTTTCGCCTGCCGCGGCCGCTTCTGGACCGATCGGGCTGCGACATGTCCTTTTCCGGGCTGAAAACGGCCGTCCTTCGCGCGCGCGACGGGTTATTGGCCAGTCAGGACGGGCTGTATCTGCAGGACCGCGCCGATATCTGCGCGGGATTTCAGGCCGCCGTTACGGATGTGCTGGCCGAAAAGACCCGCCGCGCCCTGGCAGAAAGCCAGGCACAGGCGCTGGCCGTCGCCGGCGGGGTTGCGGCGAATACGGCCATTCGACAGGCGCTTGAGGCAGTCTGCATCGAAAACGGCGTGCGTTTCACCGCCCCTCCCCAGCGGCTTTGCACCGATAATGGCGCGATGATCGCCTGGGCGGGGATCGAACGGTTTCGCGCGGGCGGGCGTGACGGGATGGACCTTGCTGCACGCCCGCGCTGGCCACTGGACAATAAAAGCCCGGCCTTGCTGGGCTCCGGCAAAAAGGGGGCAAAGGCATGATCGGGATCGCGGGCGCCGGCGCTTTCGGCGGCGCGCTGGCCGTGGCGCTGGCACGGCAGGGGGAGGTCAAGCTATGGGGGCGCGGGATAAAAACACGGGTCCTGCCACGCCTGCCCGGGGTCGAATTGCCACAAAACATATCTGTCACCACGGAAATCGATGAACTCTCGGGGTGTGAAACAGTGCTTCTTGCCCTTCCGACACAGGCGCTGGCCGGTTTCCTGGCCGGAGCGGGGGCAAGGCTTGATGCGCCTCATCTTGTCGCTTGTTGCAAGGGGGTTGATCTGGCCTCCGGACTTGGCCCGACCGGGGTAATCGCAGCAGCCCGACCTGGGACAACCCCCGCCATCCTGACCGGACCAAGCTTTGCCGCCGATATTGCACGGGGCCTGCCCACCGCCCTGACGCTCGCCTGCCGGGATGAGACTGCAGGACAGACACTGCAGGTTCAGCTTTCCACACCTGTGCTGCGGCTCTATCGCAGTACCGATGCCCTTGGCGCGGAACTGGGCGGCGCACTGAAAAACGTCATCGCAATCGCGGCAGGGATCACCATTGGTGCGCAGCTTGGCGATTCGGCGCGCGCTGCACTGATGACACGCGGTTTTGCGGAAATGCAGCGCCTCGCCCTGGCACTTGGGGCACGCGCCGAAACCCTGAGCGGGCTTTCAGGTTTCGGCGATCTCGTACTGACCTGTACCTCTGCCCAATCACGCAATTTCCGCTATGGTCAGGCGCTTGGCGCGGGTGAAAGCTTTGACAGCGATACCACGGTCGAAGGGGTTGCGACGGCGCAGGCCGTGCTTAGACTGGCCCGAAAAAAGGACATCGCCATGCCCATTGCCACGATGGTCGCCGCCCTCAGCACAGGGCGGATTACCCTGCCCGAGGCGGTGGACATGCTGATGTCCCGCCCCCTGAAACAGGAGTAGCCATGCATATCGCCCTTATCTGTCAGGACAATCCCGGCGCCCTTGAGATCCGAAAGGCCAATCGTGCCAATCATCTGGCTTATATCGACAAGACCGGCGTGGTGGACATGGCCGGGCCGCTGCTGGACCCGCAGGGGCAGATGTGCGGATCGCTGATCATTCTTGATGTCGCCGATCTTTCCGCCGCCAGGGCCTGGGCCGCAAATGACCCCTATGCCCATGCCGGCCTTTTCGAAAAAGTCGAAATCCGTGAATGGAAAAAGGTGGTGGGCTGATGGCTTTCTGGCTTTTCAAATCCGAACCCGATGCCTGGAGCTGGGATCAGCAGGTCGAAAAGGGCGATGAAGGGGAAGAATGGAACGGCGTGCGCAATTATCAGGCACGCAACAACATGCGGGCCATGAAGATCGGTGATCGCGGTTTTTTCTATCATTCCAATCAGGGCAAGGAAATCGTCGGGGTGGTCGAGGTCTGCCGTGAAAGCGCACCCGACAGCACCACCGATGACCCACGCTGGGATTGCGTCTGGATCAAGGCGATAGCACCCCTGCCGCGTCCGGTAACGCTGGAGGCCTGCAAATCCGAACCCGGCTTGGAAAACATGGTTCTGGTCAACAACATGCGGCTTTCGGTTCAACCGGTATCGGCGGAAGAATGGAAAATCCTGTGTCGAATGGGTGGCCTTGAAAAAAGCCTGTAATGGCGGTTTTACCGCTGCGGAAACGGGATGGTCCCGCCATCAGGGCCCACCGGTATCGGCAATCAGCAAAAGTTCCGCCGTGATGCAGATGCGATTGGCATTCGGTTTCAGCAGGCCGGTTTTCGGCACCCCGTCAAAGCCCACAGCAGCGGCGGAAAGTGTCACGACACCATGGTCAATGCGGCCTTCGCGCAAGAGCACCTCGGTAGCATAGCTTTCAACCTGGTCCGAAATGAAATGGGTATGAACCAGGCTGCCCACCCCCTCGATTGCGGCTTGCGGCAGGGTGCGGGCGATTTCGGTCAGGATGGCATGCGGGTCCTCATTGGGTCGCATCGTGGCCAGCAATGCGGCATCCCCCTTGTCCCTATCCGAAACCGCAACCGGCGCAAAAAGGTCGAAGCCGGTTTCCGGATCATGCCGGACCTCCAGCGCGGCACCTGACACCCCCCAACCACGTGCCACGACCTCCCTGGCCAATATGCTTTCCGGCGAAAGCAGGTGTCCCGCCCGCACCTCCCCACCCGTTTCGGACCAAAGCCCATGACAATGCAGGAAAGCCGCGCCATCCTTTCGACCCAGATGCAATCCGCCATCCCACATGGTGGCCTGGGTCAACCGATGGGTTGCGCTATACCAGGCCGCGCGACCATCGCCCGGCGCAGGCGCGGGAATGACATAGCAAAGCTGATCGAACTGCGCCTTGGACAGGCGCAGGTAACCTGCAGGGAAACCATGATCTGCAAAGGCCTGCGCAACTGCCCGATCAAAGGGTATTCCCGCAGCCAGTCGCAATTCCACTGGCTGCACCCGGCAGGGCAGGGCCATGAAACGGGCCTCGGCCCTTGGCCCGGGATGGCGCAGGATCTGCCCCGGTTTCATGACACCGGGGCTGTATCGGGCAGCCCTCCGCGCGCCAGAAGCTCCTCCCGGATCATCTTCTTGGTGATCTTGCCATAACCGCTTTTGGGTAATTCATCCCAAAAGACCACATGGCGGGGCATCTTGTAACGCGTGATCCTGCCTTCCAGCCATCCAAGCAGCACGTCGGATGTGGTCTCCTGCCCCTGTTCGGCAACGCAGACCGCCACGCCAATTTCGCCCCAAACCGGGTCCGGCATACCCAGAACGGCCACCTCGGAAATCCCCGGATGCTGCAGGATCTTTTCCTCGATCTCACGCGGATAGATGTTCGAGCCGCCCGAGATATACATATCCGAGGCGCGTCCGGTGATGTAGACGAACCCTTCGCAATCCATATGGCCGAGATCCCCGGTCAGGAACCATCCGTTACGGAAACTCTTGGCATTGGCTTCGGGGTTTTCGAAATAACCCGCAAAGACGGCAGGTCCGATAACCGCAATTTCCCCGGTTTTACCCGGGGCAAGCTCCCCACCGTCGCCATCCTGGATCTGGACCTGCATGCCGGTACGGGCGAAACCGCAGGTTCCGATCCTCATATGCGCATCGTCACGGGAATGATGGGATGGCGGCAAAACGGTGATATTGCCCGTCACCTCCCCAAGTCCGAAATACTGCACCAGTTTCGGGCCCAGAACCTCCAACGCGCGAATTTGATCGGCACGATACATCGGTGCACCGGCATAGATCACGTAACGCAGGCAGGAATGATCAAACTTCTGCACGGCGGGATGTTCAACCAGCAGCTTGACGATGGTCGGGACCGTAAAAAGATTTGTAACCTGCCATTGCTCCACCAGGGACCAGATTTCTTCGGGGTCGAACTTCTTGGCGGCGGGCAGGATGGTCTTGACGCCATGGGCCACCTGCGCCAGTTGATGGACCCCCGCGCCATGGCTGAGAGGAGCCACCACGATGGAGGCATCCCCCTGCCCCGTACCCGGCATGAGATCACAAAGGTGATTGGTCACGACAAAGGCCATCTGACCATGGGTCAGGACCGCCGCCTTGGGCCGCCCCGTGGTACCTGAGGTAAAGAAAAACCAGCAGGGATCATCCCGATGCACCTCAGCCACGGGCACGGCCTGACCCAGAAATTCATCAACCAGCGCTTCATAGCTGTCGCCAAGGCCCTCCCCGATACCGATGGTGAAATCGACTGTCGTGCACGCCGCGGCATGATCGGAAAATTCCGCAGCACAAAGCAGGCCCTTCGCCCGGGAGCTTTGCGCCAGATAGGCGATCTCCTCGGGTGACTGGCGATAATTGGCAGGCACCCAGACCGCCCCGATCCGCCAACAGGCAAACATCGCCTCAAACATCTGGTTGTTATTGGCCGATTGCACCAGGAGCCGGTCACCCTTACCCAGCCCATAGCGCCCTGCAAGGGCAGCGGCAAAAGCCGCGGCACGGGCTTCCATCTCGGCCCAGTTCCAGCGTCTTTCCCCCCAGATGAAACCTGTATCCTCCGGGTGCCGCCGGGCGCTTTCGGTCAAAAAATTCGAAAGGTTCATCACCCGTGTTGAAACAGGTTTCATGCCACCCGAGGATGGGACATTCATTTAACGCGCTCCATGATCGATACATAATTCGCCACGGCAGCCCCGCCCATGTTGAACACCCCTGCAATCCCTGCGCCCGGGATCTGCATTCCGCCCGCCTCTCCGGCAAGCTGCATGGCCGCCATCACATGCATGGAAACACCCGTGGCGCCAATCGGATGGCCCTTGGATTTCAGTCCGCCGGAGGCATTGACCGGCAGTTTCCCATCCTTCGCGGTGATCCCTTCGCGGATCACGCGCGCACCCTGCCCGCGTTCGGCCAGGCCCATGGCCTCATATTCCAGCATCTCGGCGATGGTGAAACAGTCATGCGTTTCCACCAGCGAAAGGTCATCCAACCCCAGCCCCGATTGTTCAAAAGCGGCGGCCCAGGCCATGCGCGCACCCTTGAATTCCAACACATCGCGGCGGGAAAGCGCCATGATTTCATTGGCATGGGCACGGGCACGAAAGGCAATGGCACGATTCATCCCCGTCGCCGTATCAGGATCCGCCAGAACCAGCGCCGCCGCCCCGTCCGAAATCAGCGAACAATCGGTGCGCCGCAACGGGCCCGCAACAATGGGGTTCTTTGGCGAAACCGTATTGCAGAAATCGACGCTGAAATCCTTGCGCATATGGGCCAGGGGATTAGCCAGGCCATTGGCATGGTTTTTCGCGGCAATCATCGCAAGCTCTTCGCCCTTGTCGCCATAGCGCTGAAAATAGCTGCCCGCAATCTGCCCGAAGAGGCCCGCGAAACCGCCATCGATATCCGCTTCCTCCCGGTGATAGCTGGCGCTTAACAGGATGTCCCCAACTTCGGCGGTGGGTGTGGCGGTCATCTTTTCCGCCCCGACCACCAATGCGATCCGCCCGCGTCCGGCCGCAATGAAATCCATCGCCCCATACAAGGCCGCCGAACCCGTGGCGCAGGCATTTTCATACCGCGTGGCGGGGGTATTCGCGAAACGTTCGTCCCCCATGGCCACCAGTGCACCCTGAAAATCCTGCCGCGAAAAACCGTTGTTGAAAACACCCGCAAAAATGCCATCCACATCTTCGGGCATGATACCGGCATGACCCAGCGCCTCAGCCACGGCCTCGGCCATCAGGGTTTCGGTATCGGGCATATCGGATTTGCCAAAGACGGTATGCCCCCAGCCAACGATCTGTGCTTCCTTCATGATACCCTCCTCAATTCCGGTTCCGCGCAGCATAGAGCCGCACCAGGATTTTCTCGATATTGCGTGCCGCTTCCCGCAATCGGTTGACAAGTTCGTCACGACGGGGTTGCTGCATCCGGCTTTCGATTGCTGCAAGCGACAGCGCGCCCGCCAATTCCCCATCCGGACGGCGCAACGCCATGCCAAGCCCCCAGGAATCGGGAAAGATCAGCCCGGGATTAAGCGCATATCCCACCTCGCGAACCGTCTTGACGCGGGTCAGGATCTCATCGGATGAAAGCGACGGGTAATCCGCCGCAAGCTGCGCTGCATTCGCGCTCATGACTTCCCTGATCTCCGGATCCGGCAAGGCTGCCAGCATGGCAAGCGAACCTGCCCCGATACCCAGCGGATGCAAATGCCCCGTCATCAGTGCATAGGTCCGGATTGGATAGGTTCCCTCCTCACGATGCAGGCAAAGTGACGATGAACCCCGCCGCACAGACAGGAATGCCGCATCCCCCGTATCGCGCGCAAGCTGGGTCAGAACCTCGGCAGACAGTTCCAGCAACCCATGCCGATGCGCGGCGAATGTCCCCAGAATATAGGTTTCCCCGCCCAGATAATAGCGCCGTGTCTTTTCGTCCTGTTCCACCATATCGCTGCGAATCAGCGCAAGCATCAACCGCCTCACGGTCGGTTTGTTCAGCCCGCTTTCGGCGACAAGCTCCCCCAGGCTGGCGCCATCAACAGCCCTGCGCCCGACAATGGCCAGAAGCCGCAACGCCCGATCCACGCTTTGACTGCCCGCAAGGGCGTTTGAGGTATTATCAGCCTTAAAATGTTCCATTATATGGACCGGTTATTGCCCATCTCCCCCAATTTTTCCCTGCATCAAATACTATTTTTGATTGATTCTCCAATATTGCAAGTTTTTCTTGTCTCTGGGAAAGTATATGTTCCATTATATGGATCGGCGCAGGAAGGCGCCCCTATGACATGGCCCCGACCGGGCCGGCACCTTGGGAGGATTAGATGACGTTCGCAAAAGTTGGCAAGACTGCGCTGGCAACCATGCTGGCGGGGGTGGTGATGTTTGGCGCGGCTTCGGCCGAAACGCTGCGCCTGTCCCATAATACCGGGGATCAGACAACCTGGCAGAAGGGGGCGGACAAATTCGCCGAACTGATTTCCGAGGCAACCGGTGGCGATATCACCGTGCGCGTCTTTCCCAATGCACAGCTGGCCGGCGGCGATCAGATGCGTCAGGCCGAAATGGTCGGTCGTGGTGCCCTTGACCTGGTGGTTACCTCTGCCATCAACGTAACCCCGCTGGTGCCGGAAATGGCGGCGTTTTCCCTCCCCTATCTTTATGCCGATTACGCACAGGTCGATGCCACAACCCAGGGTGCACCGGGCGAAAAGCTGGCCGGAATCCTGAAGGAAAAGGGCATTGTCGTTCTGGCCTGGGGTGAAAACGGCTTCCGCGAGGTGACGAACAATATCCGCCCCATCAAGAGCCCGGAAGACATGAAGGGCCTCAACATGCGCGTGGCGGGACCGATGTATATCGATGTGATGACCGCATTGGGGGCCAATCCGCAACAGATGCAATGGACCGAAACGATGACCGCATTGCAACAGGGTGTGGTCGACGGGCAGGAAAACCCGATCGGCGCGGTGATCATTCCGCAGCAGGTCTATGAGGTCCAGAAATACCTGACCACCTGGCACTATTCCTATGATCCCATCTTCGTCGGTATCAGCCAGGCAAAATGGGACAGCTACGATGCCGAAACGCAGGCAAAGCTGAAAACCGCTGCCGAAGAGGCGATGACCTATCAGCGTGATATCTCCCGCGAAGCAACGGCATCGGGGCTCGATTTCCTGCGCGAAAAGGGTATGGAAGTCTATGAACCCACCGCCGAGGAACTTGCCGCCTTCAAGGCCGCAACCCAACCAGCCTTTGATGAATGGGCGGGAAAAGTGGGCGCGGACCTGGTGCAAAGCTTCCAGGATGCCATCAACGGGGCCATGTGATCCGATCACGTCGCGGGCACGCCTTGACCAAGGACGTGCCCAGACATCCCGTAGCGCAATGGGGGGATCATGTCCTTTTTCCTGCGTGAGGCCGAAAAGATCATCTGCGCGGTACTTTTTCTGGCGATGACCTTTCTGGGATTTGCCAATGTCGTGGTGCGCTATGGCACCAACTATTCACTGGCCGCGACCGAGGAAATGCTGACCAGCGGCTTTTTGTTGCTGACAATCTTCGGGGCGGCCATCGCCGCCCGTCGGGGCGAACATCTGGCCGTGTCACTGGTGCATGATCTGCTGCCACCCGCGCTGCGCCACGTGGTTTTCGCAATCTCGGTGCTGGCTTCCACCTTCCTTCTGGGCCTTTCAGCCTGGTTTTCCTGGGAAGCGGTTCTCAACCTGATCAATAACGGCATGCGGTCTTATGGGCTGGGGATACCCGCATGGTATTATCAGGCTGCGGTTCCCTTCGGTTTCGCACTGGTCCTGATACGCTACCTGCAACACGCCCGGGATATCTGGCGCAATGGCAATGGGGATGAGGTCATTCCCGATGTATGATCTTTTTCCCGGCCTGCCTGCTGGCACCGAAATGGTCATCCTGTTCTTCATCCTGCTTGCAATGCGTGTCCCGGTGGCTTTTTCACTGGGTCTTTCGGCGGTCTATGCCATGTGGCAAATCGGCTTTGGGCTGGATCTGGCGGGCGATCTGATTGCAGCGGGCATCACCAAGTTTTCCCTGCTGGCCATTCCCTTCTTCATTCTGGCCGGCACGTTGATGGGTTCGCTTGGCATTGCGGAACGGATGATCCGGTTCTTCCGTGTCCTGATTGGTGCAACCCCGGGCGGAATGGGCGTGGTCGGCACGGTCGTCTGCCTGTTCTGGGGTGCCGTAAGCGGCTCCGGCCCGGCTTCCGTCGCCGCAATCGGCCCCATGATCATCAGGGGCATGGAAGAGGACGGCTATGGCCGCGCCTATGCCGCCGGGCTGGTCTGTACCGGCGCGGCGCTTTCCATCGTCATTCCGCCTTCCATCGGGTTGGTCATCTATGGCGTGATCGCGGAAACCTCGATTTCCACCCTTTTTCTTGCCGCAATCCTGCCGGGGCTTTTCATGGGTTTGACGATGCTGGCAACCCTGCCCTTCGCCCGGCCCCGCCCTGGCATGACAGGGGCGCCTTCGGTTGAGGCCCTAAGCCCCATGCCATATGCGGACAGGTCCTACGGGATCAGGTTGTGGCTGTCCTTTCGCGAAAGTTTCTGGGGCCTGATGACGCCGGTTGTCATCCTGGGCGGTATTTATTCGGGTATTTTCACCCCGACGGAGGCCGCGCTTGTCGCCACCGTCTATGCACTGCTGGTGGGTGGTCTGATCTATCGTACATTGAACCTCAACGGCCTTTATCAGAGCCTTGCCGACGCCGCCGCTTCCTCAGCCACGGTGATGCTGGTCGTGGCCTATGCCGGGCTTTTCGGCTGGGTGGTAACAGTCGAGGACCTTGTCGGAACCTATTCCGGCGCGCTGCTGGGGTTGAGCGAGAACGAAACCGTGATCCTGCTGGCGATCATGGTGATCCTGCTGATTGCGGGCATGTTCATGGATGCCGTCACGGTGATGTTCATCTGCCTACCCATATTCCTGCCGGTGATGCGGGAACTGGGTTGGGATCCCGTCTGGTTCGGAGTTCTGGTGATGGTAAACCTTGCCATCGGTCTCATTACACCACCGGTGGGAATCAATCTTTATGTCGCGGCCAATGTCACGCGCCTGCCGATTGAAAAAGTGGCTCGCGGCGCGATGCCCTTCCTGCTGGCCTGTCTCATCGGGATTGCTGTCATTGGCCTTTTCCCGCAACTATCCATCGGGTTCCTCGGGCCCAGCCAGTAAGGAGCATTTTCCATGGCCATGAAAACCGCCATCGTCACCGGCGCCGCGCGCGGCATCGGCCTTGCCACAGTGCGGCAATTCCTGGCCGAAGGACGACAGGTTGCGATGATCGACCGCGATGCAGATGCCCTGATGGCGGAGGCCAAACAGCTTGAACACGCATTGCCAATCATCTGCGACGTGTCCCGCCCCGCAGAGGTAACGGCAATGATGGCCGAATGCGCCGCCAGGATGGGACGGATCGATGCACTGGTCAACAATGCCGGCGTGGCTGATTTTGGCCCGATCGAAGAGACCGGATTTGACCGCTGGCGGCAGGTGATGGAAACCAATCTGGACGGTGTTTTCCTTTGTTCGCAAGCGGCAATCCCGCATCTGAAAGAGACCCGCGGCAGCATCGTCAATATTGCGTCGATCTCGGGGTTGCGCGCCTCGACGCTGCGCGTGGCCTATGGCACATCAAAGGCGGCGGTCATCCACCTGACACAACAGCAGGCGGCCGAACTGGGCGAATATGGTATCCGCGCCAATTGCGTCGCCCCCGGCCCCGTCCGCACAAAACTGGCCCTGGCCGTCCACAGCCAGGAAATCATCGATGCCTACCATGACGCAATCCCGCTGAACCGCTATGGATCGGAGGATGAAATCGCCTCGGTGATCGTCTTTTTATGTTCCGACAAGGCAAGCTACGTGACAGGGCAGGTGATTGCCTCGGATGGCGGGTTTCAATCCACCGGCGTGGGGCTTCCGGCGCTGCGAAACCCGAAGACATGAACGCCCCTCGCCCCTGTTGGGCAACGGCATCGCAAACCTGTCAGAGTTGCCCGGAGCGCGAATGACGGTGGCAGGATTTGGGCGGTTGTCCACCCCAGGTATAGGCGTCCGCATCACATTTCCTGCAGATCCAGTATGTGGATGAGGACGACGATTGACGAGTTTCCTCCCGTCGCCATTTACATGATCGTGGCCATATCGGAAACGTGCCCGCACCCCTTGGGCGCAACACGATAAGCCCAAGCACGACCAGAACAATCAAAACAACAACGACCAACCTTCACCCTTTCCGCAAGATGCAGCATGTTGGCAAGGCTATCACTACTTTGGCAGATTTCTGCCGATCTGATAATCTGCCAAAGTAGTGTCTGGGATCTTTATACGATCCGTTCCAGCATCTGCCGCTTGATCGACGCAATGGCCTTGGCAGGGTTCAGCCCCTTCGGGCAGGTCTTGGTACAATTCATGATCGTATGGCAGCGATAAAGCTTGAAGGGATCCTCCAGTTGATCAAGCCGTTCCGGCGTCGCCTCATCGCGGCTGTCCACGATCCAACGCCAGGCGTGCAGAAGTGCGGCCGGGCCAAGATAGCGGTCGGAATTCCACCAGTAGCTTGGGCAGGAGGTTGAGCAGCAGGCGCACATCACGCATTCATATAGCCCGTCAAGCTTTTCGCGGTCCTCGATGGATTGCTTCCATTCCTTCGCGGGCGTGTTTGATTTGGTTTCCAGCCAGGGCATGATCGAGGCGTGCTGGGCATAGAAATGATTGAGGTCCGGGATCAGGTCCTTCACCACCGCCATATGCGGCAGGGGATAGATTTTCACATCGCCCTTGACCTCATCCAAGCCGTAAATACAGGCAAGATGATTGGCCCCATCGATATTCATCGCGCAGGACCCGCATATGCCTTCCCGGCAGGAACGGCGGAAGGTAAGGGTCGGGTCGATCTCATTCTTGATCATGATCAACGCGTCCAGCACCATCGGGCCGCATCTGTCCATATCAAGAAAATAGGTATCAACCCGCGGGTTTTCCCCGGTATCGGGGTCCCAGCGATAGATCAGGAACTTGCGCATATTCGTCGCGCCTTCCGGCTTCGGCCAGGTCTTGCCGGTGCGGATGGTGGAGTTTTTGGGCAGGGTGAACTGAACCATGATTTATCCCTTCCAGTCGGTGCGGGTATAGAGTGGCTGCGATGGTGGCTGACCGGATCGCTGGATGACACAATTTTCATAAACCTGGGACGGATCCCGCCGCAGGAGGAAATCGGAGCTGACATCAAGTTCAAGATGTCCGATGGGCCCGCCGGTTCCTGCGCCAACGGCAACGTAACCGCCCGGGCGCAAGGCCAATTCGGCATTGCGCAGGCATTGGCGTTCGGCCTGTTCCAGCGGGATCGGCCCACAACCGGCCAGGGCGGCGGCCGCGACAAGGGCATATCCGCCCCTCACAGCGACAATCCCGGCAGGCCAAGGCGCATCACGCATTGCACCGTGGCAGGGCGGCGCAACACATCGGCAACGACCCCTACGGTACGGGTCCCCGCCCGCGTGCCAATATCAAGCGCAAGGGTCTGCAATTCGGATCCGGTGGCATTGTCAAGCACACAGCCCGTTACCTGTTCCGCCTGGGTTTCGGGCAGGCGTGCGCCCACGACCGGCAGGATCACCGATTTGGCCGCCGCGCGCGTGGCATCCTCGGCCACCTGCTGCGGCGAACAGCCCAGAATGGCACCGCAGAACAGAAGAACCGGAAGGTTGCGCATACCCATCACGTCATCACCCGCCAAATCGCGTCGCATGACAGGCGTATCCACTGCCTGCCACAAAGGTCACGCCACAAGCCGGTTGTGGCCCCCGACGATATCTGGCTTCGCGAGGCCCGGCCTCAGGCCTGGCAGCCAGCCGGGATGCGTAATCCCCCTGCCCGTTTCCCCGAAGACCGGCCAGGCAAGCGTTATAGATTGCCTCTGCCGTTCCGGGCTTGCCCGCACGGGCCACAGCCTCCGGGGCATAACCCCCCTGAAGCAGGAGATTGGCCTGAAACTCCGCCCGGCAATCATCCGGCGTGGCGGTACCGGCCACCGCGACGGTGGAACCGGCAACGAATACCGCCAGACAGGGCACGGCCAGTTTCATCAATAAACCCTCGCCTTGGGCGCAATCGTCTTGAGGTTGATCCCGCCCTCTTCTTCCTTCGTCAGAGGATCCAGATGGACCGGCCGTGAGCCAAGCCTGACCTCCGGCCCATCCACATAGGCAAGGCTGTGAATGCGCCAATTGACATCGTCACGGTCGGGGTAATCCTCATGGGCATGGGCGCCACGGCTTTCCTTGCGCGCCTCGGCAGCCACGATGGTCGCCATGGCGTTGGGCATCAGGTTGGTCAGCTCCAGCGTCTCCATCAGATCGGAATTCCAGATCAGCGAACGGTCGGTGACATGCAGATCATCCAGCTTGGCGGCAATTGCCGTCATCTTCTCCACCCCTTCGGCAAGGGTCTTGTCCGTGCGGAACACGGCGGCATCGGCCTGCATGGTCTTCTGCATCTCCAGCCGCAAATCCGCCGTCGGAACCGCCCCCTGCGCATTGCGCAGCGCATCAAAGCGGGCAAAAACCTTGTCCACCTCCGCCTTGTTCGTCGAAGGGATGGCCGAAGTACGATCAATCACCTCACCCGCCCGAATGGCCGCAGCACGCCCGAACACGACCAGATCAATCAGCGAATTCGACCCCAGACGGTTCGCTCCGTGAACGGAGGCACAACCGGCCTCCCCCACGGCCATGAGGCCCGGGAAAACCGCATCGGGATTGCCTGCGGTGGGGGCCAGGACCTCACCCCAGTAATTGGTCGGGATACCGCCCATATTGTAATGTACCGTCGGCAGAACCGGGATCGGCTCCTTTGTCACATCGACCCCCGCAAAGATCTTTGCACTTTCGGAAATGCCCGGCAGGCGCAATTCCAGCGCCTCCTTCGGGAGATGATTCAGATGCAGATGGATATGGTCCTTGTTGGTCCCGACCCCCCTGCCTTCGCGAATCTCGATCGTCATGCAGCGACTGACCACGTCACGGGAAGCAAGATCCTTGTAGGTCGGCGCGTAGCGTTCCATGAAACGCTCGCCTTCGGAATTGGTCAGATAGCCACCCTCACCGCGCGCACCTTCGGTAATCAGGCAGCCCGAACCGTAGATGCCAGTCGGGTGGAATTGCACGAATTCCATATCCTGCAAGGGCAGGCCTGCCCGCGCAACCATCCCGCCGCCATCACCGGTGCAGGTATGGGCCGATGTCGCCGAGAAATAGGCCCGGCCATAGCCGCCTGTCGCCAGCACCACCATCTTGGCGTTGAAGACATGCATCGTACCGTCATCAAGCTTCCAGCACAAAACGCCGGTACAGGCCCCATCGGTAATAATCAGATCGAGGGCGAAATATTCGATATAGAATTCCGCCTTTTCCTTGAGGCTCTGTCCATAAAGGGTATGCAGAATTGCATGCCCCGTCCGGTCAGCCGCCGCGCAGGTGCGCTGCACCGGCGGGCCTTCGCCAAATTCCGTGGTATGGCCACCAAAGGGGCGCTGGTAAATCTTGCCCTCCTCAGTGCGCGAAAACGGAACGCCGTAATGTTCCAGCTCATAAACCGCCGCGGGGGCGGAACGGGCCAGATATTCCATTGCATCGGTATCGCCCAGCCAGTCCGACCCCTTCACGGTGTCATACATGTGCCACTGCCAGTTATCGGGCCCCATGTTGGACAGGCTCGCCGCGATCCCGCCCTGGGCGGCGACGGTATGTGAACGTGTCGGGAAAACCTTGGTCACGCAGGCCGTACGCAGCCCCTGCTCGGCCATGCCCAATGTCGCGCGCAGCCCGGCACCACCGGCACCAACCACGACCACATCATATTCATGCGTTTCATAAGGATAGGCTGTCGTCATGGGAAACCCTTCAGAGCGCGATCCGCGCCAGGGCATAGAACCCCGTCGCGATAACCGCATAGGAAATCGAAATTGCGAGGATGATCAGCCCCTTGCGCATGGAGCCCTGAAAATAATCCTCAATCATGATCTGCGCCCCCTTGGCGAAATGGCGCATCCCCACAAAAAGGACGAGCCCCGTAAGGATGGCCGGGAAGGGACGTGAGAACGTCGCCAGCACTTCTTCGCGCGTCCCGCCCAGGGCGGAGCCGAAGATATAAAGCCAGACCGGCAGCATGAAGGCCAGTGCCACGGCAGTTACGGTCATGAACCAGTGATGTTCGGTGCCACTATGGGACGCCCCCTTGCCCACGGCGCGTTTGCGATCGGTCAGATAACGCATGGCAGCCCCCTATTGCACGATGAAGATGGTCAGGACGGTCAGCACCACCGATCCCACCAGGCAGGCAATGCCCAGTTTTTCGGCTGTCTCGATCTCAAGCCCGTGCCCGGCATCGAACCACAGATGGCGCAGCCCGGCGAGATAGTGATACCAGAGCGCCAGCGCGGAAAGCGTGAAGACGAGATCCCCGAACCAGGAGGTAAGGACGGCATTGGCAAAGTCGAAATATTCCTGCCCGACAGCCGCCGCCAGCAGCCACCAGGCCGCAAGGATCGCCGCCACCACCAGCCCATTGCCCGTAATCCGCGTAATGATCGACGTCATGGAGGTGAGCTGGGGGCGGTAATACGGTCCGATCATGAATGGGGACAGGGGCCTTTCGACCCGCTTCGCTTCAGCCATGTCGCTTCCCTTCTTGCCATGCCCGGAACGGCAAAAGCCGGGCCTCCGGACGGGTGTGTTCGTTTCCTCAATAACGTGTTTTTCAGCGAAGTCACGCCCGCAAAGCAACAAGGCAGCACGATTGGTACAAGTTTTTTTCCTTTGTGATCACGATATTTCCGGGTGTGATCACATATTTTGCCCAAAATACGCCTGGCTCATACCTCAGGCGCCGAACCCCGTAGATTCGGCGACACCCACAGGGCGCATGCCCCGAAAGCAGGCCGCCGATCAGACCGGCATCAACGCCCAGTAATCGAGATCAAGCAACACGTCATCTGCATAGCCGCCCTTTTCATTATGCAGGGCAAAGGCCTCAGCCCCCTGCCTGACCGCAACAAGCCGCAACCGGATCGCGCCGACACCCGGGGCACCGGTTTCGGCCTTGTCCAGAACCTCCGACCAGGCCTTTACGGTATCTCCGGAAAAACATGGATTGGCATGCGCGCCACCATTCAGGGCAACGACCAGCTGCGCATTGGCCAACCCGTTGAACGACAGCGCGCGCGCCAGTGAAATCACATGTCCGCCATAAATCAGCCGTTTGCCATCACCGCGAAACGTGGCATCGAAATGCACCTTGGCCGTATTCTGCCAGGCCCGCGTGGCCAGCATATGTTCGGCCTCTTCCACGGTCACGCCATCGACATGGTCGATCTTCTCACCGATCTCATAGTCGCCCCAGCGATGCGGCTCCCCTGCCAGGGTGAAATCATAGCCGGTGAAATCAAGCCCCTCCGGTATGATCAGATCCCCGGATGCGACCGAACCGGCCAGTTCCGGCAACTGTGTTTCGGGGGCTGCCGCCGTCATGTCGTGCTTGCGCACCATCACCCAGCGTACATAGTCCAGCACTACCTCGTTGCGTTGATTGAATCCCCGCGTCCGGACCCAGACCACCCCGGACTTGCCATTGGAATTCTGCTTAAGTCCGATCACTTCCGATTCCGCCCGCAATGTATCACCGGAATAGACCGGCACATGCCAGCGTCCTTCCGCATAGCCCAGATTGGCAACGGCATTCAGCGAAATATCCGGTACCGTCTTGCCGAAAACCAGATGGAAGGCCAGCAGATCATCGATGGGGCTGGCGGGCAGCCCGCAGGTGCGCGCGAATTCATCGCTCGAATGCAACGCCCCGCGTGCCGGATAAAGCGCGTGATAAAGCGCGCGTTCACCCCCCGAAACAGTCCTCGGCACGGCATGCAAGATGGTTTCACCCATGCGATAATCTTCAAAGAACCGGCCCGGATTCGTCTTCATCCCCTGCTCCTTCATCTTGGCAAAAGTATCCCGGTGGGGACCGGGTGCTGGCCTGTGGCTGGCGCCATGATCCGTGCTATTGCTCACCAAGCTTCATATCCGGACCATAGGTTCCGGCAGTTTCCTTCACGACGGCCTGACCACAACGCATCCCCCCCATGGCGGCATCGAAGGCATAGCTCGGGCTGCCATGCAGTTCCCAGCCCTGATTCAAGGCCGCAGTCACCTTGTGACAGAAGGCAGAACTGTCTTCATCCGTCAGAAAACGATAAAGCTTCATTTACTTTCTCCGATTGGCTTCAAAGCCGGTCATCAACCAGAACATGGGACGCCCCTTAACCCATGGCCGCAATGGCATCGGCCTTTGCCAGAAGCGTCTCCGCCGTTGCAACATGCAGATTTTCCACGATACGCCCATCAACAACGGCAACGCCCTGCCCGGCCGCCTTGGCGGCGTTATAGGCCTCAATCTGGCGGCGGGACAGGTCAATTTCGGCCTGCGAAGGTGCGAAAGCCTCATTGGCCACAGCCAGTTGCGCGGGATGGATCAGGGTCTTGCCGTCAAAACCCATATCGCGGCCCTGTTCACATTCCAGGCGCAGACCTTCCTCATCCTTGAAGGCGTTATAGACCCCATCCACGATCACCAGCCCATGCGCCCGCGCTGCAAGCAGACACAGGCCCATCCCCGCCTGCATCGGCAGGCGATCCGTCCGGAAACGGCTGCCCAGTTCCTTGGCAAGATCATTGGTTCCCATCACCATGCCTTGCAGGCAGGGATGCGCCGCAATGGCCCCGGCATTGAGCATGCCCTGCGCGGTTTCCATCATCGCCCAGAGCGGAAGTTCCGGAACAATCCCCGCCACCGCATCAAGATCAGCCGGGCTGGAGACCTTGGGGATCAGAACCGCCTCGATATCCGCCCCGGCGAAGGCGGCAAGGTCCTCATGCCCCCATTGCGTATCAAGCCCGTTGACCCGCACGATCCGCGCACGCGGCCCATAACCCCCATCTTTCAGGGTTTCAGCCAGAAGCGACCGGGCAGCGGCCTTTTCCTCCGGCGCCACCGCATCTTCCAGATCGAAGATGATCGCGTCTGCAGCCAGGCCGCGCGCCTTTTCCAGCGCACGTTCCTTCGAGGCGGGAATATAGAGAACGGAACGATAGGGACGGGTAACAGCAGTCATGATTCTTCCTCAAGCAACTTTATTGCGTGACAGACCATAACTTTGCCATATTCGGCAAGACCCCATTTGCCGCGATGCAGAAAACCGCGCGCAACATTAACCAATTTTCCAATTCACCTGCACAAATTTCTCCACGCGACTGGCCGTTTGCTGCCATCAGGAAAAGGAACAGACATGACTGATCGTCTCTTCGCGCTTTCGCTTGGCTTTGGGGCGCTGATCCTGCTGACCCAGACCACCATCGCCAATCTGCACTAAGCGGGATCTCCAAAAAATGGCGCCGGTCTTCGGGTAAAATTCTGGCTGAATTGCCTTGCATCCGATGGATTTCGATGGTTCCTCTGCACCAAAACTTGCAAGGACGGCCCCATGCGCCCGCTTCGCGGTATCATTTTGAAACTCTGCGCGGTCGCGAATTTCATCGTGATGGCATCACTGATCAAATCGGTTTCCGATCATGTGCCGGCGGGCCAGTCGGTGTTTTTCCGGTCGTTCTTTGCCATTCCGATCATCCTTGCCTGGCTTGCCTGGCAACATAAGCTGAAAACAGGATTGCGTGCAAAATCACCCTGGAGCCATTTTCGGCGTGGTGTTTCGGGAACGCTGGCCATGGGTTGCGGATTTGCGGGGCTTGCCTTCCTTCCCCTGCCCGAGGTTACGGCAATCGGCTATGCCGCACCGCTGCTGACCGTGGTTTTCGCGGCGCTGATCCTGCATGAACAGATCCGCGCCTTTCGTATCACTTCGGTCCTGATCGGCTTGACGGGTGTTTTGATCGTGATCGCCCCGCGGCTTTCCATCGAAACGATAGAATCCGATCCGCTGGCCAGTTTCGGCGCGCTGGTTGTGCTGTTCGGGGCCGTTTTTACAGCCCTGGCGCAGATCTCCATCCGCGCCATGATCAATACCGAAACGACCTCGGCCATCGTATTTTATTTTTCCGTAACCGCTGCGGTGCTGTCACTGCTGACCCTGCCCTTCGGCTGGGTCTGGCCGTCACCAGGTACGGCAGCAATTCTTGTCTGCGCGGGACTGATCGGCGGGGTCGGGCAGATCTTCCTGACAAGCTGCTACCGTGAGGCGGATGCCTCCGTTGTCGCGCCTTTCGATTATGCCTCGATCCTCTTTGCAATTGCCATCGGCTATTGGATATTCGACGAAACTCCGACCCTTTCGATGTTGGTCGGCGCCTCCATTGTCGTTTTCGCAGGAATCCTGATCATCTGGCGGGAAAGGCAGCTCGGTCTTGAACGCACCCGCCCGCGCAAGGCGATGACACCCCAGGGCTGATCCGCAATTTACACCATGTGAACAGCGCAATTTTCGGGTTTTCCTTGACACCGGGCAGCCTGTCACCAAGAAAATGAGGACCCGTGCGGCGGATCTGGCTTCGCTGCGACATTCATACGCCGCAACGCTCCAGCAGACGGAACGCACATGACCCTTGCCCTTATCGCTGCTCTTCCCTTTCTAGGCGCCCTGTTGCCGGGATTGCTGATCCGGTCAGGGCGCACGGCCTGCGCCACGGTGACGGGGATGGTTACCGCGCTGGCCCTCCTGGGGCTGCTGCTTCATGCCCCCGCGGTGATGCGCGGTGAATTGATCCAGACCCGGATCGAATGGCTTCCGGCAATCGGCCTCAACGTGAATTTCATGCTGGACGGGCTGGGATTGCTTTTTGCCGGGCTGATCCTCGGGATCGGGCTGCTGATCATCCTCTATGCGCGATTTTACCTTTCCGCCAAGGATCCGATGGGGCAGTTCTACAGCTATCTGATGCTGTTTCAAGGCGCGATGGTCGGAATCGTCCTTTCGGATAATATCCTGCTTCTGCTGATTTTCTGGGAATTGACCTCGCTTTCCTCCTTTCTGCTGATCGGTTACTGGAAACATCTGCCCGAGGGCCGACAGGGGGCAAGGATGGCCCTGACCGTAACCGGTGCCGGTGGGCTTTCGATGATCGCGGGGATGCTAATTCTGGGCAATATCGCAGGCAGTTACGATCTGTCGGTAATCCTGCAACACCGCGAGGCGATCCAGGCTTCCGAATGGTATCTGCCCGCACTCTTGCTGATCCTTGCGGGCTGTTTCACCAAATCTGCGCAGTTTCCATTCCATTTCTGGCTCCCCCATGCCATGGCGGCACCGACACCGGTATCGGCCTATCTGCATTCGGCCACCATGGTGAAGGCCGGGATATTCCTGATGGCGCGGGTCTGGCCGATCATGGCGGGCACCCCCGAATGGTTTTACATCGTGGCGACAACCGGCCTCATGACCATGCTGATCGGGGCCAAGATCGCGCTTTTCAAGGATGATCTGAAGGCGCTCCTGGCTTTTTCGACCGTATCCCACCTGGGGCTGATCACCATGCTCCTGGGCTTTGGCACGGCCGAGGCCGCAGTCGCAGCCGTCTTTCACATCATCAACCACGCCACCTTCAAGGCCGCGCTTTTCATGTCCGCCGGGATCGTGGACCATGAGGCCCATACGCGGGATATAAAACGGCTGGGCGGGTTGCGTCACCTGATGCCGATCACCTTTTCCATCGTCATGATCGCGGGGCTGTCCATGGCCGGGATCCCGCCGTTCAACGGTTTCCTGTCCAAGGAAATGATGCTGCAGGAGGCGGTCAATTCCACCTGGGTCGGCAACCCCTGGGTCATCGCGCTATTTGCCACGCTGGCTGCAGTTTTCTCAGTCGCCTATTCCTTCCGGCTGATCGCCCACACCTTTTTCGGCCCGGCCCGCGATGATTATCCGCATAAGCCACACGATCCGGGTTTCGGCATGTATGCGGCACCTGCATTCCTGGCGGTTCTGGTGGTCTTGATAGGGCTCTTCCCGATGACTGTGGTCGGGGAACTGGTCAAGACAACATCCGGTGCGGTTGTCGGGGCCGAAACGGAGGTGAAGATCTATCTCTGGCACGGCTTCATCCCCCCGCTGTTCCTGTCAATGGTCGCAGTCGGCGGCGGCTTGCTGATCCTGGGCTATCACCACAGGCTGGAGGCAATGTGGCTGGCCGCGCCCCGACCGGAGGCAAAAACCATATTCGACGCGATTATCGAACCCTTCGCACGGGTATCGCGAAAGGTACTGGAAGGGCTTCATGACGGCGCGCTGCAACGTTACTTTGCCGTTGCCACGGTAACCATCCTGGCTCTCGGCTGGCTGGCTTATCAAAGTGGAACCGGCACATCCGGCAACCGCGCCTTGACACCGGTTACCCCGATCGCCGCCATTGGCTGGGTTCTGCTGATGGGGGCCACGGTGGCCCTGACACGTTTCCATCGCAATCGGTTGCTCACACTGGTCCTGATGGGGATCGTGGGGCTGACGGTCTCCGTTTCCTTTGCCTATCTTTCCGCGCCGGACCTGGCCCTGACGCAGATCAGCGTGGAGGTGGCAACGATCATCCTGCTGCTGCTGGCGCTGAATTTCCTTCCCAAGGAAACGCTGGTGGAAAGTTCCCGCAGGCGGCGCAGGCGGGATGCCGGTATCGCGCTGCTGTCGGGCCTTAGCGTGGCCGCACTGATCTATGCGCTCATGACACGCGATTTCGCCTTCCCGACCATCGCGGAATATCATCTGGAAAATTCGTATAAGGGCGGCGGTGGCAACAATGTGGTCAATGTGATCCTCGTGGATTTCAGGGGCTATGATACCTTCGGGGAAATCACCGTCCTGGGGATCGCCGGTTTGGTGATCTTTGCCCTTGTCGAAACCCTGCTGCGGGGCGGGCCTGCCAATGACAGGCTGCTGGCCTGGGTCCCGGACCAGAAACGCGCGGGCGACAGGCATCCGCTGGTGCTGGTGATTGCGACACGGCTCTTGCTGCCGATCGTGCTGATGGTGGGGGTCTTCATCTTCCTGCGGGGGCATAACCTGCCCGGAGGGGGCTTCATCGCGGGGCTGATCGTCGCCATCGGCACGATCATGCAATATATGGCCTCGGGCTTCGGCTGGACAGCGGCACGGCAGCGGATCGACTATCATGCGCTGATCGGTGCAGGCGTTTCCATCGCCGCACTTTGCGGGGCCGGGGCCTGGCTGGCCGGACGCCCCTTCCTGACTTCGGCCTATGGCTATATCTATCCGCCGGGGTTGGAAAAATTCGAATGGGCAACCGCGGCCATATTTGATCTTGGCGTCTTCCTGACCGTCGTGGGTGCCGTGATGCTGGCCCTGGCCTCAATCAGCAGGATAGCGATACGCGCGGGAGAGACCGTGAATGTCGCACCCTTTGACATCGTGCCGGACCAGGCCCCTGCCAGGGAGGAAAACTGATATGGAAATTCTTGTCGCCTCCGCCATCGGCATGATGACCGCCGCAGGGGTCTACATGATCCTCAGACTGCGCACCTTCCCCGTCATCATCGGGTTGGGGATGCTCAGCTACGCCGTCAATGTCTTCATCTTCGCCTCCGGGCGGCTTGCCATCGGCGTGCCGCCGATCCTGCGGGATGATGCGGCAGGTTACACCGATCCGCTTCCGCAAGCATTGGTCCTGACGGCAATCGTGATCAGCTTTGGCATGACCGCCGTGATCGTGATGATCGCCCTTGGGTCCTTCCTCTATTCCGGTTCGGACCGGGTCAACCTGGAAGGCAGCGATGAAATCACCCCGGAGGACGGCAAGTGAACCACTGGATCATCGCCCCTGTCGTCCTGCCTGCGCTACTGGGGCCGTTCATCGTGTTGATCATGCGACATGATCTTTACCTGCAACGCATCTTTTCCACCGCCGGGACCGCTGCATTGTTGGCCATATCGGCGCTGTTGCTGAATGCCGCCCATATCAATCCGCCGGAAACCTATTTCCTGGGCAACTGGCCCGCGCCCTTTGGTATCGTTCTGGTCCTGGACAGGCTTGCCGCCATGATGCTGGTGCTGACATCCGTCCTTGCGCTTTGCGTGCAGCTTTATGCCATCGGCACCGGCTGGGACGAACGCGGCAGACATTTTCATGCCCTGTTTCAATTTCAGCTCATGGGGCTTTGCGGTGCCTTCCTGACAGGTGACGCCTTCAACCTTTTCGTCTTTTTCGAGGTCCTGCTGATCGCCAGCTACGGGTTGATGATCCATGGCGGCGGGGCCGGGCGGCTCAAGACCGGCGTGCAATATGTTGCTTATAACCTTCTGGGCTCCACCTTGTTCCTGTTCGCGCTGGCCACGATCTATGCAGTAACCGGGACGCTGAACATGGCCGATCTGGCCGTGAAGGTGGCCGAACTGCCCGAGGCGGACGCGGCGCTCCTGCGCGTGGGGGCGGTCCTACTGCTGCTGGTTTTCGCGGTGAAGGGGGCACTGGTGCCGCTGCAATTCTGGCTGCCCGCGACCTATAGCATGGCCCCCGGGCCCGTTGCCGCGCTTTTCGCAGTGATGACAAAGGTCGGGGCCTATTCGGTCATTCGGGTCTATACGCTGATTTTCCCGCCCGAAACTGCGGCAACGGGGGCCCTTTTTGCCGATATCCTGATGCCGGCGGCCCTGATCACCATGGCTGTGGGTACAATCGGGATATTGGGCGCCAGGAGCCTTGGGCGGCTGGTGGCCTATGCGGCAATCGGTTCGATGGGAACACTTTTCATCGCGGTAGCGGGTTTCACACCCAAGGCCACGGCGGCGGCGCTTTACTATCTTCTGCATTCGACACTTGCAGCGGCACTGCTTTTCATGCTGGTCGATCTGATCCGGGAACGGCGCAGGACCGATAACCTGCAAGAGGCCCTGCCCCGCCTTGCCCAGCACGGGGTTCTGGCCACGCTTTTCTTTGGCGGCGCAATTGCCATGGCGGGGATGCCGCCGCTTTCGGGCTTTATCGGCAAGCTTCTGATCATGGATGCAACCCGGGGCGCGGGCATGGCGCTGATCTGGTCGGTGATCCTCATCACTTCGCTGATATCCATCATCGGCTTTTCACGCGCGGGTTCCCTGGTTTTCTGGAAGGCCGAGGCCGTTTCCGAACCCCAGACCCAGCCGGAACCGCCACCCGAAGGGCTCGCCCTTACAATGACATTCGTCATGCTGGCCCTGCTGGCGGCCTTGACCGTCGCTGCGGGCCCCGTGCAGGATTGGATTGCCGAAACGGCGGATCAGCTTTATGCCCGGACGCCCTATATCTCATCGGTACTGACCGGCAGGGGGGAATAAGACATGCTGCGCAGGCTTTTTCCGCATCCCTATGTATCGGTCCTGCTGATCGTGGTCTGGATGCTGCTGGTCAATGAGGCAAAGCTTGGCTCACTGATCTTCGCGATCATCCTCGGGATCATCATCCCCAAGATCACCGCCCCCTATTGGCCCAACAGCCCGAAGATCAGCAATCCGCTGGCAATCGCCGGTTATCTGATGATCGTGATCTACGATATCATCAAGTCGAATTTCATCGTCGCGGGTATCGTGCTGTTCAAACCCCGGAGCCAACTGCGCCCGGCCTGGGTGCCCGTCCCGCTGGATATCCGCAAGCCGGAGGCAATCACGGTGCTGGCCGGAACAATCACCATGACCCCCGGCACACTGACGGCAGACATGTCTGCAGATGGGCGCACATTGCTTGTTCACTGCCTGCACGCCCCCGACCCCAGCGGGGTCAGCGATGAAATCAAGAACCGTTACGAATCCCGCCTGAAGAGGATTT
This sequence comes from Pseudorhodobacter sp., assembly GCA_047975325.1. GTDB lineage: Bacteria > Pseudomonadota > Alphaproteobacteria > Rhodobacterales > Rhodobacteraceae > JBKEDF01. Next base: position 2,706 of record JBKEDF010000078.1, on the reverse strand, counting down.
TCGAATGATCACCTACGCCCTGACCTTCGCATTCACCTGTTTCGGTTGCGGACTTCTGTTCAACCTCTGGCGTATCTTCAGTGCCCCCGGAGTCGTGGATCGCATCCTCGCGCTGGATACGATGGTGATCAACATGATCGCGCTGATCGTCCTTTACGGGGTCGCTTCGGGGTCCGGACTCTATTTCGAGGCGGCGCTGCTTTTTGCGATGACGGGCTTCGTGTCGACGGTGGCCTTCTGCAAATTCATCCTGCGCTGCGACATCATCGAATAGGGGGCATCATGGAACAGATTGCGGAAATCCTGATTTCCGGGCTTCTGGTCGTCGCGGGGATTTTCGGGATTGTCGGCTCCTTCGGCCTGATGAAACTGCCCGAAACAATGACACGCCTTCACGCCCCGACCAAAGCGACAACGCTGGGGGTTGGTGGGGTGCTGATCGCCTCCATGTTCTATTACTGGGTTTTTCAGGGGCATTTCAGCATGCATGAATTGCTGATCACCATGTTCCTGCTGCTTACCGCACCGATCACGGCAAATTTCATCGCCAAGGCCTTCATGCACCGCGCCAATGTCGAAACGGATCTGCCCAAGGATCCCGGCGGGCAGGAATGGGCAACTTTTGCCGATGAGGCCAAGCCACTGGAACCGCGCATGACGGAACTGTCCGAACGTTGAGACCGCAGGATTTTTGCAAGGCGATCGGCCAGACCAACCTGCGCCATCAGGGTTTCGGGCGATCATCGTAATCCGGCTTCAGGATCCGCGCCGCATCGCCATGCGGGTCATCGAATTGCCGGTTCTTCAGCGCCCAGAAGAAGGCCACCAGTCCGACCGCCCCAAGAAAAAGCGATGCCGGAATAAGGATAGTCAGGATTTCCATCGCTATCGCACCCTCAGCGCGTTGAGCGACACCGTGACGGAAGAAAGCGACATGGCAAGAGCCGCCGCCAACGGCGTTGCAAAACCGGCAAGGGCCAGCGGCACGGCAATAATGTTATACCCCGCCGAAAGCGCGAAATTTTCCCGGATCCGGCCCGTGGATTTTCGTGCAATACGCAGGACATCGGCAAGCGGTGCCATATCTTGCCCCAGCAACACGATATCAGAGGCCGTACGCGCAGCATCAAGCGCACTGGCGGGGGAGATCGAGACATGCGCGGCCGCCAGCGCTGCGGTATCGTTCAAGCCGTCCCCCACCATCAGGACCTTGTCACCCGCTGCAGCCAGATCCATGATGCGGGCGGATTTTTCTTCGGGCAGGATCGCCGCCTGCCATTCGTTGATACCCAGCCGATCCGCCAGTTCGTGCACCGCACCTTCGCCATCTCCGGAAAGCAGGATCACCCGCAGGCCGCGTGCCCGGATCGCGCCAAGCGCGGCCTCCACCCCCGGGCGCAGCCGGTCGGAAAACCCAAAGGCATGGGTTTCCTCGGCTATGCGTAAATAGGTCCCGGTGATGGGGAGAGGGTCCGCCCCCACCCATTCGGCCCGACCCAGCCGGACCGGTTTTCCCTGCAAGCGCCCCTCGACCCCATATCCCGGAACTTCGCGAATGCCTTCCAGCCCCGCCGGTATCAGCCCCCGCTGCCGTACCGCGCGACCCAGTGATTGTGCAAGCGGATGTGCCGACCCGTCGGCAAGGGCCGCAGCTATGGTCAGAACCTCATCTGGATGGCCATCCAGATCCAGGGGTTCCGGCGCGCCCAGGGTCAGGGTTCCCGTCTTGTCGAAGACGACGATATCCACCTCCGCCAGACGTTCCAGCGCCGTGCCATCCTTGATCAGCAGCCCCCTTCGGAAAAGCCGCCCGGATGCCGCAGTTACAACCGCCGGCACCGCAAGCCCCAGGGCGCAGGGACAGGTGATGATCAACACCGCCGCCGCGATATTGACCGCAAGGCGCCAATCCCCCCCGGAATACCAAAGCCAGAAGCAAAAGGCGCCAAAGGCCAGCAGATGCACCAGCGGCGAATAGGCGGCGGCCGCGCGATCGGCAAGGCTGCGATAGCGTGTCTTCGCGCTTTCGGCCACCGCGACCAGATCAGCCATCCGATGCAGGGAGCTATCCTTCCCGGCTGCCGTAACGCGGACGGTCAGCGGGCCGGTCAGGTTCATTTCCCCCGCCGCAACCTTCAGCCCCGGCGCGGCCATCACCGGCAGGCTTTCCCCCGTCAAGAGCGACCGGTCCAGTTCGGATGCGCCCGCCGTCACCTCACCGTCAACGGGCATCCTGCCACCCGGTCGCACCCGGATCATATCTCCCGCCACAAGATCGGTGATCTGGACAACCTCCTCCCCCCCGGCACGCAGCCGGGTTGCCCGCGGCACTTCCAGGGCGGCAAGTTCCTCTGCGGCAGATCGCGCCACCGCGCGCGTGCGGTGATCCAGATAACGCCCGGCCAGCAGGAAAAAGCAGAGCATCACCGCCGCATCGAAATAGGCATGCCGCCCCGAATGGATCGTTTCAAAAAGCGAAATCGCCGTTGCAAGGATCAGCGCCAGGGAAATCGGGACATCCATCCCCAGCCGTCCGGCACGCAGGCTGGCCCATGCGCTGCTGAAAAAGGGTTTGCCGGCAAATATCACCGTCGGCAACGCGATCAGGGCGGAAATCCAGTGAAACATGTCCCGCGTCGGCCCGGCAGCACCTGACCAGACGGCAACAGACAGGATCATGATGTTCATCATCGCGAATCCGGCAAC
>JBKEDF010000017.1:0-29513 GCA_047975325.1 Pseudorhodobacter sp. | reverse complement strand
CGACGACGTTCCACCGGCGGCCTTGCGGCCCAACCCGGCAAGGCGGCCTTGGCGGCCCCTACTGCAGCATCGGTATCGGCCTGATCGCCAAGGCTGATGATCGCGCAGACCTCCTCCGTCGAGGGGTCGATCACGTTATGATCATGTGCCTTTGCCGGAGCAACCCAGCTACCGTTAATGTAGAAATCCCGTTTCTCAATCATGTCAGCTTCCTCCGTTTGGCAATAGATTGACACTGCTTCGCGCAACCTGCAAGCGACGCGACGCCGCGTCGGGACACAAACCGGGCATTCTCGCCAATTACCCATGACGGAACGACCGCTGGCCGCAATCCCCTGCCATATGCAAACGGCTTGGCAAGGTCTGCAACGGTGATTAGAGAAGGGCAGCAAGGCGGATCGGTAATCCCATCCGCCGCGACAAAAAGAAACCGGCGTGGAAACCACCGGACAAGCGCAAATGGAGGATAAGATGCAACATTGGAAAACCGCCACGCTGGCCCTGGCACTGATGATCGGCGGCATGGCGCAGGCCGAAACACGGCTGACCTATAAATCGGCCAAGACCGGCACCTCCTATTACCAGATGGGCGTTGAACTGGCCGAGGCCATCAAGACTGCGTCAGACAGTGAAATGATCATGACGGTGGAGGAAAGTCAGGGCTCTGTCCAGAACGTGATGGAAGTCCGCGCCCGCGGTGCCGATTACATCTTTACCTCACCCCCGTCACTGGTGGCCGCAGCCAAGGCCGGAACCGGCGCGTTCGAAGGCAAATCCGCACCACAATTCGCCGAAATCCGGGCCCTTTTCCCAATCCCCTCATTGACAATGCATTTCGTCATGGGCGGCCCCGAGGGTCCGACCGGCATGGAGGCGATGGAAGGCAAGAATATCCTTCTGGGCAAAGGCAGTTTCGGCGCGCGCGAGGGCGAAAAATATCTGGGCCTCTTCGGGCTGACCGATAAGGTCAGTATCGCCGATGCGGAACTGTCAAATGCGGGCGATGCGTTGAAAAACGGACAGATCGACGGGTTCGTGACGGCCGGGTCCTTCCCCGCCCCGAATGTGATCGAGGCCGCAGCAGGCGAAGGGGTACGCATCCTGTCGCTGACCGATGAACAGGTTATCCAGACCGGGCAGGCACGGGTAGAGATCCCGGCAGGAACCTATCCGGGACAGGACAGCGCCGTAGTGACCACCGGTCTGCCGGTCGTCGCCTTCGCCTCCACGGCAATGGATGAAGAAACCGCCTATGCGCTGGTCAAGGATTTCTGGGAAACGCGCGAGGCAATGGCCGCAACCGCCCCCTGGTGGAAAGGTGTCAACACCGATCAGATAACCAATCTTGGTGAGTTGCATCCGGGCGCTGCGCGCTACTATGCCGAAATCGGTGTTGCCAAGGGCGAATGACCGACACGGAACCTGGGTTCCAGGTATGACCCGGCAATATCCTGATCCGGGATCAGCCTTGCACTGATCCCGGATATGAAAGGCAATCCCACGGTTTCAGGAAAACAGGTTTATGACTTCCCTGTCCGTAGCAGCCATCCTCAAGGGACAATAATGAACGGACCGATTGCCCGACGCATGCTGATGCTGATCGCGGCGGCGCTGCTGATCATATTTCACCTTGGCCTGATCTTTTACGGGCTGGTGCCGAATCTCGTGGCACGCCCCCTGCATATGGCGCTCATCCTGCCCTGGATCTTCGTTTTCAATGACGGCAAGGCCAGGGGTATGGAGCGCCTTTGGGGCTGGCTGATTTGTGCGGGCGGGGTCGCCGCTTCGATCTGGATCGCACTCAATGCCGACCGTCTTGCCGATCAATACGGCTTTGCAGAAACCATCGGCCAATATGGGGCCGGGGCAATCCTGCTGCTGACGGTGCTGGAGGCCGCACGGCGCGCAATCGGCTGGCCCCTGCCCATCGTGGCAGCGCTGGCACTGGCCTATGCATTCTTCGGGCAGCATATCCCCGGCCAGTTTGGCCACGCCCCCCTTCCCGTGGCCAGCCTGATGGGAACATTGACCCTGGCCGAAGGCGGAATCTGGGGGCAGCTGACCGCCGTTTCCGTGGGCGTCGTCGCGATTTTCGTGATTTTCGGCGCCGTTCTGAATGCGGGTGAAGCCGGGCAGGGATTCATGAACCTCTCAACTGCGGCAGCCGGAAAATTGCGCGGTGGGGCCGCCAAGGTTTCCGTAATCGCCTCGGCCCTGTTCGGGTCGATCTCCGGTTCGGCTTCTGCCAATGTGGCCTCCACCGGAGCTGTGACAATCCCGTCGATGATCAAGCTGGGCTATCCGCGCCGGATCGCTGCCGCGACTGAGGCTGTTGCCTCCTCGGGCGGACAGATCATGCCACCCCTCATGGGGGCCGGCGCCTTCGTCATGGTGGAACTGACAGGTATTCCCTATACCGGGATCATGGCAGCGGCGCTTTTGCCCGCAGTGCTTTATTTCGTCGTGGTCTGGGTCGGGATAGATGCCTATGCCCGCCGTTACGACCTGCGTGGATTGCCGGATAATCAGCGCCCCGCCAAACGCGATGTTCTGGTGACATCGGGCTTTTTCATCATACCTTTTTCCATCCTGCTCGGTGCAATGTTCGGGGCGGGCTATACACCACAATATGCCGCCGCACTGGCCATCCTGGCGGCGACACTGCTGTTGCTGACCGCGTCGGATCTGCGCCTCGATCCGGTCCGGAGCCTGGCACGGATCGAATCGGCAATGCTGGGCGCCTCACGACAGGTGGCCCAGATTGCGGCCATCATCCTTTGTGCCTCAATCATCGTCGGAGTGCTGGCGATAACCGGACTCGGCGTGAAGATCACATCGTTAATCCTGTCGGTTTCAGGCGGAATGATCTGGCCCTCGCTGCTGCTAACGGCGCTGGCCTGTCTGGTGCTGGGGATGGAGGTTCCAACTACCGCAGCCTATGTCATCTGCGTTTCCGTGGCAGGCCCTGCGTTGATGGAACTGGGATTGGAGCCGCTTCAGGCGCATCTCTTCGTGTTCTGGTTCGCACTTCTTTCGACAATCACGCCACCAGTCTGCGGGGCAGTTTTCATCGCGGCAGGCATGGCGGCGGAAAACTGGATCAGGGTCGCGCTGACCGCCATGGCGCTGGGGGTCGGCCTTTACCTGATCCCGCTGGGCATGGTGGCCCACCCCGCGCTGCTATCACTTGTCGACGATCCCGCCTCCGCCTTGCTGGCCATGGCAATCGTCGGAGCTGGCTGCGCGATCATCTCCCATGCGCTGATCGCAGAACGGCGCCCCGGCAGAACGGCCCTTTGGACCCTTGCCGGGTTCCTGATGATCTTCGCAGCGCCCCTGTGGAAAGCACTGGGATAAGCGCCCCGGGGGCATTCATCCTGCATCGGGCTGCGCCTATAATTGCGTCAGGCTGCCCGCATTTTCCGCCTTTCGGAACCTTTCCGACAAAAGAATGCGAATTTTCATACCAACTGCTCTGACCGGATGGTACGGTCCCCGAAACCGGATCCGGCCGGGCCGACATATGAAGGGAGCAGGATGAAGCGCTACTGGGCAGATTACTCAAGCCGGGAATTCGCCGCGCTGGATCGTGAAGGGCTGATCGCAGTCCTGCCCCTTGGCGCGATCGAACAACATGGCCCGCATCTGCCCATGTCGGTCGACAGTTGCACGGTGGATGGGATTGTGCGCAGGCTGGCCCATGCCTTGCCGGAAACCGCGCCGGCAATCTTCCTGCCCACCCAAACCATCACCAAAAGCAACGAACATAACGATTTTCCCGGCACGCTTACGCTGGATCAGGATACGCTGATCCGCGTCTGGTGCCAGATCGGGGCCTGCGTCGCCCGGGCGGGGGTGCGCAAGATGGTGCTGTTGAACGGGCATGGCGGCAATATTCCGGCAATGGATATCGTGGCGCGCGAATTGCGCGTAACCCAAAAGATGCTGGTCTTTTCACTGAACTGGTTCGCCGCAGGCATGCCCGAAGGCCTTTATTCCGAAGATGAACAGCGTTTTGGCATTCATGCGGGGGATATGGAAACCTCGGTCATGCTGGCGCTTGACCCGGCAAATGTCGATATGGATCAGGCACAGGATTTTCATTCCGCCGCTCAGGACTGGCACGAAAGCCACCCATCCATCGCGCTGGCGGGCCCGGCACGACCCGGCTGGATGATCCAGGATCTGAACCCCTCCGGGGCCTGCGGTGCGGCACATCTTGCCAGTGCCGAAAAAGGCAAGGCGACCCTGGACCATGCCACCGCGCGACTGGTTGAAATTCTGAACGATATCGAACAGGCCCCACTCCATTGGCTGGACAGGAAACCCGATTGGTAGCTGAATGACAGGAAACGCGCTAAACTCCTCCCCTCCCCCACAAATCACCCTGCACAAGATCGAAAAGCGTTTCAGCAACGGAACGCTGGCCGTGCAGAACATGAACCTTTCAATCCAGGAAGGGGAATTCGTCAGCTTCCTCGGCCCGTCGGGCTGCGGAAAATCGACAGCCCTGCGGATGATCGCGGGATTGCTGGAGCCGACCTCGGGGCAGATCACGCTCAACGGTCACAAGGTTGCCATGGGCAAGGAAGGCGGCGGCGTCAGTTTCGTCTTTCAGGAAGCCACGCTGATGCCCTGGGCTACGGTCTTTGACAACGTACTGCTGCCGCTGAAACTGCGTGGCATGCGCAGGGGTGAAGTGCGCGGCCAGGTTAAGGAAGCCCTTGAAATGGTGGGACTTTCGAAATTTTCCAGCTCCTATCCCCGGGAACTTTCAGGGGGCATGAAGATGCGGGTCTCCATCGCGCGGGCCATGGTGACCAAACCGCGCCTGTTGCTGATGGATGAACCATTCGCCGCCCTGGATGAAATGACCCGTTTCAAGCTGAACAATGATGTTTTGAACCTGTGGCGCAAGCAGGGACTGACAGTGATCTTCGTTACCCATTCAGTTTTCGAAAGCGTCTATCTGTCATCGCGCGTGGTGGTGATGGCGGCGCGTCCGGGCCGGGTCGTTCATGATATCGTCCTGCCGCATGAAACCCAGCGGGATGAACATTACCGCACCACCACCGAATATGCAGAAACCTGCCGATCCGTTTCCGAGGCGCTTGAAGGGACCATGGACCATGTCGACCTTAACCATTGAGCCCGCCCTGAGCCCCGTCGAAATGCGTGAACGTCGCGAAAGGCGGATGCGCGTGCTGATGCCCGTTGGCACCCTGGTCACGGCAATTCTATTGTGGGAATTTCTGGTCTGGTACAATGAGGTACCACATTACCTGATCCCCGCACCCAGCCTGATTGCCCGCACGCTGATGGAAAATTTCGGATCCCTGATGCAAAGTTCCTGGTTCACGGTGAAGCTCACCCTGCTGTCGCTGCTTCTGGCAATTGTGGGCGGCGCGGCGCTGGGGATGCTCTTTGCGCTGTCACGCACGATAGAAATGAGCCTCTTTCCCTTCGCGGTGATCCTTCAAGTCACGCCAATCGTGGCCATCGCACCACTGATCCTGATCTATGTGCCGGATACCTTCTGGGCCCTGCTGATCTGCGCCTGGATCGTGGCCTTTTTTCCGATCCTGTCCAATACCGCGATCGGGTTACGCAGCGCCGATCACAACCTGAGGGATCTGTTTTCCCTCTATGGCGCGTCGCGATGGCAGCGGCTGCGCTATTTGTTGATGCCTTCGGCCCTGCCCTATTTCATGGCCGCGCTGAAAATCGCCGGGGGGCTTGCATTGATCGGGGCGGTGGTCGCGGAATTCGTGGCCGGAACGGCCGGGCAGAATACGGGCCTCGCCTCCCGTATCCTGGAGGCGAGCTTCCGCAATGAGATACCGCTGATGTTTGCGGCACTGCTGCTGGTTTCCGCGCTTGGGATCATGATCTTTCTTCTCACCTCATGGCTGTCCTCGGCGGTGCTGGGACATTGGCATGAGAGCGAGATCAAGCAACAGGGTTGATCGTGGCACCCGGAACCAGCCTTGAGGGGGTTATCCTGCCAGAACGCACGGGCCATTGGGACATGCAGCTGCGTGACGGGAAGATCGCAACATTGCGTCCCTCTGCCACCTCAGGCGGGGGAATGGTCCTGCCGGTCATGGCCGATATCCACACCCATCTGGACAAGACCTTTACTGCTCGCCGGATGCCGCGCCGGGCGCAGTCGCTTTTCGATGCAATCGATATGATGGCAACGGATGCCGCGGGATGGACCCCGGACGATATTCGCAAAAGGGCCGAAAAAGGGCTGGCCCGCGCCTATGGTCATGGCACCGCATTGATGCGCAGCCATCTGGACTGGACCAGCGACACCCCGCCACCGGCCTGGTCCGTGCTGCGTGATCTGGCAGAGGAATGGCAAGGGCGGATCACGCTGGAGCTTGCCTCGCTCAGCCCGCTGGAACATCTGGTTGAACACGGAACAAGGATCGCCGCCGAACTTGGCCCCGCCGGTGGTGTCCTGGGGGCGTTCATCTATCGCAATGACAATCTGGAAAACGGGCTGGCGCGGGTTTTCGACCTGGCGGAACGATATGATCTGCGCCTGGACTTCCATGTCGATGAAGGGCTGGAGCCCGAAGCGCGCGGTTTTGATGCCATCCTCCGCCAGACCGAACAACGCGGATTGTCGGGACGTGTCCTTTGCGGTCATTGCTGCGCCCTGTCCGTCCGCGATACAGCGGAGGTCGCCTCCCTCCTGGCCCGTGCAGCAGAGGCGGGCATGGGCCTTGTCACGCTACCCGCCTGCAATGCCTATCTTCAGGATGCCACATCGGGACGCACGCCACGCTTGCGGGGGATCGCGCCGATACAGGAGGCCCGCGCCTCCGGCATGGCTGTGATGATCGGGTCGGATAATGTGCAGGATGGCTTTCACCCCTATGGCGATTATGACCTGCTGAATATCTGGCATCTGGCGGTATTGCTGGGCCATCTGACGCCTGCCGACTGGCTGGATGCCATCAGCGGCATCCCCGCCTGGTGGATGGGCCATGACCTGACCCTGCGCGAAGGTGGACCTGCCGATTTCATCCATATCGCTGCCGCCACACCCGAGGAGATGCTTTGCCATCCCGGTGTGGCGCGACAAGTCTGGCGGCAGGGCCGCCCGCTCAATACCGGAGGGTTGCAATGAGTATCGAAGCATTGAAGGCGGATCTGGCAGGGATACGGATCCATGATGATGACAAGACACTGGCCATGCGGTCACATGACTATTTCTGGTACAGCCCGATCCTGGATGAACAGCTTCGCGATTGCCGGGGCGATCTGCTTGCGCTGCCCACCTCGCAGGAAGAGGTCAGGCAGATTGCCGCCGCCGCAGCGCGTCACAAGGTTCCGCTGACATTGCGCGGTGGGGGCACGGGAAATTACGGTCAATGCGTACCACTGGAAGGCGGGCTGATCCTGGACATGACCCGGCTGAACAAGGTGCTGGAGATCCGCGATGGCGAAGTTCGCGTTGAAGCCGGCGCCCGGATTTCCCGCCTTGATGATGCAGTCCATGAAACGGGACAGGCCTTGTTGATGTACCCCTCCACCCGCGCCACCGCAACAATCGGGGGGTTTATCGCCGGGGGTTCGGGCGGGATCGGATCCTTCCGCAACGGGATGTTACGCGACGATGGCAATGTCACCTATGTCAAGATCCTGACCATAGAGCCGGAACCCAGGCTCATCGAATTGCGGGGCCGTGATGTGCATAAGGTACAACATGCCTATGGCACGAATGGCATCGTGGTCGAGATCGGCCTGGCACTGACCCCCTCCACCAACTGGCTGCACACGGCAGCACTTTTCGATGGCTATGACAAGGCCCTGGATTTCGCGACGGACATTCAGGATGCGGGGTTCGATTTGTTCCTTCTGACCTGTGTGGAACGTCGTTTTGCCCCGTATTACAAGCGGCTGAAAAACTATTTCCCCCCAACACAGGACGCCGTTTTTGCCATGGTGGCCCCTGCCGATCTGGATCGGTTCCGCAATGCGGCGGAGGCAAGGGGCGGACGGGTTTCCTTTGCCTTCACCAAGGATGAAATCAGCAAGGAAGGGCTGCGCCCGGCCTATGAGCTGGGCTGGAACCACACGACGCTTCAGGCCCTCAAATCCGACAAGGGCTGGAGCTATCTTCAGGTTGCCTATCCCCAGCCCTTCGATACCGGTCTTGCGATGCGGCAACTGGCCCGTTACGGCGATGAGGTTTACTGGCACCACGAAATGGCCCGTGAAAAGGGGCAGGTGCAGATCTTTGCCCTGCCGCTTGTGCGTTATCGCGGCAAGAAGGCCATGTATGATCTGATCAACGAACTGGAACAGAAGGACGGCTGCACCGTCTTTGATCCGCATGTCGTCACCATTGAGGATGGCGGTATGAAATCCATCGATGACACCCAGATCGCCTTCAAGAAACAGGCCGATCCCTATGGGCTGATGAACCCGGGCAAAACCCGCGGCTGGCGCGCGGATATGGCCCGGATCGACTGAATGACAGGACAGTAACGAACAGGAGAAAATGAATGAAATATTGCAAATCGGCACTGCTGGCCCTTGCAGCCACGCTGGTTTCCAGCGCCGCGCTGGCGCAGGACAAGGTGACATTCGGGACCAACTGGCTGGCACAGGGTGGCCATGGCGGGTTCTATCAGGCCGTGGCGGACGGCACCTATGCCAAATACGGGCTGGAAGTGGAAATCATGCCCGGCGGCCCGCAGATGAACAATCGCCCCATGCTGTCGGCCGGGCGGCTGGATTTCCTGATGGCGGGCAATCTGCTGCTGTCCTTCGACAATGTCCGCAACGGCATCCCCACCACCGTTATCGCCGCTTTCTACCAGAAGGATCCACAGGCGATGATGGCCCATGCCGGTGCCTATGAGGATTTCAGGGATCTGGCCAATGCGCCGACGATCCTTCTGTCAAAGGATGGCCAGTTTTCCTATTGGCAATGGATGGTCGATGCCCATGGCTTCCGCGATGAACAGGTCCGGCCCTACAACTACAACCTTGCGCAATTCCTTGACGACGAAAAGATGGTGCAGCAATCCTATGCCACAGCCGAACCGCTTTATGCCAGGGCGGAAGGTGCGGAGGTTGATGTCTTCCTTCTGGCCGATCAAGGCTGGTCCACCTATTCCACCACGATTGAAACCCGGCAGGAACTGATCGACGACAATCCCGAACTGGTGCAGCGCTTCGTGGATGCCTCAATCGAGGGCTGGTACAACTTCCTTTATGGGGATCGGAGCAAGGCCTATGAGGCAATCATGGCCGCCAACCCGGAAATGAGTGTCGAAAAACTGGATGCGGAAGTGGCACAGCTTCTGGATCTGGGCATCATCGATAGCGGCGACGCACTGGAAAACGGGATCGGCGCCATGAGCGAGGAACGCATCAGGGGCTTTTACGATATCGCCGTTTCCGCCGGATTGATCGAAGATGGCGCGGTTGATCTTGCAAAGGTGGCCGATCTGAGCTTCGTCAACAAGAAGATCGGGCTCGACATCAAGGCCGGTCTGGCCGGAAACTGACCTGACACGAGGGCGGCATCATGAAGATCCTTATCGTTTTCGCGCATCCCTGTCGCGAAAGCTACGGTGCCGCCCTGTTTGACGCCACATGCAAGACACTGACCGAAGCCGGGCATGACCTTCGCCTGATCGACCTTTACCGGGAAGGTTTTAACCCCGTCCTGTCTGAAAAGGACTGGAAGGACTATCTGACGGATACACCCCGCCTGATCGGGAATGTCCATCCTCATGCCGAGGCACTGACCTGGGCCGAGGGACTGATCCTGATCTTTCCGACCTGGTATTACGGCCCGCCCGCAATCCTGAAGGGCTGGCTGGACCGGGTCTGGTTGCCGGGCGTCGCCTTTGACATCCCGGCAGCACAGGGGAAACGCGCCACCGGAAAGCTGCGCAACATTCGTGCCTTCACGGTAATCACCACATCCGGTTCACCCTGGTGGTGGCTGCGACTGATCCGTGATCCCGGACGTTCGATGCTGATGCGGGGAATGAGGGTCCTTTTTCATCCGCGATGCCGCATGCGATGGATGCAGCTTCACGACATGAACCACCGCAGTGAGGCTGATCGCATCGCCTTCCTGTCACGGCTACGCCGGCACCTGCCGGGGATGGCGTCATGACCAACAAGACTGTCAGGCAAAAGCGCGACGCAATTCATGAAAATATCCGCAATGCGGCCATCCGTGAATTTGCCCGCGACGGCCTGTCGGGAACCTCGACCCAGGCCATCGCAAGGGCCGCGGGCATCACCAAGGCACAGCTTCATTATTACATCTCCTCCAAGGACGATCTTTATCAACAGGTGCTGGGCCAGATCATATCGCAATGGAAGGATATCTTCTTTCTTTCCGCCGCATTACCCGACGATCCGCGCGCGGTGATTTCGGATTATGTCTACCGCAAGATCCGCCATGCACTGGAATTTCCCGATGCGGCACGGGTCTTTTCGCATGAGGTGGCACGTGGCGCACCACAGCTGGCCCCTTATTGGCCCGAAATGCGCCGCGCAACGGAAGAGGCCGCAAAGGTCATTCAGGGCTGGATTGACAGGGGCAAGATACGGCCCGTCGATCCACTGCTGTTTCAGATGAATCTCTGGGCCGTCACACAGCATTACGCCGATTACGAGACACAGGCGCGGGTGATGCTTGGTACTCCACCCGATGCCCCCCTGGATGAGGCACGCATTGCCACAGAGGCGGTTGCCCTGTTTCTGGGCCGCTGCGGCCTTCTGGACGATGAAAGGACAATCCGATGATCCCGCTGACCCCGACCTCCATCGCACCACCCTTTGGCAATTACGCCCATGGTGTCGCACGGGATGGGCTTGTCGTGACCTCTGGTCAGCTTGGCCTTGCCCGGGATGGAACCATACCCACCGATCTGGCCGCACAGGCAGAGATATGTTTCGCAAATATCGCCGCGATCCTGGCTGAGGCAGATCTGGGTTTCGCCGATGTGTTGCGTTTTTCGGCCTATGTCACCCGGCGGGAAGATTTCATTCCCTATATGGCGGTCCGGGATCGCATTCTGGCCGATCTGCCGGTCAAGCCTGCCTCAACCTTGCTGATTGTCACCGGATTTACCCGACCCGAATTCCTGATTGAGATCGAGGCCATGGCCATCCGGAACAATCAGGGCATCAGCGTAAAATCAAAAGGTCATAGCCCGACAACATGATCAAAATAAAGTCGTCAGGCTATATCAGGTTCTACCTGAAGCATGGGTGCCAGCACCGGCGGTCGGGTCAATCCCGAAGGTTGCGGCACGCCATCCCAATACCGGGTTTCAGCATAGTACTGGTTGGCGGCCGTATTACGGATATGCAGTTCTATTCCGATCCGGCCCTTGATTGGCGGCAGCAAAAACCGGCGCATCCCGGCAAGGCAGCGCCCGATAAAAACGCCATCCAGCCAACATTCCACCACCTCATGCACACCAGGCAGGCGCAATTCCCAAAGGAATTCCCCCGCCCGGGCTGGCAGGGTTGCGTCAAGGCGATAAATGCCGGTTCCGGAAAATTCCGGAAAACCCTGCTTTTCCCAACCTTGCGTAACCTCAATGGGCCGGGGAGCGTCCTTTCCGATTTGCAGTGACCAACCTGAATCGAGAACGACCGGCGCGGCAGACGCCGCCACGATGTTTCTGGCGGGCACAGGCACCACCGCAGATGCACCGGCCCACCGGCCGCGCAGGCAAAGCAGGCCCTGGGCCGAAAGCGTGACCTGCAACCGCCCGGTCGGATCACCGGCGGGCATTGGCGTGATCGTCCCGCTTGCCGCATCCCAGTTTTCCCAGACCATCCCCCGGTCCGGAGGATGGATCGAAACACTGGCAGGTGTTGCCCCATCGTTGAAAAGCGCAACGGACCAGCCATCCTTCAACCGATGAAGCGCAGACCAGATGGGGTAGCCATTGGTCTGGATGTCGCAAGCCGGACGCGGCAGGCCCGCAATCAGATTGCGGATGTCCTGCCGGTCATCCGCCTCCTGCGCCGTGCAGATCGCAGCAAATGGCCGTCCCTCCCCCTGGCCAATCCGATGCGGCGGGCCACCCGAAACAAGGACCTGCCCGCCCGCATGATGAAATCCGGCAATAGCCCCGGCTGTTTCGATGTTCCGCAATGCCGTTACCGCAGGCAGAACAAGGGCATGTCCCGCAGCCTTTCCTGCCAGATGACCGGGCAATTGGCCTTCATCGACAATGATGTAACCAACCCCGGCAAGGGCCAGTTCCTCCGCCCACCAGCCAAAATGCACCCCACAGGCCGCATCCGGCCCCTCGGCGCGGATAGTCTCCAGCGGATAGAGCAATGAAACGCCTTGTACCGGATCACCGGTTTCCAGAAATTCCGACAGGCGGGCAATTTCCACGAAAAGATCCGGGCAATCCTCCCACCAGGGTAAAAAGTTGAAGGCCGGGGGAAAATCGAAACGCGCCGATAACAGCCCGTCCCCCGATCGGCCATCCGTCACATTGAGCGCATGCAGCAGGATCTGCCGTGCCCCGAAAATAACCGTGCGCAGAGCCTGCGCGCGAAAAGTTTCCGCCGTCAGGCCCCATTGTCCGGCAAGCCCCGGCGCGCCATTGGGCCGCCCTGTCGAATATTGTTCGACGATGCAACGGCTGCGCCCGTTGGCCCGGGCAACGCTATCCGCCAACCGGGCCGAAAGCTGCGGAGCATAATCGGCACTATCGGCTGCGGTCACGGTCCGGAACCGGTCAAGGCCAAAATGATCAAGCCCGGGCATGGCCCTTGCGTCGAAATCCTTTAGCCCCTGTTGCAGGCCCCAGGCCCCGACATGGGGCAGCAATTCATGCCCCGTCAGCCCCACCCCCCGTGCGCTTGTCCAACGCAACAGCGTGCCGAAAAACGCCTCATTCAACCGGTTGCCATAGTTTTCCAGAAAAGCCGCACGCCGTATTCCGGCATCTGTGCTGTCATCCCCCAACAGGGACAGGAAGGTTGCGGCATCGGCAGGCTGACCTTCCAGAAGGCTTTCATCCCACAGCAGGCTGTTGCGAAGGTTTCCCCTTCTTTCCCACCAGTCATAGAACCCGGCATAGGGATGGTCGAAAAAGAATGCATCCGCCGCCCCGTCCGCCGCTTCCAGAAGCGGCGCATAGCTGGTTTCGGCAAAGCGCCGTGCGGCCTCAGGCAGAAGATAGTTGATCAGACGTGACGTCAGGCAGCGCGCCGCGGCAAAAACCGTGATCCGCTGCCCGGGCATAACGTTACCACCATGCACCACGCGGATCCGGCAGCCATCCGGCCCCGTGGAGGAAATCGTGATCGGACAATCAAGCGCCGCACCGCCATCCAGCGTGGCAAGCACCGGTTGCCAATCCCCCCAGCGGGCGCTGCCGTCCTCATAGATCCAGTCCCGCCCTGCCTGGCCAAGAAAATCGACAAGGCCCGATCCTATGCCACTGATCGTCAGTTCCGTTTGTCCCGTTGCGGCATCGGCGCTTGTCCAGAACAGATGTCTTTCGCGCAGATGATCCGCCCCCGAAACCGTGCGCCCGCCCCCGTGACCCGACATCCAGCCATATTCATCATAGATCGTCATGCGAAGATCCAGCCGCCGCATTTCCGCCGCCGCATGGCGATAGGCATCCATGTAGGCGGGGGAAAGATATTCCGCCAGGGGCAGCGCGGGCCGCGCCTGTATCATGACCCGCGCAATCCCCTTGGCGCGCATATCGGCAAGCTGGCGGGACGTTTCTTCCGGCCTTGGAATACGATGCCAGAACCAGAAGGCAGCCATCCGGAATTCCGGCCCGGGGTTGCGAAAGCGCATGGCCAGTTCCGGATCGGATGTCATGATCGTGGCGCGAGGTGGAAATCAACCCTGATGCCCGCGGAAAGCCCGGCAAGATCGACAATGGCACAGCCCTCCTCGATCCGGGGTTCCACCGGGCAGCCATCGATACGAAGCTGGGTCAGCCGCGCAGTCATCTCCTTACCCAAACGGAAGACCGCCTTGCCCCCCCGCTGACTGGGACGGAAGGAACAAAGGCCATCCTCCAGCACGAGATGCTGCAAGGCACCGTCGATATCGGTGGAAAACAGCGCCTCATCGGCACGGTGCAGCGTCAGGGTGCCATCGCGAACCTCGATGATGATCTCCCCCACCGGGCTGAGCATCGGGCCAAGGCGCAGATCCTGCCGGTGATTGGTGATTTCCCATCCGCGCCAGGGGCTGATTTCGGTAATTTCACAAACCCCCAGAAGCGGCAGCATCGCCCCCCAGGTATAAAAGGGGTCGGCATCACCCTGATCAGTGATTTCCCCGGTTTCGGCATTGTAGTTTTCGCCGCACAGGCGCTTTTCGTGCCAGGAGGCGTTGAACATCGCCAGGCCCTTGGCGGCAAGATCCGCAGCCTCCGCATCAAAACCGTAACGCCGCAACCCCTGCCAGACGAAATAATTGACATTGGGCCAGATCCGCCCGCGCCAATAGGTGTTTTCACCATAGGCGGGATCATTCCGCGTTGCATTCGGCAACATGAAACGCCCGCCAAAAAGATCGGGATCCGCAAGATGGCACAGCAGGTGCCCAGCCTGTTCATCGCTGGCCGCACCGCAAAGCAGCGGGTAGAAACTGGTCGGCCCAAGTGACCGGACAAAACCACCCCCACGCTGCCGATTGGCAAAGATCTGGCGGGTTTCATCCCAAAGTTCAGCCCGGATCCTTGCCCGTGTTTCCGCAGCAAGTTTTTCAAATATCGCGGCCTGCCCGGTATCGCCAAGCTCCCGTGCGATGGCGGCCAGCATTTCCGCATCCAGGGCCAGCGCGCAGTTCAATCCCAGATCAAGGGTCGAAAGCATGCCCGTCTGGGGGTCGAATACAGCCTCATCATGGGTGGCGGAATTATCCATACCGGTTTCATTGCGCGCCCCGAATGCAGTCCCCCGATAAAGCCCCTGCCCCAGATCCGAACTGCCGCAGGATACAAGGCCGCGCCCATCGGGATCACGATTGGCCCGCCACCAGTGATGGTTGCGCACCAGGGCCGGATAGGCAAGCCGCAAAAGCCCCCGATCACGGCCGCGCTGAAAGATCTGCCAGGCCATGAAGGCGCCGTGGGGGGCCTGGCTCCGGTCCAGCCAAGTATCGCGGGAAGTCAGCAGGCAGGCAAAATTCCCTTGCGGCGTGGCATTGCCAAGCGCCACCTTGAGATTGTCCTGTGCCAGAGTGGCATCAAAAAGCCCCGACATCATGGCGGCGAAGGTCTGATCATTGAACCAGACCGCAAATTCCCCCAGGTTCCAGATCCGGCTGATGGCGGTATAGCGGCGCCTGTTGACCTGATCGTAAACCGTGTTCCAGCCAATCACGTCATGCACCGCATCCAGTGCCCCGGCATTATAGCCATCATGCAGGGCGAGTCGGACGGCATGCTGTTCCTGCAATCCCAATCGCGCCTGTTGCAATGACAACTCCGGACTATCGGCAACAGCGGCGGAGAAGCGCAATTCGGGCATCATTTCAAGGTTGAAGCGCAGCGCGACAAGCTTGCCGCTGGTGGCGCGGTTTTCCAGATGGAAATAACCGTTTGCGTCAAAATCGGCAATCAGATCCTCCAGATTGTCATGCCCTGTCACCAGAACCGGGACACTGCCGGGCTGAAGGGTGACAATACGGTCGCCACTGGTGGATCTGGCCGCGCCTGTCTCGGGGCAATATCGGATTTCCCCGCCATCCTCGGCCCAAAGACATAACACCACCCAGTAACGCAGCCCCCATTCCTTTCGTTCGGTCACGCGCCAATGGCCAGTCACGCGAAACGGGTCGGGCTTGTCGTAGTAAAAGGCCATCCGGGTTCCGCCATGGATGGTTTCATAGGAAATTCCGTCACCCGAAACCCCATGTGCGCCAAAGCACATATCCGCCGGCCCCGGTACGATCGCCTTGCGTAATTGTGACGAATACAGCACCGGCGTTACATGAATTCCACCAGGCAGGAAGACCAGTTCGGCAGGACGGGAAGACCAGCTGTTCCACCAGGAACCGGTTTCAATGTTTTTGTCTTTCAACATCGTATTCCCCGAAAGTCATCTTTTCCATCACACCCAAGGCATAGCCGAAGATCACATGGCGTCCAGAGCCGAAAGCACGTTCGCAGATATGCGCGCCAAGGCCGTTGCATTTTGTGCGCAGAACGCCATAAAGTGAACTTCCGTCAAATTGCCAACAGGCGCAACCGGAGAACCAGCATGTCCTATTCACGCCGCCGTTTTCTTGCAAATACAGGTGCGGCCGCTGCTGCCGTCAGCCTGTTCAAACCGGGAATGGCCCGCGCTGCCACATCGATCACGGTTCTGAACTGGCAAGGTTATGGCACGGACGAATCCTGGGCGCTGGAAAAGTTCACCGAAGCGACAGGGATTGAAGTCATCCATGACTATTTCAGTTCCGAAGCGGAAATGCTGACAAAACTGCGCACCAATCCCGGCGTCTATGATGTGGTGCTGATCAACAGTGCGCGGTCACAACAGGCCGCTGCCGAGGAACTGCTGATGGAAATAGACCTGTCACAGGTCGAAAATGCCGCGGCCCTGTCACCCGAATTGCGCGAACACGCCAATCTTGTGGTTGATGGCAAGACCTATGGCGTCGCCTGGGTCTGGGGGATCACCGCGCTGGCCGTGCGTGAGGGCGATGCGAAGCCCGAAAGCTATGCCGCACTGGCCGATCCGGCCTATGCGGGGCGCGTGGCACTGTTTGACGATGCCGTCACCGCCGTTGCCATCGGCGCCCTGCTGAGCGGGCAGGACATGAACGCCCCCGGAGACCTGGCTGCCGTCACCGAGCAGCTCAAATCCTTCAAACCCAATGTCAAACTGCTTTGGTCCAGCGAAGATCAGTGGAACAAATCCTTCGCCGCCAAGGAAACCGACCTGTCGGTCTACTGGTCCGGGGCTGCCGTGCGTTCGCGCAAGAACAGCGGCCTGCCGGTGGATTTCGTCGTCCCCAAGGAAGGCGGTATCGGTTGGCTTGACAGTCTGTCCATCCCGTCAACCAGCAACAATGCCGAAGCTGCCCTGGCCTTCATCAATTACATGATCGACCCGGAATTCTATGTGGAATGGGCCACGAATATCGGCGCGCCGGCCTCGGCCAATGCCACGGCGATGAAAACGCTTCCCGAAGACGACCTGAACCGTATCGTGCATGATCCGTCCTATCTGCAAACCATGACAATCCAGTCGGCCCTGGCCGATGACCTGAGGCAGAATTTCAATAATATCTGGCAGGAGGTCAAAGCCTACTATGCCAGCTGACGGCACCGTGACGGCCCCTGGCCCCGCAAAAGGCAGCGCGCGGCAGGGGCTTCCGTCATGGGTGACAACCACCGCCTTGCTGCTACCAACCTATGCCTGGCTGACGCTGGCGGTTTTCCTGCCGCTTTGCATGATGTTCGCCTTTTCCTTCCTGTCGCGGACACCGATGGGAAAGCAGCCGGTCGAATTCACCTTCACGCAATACCGCGCCTTCATCGATCAACCCTATCTTCTGGGCGTGGCCTGGGATTCGCTGATGATGGGGTTCTGGACAACGCTCTTTTGCGCAATATTGGGGTTCTTCGCGGCCCTCGCCCTGGTACGGGCAACGGCGGGGCGGTCGCGTGAGGTACTGCTGGTTCTGGTGCTCCTGCCCTTCTGGTCAAACGGCCTTGTGCGGATTTTTTCCTGGACGATGGTGTTGCGCGAAGGCGGTTTTCTGGATTCCATCGTGCAGTTTTTCCTGCCCGAAGCCGGCAGCATCGGGTTCCTCTATACTCGACCCGCCATAATCGTGGGGTTGGTCCACGGCTATCTGCCCTACATGATTCTCACCTGCTATATCGCGCTTTCCAGTATCGACGGGCTTCTGATCGAGGCCGCCTCCAGCCTTGGGGCAAGATGGTGGACAATCCTGCGCCGGATCCTGCTGCCGCTGGCCCTGCCCGGCCTGGTTTCGGGGGCAATCCTGATTTTCGTCCCGGTCATCGGATCCTTCATGGAGCCGCGCATATTGGGCGGACGCGTGGGGGTGACGATGGGCACGGTCATTGAGGATCAGTTCACGCAGGCCTTCAACTGGCCGCTTGGATCATCGCTTTCCTTCACGCTTCTGCTGGTGGTCCTGGCAATCTTCGCGACGTTTTCCGGCGTCTTGCGCAAAAGCCAGGTGGCCTGAGGAGATATGATGAAGACGATTTCCCGACTCTATCTGTTCGCGGTTCTGGCCTTTCTCTATGTTCCGATCATCGTCATGATGGCGATGGGTTTCAATGCATCACCGCTTTATCAATTGCCCTTCGATTTCACGACCCAATGGTATGGCGCGCTGACGGATAATCCGCAGCTTGTTAGATCGGGTATCAACAGCCTCTGGATCGCACTGGCAACGTCGGTCATCGCAACTGTCCTGGGAACGATGGCGGCGGTGGCGCTTGGCCGGCGAAAGGTGAAGGGCAAGACGCTGTTACAGATCCTGCTCCTGCCACCCATCGCAATCCCGTGGCTGATTACCGGAACGGCAATGCTGGTCTTTTTCTTCTATACCGGGATCGGGCGGGGGTTGCATGCGCTTCTGATTGGCCATGTGGCCCTTGCCATTCCCTATGTCGTTCTGGTCGTGGGCACCGGGCTTCAGACCGTTCGCGCTGACCTCGAAGAAGCCGCAATGAGCCTGGGGTCCACCCCGGTCCATGCCTTCTTTTCAGTTACGCTGCCCTTGCTTTACCCCAGCATCCTGGGGGCCGCCCTTTTTGCCTTTGCCGTTTCGCTTGATCAGTTCGTGATTTCCTACTTCCTCGCAACGCCTGGCTTTACCACCTTGCCGGTGCAGATCTATTCGGCAATCCGCAAGGGGTTTACCCCCGAAATCAATGCCATTTCGACCATTCTGCTGGTCGGTTCCATGGCACTGATCCTCATCTTCGCCTATTTCGTCAAACCCGGAGGACCTCGTGACAGACGTTAGGGTCAATGCCATCGCCAAGACATTCGGCACCGTCAAGGTCCTGACAGACATCACGACCTATTTCGAACAGGGCAGCTTCACGTCACTGCTGGGACCCTCGGGGTCGGGCAAGACGACGCTTTTGCGAATCGTGGCCGGTTTCATAACACCCGATAGCGGTGCCGTCCTTCTGGGCGGGCAGGACGTGACGCAAACACCGGTTTGGGCGCGCAATATCGGAATGGTGTTTCAGTCCTACGCACTGTTTCCGCATATGACCGTGGCCGATAACGTGGCTTTCGGCCTCGCCCGACGCGGCATCAAGGGGCAGGAGGCTCGCACCCAGGTGAACGAGGCGCTGGAAATGGTACGCCTGCCCGGCTTTGGCGATCGGCTGCCAAAGGCACTTTCGGGCGGACAACAACAACGTGTCGCCCTCGCCCGCGCCATTGTGACCAAGCCGAGCGTGTTGCTGCTGGACGAACCCCTTTCGGCGCTCGACCGGCGACTGCGGCAGGAAATGCAGGTGGAACTCCTGCGCATCCAGCGGGAAAGTGGGCTGACAACGATCTTCGTCACCCATGATCAGGCGGAAGCGCTGAGCCTGTCCGATCAGGTCGCGATCCTGGACCGGGGGCAGATCGTCCAGATGGGCGCCCCGACCGAGGTCTATGAACGCCCCCGCACCCGGTTCGCGGCGGAGTTTCTGGGCGATACGAATTTCCTGTCCGGCAATGTCACCGATGGTGGGGTGGAATTACCCAATGGTAACCGCATCGCCGTAACTGCCGACCTGCCCCCCCGGGGACAGGAGGTCACCCTTGCCATCCGCCCCGAAAAGATCCTGATCGGCACGAGGGAGACCAGTGGCGATACGATGCTGAACCGCATCACCGCCCGCATCACCGCCACGATCTATGCCGGAACCGCCATCACCTATGAGGCAGAGGCGGCAGGGTTGCCGCTGAAGATCTTCGCGCAAAACAGCGATGCCACCCCATATAAGCCGGGCGACCAGGTGGAGCTGGCCTGGTCTGCGGCCCATGTCGTCCCGCTGGAAAGTACGACATGATCCCTTCACCGCCTTCACTGGCGAAGGCCGTGCATCTTTGTGTAGACATGCAGCGCCTTTTTGCCGAAGCAACACCCTGGCAGGTCAAGGGGTTGGAAGGGTTGATCCCGAATATCCGCCGGATCACCGAAGCCCGGCGTGGCCGCACCATATTCGCCCGTTTCCTCATTCCCGCGTCAGCGGAGGCCGCGAAAGGGAATTGGCAGCCCTATTACCGGCATTGGTCGGATATCGTCGATGCCGCAGCGGCCGATCCTGACCTTGTTGATCTTGTACCTGACCTTCGCGATCTGGCAGCGCAGGAAGGGATCCTGGACAAGACCACCTATTCCATGTTCACGCCCCCCGGGCTGACGGAAAACCTGGCTGCACGGGGCGCCGAGACGGTAATCATCACCGGGGCCGAAACGGATATCTGCGTATTGGCCACGATTTTTGATGCCGTTGAAAGGGGGCTGCATGTTATTTGCGTCTCAGATGCAGTGGCCAGTTCCTCCGTCCCTGCGCATGAGGCCGCGCTATCGCTGATCCTGCCCCGCATGTCGGAGCAGATAACGATCATGCAAACAGATCAGCTGCTTTCCCGCCTTGCCAAGGTATCAGGCAGGTAACAGCCTTTTTTACCTTTCCGGCATTTTGGGGCGTGAAAGACCTGCCGGAAAGCACTATCTGATGGGGCGTAACGCAAATCCAGAGGAATGCCATGGCTGTCCGCATTAACGATATTGCCCCCGATTTCACCGCCGAAAGCACCGCCGGCACGATCAGGTTTCACGAATGGCTTGGCGACAGCTACGGCATCGTTTTCAGCCATCCCCGTGATTTCACACCGATTTGCACCACCGAGTTTGGTGCAGTCGCACAGCTTTCGCAGGAATTTTCCAAACGGAATACCAAGGTTGTCGGCGTATCGGTCGATTCGGTTGATGATCACCAGAAATGGAAGCACGACATTGAAGCCGTCGGTGGCGCACCTGCCGATTTCCCGTTGGTGGATGACACGTCACTGACGGTGGCCAAGGCCTATGACATGCTGCCTGCCGAATATTACCTGCCAACCGAAGGCCGCACCCCGGCCAATACGGCAACCGTGCGTACCGTCTATATTGTCGGACCAGACAAGAAAGTGCGGCTGACCATGACCTATCCCATGACAGTGGGCCGCAATTTCGGGGAAATCCTGCGGGCGCTTGATGCGGTTCAACTGACGGATGGTGCACCGCTTGCAACCCCGGCCAATTGGCAACCCGGGCAGGATGTTGTCGTTGCAACCAGCGTCAACAATGATGACGCCAAGGCCCGTTTCGGCGATCTGGATATCAAACTGCCCTACCTGCGCTTTGCCAAGGCGCCGAAATAAGCGACAACATGGTCATACCGTCAGGCTGCTGCCCTGTGTTCCAGCGCTGATACCCATTATCAAGTCCCGCCACCGGTTGGCGGGACTTTTGTTGGATGGGCATGGCAGGCCATCTTTCAGTCGCGCAGACGGAAACGCTGGATCTTGCCGCTTTCGGTTTTGGGCAATGCCCCGACAAACATGACCTTTCGCGGATATTTGTAAGGCGCAATCGTCGATTTCACGTGATCCTGCAGGCGTTTGACCGTCGCATCGTCTTCCTGCACCCCTTCGGACAGCACGATATGGGCCACGACGATCTGTCCCCGTGCCTCATCCGGCATACCAACCACCGCGCATTCCACCACATCGGGATGCGCCAGCAGCGCCGCCTCCACATCCGGCCCTGCGATATTATATCCCGATGAAACGATCATATCGTCATTGCGGGCAGCGAAATGGAAATAGCCTTCCTCATCCTGCCAAAAGGCATCGCCGGTCAGGTTCCAGCCATCCTGTACATAGCCCGCCTGCCGGGGATCATCCATGTATCGGCACCCCGTTGGCCCGCGAACGGCAAGCCGCCCAACCTCACCGCGTGGCATTTCCCGGCCGTTGTCATCCACGATCCGCGCCTCATATCCCGTTACCGGCCGCCCGGTACAGGCCGGGCGATGGTCGGAAAAGCGGTTGGTGATGAAGATATGCAAAAGTTCCGTCGCGCCAATTCCATCCAGCATCGGCTTGCCCGTCTTTTCCCGCCATTCATCATAGATCGGGGCAGGCAGCGTTTCCCCCGCAGAAACAGCCGCCCGGAGCGAAGACAGATCGGCACCTTCATCCATTGCCTTCAGCATGACCCGATAGGCCGTCGGCGCGGTAAAACAGACCGTTGCATTATATTTCTGGATGATCTCGATCATATTCGGGGGGGAGGCGTTTTCAAGCAGGCAGGCGGCGGCACCGAAACGCAGCGGAAAAACCGCAAGCCCGCCCAGCCCAAAGGTAAAGGCCAGCGGAGGGGAGCCCACGAAAACATCCTCCGGTGTGACCTTCAGCACCTCCCTGGCATAACCGTCGGCGATGATCAGGATATCGCGGTGGAAATGCATGGTCGCTTTCGGCTCCCCCGTCGTGCCGGAGGTGAAACCCAGAAGCGCTACATCATCCCGCCCGGTTTTCGCAGCCTCGAAACGCACCGATTTGCCCAGGGCCGCGCGGTCAAGTTCCGCATCATGATTGGCGGTCCCGTCAAAGGCCACGACCTGCCGCAATACGGCCGATGATTTCTGGCAGGCGACCATTTCCTCCATCAGCCGGGTATCGCAAAGCGCGAGTGTCACCTGCGCCTTGTCCACGATCTTGCCAAGTTCACCCGCGCGCAGCATCGGCATGGTATTGACAACAACCGCCCCCACTTTGGTCGCCGCCAGCCAGCAAGCCACCATCGCGGGATTATTGGCGGACCGGATCAGGATCCGATGACCGGATTTCACCCCGAAATCCTCAACCAGCACATGGGCAATCCGATTGGTCCAATCGGTCAGTTCCTTGTAGGTGCGGATGCGGCCATTCCCAATGAGCGCCGTATGATCCCCGAACCCGCGTTCCACCATCCGATCGGTCAGTTCCACCCCGACATTGAGCCATTCGGGATAGTCGAAACCGGCAATATTCAGGACAGGCCATTCCGCAGCCGGCGGCAGCCGGTCCCGGGTGAAGCTGTCGGCATGTCCGCTAGGGCCGAGCTGCATCTGTGTTTCTCCTCAGTTTTCGGGGATGACGGCGGTGGCCTCGATCTCCACCTTGGCGCGGTCCTCGACCAGCGCAACAACCTGCACCAGCGCCATTGCCGGAAAATGGCGACCGATAATTTCACGATAGGCCGCACCAATTTCACGCAGGGCCCCCAGATATTCCTGCTTGTCCGTGACATACCATGTCAGCCGCACCAGATGTTCGGGCCCGGCACCGGCCTCCGCCAGAACCGCCACGATATTGCGAAGTGCCTGCCGAACCTGCCCGGCAAAATCATCCGTTTCGAATTCCGCATCGGCATTCCAGCCGATCAGACCGCCAGTAAAAACCATCCGTCCCGTTGCCAATATGCCATTGGCATACCCGATCGCAGGTTTCCACGTCTTGGGATGCAGGGTCACATGCGGGCCATTCATGGGGTGCTCCTTTCAATAAATTGTTCAATTCTGGCCCGAATATCGTCCGGCCAGGGTTTCGGGCGCCCGTCCGCACCGACAAAGACCTGGGTCAGATCGAAACTCACCCGGAGCACATCATCGCAATGCGCCTCCAGATGCAGGCCAAGCGAGGTACGGCCCAATTTCGTTACGTTCAATGTCCAGTTCAGAACTTCACCCAGGCGCGACGGCGCATGATAACGCGCCTCCAGTCCTGCCATGGGTACACCCTCCTGATCCGGCATCATGGCCTCATAGGGATATTCCGCGATATCTCTGTAGAAATTTTCGGTAACCGAATTCGTCATTTCAAAATAACGCGGGTAAAAAACGATCCCGGCCGGATCACAATGGTTGAACTCGATCCGAATATCGCGGCGATAGGTCATGGTCAGTCATTTGCCTCCGGTGGCAGGAATTCTACCTCATGGGTGGCGGAAACACGCACCACTTCCGCCTCATCGGTCATATCATGCAGGGTTGCGAAAAGATCGCGCAGCCGACCAGCGGGTGAAACCCAGAAAAGCGCCTTCGCGGGCTTGTCGGACTTGTTGAAATAGCCATGCGGAACCCCGCGCGGCATCCGTACCAGATCCCCCGCCCTGGCAATGGACCAGACGCCATCAAGTTTCAGATGCAGTTCCCCTTCCTGCACAAGTATGAATTCATCCTGCGTGGGATGAATATGGACGGGAACAAACTGCCCCGGTCCGGAATTTGTTTCAAAGGCGAAGGCGCTGTCGCAATCGGCCTTGGGGAGGTACCGTTGGCCAAGGATATTCCATTCGATTCCTTCAATGCCTTCCTTGTCGCGGGTGATCCCGCCTTCCAGCATTTTGCCCATATCATCCTCCGTTGTCATATTATCCCTGGATGCTGCGTGCGATCACGATCCGTTGCACATCGCTGGCCCCTTCATAGATCCTGAGCGCCCTGATCTCGCGATAAAGGCTTTCAACCGCAAAGCCCTGCCTGACCCCATCACCACCATGCAGTTGTACCGCCGCATCGATCACCCGCTGCGCGGCCTCGGTGGCGTGAAGCTTGGCCATTGCCGCCTCTCGCGTGACCCGTGCAGCGCCCATATCCTTGGTCCAGGCCGCGCGATAGACCAGCAGCGCCGATGCATCGATATCCAGCGCCATATCGGCAAGATGCCCCTGCACCATCTGCAGGCTGGCCAGGGGTTCGCCGCCAATCTTGCGCGATTGCACCCGGCCCAGCGCCTCATCAAGCGCGCGCCGCGCAAAGCCCAATGCCGCCGCGCCCACCGTGGAACGGAACACGTCAAGCACCGACATCGCGATCTTGAAGCCCTGCCCCGTTTCCCCGATCAATGCCTCCTGCGGCAGCTTCACCCCATCAAGCCGCAGATGGGCCAGGGGGTGCGGCGCAATCACATTGATCCGTTCCACCACGGAAAGCCCGGGCGTATCGGCGGGCAGCAAAAAGGCCGAAAGGCCCCGGGCACCCGGGGCATCGCCGGTTCGCGCGAAAACCACGTAAAGATCCGCAATCCCGCCATTGGAAATATAGGTCTTTTCACCGGAAAGGACGAACCCGCCCTGCACCCGTTCTGCCTTTGTCGCCGTATTGGCGACATCCGACCCCGATCCCGGTTCGGTCAGAGCAAAGCCTGATATCGCACGGCCGGTCCGGGTCTTTTGCAGCCAGTCACGCTGTTCAGGTCTGCCGAAAAGGCTTACCGCGCCCATACCCAGACCCTGCATGGCAAAGGAAAAATCCGCCAGACCGTCATGGCGTGCCAGAACTTCCCGGATCAGGCAAAGCGAGCGGACATCCAGAACCTCCCCCTCCCCTGCGCCGGAATGCGCCAGAAACCCTGCCGCACCCAGATCCGCAACCAGCTTCTTGCAAGCCGCATCCACGTCGGAATGATCCACCGGCAGATGTGCCCCAGCCCATTCCTCAAGCGCAGCATGCAATTCGCGGTGGCGCGCCTCAAAGAATGGCCAGTCCAGAAATGTCCGATCCGTCATACCGTTCCTTGTTCCTTTCTTCTGGCCCGGTTGCCTTCAAGGGGGCCGGGCCTTACCTCAATCGCCCTGAAAGACCGGCTTTTCCTTTGCAACAAAGGCATGATAGGCGCGTTCAAAATCTCCTGTCTGCATGCAGATCGCCTGCGCCTGTGCCTCCGCCTCGATGGCCTGCTCCAATCCCATATTCCATTCCTGATTGAGCTGCGTCTTGGTAATGCCATGCGCAAAAGTCGGCCCCGCCGCAATCCGTCGCGCCAGTTTCATCGCCTCGTCCTCAAGCGCCTCGGCCTCATGCAGCCTGTTCCAGAAACCCCAGCGTTCGCCTTCCGCCGCGTTCATGCTGCGCCCGGAATAAAGAAGTTCCGCGGCCCGGCCTTGCCCAATAATCCGTGGCAGCATCGCACAGGCCCCCATATCGCAGCCCGCCAGACCAACCCGGGTAAAGAGAAAGGCACATTTGGCCTCGGGTGTTGCCAGTCGCAGATCCGAAGCCATCGCGATAATCGCCCCTGCACCGACACAGATCCCGTCCACCGCCGAAATCACCGGCTTGCCGCAGCCGATCATCGCCTTGACCAGATCGCCGGTCATCCGGGTGAAGGCCAAAAGCCCCTTCATATCCATGCCCACGAGCGGCCCGATAATGTCATGCACATCCCCACCGGAACAGAAATTCCCGCCATTGGAGGCAAAGATCACGACATCGATATCTTCCGCATAGACCAGCGCACGAAAGGTGTCGCGCAATTCAGCATAGCTTTCAAAGGTCAGCGGGTTCTTGCGGTCGGGCCGGTTCAGGCGGATCGTCGCAATCCGGTCTTCCACCTGCCAAAGGAAATGCTGCGGTTTCATATCAGCCAGCGTCGTCATTCGGTCCCTTTCCCCTGTGCCTTCAAAATGGCGGTCAATGTTTCCACCTCCGCACCGGAAAGCGAAGCGAAGATATCATTCACCTCCGCCTCATGGGTCACGGCCTGTCCCTCAAAGGCGCGCACCCCCTCTTCGGTCAATGCGACATGAACGGTCCGCCGGTCCGCCGGCAGCGGGGTCCGTTTCACGAAACCATCCCGTTCCAGCCGGTCCACCACCGCCGTTGCATTGCCATTGGAGACAAGCAGCATCCGGCTAAGTTCGCTCATCGTTACCCCGTCCCGGCGTCGCCAGAGAGCGGCCATCACATCGAAACGCGGCAGGGTCGTTTGATGTTCGACACGCAGATGTTCACGCAATTGCGCCTCCGCCGCACGGGTCACCCCCAGCATCCGGATCCACAGCTTGAGCCGCCTTTTCGACAGGGGGTCGGGCATTCGGTCGGTCATATTTCTCCTCCGGAAATCGCTACTCCCTGACCATTTACCCCTTCCGCCCCTTCCGAACAAAGCCAAAGCGCGGTCGCCGTCACCTCGGCAGGCTGAAAGAGCCGCCCCTGCGGATTCGGTCTGGTCAGCGCAGCCTTGGCCTCCGCGCGATCCTTGCCTGTCTTTTCCATGATCGTGGCGATGGATCGTTCCGTCATCTCGGTTTCCAGAAAACCCGGACAGATTGCATTTACCGTCACCGGGCGCCTTGCCACTTCCAGTGCAAGGCTGCGCACCAGACCCATCACCCCGTGTTTTGCAGCCGCATAGGGCGCGACATAACCATAACCTTTCAGTCCGGCAGTGGAGGCAACCGCAATCAACCGCCCCCAGCCTTCCATCCGGGCCAGACCTTCGCGAAATGTCAGGAAGGTGCCGGTCATGTTGACCGCGACCGTCGCATTCCACTGATCCAGCGTCGTTCTGGTAAAAAGTGCGCTTTCCGCCACACCGGCATTTGCAATCACGATATCGCAAGGCCCTGCAGCATCAAAAAGCGCTTTGATGCTGGCCTCCTGCGTGACATCGGCAGGAATGGCGCGGGCACCGGGCAGATCACCGGCCACCGCCTCAAGCGGCGCGGCGCGGCGGCCGGAAACGACCACCTCCGCCCCGGCCCGGGCAAAACCGCGCGCCAGATCCGCCCCGACGCCGGAACCGCCGCCGGTAACCAGAACCCGCTTTCCCGCCAGTGCCGTCATGCCCGGATCTGTTCCTGCTGACGTTCGCGCAGACGATAAAGCAGATCGCGGCCCCCCTTGTAGGGCGCAGGCCATTCGGCCGCCTCATCACCCAGTTCGACAGCGGCATGCAATGTCCAGAAGGGATCAGCCAGATGCTGGCGTGCCAGGCAGACCAGATCCGCACGACCGGCCATCAGGATACCGTTCACCTGGTCAAAATCGCTGATATTGCCAACCGTCATGGTCGGAATACCCGCCTCGTTGCGGATCCGGTCCGAAAAAGGTGTCTGGAACATCCGGCCATAGATCGGCTGTTCAGCCGGGTCGGTCTGCCCCGACGAAACATCCACGATATCGACCCCGGCAGCATGGAAGGCCCTGGCAACCTCCACGGCCTCATCCGGGGTCACCCCGCCTTCGATCCAGTCATGGGCGGAGATCCGTACCGACATGGGCTTTTCTTCCGGCCAGACCGCACGCATCGCCCTGAATATCTCCAACGGATAACGCATCCGGTTTTCAAGACTGCCACCATAGTCATCCTGGCGCCGGTTGGTCACCGGGGAAATGAAACCGGCAAGCAGATAGCCATGCGCAGCATGCATCTCGATCATATCAGCACCGATACGATTGGCCATCTTCGTCGCCGCGACAAACTGATCGCGAACCAGATCCATATCGGCGCGGTCCATCTCCTTCGGGGCCGCATTGGCGGGCTTGTAGGAAAGGGCCGACGGCGCCAGGGTTTGCCAGTTATCCGCATCAAGCGGCGCATCCATTCCGCCCCCTTCCCAGGGAACGCAGGTTGAACCCTTGCGCCCGGAATGGCCTATCTGCATGCAGAATTTGGCAGTGCTCTCATTATGGATGAAATCCGCCAGCCGTTTCCACGCCGCTTCCTGTTCATCATTGTAGAGCCCCGGACAACCCGGCGTGATCCGCCCCTCGGGCGAAACACAGGTCATTTCGGTATAGACCATTGCAGCCCCACCCACCGCGCGCGAGGCGTAATGCATGAAATGCCAATCCGTCGGACAGCCATCAACGGCCTTGTATTGCGCCATTGGCGACATGACGATGCGGTTCTTCAGTTCCATGTTGCGCAGCTTGTAAGGCGCAAACATCGGGGCGCGTCCCGGTTGGCCTCCTGCCTTTTGCTGAAACCAGTCCTCGGCCCGGCGTACCCATTTTTCATCGCGAAGGCGCAGGTTTTCATGGCTGATCCGCTGGGATCTGGTCAGAAGCGAATAGGTAAACTGGATCGGATCCAGGTCGAAATAGCGCTCCACCTGCTCAAACCACTCCAGGCTGTTGCGTGCCGCCGATTGCAGTCGCAACACCTCCAGCCGGCGTTCCTCCTGATAGCGTTCGAATGCCTGCTCCATCGTCGGCTCGGAATGGAGATAGTCCGCCAATGCTATGGCGCTGTCAAAAGCCAGCCGGGACCCTGATCCGATGGAAAAATGCCCCGTAGCCGCAGCATCGCCCATCAATACCACATTGCCGTTATACCAGCGGTCGCAAATTACCCGGGGAAAATTCATCCAGACGGCAGAACCACGCAGATGGGCGGCATTGGACATCAGATCATGCCCACCCAGATGATCCGCAAACACCTTGCGGCAGGTCTCGACAATCTCCTCCTTGCTCATTCCTTCGAACCCCCAGCGATCCCAGGTGTCCTGCTGGCATTCCACGATGAAAGTCGCGGTTTCATCATCGAACTGATAGACATGCGCCCACATCCATCCGTGTTCGGTCTTCTCAAAGATGAATGTGAAGGCGTCATTGAATTTCTGATGCGTGCCCAGCCAGATGAACTTGCATTCACGCATGTCGATATCGGGCTTGAATACATCCTGGTATTCGGTGCGAACC
>JBKEDF010000025.1:0-2199 GCA_047975325.1 Pseudorhodobacter sp. | reverse complement strand
CAGGCCAGCATCGCGTAAGCGGCCTCGGGGATCATTGGCAGATAGATGACCACCCGGTCGCCCCGCATCACGCCCTGGCTCAGCAGGACATTGGCCATCCGGTTCACCTTGTCGCTGAGTTCGCGATAGGTGATGTGCTGAACCGGAGCCTCGGGATCGTCCGGCTCGAAAATGATTGCCGTCTGGTCGCCACGTGTTTCCAGATGCCGGTCGACGCAGTTCACACAGGCGTTCAGCACACCATCTTCATACCAGCTGATGGACACCTGCCCGAAGGTGAAATCGGTGTTCTTGACCTTGGTATAATCGGTGATCCAGTCAAGCCGCCTGCCCTCACGCCCCCAGAAACCCTCGGGGTCCGAGATCGATTCGTCATATAGGCGCCGGTAATCTGCCGGCCCCGCAAGGGCATCACCAAAGCCAGCTGGAATCGGATGTTTCGCTACGTTTTCAACGGACATTCTTCTTTCCCCCTCATGGCAATCCGGCACGGCAGGCCAAACCCTTTCCTGCCGGGCATGTAAAATCTTGCCAGAAGTAAAACATAAGTTTTTATTTCATTAAAGTATTTTTTTTAAAGGAAAATTTTGTAAATATATTCACTTAATGTTAGCGCTGTTTGTAAATCATTCACATTGATGGACACAGTAAAGGCCCCACTCGTCGCCGAGGGGGGCCAAGGTCTTCCTGAACAGGAGCCCACGATCAGTTCGGAGTGTCCATACGGGCCCGTATGACCACCTCACCCTTGACCTTTTTGGACCATTCGACTTGCAGATTGGCCTTCCGGGCGCCCTGCCCTGTGCGCACCCAGGGCATCTCCGTCACGCGCGCGCCATTATCGTTGGTCAGCAAAGATGTGGCGGTCAGCGAATCGACATTCCTTGCCCAGCCTTTGAAGGGCAGGTTCTGTGACAGCGGCACCACCCAGCTGGATTGCGCCGTCCCCTGTTTATGGGTGATCTGCACCGGGTTCGCGACGTATTCCAGCAACCCGTTAAAGGTGTTGCCCTGGAAAATGATTTTGCGCATCCGCGAGTAGTCCAAATCGGCGAAAGTGGTATCGATCTTCTCGACCCGTCTGATCTTGGTGCCACCGACCAGAAAGACATTGTCGGTCACCGTCAGCCCGTGGATAAAATGGCCGCCGCCATATGGCTTGACCGAAATCCACGAAAAATCCTCCAGCACCGCATGGACGAAAAAATGATTGCCGGTGATCGAAAGCCCACCGAACGAAAGCGAGTTCTGCGCGAAGGTCGGCGCGACCGCATATTCATTCGTCCACTCGATAACGCAATTGTCGATATAATTGCCGGTGACCACCGTCTTGCAATTGGTAGTGGTAAGAACCAGCCCCGGCACCCGCTTGCCGCTGGTGGCTTCATCGCCCTGGAACCAGTGGTTACCGACAATCGTGTGGCCGGTGCCATCCGCGATCAGAAAAGTGCCAAAGCGTACGACGCGGTTCTCGCGCACCTTGATGTCGTTGGCGTTGACGTTGATCGCGACACTTCTGCGATCCTGCGCGCTCAAACCCATCTCGCTCGACAGAAACTGGCAGCGATCAACCTGCAACCCCTGGCAGCCGCGCCCGACCGAGGTAATGCCGCGATCCTTTGGCGCATCGATATGGCAGTCGCGGATATTCGTGCAAAGCCCCCGCGGCGGCAGCATCAGGAAGCTGGCCGCGCCGTTCATGGTGATGTCCAGCTCGGCGAAATTGGCATGGCTGCAGACAACCATGCCCAGAAAGTCAAAGACATAGCGGAAGCGTTCAAACCGATAATTGCGCGTGCCAGATCCACCGTAAAGCGGCTGAGACAGTGTCAGCGTGCCGGCACCGACATTCTTCGCCTTCACATAGACCTCGCGCCCGACGCCGGCACCAGTGATCAGGCTGCCGACCTCGATATTGGCGATATTGGCGACATTGCTCAGCGTAGTGGCTTCGTTGGTGCTGTAGGTTGCCTGCGCATTTACCACCTTGTTGGCCCAGGCGGGGCCGTCGACCACGTTGATCTGGCCATTGCAGATCAGCCGGCGGGTCACAAAGGCCGTCAGATCCGGCGCCAGTTCGGTCATCACCATCGGCTCTTTCAGGTCGATGCGACGGCCGCGCAGGTTCAACTCGCAGTGATCGGAATAGCCGAACAGCGCCTGAAGGGCGCGTTTCAGCGCCTCGGTCTCATCGCCGAA
>JBKEDF010000014.1:0-84390 GCA_047975325.1 Pseudorhodobacter sp. | reverse complement strand
ATGGATCGCCAGGGTCGGGCTCGACTGGGTGAAGGCGCGCGTCGTCGATGACCTTGATGAGCGCGCCGCGCTGATCGCGCGGTTCGAACTCAGCCAGTCGATCTATCGCAAGGACCCATGGGCCGAGGAGGCCCGGGAAAAAGCGGCGCACTACGCGCCCCTCGCCGATCTCACATTGGAGGCTGCGGAATGAACTGGATCGACATCGGACATATTGACGACATCCCCCTGCGCGGCGCGCGGCTTTTGAAAACGCAGGTCGGCTGCATCGCGCTCTTTCGCACAGCCGAGGCGGAGGTCTTCGCCGCCTCCAACACCTGCCCGCACAAGGGCGGCCCGCTTTCCGAGGGGATCGTGCATGACCAGAAAGTGACCTGCCCCCTGCATAACTGGGTGTTCGACCTGAATACCGGGGAGGCCGAAGGAACCGATGATGGGCGGATTGCAACCTATCCCGTGCGTGTCGAGGCCGGGCGGATCCTGATTGATGGCAATGCAATCGGACAAAGAAGCGCCGCCTGATGAAAGGCGCGGGCCTGTGACAGGTTCGGGCCGATCTTGGGGCAACCGGAATGCAAGGTTATCATCGTTTCCGTGGCGCGGATGAAAGCGGCATGGTATGATTTCGCCATCAATGCGCTGGAAATTCGGCGAGGAACCATTGACTGAGCGCTGGCAACAATGGCAGTGGGATAGCGCATGGAATTGGCCGGGTGCCACCTCGTGGGCGATTGGAAAGAGGCGGCGCGTGAGATGCTAGATTCGCCCGAGACGGAGGTGATATCCGTGATCGACAGTACGCGTTGTACCATCCGGATTGTGTTTTGCGAAAAGAACCGCCTGCTTGCGGCACCCCTGGCCGGCATGGCAAGGGGCGAATCCGTGCAATGACGTTGCTGCCCCATGTCCAGACGCTTGGCCGGGGGCCAGGGCGATCACGATCCCTGACACAGGATGAAGCGGCGGAGGCGATGGCGGTGATGCTGTCGGGGCAGGCGGCCCCCGAGGCCATCGGTGCACTTCTGATGCTGTTGCGCATGAAGGGGGAAACTGCACAGGAAATTGCAGGTTTTGCCCAGGCCGCGCAGCAGGCGCTGCCGGAACTGGCGGCGGTGGATCTCGACTGGCCTTCCTATGCGGCGGGACGGACGCGGGGCAGGCCGTGGTTCCTGCTTTCGGCGCGGCTGGTGGCGATGGCGGGGTATCGGGTACTGCTGCATGGCTGGAATGGCAGGGATGACGCATTGCGCGCCCATCTGGAGGCGGCGGATATTCCCTCCGTTCGGGATCCTTGCGAATTGGGCGATCATCTGACGCGCCATCGGATTGCCTATCTTCCGCTGGAAACCCTGTCACCGGATCTTTTTGTGCTTTTGCAGTTGCGCAATGTTCTGGGGCTGCGGTCCTGTATCAATACCGTCTGCCGGATGCTGAACCCGGGCCGGGCGGCGACCAGTGTGCAAGGCGTTTTCCATCCGGGCTACAGGCTCCTTCAGGCAGATGCGGCGGCACTTCTGGGTTGGTCGCGCCTTTGCGTCATCAAGGGGGGCGGTGGGGAATTTGAACGCAATCCCGGAAAGGAAATTGCCGGGTTCGGTTTGCGCGACGGGGCGCCATGGCAAGGGGATTTCGCGCCATTGCGGCCCGAGACCTGCCGCCTGAATGAAATCGCGCCGGATGTTTCCCTTGCGGATCTTTGGTCCGGGCAGGTCAGGGACGCTGCGGCAACTGCGGTTGTGACGGGAACTGCGGCGCTGGCACTTGATTTGCTGGGGCATCAGGATGCCGAAACCCTTGCCCATGATATATGGCAGGGGCGTAGGGCGGGGCCTGCCGTCTGAAGGGCGTGCGCCGCCCATCCTGTGGCCTTCGGTCATTTCAGGTGGTATTTTTCTGCTGGCTTCCCTCGGCAGGTGAAAACGGCGCGGATCCGCTTTGTGTCGCCTGCCGGTGATGCTTCCTCTGGACCTTGCGGTCATCCTGCGTCATATCGGAACAAACAGATCCCGGAGGGCTCGCCCATGGCATTTCTGAAGCGCCTGTTCACCTGGTGGAATGGCCAAACGATCGGCACCCAGCTTTTTACCCGGCGCAAGGGCGAACGGGTGGGGGAGGATGAACAGGGCAATGTGTTTTACCAGACCAGGGATAAAACGCGCCGCTGGGTGATCTACAATGGAGAGATCGAGGCGAGCCGGGTAAGCCCCGAATGGCACGGCTGGCTGCATCACACATTCGATGCGCCGCCAACCGAAATACCGCTTGCACACAAGCCCTGGGAACAGCCGCATCACGAAAACCTGACGGGTACGCCAGCGGCCTATGCGCCTTCCGGTTCGTTGCGGCGCCGGGATCCGGCCCCACGGCGCGATTATGAGGCATGGCAGCCCGAATAGGCAGGCTGAGACATATCATGATGATCCAGTTGCGCATGATCGCGGCCGCCACCTTGGTTGGTCTGGCCGGTTTCACGGCCGCTCCGGCGCAGGACGCCGTGACGGCGCGCGGTGCCGTGATACGCTGGCTTGACAAGGTTTCGGGTGAAACCGGGGATCTTGATCTTTCGCAGGGGCAAAGTGCGGTGGCCGGGCGCCTGACGATCCAGCTGGACGATTGCCGATACCCCAGCGGAGAGGAGCCGACCGATGCCTTTGCGCATCTGACAGTCATGGACCGGCTGGCAAGCGATCCGGTCTTTTCGGGCTGGATGCTGTCCGACAGCCCGGCCCTTTCGGCGATGGATCATTCCCGTTACGACGTTTGGGTGCTGCGCTGCCTGACGGAATGACGGTCGGGCCTGTAACCGTCAGGTTCGAAATCAGCCTTCAATTCCAGTGCCCGGGACAGGCGGCGGTGATATTCCGCACGCGGGATTTCCACCGCACCAAGGCTTTGCAGATGTGGCGTAAGAAATTGCGTGTCGAACAGGGTGAACCCGCCTTTCCGGAGCCTGTGTATCAACCATGCCAGGGCGATTTTTGATCCGTCCCGACGGGCCGAAAACATGCTTTCCCCGAAAAAAACTGCCCCCAGCGTGACGCCATAGACCCCGCCTATCAACATTCCGCCTTCGTTTTCCGGGCTGCGGATTTCCAGGCTATGGGCATGGCCTATCTGGTGAAGCGTCATGTAAAGCCGATGGATTTCGGGGTTGATCCAGGTCTCTTCACGATCCGCACAGGCCAGCAGGACGGCTTCGAAGTCACAATTGACGGTTACCTGATAATCGGGACGGGCAATCCGTCGGGACAAGCTGCGGGAAATATGAAAACCGTCCAGCGGGAAGATGCCGCGCTGATGCGGATCGACCCAGTTGATCTGGCTGGAATTCCGCGATTCTGCCATTGGAAAGACGCCTATCGCATAGGCGCCCAGCAGCATGTC
Source organism: Pseudorhodobacter sp. (assembly GCA_047975325.1). Taxonomy (GTDB): domain Bacteria; phylum Pseudomonadota; class Alphaproteobacteria; order Rhodobacterales; family Rhodobacteraceae; genus JBKEDF01. The sequence continues at coordinate 81,006 of JBKEDF010000014.1, read as the reverse complement.
GGGGGTGATTTCGGTCTTGGTCATGCCGGGGGCGGAGGGGCAGGATATGATCCTGCCACCGCCGGTCTTTCAGGGGTCAGCCAAATTGTTCGGCCAGCCATTTTTCAAGCCAGTGGATGTTGTATTCGCCATTCTGGATATCGGGTTCAGCCAGCAGGGCGTGAAACAGCGGCACGGTGGTGTCCACCCCATCCACGATCAATTCCCCCAGGGCGCGATGCAGCCGTGCCAATGCCTCATGCCGGTCCCGGCCATGCACGATCAGCTTGCCGATCAGGCTGTCGTAATAGGGCGGAATCGTATAGCCGCCATAAAGGGCCGAATCCATCCGTACCCCCAGCCCGCCCGGGGCGTGAAAGGTGCGCACCTTGCCCGGGCAGGGGGCGAAGGTCGGCAGTTTTTCGGCATTGATCCGGACCTCGATCGCATGGCCCGCGATTTCCAGCTCCTCCTGGGTGAACGACATCGGCATTCCAGCCGCAACGCGGATCTGTTCGCGGACAAGATCAACGCCGAAGATTGCCTCCGTTACCGGATGTTCAACCTGAAGCCGGGTGTTCATTTCGATGAAATAAAACTCCCCATCCTCATAAAGGAACTCGATGGTTCCCGCGCCGATATAGTTGATCTTGGCGACCGCATCGGCGCAGATCGCGCCGATCTTTTCGCGCAGGGCATCGGTGATGACGGGGCCGGGGGCTTCCTCGAAAACCTTCTGGTGACGGCGTTGCAGGGAACAGTCGCGTTCGCCCAGATGTACCGCCTTGCCGTGCCCGTCACCAAAGATCTGGATCTCGATATGGCGGGGTTTCTGGAGGTATTTTTCGATATAGACTTCATCATTGCCAAAGGCGGCCTTGGCTTCCGAACGGGCAGTACGGAAGGCGATTTCCAGATCATCGGCATCATGGGCAACCTTCATGCCGCGCCCGCCGCCGCCCGCCGTGGCCTTGATGATGACCGGAAATCCGATTTCCCGGGCAACGGTGGATGCGGTTTCGAAATCGGCCACGCCGCCATCGGAGCCGGGCACGACAGGGATACCCAGGGCCTTGACGGTTTCCTTGGCGGTGATCTTGTCGCCCATGATGCGGATATGTTCCGCGGAAGGGCCGATGAAGGTAATTCCGTGATCTTCGAGGGCCTGTACGAAAGCGGCATTTTCGGACAGGAAACCGTAGCCGGGATGAACCGCCTGTGCACCGGTGATTTCACAGGCCGAAATGATCGCCGCCTTGTTGAGGTAACTCCCCCCCGAGGGTGCCGGCCCGATACAGATGCTTTCATCGGCCATGCGCACATGCATCGCATCGGTATCGGCGGTGGAATGGATGGCGACCGATTTGATCCCCATTTCCTGACAGGCGCGGATCACACGGAGCGCGATTTCCCCCCGGTTGGCGATCAGGATCTTTTCGAACATGGCCCGATCCTTATTCGATGATCATCAGCGGCGCGCCATATTCGATGGGCGTGCCATCTTCCACCAGGATCCGGCGAACGGTGCCCGCGCAGGGGGAGGGGATATGGTTCATCGTCTTCATGGCTTCGATGATCATCAGCGTCTGTCCCTCGGTTACGGTTGCGCCGACCGTAACGAAGGGCGATGCGCCGGGTTCGGGCGCCAGATAGGCGGTGCCGACCATCGGGGAGGTCACGGCGCCGGGATGCTGGGCCGGATCTTCCTGCTGTTCGGTTGCCGCTGCTGCCGCAGGTGCCGGGGCGACGGCAGTCGGGGCCGCCAGGGGGGCAGGCGCCGCAGCAATGGTTGGCCCGGCAATGATCGTGGCCTGTTTGACGACGCGGATATCGAGGCTGTCATCCTCGCCATATTCGCGTTTCACCGAAAGTTCGGTCAACTCGTTGTCGTTCAGGATTTCGGCCAGCGCCTTGACGAAGGCGACATCGGCATCGGTGGAATGTTTGCTCATACGGTCCTCGGTTGACGTCCCTGCCGGTCCTGCCCCTGCCCATTGCCGTCGCATGGGGTTCGAGGCTCGGTTATGTCGCGCCTTATACGCGAGGCATTTCGGCGTGAAAAGCATGAGTTGCCTCCGGGACGGCGGGAAATAAAATTTACCATTTGATAAAATATCGGGGTCATGGCAACATCCATGCAGCGAAGCGTTGCAAAGGGAGGCCCCTGCCGTGACCAATAGCCAGCTGACGCCCGGTATCGTCCCGGGACGCCTGCCCGCCGAAACCTATGCCAGAAATTTCTCCGACCATCAGCCGCCACTTGACGGCCATGAGGCGCAGGTTGCGGCGGATCGGTGTTACTTCTGTCACGACGCCCCCTGTATCACGGCCTGTCCGACATCAATCGATATCCCGCTTTTCATCCGGCAGATCGCGACGGGTACTCCCGGGGCTGCCGCGCGCACGATATGGGATCAGAATATCCTGGGCGGGATGTGCGCCCGGGTTTGCCCGACCGAAACCCTGTGCGAAGAGGCCTGCGTGCGCGAGGAGGCCGAAGGCAAGCCGGTGGAAATCGGCCGCCTGCAACGATTCGCGACGGATCATTTGATGGGGGCGTCGCATCCCTATGCGCGTGCGCCCGCAACAGGCAGGCGTGTGGCGGTGGTGGGGGCTGGCCCCGCAGGGCTGGCCTGTGCACATCGGCTGGCGATGCGCGGGCATGACGTCATCATCTATGAACGGCGGGCAAAACCCGGTGGGTTGAACGAATATGGCATCGCCTCCTACAAGGCGGTCGGGGATTTTGCCCAAAGCGAAATCAACTGGCTGCTGGGGATCGGCGGTATCGAAATCCGCAACGGTGTCGAACTGGGTCGCGATACGACCCTGGAGGAACTGCGCCGCGAACATGATGCGGTCTTCCTCGGGATCGGTCTTTCGGGCGTCAACGCCCTGCGCCTGGAGGGGGAGGATCTTCCGGCGGTTCGCGATGCGGTCGATTTCATCGCCGAACTGCGCCAGCAGCCCGACCGCGCGGCGCTTCCCGTCGGTCGCGATGTGGTGGTGATCGGTGGAGGGATGACGGCGGTGGATGCCGCAGTGCAATCGCGGCTTCTGGGGGCGGAAAACGTAACCATCGTCTATCGGCGCGGGCAGGAACGGATGTCTGCTTCGGCCCATGAACAGGAACACGCGCAAAATGCCGGGGTCCGAATCATCTGCAATGCCGCCCCGGTGGCCATCCATGGCGGGGATGTGCTGGAGGCGATCGAATTTGCCTATACCGAAGAGGGCCCTGATGGGCTGCATAACGGTACGGAAACCTTTCGCCTGAAGGCCGATCAGGTGTTGAAAGCTATTGGCCAGTTGTTGCAGGATGTACCTGAGGATCTGGCGCGGAACGGGGCAAAGCTGGCATCGCAAACCGGGCTCTCCGATGTCTGGGTCGGCGGGGACTGCAGCGGCGACGAGGACCTGACCGTCACCGCCGTGGCGCAGGGCCGCGATGCGGCGGAGGCGATTGACGGGGTATTGCATGGGAGCAACTGACGACTCTCTGCTATTGGGGATCACGGCACCGATGTTTCGCGCCGGGAACGACCGGTTGTCGGTCGAGAGTCAGACAGTTTCGGGTCTCCATGCATGGCGCGACAATTTTGAACATGTTTGTGCCTTTGCCATCTGCCTTGACGAACTGCCCCCCCCAGGTTGGTGCGAGGTTGATATTGCAGAGCTGTCGGCGGCCGGGATCGATATTATTCCCTTGCCGGATACTTATGATCTGCGGACCTATCTGCGGGAACGCCGCGCGATTGGTGCCTGTTTCCTGAAGCTGATGAATCAAACGCGCTATCATACGTTCGGCTACGGGGGCTGGATCGGGGATCCGGGTGAAATCGCCGCCGCTGCCGCCCGACGAAATGGCATTCCCCATGCCGTCTGGTTCGATCGTGTGGAATCGCAGGTCGTGCGCACTGCCACTGCCGGGGGGATCAAGGACAAGGTCAAATCCACGATCAAGGCGGCAGTGATTGAACGGCACGAAAAACGTGCAGTCCGGACGGCCACGCTCAGTCTTCTGCATGGCGCAACTGTTTTTGACCACTTCAAGGGAATCGCGAAAAATCCCTGTCAGGTCGAAGATGTGCATTTCACCGAAGAAGACCGGTTGAGCAATGATGTCGTGGCCGTCAAGGCGGGCGCGGCAATGGAGGGCAGGCTCAACATCCTCTATTGCGGTCGCGCTTCGCGGATGAAGGGGCCGCTGGATTGGATGAAGGTGCTGATCGGGCTCAAGCAGCGGGGTGTTGTCTTTGCCGCGCGCTGGCTTGGCGATGGCGAAATGCTGGACAAGATGCGTGAGGCTGCCTCGGAAGGCGGGCTGACCGCAGAGGATCTGGTGTTTGAGGGCTTTGTTTCAGATCGAAAAAAGGTTCGCGATTTTTATCGACAGGCGCATGTCATGCTTTTCTGCCATCTGACCGATGAATCGCCACGCAACCTGATCGAAAGCCTGCATGCCGCAACGCCACTGATCGGATATCGTGACCTGTTCTCGGCAGATCTGGTCAGTGAGAGGGGCGCCGGCGAACTGGTACCGCGCGGCGCAGTGGGCGGGCTGGTGGATATTGTGGCGGGGCTGGACACGAACCGTGCCAGGCTGGCCGAACTGATCACGCGCGCCGGGGCATCGGCGGAACACCTGACGCGCAATCAGGTGTTCCGGCATCGAAGCGAGATCATCCGCAGCCAGATGCCGCCTGCCGCTTTGATGAATTGAGAGGATATGCCATGACCGGTCCGTTTTTGGATCCCGCCCTTGCGCCGTCCCGCCGCCCGCTGTTCATTCCAGCCCCGGATGGGGGCCGGTCTGATGTTGCTTCGGGGCAGGCTTGGCGGCGGGCCTTGGCGATGTCATATCTGATCCCGTCTTCAGAACAGAACCCCCATGCCCGATACCGATACTGTCATTGCCTTTCTTTCCATGCACGGTCATTGGATCCCGGTGATCGTTGCACTATGTGCTGCGGCGGAAACGACGATCTTTCTGTCCATCTTCGTTCCTTCCACGGTTATCCTGGTAGGGGTCGGCGGTCTGGTTGCAGCCGGGGTCGTGGGGTTCTGGCCAGTCTGGCTTGCGGCCTTTCTGGGGGCCATCCTGGGGGCAAGCCTGTCCTGGTGGATCGGCCATCACTACGGCGACGATATCATGAATTTCAAACCCCTGCGCCGAAACCCGGAACTGGTGGACCGCGTGCGCCACACCTTCAACAAATGGGGCGATGCGGCAATCGTCATCGGGCATTTCCTGGGGCCGCTCCGCGCCATCATGCCGGTCTTTTCCGGCTTCAGCGGCATGTCCTACGCCCGTTTCGGCCTGTTCAACCTGATCGGCGCACTGGCCTGGGCCTATATCATTCCGAAATCCGGGGAACTGGGGGGAAATGCCCTGGCCTGGATCTGGCAAACCCTCGGGCTCTGACCCGTTACAACTGGCGTTCGGCGCAGATGATCCGCCCCGGCGCGATGGGAGGATTGCATGGCTGATCTCACGACAAGCTTCGTCGGTATCAAATCGCCCAACCCGTTCTGGCTCGCCTCCGCGCCGCCGACGGATAAGGAATATAACGTCCGCCGGGCCTTTGAGGCGGGCTGGGGCGGCGTCGTGTGGAAAACGCTTGGTGCCGAGGGTCCGCCCGTCGTCAATGTGAATGGCCCGCGATACGGGGCTGTCTGGGGGGCGGACCGGAGGCTTCTTGGGCTGAACAATATTGAACTTATCACCGATCGCCCGCTGGAGGTGAACCTGCGTGAGATCAAGCAGGTGAAACGGGACTATCCCGATCGCGCACTTGTCATTTCGCTGATGGTGCCCTGCGATGAGGACAGCTGGAAGACGATCCTTGCCCAGATCGAGGATACCGGTGCCGACGGGGTGGAACTGAATTTCGGCTGCCCGCATGGGATGAGCGAACGCGGCATGGGGTCCGCCGTGGGGCAGGTGCCCGAATATATCGAAATGGTAACGCGCTGGGTCAAGCAATACAGCCGCATGCCCTGCATCGTGAAACTGACCCCGAACATTACCGATATCCGCAAACCGGCCGAGGCGGCGAAACGCGGGGGCGCGGATGCGGTCAGCCTGATCAATACGATCAATTCCATCACCTCGGTGGATCTGGACAGTTTCAGCCCCGAGCCCATGATTGACGGCAAGGGCGCGCATGGCGGCTATTGCGGCCCGGCGGTGAAGCCCATCGCGTTGAATATGGTGGCCGAAATCGCCCGCAGCGCGGAAACCCGTGGCCTGCCGATTTCAGGTATCGGAGGGGTGACGACCTGGCGCGATGCGGCGGAATTCATGGCACTGGGGGCGGGCAATGTGCAGGTCTGCACCGCGGCAATGACCTATGGCTTCAAGATCGTCCAGGAAATGATTTCCGGCCTTGGCCAGTATATGGATGAAAAGGGCATGGCCAGCACCGCCGATCTGGTCGGCCGTGCGGTGCCCAATGTGACCGACTGGCAGTTTCTCAACCTTAACTATGTTGCAAAGGCCCGGATCAATCAGGAGGCCTGTATCAAATGCGGCCGCTGTTATGCCGCCTGCGAGGATACCAGTCATCAGGCGATCTGGATGAAGGAGGGAAGGGTCTTCGAGGTCAATGATGCCGAATGCGTGGCCTGCAACCTTTGTGTCAATGTCTGCCCGGTGGAAAACTGCATTACCATGGAACCGCTGGCCCATGGCCTTACTGATCCCCGCACCGGTGCGATGGTTGGCGACTATGCGAATTGGACAACCCATCCCAACAACCCCGCTGCCCGCGCGGCGGAATGAAGGGTAATCCGGGAATTATAGTCCCCCGTTGGAGATCAGAATCCCGACGGCCTTGCCGATCCGGTTTGAACCTGCCAGTGATATCGCCATATCATGGGCAGGATGAAGGATGGCCCCATGCAAAGATTTTCCCTGCTCGACCTTTCGCCGATCATTGAAGGGTCGGGTGCTGCCGAGGCGCTGGCCGACACCCTGAGGCTTGCGCAGCAGGCCGAAAGGCTCGGTTTTCATCGCTTCTGGGTGGCGGAACATCACAATATTCCCGGTATTGCCTCTGCTGCAACTGCGGTGGTGATTGGCCATGTCGCGGGGGGAACGCGCACTATCCGCGTCGGTGCGGGGGGGATCATGCTTCCGAATCATGCCCCGATGGTGATTGCCGAACAGTTCGGGACGCTTGAAACGCTTTATCCCGGGCGGATCGATCTGGGCCTTGGCCGCGCGCCCGGAACGGATGGTGCAACGGCCCGTGCGCTGCGGCGTTACATGCAGGCCGCCGATACCTTTCCGCAGGATGTTGTCGAACTTCTGGGCTTTCTGGGTGATGAGACGGGGCCGATCGTTGCGGTGCCGGGGCAGGGGACGAATGTGCCTGTCTGGATCCTTGGCTCCAGCCTTTTCGGGGCCCAGCTTGCCGCGCATCTGGGCCTGCCCTATGCCTTTGCATCCCATTTTGCACCTGCCATGCTGGAAGAAGCCGCAGATATCTATCGGCGTGGCTTCCGACCCTCTGCCTATCTTGAAAAACCCTGGTTCATGATGGCGGTGGGGATGGTTGTGGCGGATACCGATGAGGAGGCGGAGTTCCAGCGTTCCTCGCAGATCCGCAGCTTTGCGCGGCTGCGCAGTGGAAAACCCGGAAAGCTTCCGCCCCCGACCAATGATCTGGAGACGGAATTTTCCGCCCCGATCCTGGCCTCCGCCCGTCAGGCGCTGTCCTGTTCGGCGGTCGGCGCCCCAAAGACGGCGCAGCGACAGTTGACGGCGCTGGTTGAACGCTATCAACCCGATGAGGTGATCATTACCGCCATGGTCTATGATCCCGAGGCACGGCTGCGTTCGCTGGAACAGGCCGCTGCCGTGCTTTGCAAGGTGCAGAAAGTACATGCATCCACCGGCGAATAGACCCGGCGGAAGGACGGTTTCAACAGCCCGGGAATACTTGTCCGCCTGTTTTGTCCTGTCATGGCTTGCCTCCACCGTTTCGCTGTTGCAACGTGCCGTGCCGGCACGAAAGCCCGGGCAAACTGGCACAGGCGTGACGAAAGCCCTGACTTCGGGCGCAAACAAGGGGACAGAGGCATGAATTTCGACGAAGAGATTGATCGTTACGGCACCCATTCGGCGAAATGGGACATGATGGAGAAACTTTATGGCGTGCCCGCGGGTGAGGGCATCGCCATGTGGGTGGCGGATATGGATTTCCGGCCTCCTGCCTGTATCCAGAAGGCCCTGCAGGGCATGCTCGATCACGGTGTCTATGGCTATTACGGTGATGATGCTGCCTATCGCGATGCGATCCGCTGGTGGATGAAAACACGGCACGGCTGGCAGGTTGAACGCGACTGGATATTCACCACGCATGGGCTGGTCAACGGCACCGCAATCTGTGTCGATGCCTTTTCTGAACCGGATGACGGTATCGTGCTGATGACACCGGTTTATCACGCCTTTGCCCGCGTTATCGAAGCTGCCGGACGCGAGGTTGTCGAATGTCGTCTGGCCATGCGCGATGGCCGCTATGAAATGGATTTTGACGCCTGGGATGTGCAGATGACGGGCAAGGAAAAGATGCTGATCCTCTGTTCCCCGCATAATCCCGGCGGCCGTGTCTGGACCAGGGCGGAATTGCAGGGCGTGGCGGCCTTTTGCAAGCGCCATGATCTGATCCTGGTTTCCGATGAGATCCATCATGATCTGGTCTATCCCGGCCAGCGCCATGTTCCGATGCCGGAGGCCGCGCCGGAGGTGACGGATCGCTTGCTGATGCTGACCGCGTCAACCAAGACCTTCAATATCGCGGGCAGCCATACCGGCAATGTCATTATCCCGGATGAAACCCTGCGGGCCCGTTTTGCCGCGCGGATGGCAGGATTGGGGCTTTCGCCCAATTCCTTCGGATTGTTCATGGCCGAGGCGGGATATTCGCCGGAGGGGGCAGACTGGGTCGATGCGCTGATGGGCTATCTCGATGGCAACCGAAAGCTGTTTGATGACGGGATCCGGGCAATCCCGGGTCTTGCCTCAATGCCGCTTGAGGCGACCTATCTGGCCTGGGTGGATTTCGAAGATGCGGGTATGGCACCCGAAGAATTCCGGCAGCGCGTGGAAAAGGAAGCAAAGATTGCCGCCAATCATGGCGAAACCTTTGGTGCGGGCGGGGAAAACTTCCTGCGGTTCAACCTGGCCACGCCGCGCGCGCGGATCGAAAGCGCCGTGGAGCGGCTACAAAAGGCCTTTGCCGATCTGCAATGACGAGGATCCCGGACAGGGGCGTGATATGCGCCCTGCCGTTCCCGGATCAATCCGCCTCTACCCCCCGTGCAAGTAATGTCAGAGCATGATCGCATGCGGCGGCGCGCACGTGTTGCCGGCCGCGTGCACCGAATTCAACTGTTTCATGGCGGGTGGCAAGGCCCCGGCGGGCAATGGCGAAACAGACCCGGCCTTCGGGTTTGAAATCTGATCCCCCGGGGCCTGCAATGCCGGTGACGGCAACGGCAAGATCGGCCCGGGAATGTTGCAGTGCACCTTCGGCCATCTCACGGGCCACTTCCTCCGATACCGCGCCATGGGTGGACAGTGTTTTGTCATTCACCCCCAGCATTGCCTGTTTTGCGGCGTTGGAATAGGTGACGAACCCCCGGTCGAACACATCCGAGGATCCGGCTATATCGGTCAATGCCGCCGAAACCATCCCACCGGTGCAGCTTTCGGCGGTTGCGATGCGCCAGCCTCTGGCCCTTGCTGCGGCCAGGATCGTTTCGGCATTCATGCGGCCATGATCCCATGGGCAATGGCGGCAAGGGCCATGGTCCCGACGCCGGCAAAGAAACCGGCCCAGAGATCATCCAGCATTACCCCCACCGCATCGCCACGCCGATCCGCCTTGCCAACCAGCCATGGTTTCCAGATATCGAAAAGCCGGAACAGCACGAAAGCGGCCAGCCAGCCGGGATAGGGAAAGCTGTCATTCGGCAACCCGGCAAACCAGAAGCCAAGCGCGGGAAAAAGCAGGGCAAGCCATTGTCCCGCGACTTCGTCAATCACGATCTCCGACGGATCTTCCCCGGGCCGGTCGGCCAGTTCGCGCTGGCAGGCCCAGAAGCCCAGGGCCGTGACCAGAGCCGTTGCGACGGCTAGCAGGGGAAAATGCCCGATCCGGTAAAGGGTCAGCCCAAGCCCCACCGCCACCGCAGACCCCCAGGTGCCGGGGGCAGGGCGCAACAGGCCGGCGCCGAAAAAGATTGCGATCATCCTGCTCATGGGCGACCCACCAGCGTGGCGGTTGCAATCGCCGCGATGCCCTCTTCGCGGCCGGTGAAGCCCAACCGTTCGCTTGTCGTGGCCTTGACGGAAACCCTGTCGGGTTCAACCGTCATAATCCGGGCCAGTGCTGCGCGCATTGCCGGGGCATGAGGGCCGATTTTGGGGGCTTCGCAGATCAGCGTCACATCGCAATTGCCCAGTGTCAGGCCACGGCTGGTGGCCTGTTCCATGGCGTGCCGCAGGAAGATATGGCTTTCGGCCCCCTTCCACTGCGGATCGGTTGGCGGGAAATGCTGGCCGATATCCCCAAGCGCCAGGGCGCCATAGATCGCATCGGTCAGGGCATGCATGCCTACATCGGCATCCGAATGGCCCTTCAGCCCGCGCCCATGCGCGATCCGGACCCCGCAAAGCCAGAGGTGATCGCCCTTGCAGAAACGATGCACATCAAATCCGTTTCCTAGCCGGATTTCCATCCGCGTACCTCCAGGATCCGCTCCGCCCGGGTAAAATCGCCCGGCCAGGTCAGTTTCAGGTTCTCCTCCTCGCCCTCCACGATCGCCACGTCAAGCCCCGCTGCGCGGGCAACCTCGACATCGTCGGATGCGTCGCCGCAATGGGTACGATGGGCGGCAAGAATTGATGTGAAATGAAACGCCTGGGGGGTTTGTGCCCGAAAGAGGCCCTCGCGGGGTTGAACCCCCGTTACCTTGCCCGATTTTCCACGCCAGAGCGCATCTGTAACCGCAAGGGCAGGGGCAGCGGCCGGACCGTGATCAAGAGCCAAGACAAGCCGGGTAATGAGTTCATCAGTCAGGCAGGGCCGGGCGGCATCATGAATCAGGACGCGAGAAACCCCATGTCCTTCCAGGGCCTCAAGAGCATTCCTGACCGATTGCGCCCGTGTTGCGCCGCCTGCCACGATATCCGCGCCCCGGGCGATGGCCTCGGCCTCCGGGCGATCCCCGGGATGGATCACCAGCATGATCCGGGTAAATTCCGGCCTGGCGCGAAATACCGCCAGTGAATGCGCTGCGACCGGATGGCCTGCCAGATGCTGCCACTGTTTGGGTTTTTCACCCCCGGCGCGGCTGCCGCGCCCGGCGGCAAGAAGGATGGCGGCAAGCGTCATGAAGGCCTCGACTTGATCGCACGCAGGTCTAGGCGATATGTCCGCGCATGACAATCGGGCGTTTGCCGCCCATATGTTGCCTGAAATTTAGGCAATGCGCGAATTTTAACCGTGGTTGCGCTTTGCTGGTTTGCCTTACCCCGCTTGCGGGGATACCTGATGGGTCATTGCTCAAGGATTAATCGCTTGTCCGTTAAACTAGCCAATATTGCCCTTGATCCCCCGGCGCTGCTTGCACCGCTTGCCGGGATCACCGATCTGCCATTTCGCCGTCTGGTGGCACGTTTTGGCGCGGGGCTGGTGGTTTCCGAAATGGTAGCGAGCCAGGAGGTGGTACAGGCACGACCACTGGCGCGCGCCCGCGCGGAGCTGGGTTTCGGGGAACAGGCAACCGCGGTTCAGCTTGCCGGGCGGGAGCCCTACTGGATGGCGGAGGCCGCGCGCTATGTCGAGGCACAGGGCGCGCGGATCATCGATATCAACATGGGTTGCCCGGCGCGGAAGGTCACGAATGGCTATTCCGGATCCGCATTGATGCGCGAACCCGATTATGCGTTGCGGCTGATCGAAGCGGTCCTGGGGGCGGTTTCGGTTCCGGTGACGCTCAAGATGCGGCTGGGCTGGGATGAAGGGCTGCTCAATGCGCCCGAACTTGCGCAGCGTGCCGAGGCGGCCGGGATTGCGATGGTCACGATCCATGGCCGTACGCGGTGCCAGTTTTACAAGGGTCACGCCGATTGGGCCGCGATCCGTGCGGTGAAACAGGCGGTGGCCATCCCGGTCATTGCCAATGGCGATATCGTCGACAGGGCCAGCGCGGCTTGGGCGCTGGCGCTTTCGGGTGCCGATGGGGTGATGGTGGGACGCGGGGCACAGGGACGCCCATGGGTGCTTGCGCAAATCGCCGCAGGGCTTTTTGGTTCTGCCGAACCGCATGTACCGCAGGGGGCGGCGCTGGCGGCAATGGTATCGGAACATTACGAAGATATGCTTAGTTTCTATGGTATCACATTGGGGCTGAAGGTCGCGCGCAAGCATCTTGGCTGGTATCTTGAGGCGGCCGGGCGGGGACAGGCGCTGCGCGGCCGGATCCTGCGTTCCGAAACCCCCCGGGAGGTTCTGCATCTGCTGCCCCTGGCCTTCGAATGCGAGGGGAGCGCGGCAGCATGACGGTTTATCGTCAGCCCTATCCGGTTCCGGGGGTGGTCTGGGCGTCGCTGCCGATTCCGGCGCTTCTTGTCGATGCGGCGGGCCGGATTGCCGAAATCAACCCGGCGGCGGAAACCTTCCTCAATGCGTCCACCCGCAGCCTGCAAGGCCAGCCGCTTTTTGACCGCCTTTCCATTGATGCCCCGATGGAGGAAGCCTTTGAACGGGCGCGCAGGAACCGATCCGCGCTGGTCATCAATCAGGTCGATCTGACCACCGGCGAACGCCCGCCGGTTCAATGCAATCTCCAGATCGCACCAATGCATGATAATCCCGATATCATCATGCTGCTTATTTTTCCCCGCGATATCGCCGACAGGCTTGGCCGTGCCACGGCTGTCAAGTCGGCCACCCGTTCCGTCATTGGCATGGCGGAGATGCTGGCCCATGAAATCAAGAATCCGCTGGCCGGGATTTCCGGTGCGGCCCAGCTTTTGTCGATGAACCTTACCACCGAGGATCGTGAGATGACCGATCTGATCGTGGAGGAAACCCGCCGCATCGTGAAGCTTCTGGAACAGGTCGAACAATTCGGCAACCTGCGCCCGCCGGAATGTCGCCGGGTGAATATCCACGATGCGCTGGATCGTGCCCGGCGTTCGGCCATGGTCGGTTTTGCCGCGCAGATGACCATTATCGAGGATTACGATCCCTCATTGCCTGAAACCTGGGCCGATCCGGATCAGCTCATGCAGGTCTTTCTGAACCTGATCAAGAATGCGTCCGAGGCTGCGGGTCCTCGGGGCGGTACGATCCGCCTGCGGACCTTTTACGAACTTGCCCTGCGACTGCGGCGCAGGGATGGCTCCGGCAGCCCTCTGGCGCTGCAGATCGAGGTGATCGACGATGGTCCGGGCCTGCCACCTGAAATTGCGGCGAATATCTTTGAACCTTTCGTGTCGGGGCGGGAAAACGGGACCGGGCTGGGCCTTGCGCTGGTGTCCAGGATCGTTTCCGATCACGATGGCTGGATTGCCGTGGAAAGCGGGCCGGGCCGCACGGTGTTTCGCGTTTCATTGCCGCTTGCCCCGAAAGAGGCAAAGCCCGCAACCAAGACAGGAGAATAGCGCATGGACGGCACCGTTCTTGTTGCGGATGACGATCGTACGATCCGAACTGTTCTGACGCAGGCCCTGACGCGCGCGGGCTGCAAGGTCCATGCGACGTCAAGCCTGGTGACGCTGATGCGCTGGGTTGAGGAAGGCAAGGGAGATCTGGTGATCTCCGATGTAATGATGCCCGATGGAAACGGGCTGGAGGCGCTGCCCCGGATCAGCGAACTGCGCCCGGGGCTGCCGGTGATCGTGATCTCGGCGCAAAATACCATTGTTACCGCCATTCAGGCAGCTGAGGCCGAGGCTTTTGACTACCTGCCGAAACCCTTTGATCTGCCCGATCTGATGAAACGCTCATCCCGGGCGCTGGCGGTTCGCCGCAGGGTGCCGGGTAAGGCACAGCCCACGCCGCGGGAGGGGGGCGACGATCTTCCGCTGGTGGGGCGGACTTCCGCCATGCAGGCGCTTTATCGTCTGGTTGCGCGGGTCATGAATACCGATCTTGCGGTGCTGATCACCGGAGAATCCGGCACCGGAAAATCGCTGATTGCGCGTGCGATCCATGATTTTTCCGACCGTCGCAACCAACCTTTCGTGACGGCGCAGGCGATGGACCTGCAAGGTGTGGACGGCCCGGCAAACCTTGCGGTACGGGCGCGGGGGGGCAGCCTGGTTTTTGACGAGGTTGCCGATTATGACGAGGAAACCCAGGCCCGGATCGTGCGCATGCTGGATCTGTTCGACGAAAATGCGCCGCGTGTCATGGCCACGTCCCAGGTTGATCTGGCCGGGAGGCTGGAGGCGGGAACCTTCCGGCAGGATCTGTTCTACCGTTTGGGCGGCGTGGCCATTCAGGTGCCCGCCCTGCGTGAAAGAGTGGAGGATATTCCGCTTCTGGCTGAACATTTCCTGGCCCGGGGGGAACGTGAAACCGGCATGATTCGCCGCCTGTCTCCTGATGCACGCGAATTGATCCGTGCCTATAGCTGGCCGGGCAATGTGCGGCAGCTGGAAAATGCGGTGAAGCGGCTGTTGATCACCGCGCTTGAACCGGAAATCACGCGTGAGGAAGTTGCAGCGGTACTGGGCAATCAGCCGGCGAATGAACCAATTCAGGGGGGAGGTGAAGGCGAAAAGCTTTCGGCCTCCGTTGCGCGTCATTTGCGGCGATATTTCGATCTGCATGGCGGCGCACTGCCCCCGCCGGGGGTCTATGCCCGGATCCTGCGCGAAATCGAGGCACCGCTGATCGAGATTTCGCTGGAGGCAACCGGGGGGAATCAGGCCCGATGCGCGGATCTGCTGGGGATCAATCGCAATACATTGCGCAAGAAGATCACCGATCTTGAAATCCGTGTGACGCGGCGACGAAAACTGATGTAAACGCGCCACAGGAACTGTTGCTTTCTTATCCCTATCTGGTGCATATATACCAGATATGGGGCAAGGCGCGCATGCACCTGCCAGTCATAGAGGGTGTAATCCTGTGGCGACGGTTTTGCGAAGCAATGTCATTCTCCGCATGTCGCGACTGCGGCGGCAACGTCGCATTCAGACCCTGATGACCTTTGCGCTGGTGATTCTCGGCCCGATGCTGGCGGTAGCGACTTTCCTCGCGCTTGGTCCTTTCGATCAGGGGGCGAGTTCGCCCTATCTGCGGCTGATCATGCTGGCGGATCTGGTCTATGTGCTGGTCGTGGCGGCGCTGGTTCTGGGCCGCGTTGCGCGCATGGTGTCCGACCGGCGCAGCAAATCGGCAGGTTCCCGGCTGCATTTGCGGCTTTCCGCCGTCTTTGCGCTGCTGGCGCTGATCCCGACAATCCTAGTGGCAGTTTTCGCGGTGCTGACCTTCAATGTTGGCCTGGAAGGCTGGTTTTCCGACCGGGTCCGTACCGTACTTGGAAGTTCCCTGGCGGCGGCGCAGGCCTATGATGGGGAACACCGCCGTGATCTTACCGAAGATTCCAATGCATTGGCCGCATATCTTAATGCAACGAAACAGGCCAACTTCTTTCTTGCCGATGATCAGCTTCGCCCCGTTTTGACCAATGGCCAAGCGTTGATCCAGCGTGGCCTCAAGGAAGCCTTCCTCATCAATGCCGCAGGTGAGTTGATGACGCGGGGGGATCGATCCTACCTTTTTGATTTCGAAGAACCGGATCAGGCGGCAATTGATCAGGCCCGTGAAAGCGGCGCCCCGGTCTTGATCGAGGATTGGGGGATTGATGAGCTTCGTGCCATCGTGCATCTCGATGCCTATGCCGACCGCTATCTTTATGTCACGCGAAAGGTGGATGGTTCGCTCCTGAGTCTTCTGGATGAAACCCGTGAGACCGTAGCGCTTTATCAACAACTTGAGGCGGAAAGAGGGCGGATCCTGTTCGAATTCGGACTGCTTTATCTTGGCTTTGCACTTATCCTGATCCTGGCCGCGATCTGGCTCGGGCTATGGTTTGCCGAACGGCTTTCGCGCCCGGTGGGGCGGCTTGCGGGGGCGGCACAGCGGGTTGGTTCGGGCGATCTGGATGTGCAGGTCCGCGAAGAGGATGGCGATGATGAAATCGCCATGCTGGGGCGGCTTTTCAACCAGATGACACGGCAGCTCAAGGGGCAGCGCAATGCGCTTGTGACCTCCAATCGTGAAACCGAGGAACAAAGGCGGCTATTCGATTCTGTTTTGTCCTCCGTCACGGCGGGGGTGATCGGGCTTGACCCTGATGGCCGCGTGGATTTCGTCAACCGCGCGGCGGAGCGGCTTCTGGATGTGGCGGAACAGGTGCATGGCCGGGATCTTGTCGTAATTGTTCCTGAATTTGATGGTCTTTTCAAGAGGTTGCCGGAAAATATTGATGGAACGGTTCAGGAGGAAATTCGTCTGACACGGCGGGGCCGCATGGAAAGCCTTCTGGTGCGGATCAGTACAAGACAATCCGACACCGGACAGCTTGAAGGTTATGTGATCGCCTTTGACGATGTGACGGATCTTGTTTCCGCACAGCGTATGGCGGCCTGGGGTGATGTGGCGCGGCGTATCGCGCATGAAATCAAGAACCCCCTGACACCAATTGCCCTTTCTGCCGAGCGGATCAAACGGAAATTCCGCAAGGAAGTCTCAGTGCCGGAAGATCTGGAACAATATTCCGACGTGATTATTCGTCAGACGGAGGATTTGCGGCGGATCGTCAACGAGTTTTCCAAATTTGCCCGCATGCCTGAACCTGACCGGCGGGAGGAGGATCTGGTACGGATCCTGCGGGATGCCGTAACCCTGCAGCAGGCCGGACAGCCCGATGTCCGGTTTGAAGCCGATCTTCCGGAGGGGGCACTGACGCTTGAACTGGATGCGACCATGATTTCGCAAGCCCTGATAAACTTAATTAAGAATGCCGGGGAAGCAATTGAATCCTACGTAGAAAAAAATAGCCCGGACGGGTTTTCCCCACAGATCCGTGTGGCCATGGAGGTTCTGCCTGATCAGGCCATTATCCGTATTGCCGATAATGGTATCGGGCTGCCGCCGGATCGGGCGCGGCTGTTTGAACCCTATGTGACCACGCGCGAAAAGGGCACTGGCCTTGGCCTGTCCATCGTCAAGAAAATCATCGAGGAACATGGTGGCGTGCTCACCTTGCTTGATGCCGAACCATTTGAACCGGATGCCCATAGCGGCGCCATGGCAGAGATCCGCCTGCCACGGCTCGCACGAAGCAGCCGCAACAGGGGCAGGCAAACCGGCCCCGGAGCTCAGAGGACAAAATGAGTAGTATTCTTATCGTTGATGATGAGCGTGATATCCGGGAATTGATTGGGGATATCCTCCGTGATGAAGGCTATGGCGTTCGTCTTGCGGGAAGCTCGGACGAATGCATGGCCGCGATTACCGAGGAAGCGCCCGCACTGATGATCCTCGATATCTGGCTCAAGGATAGCCATATGGACGGGATTGATATCCTGAAAGCCGTCAAGCGGGATAATCCAGATGTGCCGGTCGTCATTATTTCGGGCCATGGCAATATTGAAATAGCCGTGGCTGCGATCAAGCAGGGCGCCTATGACTTCATCGAAAAGCCCTTCAATATCGACCAGTTGATGGTTGTCGTTTCGCGCGCGATGGAAACCAGCCGCCTGCGCCGCGAAAACAGCGATCTGCGCCGCAAGGAGGTTACTTCCGCCGATATGATCGGTTCAAGTTCTTCTTTCAAGCAATTGAAATCAAACCTTGAAAAGGTTACGAAATCCAATGGCCGGGTCATGCTGGCCGGTCCCGCCGGTTCGGGCAAGGAACTGGCAGCGCGTTTCATCCATGCCCATTCCAATCGCGACGCAGCACCTTTCGTGACGGTCTCTTCCGCCTCCATCGATCCGGCCCATATGGAAGAGGTGCTCTTTGGCCGGGAAACCCCTGATCGCGGGTTGGAAAAGGGTCTTCTTGAACAGGCGCATGGCGGGATCATCTATTTTGACGAAGTGGCCGAGATGCCGCTGGGGACGCAGTCGAAAATCCTGCGGGTCCTTGTGGATCAGCAATTCACCCGGGTTGGCGGGGTGGACAAGGTCCGTGTCGATCTGCGGGTGATTTCATCGACAACCCGCGATCTGCGCGCCGAGATTGCGGAGGGGCGTTTCCGGCAGGAACTTTATGACCGGCTCAATGTGGTGCCGATTGCGGTGCCAAGCCTTGCCGAACGCCGGGAGGATATTCCCGAACTTACCGCCTATTTCATTGAGATGTTTCACCGGGGCCAGGGATTGCCGCTTCGCGAACTGACCGAAGATGCCGAGGCGATGTTGCAGACGATGCAATGGCCCGGAAATATCCGCCAGTTGCGCACTGTGATCGAAAGGGTGCTGATCCTTGGGGACAGTTCCGGACCGGTGGAGGCCCGGGAATTGCCGGGTCAGGAAGCCGAACCCGAAGGTGATGGACGGATCGTTCTGGGCAGCGCGCTTGCCACCTTGCCGCTGCGGGAGGCACGGGAACTGTTCGAGAAGGAATATCTTCTGACCCAGATCAACCGGTTCGGGGGCAATATCAGCCGCACGGCGGGGTTCGTCGGCATGGAACGCAGTGCGCTTCATCGAAAGCTGAAATCGCTGGGTGTGGTGACAAATGCGAAATCCGGGGCCCGTACCGCGCGGCTGGAATCGGATGAAGGCCCAGATTGACCCGCGCCTGCCGATCTGCCAATGAGGGGACCGGATTCAAGGCCCAGGCGGAGAGCGGAGCATGAAAGTCATCATCTGCGGGGCAGGGCAGGTGGGCTGGCAGATCGCCCGG
The DNA here is from genome assembly GCA_047975325.1 of Pseudorhodobacter sp. GTDB lineage: Bacteria > Pseudomonadota > Alphaproteobacteria > Rhodobacterales > Rhodobacteraceae > JBKEDF01. The sequence continues at coordinate 62,080 of JBKEDF010000014.1, read as the reverse complement.
CACCTGTCGGGTGAAAAGAACGATGTGACGGTGGTGGATTTCAATCCCGAACTGGTTCGTCGCGCGACAGATACGTTGGATGTCCAGGGTCTGGTCGGTTTTGCAAGCTACCCCGATGTTCTGGATCGTGCCGGGGCGCGTGATGCCGACATGATCATTGCGGCCACCCATTCGGATGAGGTGAACATGGTCACCTGTCAGGTGGCCCATTCGGTTTTTTCCGTGCCGCGCAAGATTGCCCGGCTGCGTGCGCAAAGCTATCTTGATGCGATCTATGCCGATCTTTACCGGCGTGATCACCTGCCCATCGATGTCGTGATCAGCCCCGAACGCGAGGTGGCCGAGGCCGCCTTGCAACGTCTTGCGGCACCGGCCACCTTTGACACTGAAAGTTTCATGGGCGGGCGGGCGCAGCTTCTGGGGATCGTGCTTGATGATGATTGCCCCGTTCTGAATACGCCGTTGCGGCAATTGACGGAACTTTTTTCAACGCTCAGCGCCATCGTGGTTGGTGTGCGGCGGCTGGAGCGGCTGTTTGCACCGGAACCGGAAGATCAGCTTTTCAGCGGCGATCGGATCTATGTCTTTGTCCATACCGAGGACCTGAACCGCACGCTGGAAATCTTTGGCAAGACCACGAAGAAACAGGAACGCGTGGTGATTGTCGGTGCGGGCCATGTGGGGCTTCAGGTGGCATTGGCACTGGAAAAGCGCACCGAACGGATGCGCGCGCGAGTCATTGAAAGAAACCGCGCACATGCCGAACAGGCGGCGGATGTGCTGGAACGCACGATTGTCCTGAATGGCGACGGCATGGATATCGACATGCTGGAGGAGGCGGGGATCGAACGTGCCGATGCGGTGATGGCGGTGACCGATGATGACAAGACCAACCTGCTGGTTGCGGTTCGGGCGAAACAGGCCGGGGCGCAGATGTCCATCGCACTGGTCAATGATCCCACGCTGGTGCCGATGATGGGCGCGCTGGATATCGATGCCTATATCAACCCGCGGGCAACGACGGTTTCCTCGATCCTGCGTCATGTCCGCCATGGCCGGGTGCGCACCGTCTATTCCATCGGCGATGCCGAGGCGGAAATGATCGAGGCGCAGGTGCTGTCGACATCCCCGCTGGCGGGGCGTCTGGTTCGTGATATCGAATTTCCCGAAGGCGTGCTGGTGGGCGCGTTGATGAAAGGGGACAGGATTCAGAAACCGCGCGGCGATCTGCGGGTTGAGGAGGGCGATGTGATCGCGCTTTTCGCGATGGCCAAGGACGTGCCGGAGGTCGAAAGGCTCCTGCAGGTCTCGATCGATTTCTTCTGAACGGTGATGGGCCGGATCACAAGACTGCCGCTTCTGGTGATCCTTACGGGGGTTACGGCACTGGCGATGTACCTGCCTGCCGCCCATGCGGCGGTGATGCGCGACTATCAGGTGGCACGTCCCTTCTTTTACGGCGGTACGGTGTTCCTGCTCCTGACGGTCATGGTTGGTATTGCCAGTTCCAGCAACCGGATCCGGCCAGCGGCGCGCAGTCAGATCCTGACCATTCTGGGGGCCTATCTGTGGTTGCCGGTGGTGATGGCGGTTCCCTTCAACCAGGCCGTTCCCGATACTGCCTTCTTCAATGCCTGGTGGGAAATGCTGTCCGGCTTCACCACCACCGGCGCCACCTTATATGACAGCCCGGGCCGTCTGCCGGCCTCTGTCCATCTCTGGCGCGGGCTGACGGGCTGGCTGGGTGGGTTTTTCGCGCTTTTATGTATCTCCGCAATTCTGGCGCCGTTGGGGCTTGGGGGGATGGAGGTGCTTTCGGGTCGTCTTTCGGGGGGAAGGGAAGGTGGTGGTCCGAATATGCGCGGGGCCGATTCATCGGCACGAATTGCGTATTATGCCGGCGTTATCTTTCCCGCCTATACCGCGCTGACGCTTGTACTTTGGGTTATTCTGCTGACCTTGGGCGAAAGCGGGCTGGCCGCGTTGATCCTTGCGATGTCCACGCTTTCGACAAGCGGGATATCCTTTGCCACGGGTCTGCATGAAACCCGGTCCGGGATGCCGGGAGAACTGGCAATTTTCGTTTTCCTGCTATTGTCACTGACCCGGCGCAGCTTGCCGGGACCGGTGCTGATCCCGCGCAGCACGCCGCTTTGGCGGGACCCGGAATTGCGGATCGCGGCGGTTATCATGGTGTTGGTGCCGTTGGTGCTTTTCCTGCGGCACTGGATCGGATCGTTTGAAACCGATGACGTGACCGACTGGCTTGCCGCGATCAGGGCGCTTTGGGGGGCGATCTTCACGACCCTGTCCTATTTGACGACAACCGGCTTTGAAAGTGCGGATTGGGGCGCCGCGCGATCCTGGTCAGGGCTGCGGGCGCCGGGGCTGTTGTTGCTGGGGTTGGCGATGCTGGGGGGCGGGATTGCCACGGCTGCGGGGGGACTCAAGCTTTTGCGGGTCTATGCCCTGGCGCGACACGGTGAAAGGGAGTTGGACCGGCTGATCCATCCGTCATCCATCGGTGGCGGCGGAGAAATGGAACGCCAGCTGCGTCGCGGCGGGGCCTACATGTCCTGGATCTTCTTCATGCTCTATGCACTGAGTTTCGCAGTGATGCTTGCGGCTTTTGCGGTGGGGGATCTGGATTTTGACCCGGCACTGGTGCTGACCGTTGCAATGGTGACGACTACGGGCCCCATGACGGCGCTTGGGGCTGATGGACCGATCCGGATTGCAGAACTTTCACCCTATATCAAAGCGGTAGCGGCTGTTGGCATGATTGTCGGTCGGATGGAAGTCCTTGCGATTCTGGCCCTGCTGGCGCCTGGTGCTTGGCGACGATAGTGTTGTGCGGCAACACAGGGCGGGCTGCGAAAAATTGGGCTGGCATGTCCGGGCGTGGCGTTTCATACTCCGCCTGACGCAATCGGTGAGGAACCGATAGGGGGCGTCCAATAGATGAAAAGCAAACAAGGCACATAAAAATGGCTTCTGATAAACAGAATTTGCAAGACGCCTTCCTGAACCATGTCCGCAAGGCGAAGGTTCCTGTCACGATCTTTCTGATCAATGGTGTCAAGCTTCAGGGGGTGATCACCTGGTTTGACAATTTTTGCGTGCTTCTGCGTCGCGATGGTCAATCCCAGCTTGTTTACAAACACGCGATTTCCACGATCATGCCCGGCGCCCCGATCAGCCTTTATGAGGGTGACGACTGACCTTGCGTTCTCCGTTGGGGCAGGATCCGCATGACGCGGAGGGTCATGAAACCCGGGAGCGTCTGACGCGGGCCTATGTGATCCATCCCGATCTGAAGACGGTGCAGCAGCGCCGCCTGCCCGAACACACATTGGCTGAAGCCGTATCCCTGGCCGTTGCCCTGCCGGGACTGGAGGTGGTGGGCGCCGAAGTGGTACGCCTGCCAAAGGCCGCGCCGGGGATGCTGTTCGGCAAGGGCAAGATTGCGGAACTTGCCGTGCGGCTGAAGGCCGGGGAGGTGGATCTGGTCCTGGTCGATGGCCCGGTCAGCCCGGTCCAGCAGCGCAATCTTGAACGGGAATGGGGCGTCAAGCTTCTGGATCGGACGGGGTTGATCCTTGAAATTTTTGCGGATCGCGCCCGCACGCGGGAAGGCGTGCTTCAGGTCGAACTTGCCGCGCTTTCCTATCAACGCACGCGGCTGGTCCGGGCCTGGACCCACCTGGAACGCCAACGCGGCGGGCTGGGATTCGTGGGCGGGCCGGGTGAAACCCAGATCGAGGCTGACCGCCGTGCCATTGACGAACAGATGGTTCGCCTGCGCCGCCAGCTTGAAAAGGTCATCAGGACACGGGAATTGCACCGTGCGGCGCGGCGCAAGGTGCCTTTTCCGATCGTGGCGCTGGTGGGCTATACCAATGCCGGGAAATCGACCCTCTTCAACCGGATGACCGGGGCGGAGGTCATGGCCAAGGACATGCTTTTTGCCACGCTCGATCCGACGATGCGCGGCGTGACCCTGCCATCGGGCCGCAAGATCATCCTGTCCGATACGGTGGGTTTCATCTCCGACCTGCCGACACAGTTGGTTGCGGCATTCCGCGCCACGCTCGAAGAAGTTCTGGAGGCGGATCTTATCCTGCATGTGCGCGATATCAGCCATCCCGAAAGCGCCGAACAGGCGGCGGATGTGGGGGATATCCTTGCCTCCCTTGGTGTTGATGAGGATACACCGCAGGTCGAGGTCTGGAACAAGCTTGATCTGGTGGAGGGTGTTGCGCGCGCCGCGCTTTGGCAGCAGGCGGAAACAGGCAATCGGGTGATGGCGATCTCGGCCCTGACGGGGGAAGGGATTGGCGCGCTCATCGAACGGATCGGTGAAAAATTTGAAGAGGAAAAAAGCGAGGAGCAGATCCTCTTGCCATTTTCGGAAGGTCGAAAACATGCCTGGCTACATGATCAGGGCCTTGTTGAGGCCGAAACCCCCGGGGAGGCGGGCTGGCAACTCACGCTGCGCTGGACGGCGCGGCAAAAGGGGGAATTCGCCGCGCTTTGAGGCCAGGAGCCTACGGGGCGGGTGTGATATGTGTAATCCCGACCGCCGCTGCACGGGCAAGTTCCGGATCAAGCGACATGGGGATATATTCCCCCCGCCGCCAGAGCGTTCCTAGATCGTCATAGTGACGCGAAAGCGGATGGCCCGACTGCCCTGTCGACAGGATGAAGACCGAACTGTCGGGATCGGCAAAATCATATACGCCGCGATACCCAGCACCATGGACATTCTGGAATGGGTCGGGATCCTTGCCCGATGTCCGTCCCCGCATCAATGTGGAATCTCCGCCCGACGTGCTTTGACGGATATTGACGAAATAGCGCAGAAGCGGGATTTTCCCCATCACCTGATGGTCCTGTGTGGCTTGGTGCGCATCACCCCAGCGCCAGCTTTCGATGGCGGAACCATACCGTTCCTGCAAGCGTAGCAAGGCCTCATCCAGCGCGGTCCGGGCGATATCCGTGCAGCTTTCGATTTCGGCGGACTGGATGATGTCGCACCAGATGCCCGCGCCGTCTGTATTGCGATAGACCCGCTCCAGAAAGACCGGCTGGGGGTGGGTGAAATCATCGGCGAGCGGGCCAAGCTCATCACGGATAAGCTTGTCCTGCAGGAGGCGTATCCATGTTGCATAGATCAGGGGTTCGGGCAGATGTTCATACATCTCTCCGTTCCATTCGGACAGCATCTGCAGGGCGCGCTGGCGAAAACGTTCGGGCGTGCCTTCGGGGGCCGGATCGCCGGTAAACCACAGATCCGCCCCGATCAGTGGTAAAACGGCGCGCGCGATCGGGCTGACAGTATCGAGTTGCGCCTCGATAAAGCTTTCGCGGGTATGCACTTCACGTGTTTTCATCAACCGGAGCCAACGCTGGATTCGGTGTGTATCGCCCCATTCGAAGGAAACATGTTCCGGGAAAGGGCGGTCCACCGTCTTGTTGTTGGTATTTCCCAGCAGGCCGGTTTCGGGGTCGGTTACACGGAAATTGCGGTCATAGGGGAAATAGCCTTCCCAGCGGTTTTCGGGCAGGGCGCCCAGGGCGGGCAGTCGTCCCTGTGTTTGATGGGCCGCATTGCGTTTCGGCATCTGGCCGATCATCTGCATCGCGATCCCGTTTTTGTCTGCCAGCATAAGGTTCTGGGCTGGTGCGATATAAAGGGCGGCGGCGTCCAGGGCCTGCGGGATGGACCGCGACTTCATCAGACCCAGCGCGGCGGTCAGGCTTGTGTCGCGCGGTGAAAGCGCGGTCCAGGACAGGGCGGCAACGTGACCGGGGGGGGTGATCGTGTCCAGGTTGAAATGAGAGCCGGGCAGGATCGGCCCGTTTTCGGACCATCGCAGCGTGACGGTAACCGGATCGCCATCCTTGACCGTGATGATCGAGCGGCGGGTTTCAAAGGCTTTCCAGCCATCCGGCGTACGATATTCCTCGGGATTGTCCGGATTGAGTTCCTCGATCAACACGTCCTGATCATCCAGATAAGCGGCGGTAAGCCCCCAGCCCAGGGCATCTGAACGTCCCAGAAGGATAAGCGGAATACCCGGTATCGTGCCGCCGATCACGCCCCCTGAACGCAGTTCGAGCCGGGCAAGATACCAAAGGGAGGGGGCGGTGAAACCCAGATGCGGATCATTGGCAAGAAGTGCCGCGCCGGCGGCGGAACGTTCTGGCGTCGCGGCCCATGCATTCGAAGCTCCGGCCCGACCCTGGCGCGGGAAAGGTGACAGGGGGTCCGCTGCCATCCGTATCGACGGAACGCCGGGACGGGCGCCCGGCATTACTGAGGAATAGGGTGGAAGTGCGGTAATCGCCGTGCCCGGATCGTCGGGCAGGATATCGCGCAGCCGTTCATCCGGCAACAGGAGCGAGATCCGTGCGCGCTGAACTTCCGCATTCAGATGGCCTGACAGCTGAAGCGCCATCAGTTTGACGATTGCGATACTATCCATCGGTTGCCAGGCCGCGACTTCATTGGAAAAGAAAAACATCTCCGGCGCGCCGCGCCCGCGCGCCTTGGCATTGACCTGCGCGATCCAGGCATTGACGCCGCGGGAATAGGCCTCCAGCGCGGCGCGGGTGGGGGCATCCTGCGCCTCCACCGATTGTCGTGCGAGATTGTAAAGATCGAACCGACGCATCAATTCGTCGATGCGCAGCGTGCGTTCCCCGAAAACCTCCGAAAGGCGGCCCTGCACGGTGCGCCGCAGCATCGTCATCTGCCAGAGCCTGTCCTGCGCATGGGCGAAGCCGAGCGCGAAAAAGGTATCCTCATCCGTTTGCCCGAAGATATGCGGCACATTGGCATTGTTGCGCACGATTTCCACCGGCGCGGAAATGCCCCGCAAGGTGAAATCCTCGTTATAATCGGGCAGGGAACGGGACAGGAAATAATAGGCGATGACCACGGAAAGGAGTGACAGGGCGATGAGGCCCAGAAAAATCCTCAGAAGCCAGCGGAAAGTCGTCAGCATGCTCGGTCCGTTCTTGACGCGGATAAGGTTGGCGTTACCTATGCGATCAGGCGAGGCGAGGCAAATGAAAGGGATGAGAGATGGCGAAACTGGCGTTTCTGGGTTTGGGTGTGATGGGTTTCCCGATGGCGGGCCACCTTGTGGCGAAAGGGCATGAGGTCACGGTTTATAACCGCAGCCCGGCCAAGGCCGAATCCTGGGTAGCCCAGCATGGCGGGCGGGCAGCACCCACCCCGCGCGCGGCCGCTGAGGGGGCGGAGTTCGTGATGGCCTGTGTGGGCAATGATGACGATCTGCGCGCCATTTGCACCGGGTCAGATGGCGCCTTTGCCGGGATGCAGGACGGGGCGGTATTTGTCGATCACACGACGGTTTCGGCACAGGTGACGCGGGAATTGGAGGCCGTGGCCCGCAAAAAGGGCGTCGGGTTTGTCGATGCACCGGTTTCGGGCGGGCAGGCGGGGGCCGAAAATGGCGTACTTTCGGTCATGTGTGGCGGTGCGCAGGCCGACTATGATCGTGCCGAGCCGGTGATTGCCGCCTATGCGCGGATTTGTCGCCGCCTTGGCGAAAGCGGGGCAGGCCAGATTGCCAAGATGATGAACCAGATCTGTATCGCCGGGCTGGTACAGGGGCTGTCCGAGGCGCTGGCCTTCGGACAAAAGGCCGGTATGGATGGCGAATCTGTTGCCGAGGTCATCTCGCAGGGGGCTGCCGGAAGCTGGCAGATGGTCAACCGTCACAAGACCATGTTGGCCGATGATTTCGATTTTGGTTTTGCGGTGGACTGGATGCGCAAGGATCTGGGGATCTGTCTGGCCACCGCCAATGAAATCGGTGCCAGCCTGCCGGTAACGGCACTGGTCGATCAGTTCTACAAGGATGTGCAGGGCATGGGCGGTGGGCGCTGGGATACATCAAGCCTGATCAAGCGCCTGACATAAGCCCCTTCGCGCCTTGCCCCCGTGATCCTGCCCCGGGCATGGGTTGCCAGCGGAAATCCGTAAAATATGTGCGGGACTGTTTATCCATGTTCCGGACATATTTTCGCACGGTTCTGTCGATACACTACCTCAGGCACCAGGTGCCTTTACCGAAAGGAAATGATCGGAATTTACGGTCGAAACCAGCTTTTGCTGATCGGAACCCCATGAATTTTGACTGTCGTAAAGGTGAAAGCTCCGGGAAAGTGGTGGTATCGGGAGAACTGCGATGGAACATGGCGATAAACTCCTGGCTGAACCCGTAATTCTTGGGGGGTGGGGCGTGCATGTCTTGCTTCTTGCGTCTGAGGAAACAGCAGAATCTCAACTGACATGTGCCCGACTGGCCGATTTTGGCTGTATCGTGGAAGAGGAAAGTGATTTCTACATAGCCGCAGAAATCCTGGGGGGGGATCAGACGAGGTTCGGGCTTTTCGTCATGGATTGCGATGCGCTTGGCGGGCTTGCGGAAGGACGACGGCTGATTGCCTTGCTGCGGCATGCAGCCCCGGCGATCCCGGTGATCCTCCTGTCATCAGAATGCGGACAACAGTATTTTCCCGAAGATGAACGCCAGCCGGTCATCTTGCGCAAACCGCTTTCGGTGGTGTCGTTGCGGGTCGGGTTTTCGCATGCGATGCGTCACCGGCTGGTTTGTTCCGCGGCCTGATTCTCCTCCTTCCTTGAAAGATGATCGGGATGTTCGGCCGGCCGTTATCGCCGTCGGCGCTTCGTGCCTCCCCTCTGTCCCGCGCGTCCGGCGGTTGACCTTCCTGCCGATTTCACGGCGCCGGCAACGGCGTCCTCGACTGCCGATTGACGCGCCAGCGGATCGTTGGCCAGTACCAGATCCACGGCTTCCAGCCGTTTCACCTCATCGCGAAGCCGGGCGTCTTCCTCGAATTCCAGGTTTTCGGCTGCCTTGCGCATATCGGCCCGTAGCGCCTCCAGATGGGCGGCCAGGTTGGCGCCGACCAGAGGGTTTTCCACCTTCGTTGTCACCCGGGACATATCGGTATCACCCTGCCAGAGCCCGGCCAGGACATCCTCCACATTCTTGCGCACGGTTTGCGGGGTGATGCCATTGGCTACATTATAGGCCAGTTGCTTGTCCCGGCGGCGGTTGGTTTCGGCAATCGCGCGCTCCATCGAACCGGTGATCCGATCCGCATACATGATGACGCGACCATCGGCATTGCGTGCCGCGCGCCCGATGGTCTGGATCAGCGACGTTTCCGAGCGCAAAAAACCCTCCTTATCCGCATCCAGAATGGCCACCAGGCCACATTCAGGAATATCGAGCCCCTCGCGCAGCAGGTTGATCCCGACCAGAACGTCAAAGGCACCGAGGCGCAGATCCCGCAGGATTTCAATACGTTCTATCGTATCGATATCGGAATGCATGTAACGCACACGAATACCCTGTTCGTGCAGGTATTCGGTCAGATCCTCCGCCATGCGCTTGGTCAGAACGGTGACCAGAACCCGCAGCCCGGCCTTTGCAACGTGCCGGATTTCATCAAGAACATCATCAACCTGGCTTTCCACCGGACGGATTTCAACCTCCGGGTCCAAAAGCCCTGTCGGACGAATGACCTGTTCGGCAAAAACGCCCCCTGCCTGTTCGATTTCCCAGGCGGCCGGGGTGGCGGAAACGAAAACCGATTGCGGGCGCATTGCATCCCATTCCTCAAATTTGAGGGGGCGATTATCCATGCAGGAAGGCAGCCGGAACCCGTGTTCGGCCAGGGTAGACTTGCGCCGGAAGTCACCACGATACATCCCCCCGATCTGCGGCACGGAGACATGTGATTCATCGGCAAAGACGATGGCATGGTCTGGAATGAATTCAAAAAGGGTCGGAGGCGGTTCTCCGGGGGCGCGACCCGTCAGGTAGCGGGAATAGTTTTCAATCCCGCTGCAAACGCCGGTGGCTTCCAGCATTTCCAGGTCAAAATTGGTGCGCTGTTCCAGCCGCTGCGCCTCCAGCAGCCTGCCATCACCCACCAATTGGTCAAGCCGTTGACGCAGTTCCCGCTTGATGCCCTGAATTGCCTGCTGCATCGTCGGGCGCGGCGTAACGTAATGGGAATTGGCATAGATACGGATCTGTTCGAAACTGTCGGTCTTTTCGCCCGTCAGCGGATCGAACTCAACGATACTTTCCAACTCCTCACCGAAGAAGCTGAATCGCCATGCACGGTCCTCCAGATGGGCCGGCCAGATTTCAAGGGAATCGCCCCGGACCCGGAAGGAGCCACGCTGAAAGGCCTGATCGTTGCGGCGGTATTGCTGGGCGACAAGTTCGGCGATGACCTGCCGCTGGTCATAATCCTGTCCGACCGCAAGATCCTGTGTCATGGCAGAATAGGTTTCCACCGACCCGATCCCGTAGATGCAGGAAACCGATGCAACGATGATCACGTCATCGCGTTCCAGAAGCGCGCGCGTGGCCGAATGGCGCATGCGGTCGATCTGTTCGTTGATCTGGCTTTCCTTTTCGATATAGGTATCGGACCGGGGGACGTAGGCCTCCGGTTGATAATAATCATAATAGCTTACAAAATATTCGACGGAGTTTTCCGGAAAGAAGTTTTTAAACTCGCCATATAATTGTGCTGCCAGAGTTTTGTTATGCGCCAGAATTATGGCTGGACGCTGGGTTTCTGCGATAATCTTGGCCATGGTAAATGTCTTGCCGGTACCGGTAGCGCCCAGAAGCACCTGATTCTGTTCCCCGTCGCGAATCCCCGCGACAAGTTCGGTGATGGCCCCGGGCTGATCGCCCGCAGGTTCGAATGGCGTATGGAGAATAAAGCTTTTTCCCCCCTCCAGCTTGGGTCGGGTAAGGATTTCAGGCCGCTCCACCGGCGCATTCGTATTGTTGTGAGGCATGGCGATTCCCCTTCATGTCCCCCCAGATTTGATCTGTTTTTGTTCCTGTTCAAGGGGGGAGGGTGCAGCGGTACAAAACAGTTAATGACAAGTTAATAATTTATATTCAATTTTTTAGAATTTATATCGGCCCATAATGCATCTTTTGGTTGTATTCCGTTTTGTGCTCTGCCAATGTACAGGGGCAAGCAGCAAAGCCTGTCGGCTGATCGCACCACACACTCCACCCACACTCCCCGCGATCAGCCGACAGCACCCCAGCCGTCACTGCGCCCTTGCAAATCCCTCATGTTTTTCTCCATATGGCTACAGGCCAGTGAAGGAGCCACAAGCCATGCGCGCCCGTATCTATCAACCTGCCCGAAATGCGATGCAATCGGGAACGGCGAAAACCCATCACTGGGTGCTGGAATTCGCCCCGGCCTCCGCCCGTGGGGTTGACCCTCTGATGGGATGGACATCCAGCGATGACATGGCAAGCCAGGTTCGGCTTCGCTTTGACAGCCGTGAGGCGGCGCTGAGCTATGCGAAGGCAAAGGGGATCGATGCGACGGTTGCCGAGCCAAAGCTTCGCAAGCCCAATATCCGTGCGGGCGGCTATGGCGAAAATTTTGCCACCAACCGTCGCGGTGTCTGGACGCATTGACCGGACTTTGCGTTTGCCCTGATTGAAATACGTGGGGCATATCATACCAGACCGGCGGAGGCGCCGGGCGGTGGCGTGTTTCAGGCGCGGACGAGGCGCATTATCGTTTCGATGTTGAAAGCCAGGCGTTCATCCAGCGCTTCGGGCGACATCAGGTCGCGATCATAGATAATGCTGCCGGTGAACCGGTTGGTCAGATAGTAATAGCCGATTGCCGCGATGGTGATATTGATCTGGACCGGATCAATCCCCTTGCGAAATACGCCTGCCCTGGCACCGCGTTCCAGTAGGGAGCCGACCATCACCAGAAATTTGCGGCTGGCGGTGCGGATGGCCTCGGATTTCTTCATATGCCGCGCGCGATGCAGGTTTTCACTGTTGATCAGAGTGATGAATTCCGGGTTTTTCAGGTAATAGGACCAGGTGAAGCGAACCAGCTTTTCCAAGGCGGCTTCGGGGGCCAGATTGTCAAGTTCCAGCTTTTTTTCGGCTTCCCGGATATCAAGATAGGCTTGTTCAAGAACGGTCTGAAACAGCGCTTCCTTGCTGCCGAAATAATGATAGATCATCCGCTTGTTGGCTTTGGCGCGGGCAGCAATTTCATCGACACGGGCGCCGCCGAGGCCGTTTTGTGAAAACTCCCGTTTGGCCGCGGCGAGGATCCGGGCACGGGTTGCCTCGGCGTCTCGGGCGCGGGGTTTTCGTTTCTTGTCAAAGGCTTGGTTGGGGGCGTCGGTCAATCCTGGCTCCTCTTGGCGGGCGGGGCTGCGCAGGGTTTATACGCAGCCTTTGGCCGGGATCAAAGGGAAAGCCCCTAATCTTGTCCATTCAGCCGAAGCGACTGCAAGGCTGTGGGGAGGCGTGATAATCCCGAAACCAGTGGAAGCAGCGTCGCCTGTAGCGAATGGTAGATGTCGGGCTTGCCCTGGAATTGTCGCATCGCGGGGTTTCCCGCCTCATCCAGTTCATGGATCCAGCCCCCATGGTCATGATCGATCAGATATCGTTCCGAATGGGACCAGAGGCGGTGATACCAGATTGCGTCCGTTTTCTGTGGATCCGCCTTCTGAAGTGCGCTAATGGCCCCGAGCGCTTCTGTTACCGGCCACCAGTAACGGCTGCGGATTGCGGGGCGGCCGGTTGTGTCGAGCGTGTAAACCAGGCCGCCATCGTCGCGCCAGCCATCGCTGAGTGCCCGTTCGACAAGGCGCCGCGCGCGCCGCGGGGCGTCATTTTCCGGACGACCTGACAGATCCCAGTGTTGCAGGATGAGCCGTGCGAATTCCAGCGAATGCCCCGGTGTGGTGCCTGCCGGACGAAACATGGGATCGCCACTGTAATCGGGATCGACCTGCCAGGTTTCGGTGTAATGTTCGGGAATACGCCAGCCATGCGCTGCTGCCATGCGCGCGGTAAAGAAATCGAGGATCCGGCCGGCGCGGGAAAGATATTCCGCCTCCGCGGTTGCTTCGAATGCGGCCATGAAGGCCTCCGCGCCATGCATGTTGGAATTCATGCCGCGATAGGAGGAGAAAACCTGCCAGTCACGTCGGAATTCATCGCGTAAAAGGCCCTTTTCCTCATCCCAGAAATGGGTATCGATCACATCGGTTATATCGGCAATCAACCGGTCGGCCTGTGGGTGGCCTGCTATTTTGGCGCTGGATCCCGCCAGCAGGGTGAAGACATGGCCATAGGCGAGCTTGTCCGATATTCCATCCGGCCCGACAGACCAGAGATACCCGCCATGAACCCCGTCGCGATGTTGCGACCAGAGGAAACCCATCCCCGCATCGATGATCCGCTCCGCACCTGCAAAGCCGATTGCGGCTCCAAGCGTGTAGGAATGGACAAGCCGTGCGGTCGTATGAAGCGCCTGCGCGGTCCGGGGCAGGGGGCGTCCGTCGAAATCAAGAAGGTCGAAACCACCATCGGCGCGAAGGCTGGGCGCAAAGAAGGCCAGTTGACGCCTTGCATCGGCAAAGAGGGCAGCGCGATGGGCGGGGTCAGCCATCCGGTGGGGGTTCGGGTCTTCTTGCATTGGTTCCTCCTCTTCGGGTTCCAGCCATGCCGTAAATTTCCGTGCCGGGAAAGGTTTCATTCATGCTTGACGGGTGGTAAGGCTTTCCCCTATTGGTAACTAAATGGTTACTAAATGGGGGCGGAGATGTATTTGACCGAAATGCAGCAGCAAGTGCGGGAAATGACCCGCAGCTTTGCCGATGAAGTGATCCGCCCCGCAGCCGAGGCATTGGACCATGAGGAACGGTTTCCGCAGGAAATCTACGATCAGATGGCCGGGCTTGGCCTTTTTGGCATCGGCGTTCCCGAGGAAATGGGCGGACCCGGTTTCGATACGCTGACCTATGCGGTGGTGATGGAGGAACTTTCCCGTGGTTATGCCAGCGTGGCCGATCAATGTGGTTTGCTGGAACTGATATCCTCGCTTCTGGTGCGCCATGGAACAAAGGGGCAGCGTGGTTTGCTGGCCGATATCCTCGCGATGAGGACCAAGGTGGCCTATTGCATTACCGAGGCGGATGCGGGAACGGATGTTTCGGGGATCCGCACCACGGCAGAACCGGATGGGGATGGCTGGCGGCTCAATGGTGGCAAGCTCTGGATCCACAATGCGCCGGTGGCGGATCTGGGTTTCGTGCTAGCGCGGACGGATAAGGAAGCGGGTAATCGCGGCATGTCGATCTTTATCGTCGATCTGCATGCGGCGGGTGTGGAACGTGGACCCAAGGAACACAAGATGGGTCAGCGGGCCAGCCAGGTCGGCGCGCTGAACTTCACCGATGTGAAACTGGGGCCGGAGGCGATTCTGGGTGAAAAGGGACGCGGCTTCCATATGATGATGTCGGTTCTGGACAAGGGCCGTGTCGGTATTGCCGCCCTGGCCACCGGGATTGGTCAGGCCGGGCTGGAAGCTGCGGTGGAATATGCGCAGACACGCAAGCAGTTTGGCAAGGAAATCGCGCAGTTTCAGGGCGTGCAATGGTTGCTGGCCGATATGGCCAAGGATATCGAGGCCGCGCGGCTTCTGGTTCATTCCGCGGCGGTAAAGATCGACCGGGGGCAGGATGCGACCAAGGCCTGTTCGATGGCGAAATGCTTTGCCGGGGATATGGCGGTTGCGCGCACGGCGGATGCGGTGCAGGTCTTTGGCGGCTCGGGCTATATCCGGGGGTTTGAGGTGGAACGGCTTTATCGTGATGCGAAGATCTGCCAGATCTATGAAGGCACCAATCAGATCCAGCGCATGATCATCGCACGGGAACTGCTGAGGAAAGGGGCGCAGGCATGACGCAGGCAGCTTTGGTAACCGGATCCTCCCGGGGCATCGGGCTTGCCACGGCGGAGGCCCTGGCACGCGAAGGTTTTGCCATTGCCCTGAACGGTCCGCAGATGGATGGGGATCTTGTTTCCGCCGTGGAACGGATCGGCAAGCTGGGCGTTCCGGTGACGATTGCAGCCTTTGATATTTCGGAAATCAGTCGCCATGGGGCGGAGCTTGATATGATCGAGGCGGAGATCGGACCGCTGACGACATTGGTGAACAATGCCGGGGTTGGTGTGCTGAGCCGTGGTGATCTTCTGGATGTGGGTGAGGAAAGCTGGGATCGTTGCCTGACGGTCAATGCCAAGGCGATGTTTTTCCTGTCGCAATGCTTTGCCAAAAGGCTGGTCGGGCGGGAACGGCCTGCGGAACTTTTCCATTCCATTGTCAATGTTACCTCATCCAACGCTTCGGCCGCGGCGATTGCGCGTTCGGAATATTGTGCCTCCAAGGCGGCGGCGGCGATGGTGACGCAGAACCTTGCGGTGCGGCTGGGGCCGGAAAACATTGCCGTATATGACGTGCGCCCGGGATTGATTGCCACCGATATGACCGCCCCGGTCATCGGGGAATATCGCAAGCGCGCCGCCGAAGGGATGACGCTTTTCCCCCGTGTGGGGGAACCGGAGGATGTGGGCGGGATTATCGCCTCGCTCGCTTCGGGGAAATTGCCATATACGACGGGTCAGGTCATTGCCGCCGATGGCGGGATGCTGGTTTCGCGTTTCTGAATGGGAGGGGATATGAAACTCGCTTTGCCCGACACGAATGGCCGGATGGCCGATTATGTGCTGACCGGCCAGCCGATTGCCGCCGGAAAACTGCCTGCCGATGCGGCGCGTGTGGTTTATTCCGCGGCGCATGTCGTGGCGGATCCCTTTACCGGCAATGATCCGTCAGGCCGCGCGATGGTGGATTGGGACGCAACAATGCGGTTTCGTCACCATCTGGCCGGCCTTGGTCTGGGTATTGCCGAGGCCATGGATACCGCACAGCGCGGCATGGGGCTGGATTGGCCTGGTGCGCTGGAACTGATCCGCCGCACGCGGGCGGACCTGCCCGATGCACTGGTTGCCAATGGCTGCGGCACTGATCATCTGGATCCGGATGATGCAGGCGGGCTTGATGACGTGATCCGCGCCTATCTGGAACAGGTCGAGGCGATCCAGAAACTGGATGCGCGGCTGATCGTCATGGCCAGCCGCGCCCTGGCGCGGGTGGCGAAAGGCCCGCAGGATTACATCAAGGTTTATGATCGGGTCTTGTCCGAGGCCGAACATCCCGTGGTCCTGCATTGGCTGGGGGATATGTTCGATCCTGCCCTGGCGGGGTATTGGGGGGCTGACGGGTTTGACGCGGCGATGGAGGTCGCGCTGGAGGTGATCGCGCGCAACGCGGCGAAAGTGGACGGGATCAAGATTTCGCTTCTGGACAAGGACAAGGAAATCATGATGCGCCGCCGTTTGCCCGATGGCGTCCGGATGTATACCGGGGATGATTTCAACTACCCTGAACTGATCGCAGGGGATGATCAGGGATATTCCCATGCGCTCCTTGGAATTTTCGATCCGCTGGCGGAGGCTGCCGCGCATGCCGTTGGACAATTGGGGAAGGGCGATCTGCAGGGGTTTCGCGCAACGCTTGATCCGACCGTACCGCTGGCCCGGCTGATCTTTCGGGCGCCCACGCAATATTACAAGACGGGTGTGGTGTTCTTGGCCTGGCTCAACGGGTTTCAGGATCATTTCGTGATGCTGGGCGGTGCGCAGGCGATGCGACCCTTGCCCTATTTCACCGAAGTCTTCCGCCTGGCGGATGGGTGCGGATTGCTGCGCGACCCCGATCTGGCCGTTGCGCGGATGAAAAAGCTGCTGGCGGTCTACGGTGCGTGACTTTTCCGATGATCTGTCGGCACTGGCGCTGAATACGGCGACACTGGGTCATAATCTGGATGGCCATGGGGCGGGATGGACACCCGAACAGGTGGTCGATGGCTGCGCCGAACGTGGCTATGGCGGGATGGTCTTCTGGCGCAGGGAGCTTGGCAACCGGGCGTATGCCATCGGGGAACGGGTACGCGCCGCTGGCATGCAGGTGGTGGGGCTTTGCCGGACACCCTATCTGATTGGCCCGGATGCCCCGCAAGATGATGATGAGGCGCGTGCCTCGATCGACATGGCGGCGGAACTGGGCGCGCCGGTCCTGACCATCGTGACCGGAGGGACCGAACCGGGCACGGTGGGGCTTGAACCATCGCTTTCGCGATTGGCCGAACGGGTGGCGCGGATTGCCGATCATGCTGCGCAGCAGGGGGTGAAACTGGCGCTGGAGCCGCTCAACCCGATGTTCGGCGGAAACCGGAGTTGCCTCTTTACCGTTGCCGATGCGCTGGAGCTTTGCGACCGTATCGGATCCGATACGGTGGGTATTGCGGTGGATGTCTATCATGTCTGGTGGGATCGGCAGTTGCCACAAAGCCTGGCCCGGGCCGGGACGCGGATCCTGGGTTATCACCTTTGCGACTGGCGCGCGGAAACCCGGGATATGCTTCTGGATCGCGGTATGATGGGCGATGGGGTGGCCGATCTGAAGGCCATCCGTGCAGCCGTGGAAGCGGCGGGTTATTCAGGCGCTTGCGAGGTTGAGGTGTTTTCCTCGCGCGACTGGTGGCAAAGGGACCCCGGTGAGGTTCTGGATGTGGTCAGGGACAGGTTCCGGCAGGTCTGTTGAAGAGGGCGGGTAAGGGGCGGCTCCCATAGTGCGTTTTCAGGGCCGGGGGCTGTCCGCAGGGGGCGCCAGCACCATGGCCAACAGGTTTTCTGCCACGGGGGGAAGGGCTGCACCCTGCCTGCGCAACAGGCTGAAGGATTCGACCTCGATACCCAGATCGATGGGCAAAAGTGCGAAAGGGGCGTCGGGGCCGGAGGCAAAGGTCCTGACAACCGCGCGGGCAAGCGGCGCGATGGCGTCGGATTGTTGTACCAGGGCCAGTGTCAGCAGGAAGGATGAGGTGGAAATCCGTTGCGGCGGATGGGGCAGGCCGCAGGCGGCGAGCCGGGCAAGGACTGTCCTGCCAAGGATCACCTCCGCACCGGGAAAGACCCAGTCAAATTCCATGAGATCCTCGGGGCGCAGGTTACGGCAGCCCTGAAGCTTGTGACCACGCCGGACCATCAGGGCGACGGGTTCGGGCTCTATCACCTGAATCGAAAGCAAGGCGCGGTCCGCGCCGCGCGGCGGGCGACCAAGCGCGAAATCAAGGGCCCCCGCCAGCAATTGTCGCACCAGCAGATCCGATGGGCCGACCGTGATTTCCGTTGTCACGCCGGGCAGGATATGGCGGGCCTTCTGCAGGGCGGGCAGGATCCGGTCCATGGCCGGTCCGGTCACCGATCCGATCCGGACATGGCCACTTTGACCGGCATCATGGCTTTCGATTTCCCGTTCGGCATCGCGAAGTTCCAGAAACATCCGGGCCGCACGCCGGGCCAGGGTTTGCCCCGCTGCCGTCAGGGCCAGCCCTCGGCCAAGCCTTTCATGGACCGGACGGCCAAGGATCGTTTCGATTTCCGAAAGCAACCGCGAGGCGGCGGGTTGGGCGATACCCATCTGCGCCGCAGCAAGACCAAGCTGGCCGGTTTCCTGCAGAAGATCGAGCAGTTGCAGATGGCGCAGTTTCAGGCCGCTGGTCAGCAGGCGGTTGCCATTATCGATCATACCAAATTCGCCATGTTTTAATCCGATAGCATTATTTGACTGATATGGAATTTTGGCGCAATCCTTTTTGACGGCGAACAGGACGGGCATAGGGCCCTCCCGATTCGGCCCAGGGAGAGATAAATATGCAAGTATCCAAGAGCGCGCTTCTGGCGGTTGCCGCCGCAATGGTCATGGTTGCGGCGCCGTCGGTGACGATGGCACAGGACAAGGGAACGATCGGTATCGCAATGCCGACGAAATCGTCAGCGCGCTGGATTTCCGACGGCAATTCCATGGTTGAGCAATTCGAAGCGGCCGGATACAAGACAGATCTTCAATATGCCGAAGATGATATTCCCAATCAGCTTAACCAGATCGAGAATATGATCACCAAGGGCGTGAATGTCCTGGTGATCGCCGCGATCGATGGCACCACGCTTTCCAATGCGCTGGAAAACGCCGCGGCGCTGGATATCAAGGTCATTGCCTATGACCGGCTGATCCGTGAGAGCGAGAATGTGGATTACTATGCGACCTTCGACAATTTCAAGGTGGGCGTGCTGCAGGCCGAGGCCCTGTCGCAATGCCTTCAGGAACGGTTTCCGGATGGTAAGCCGTGGAATGTCGAACTCTTTGGTGGATCGCCGGATGATAACAACGCCTTCTTCTTCTATGACGGGGCGATGTCCATCCTTCAGCCGATGATCGATGCGGGCGATATCGTGATCCCTTCGGGTCAGATGGGGATGGATGTGGTTGGCACGCTGCGCTGGGATGGCGCGGTGGCGCAGGCACGGATGGATAACCTGCTTTCGGCCAATTACGGCGACAAGGTCCTGAACGGGGCGCTGTCGCCCTTTGACGGGCTGTCGATCGGCATCCTGTCATCGATGAAAGGGGTCGGCTATGGATCGGGCGATCTGAAGATGCCCTGCGTGACCGGGCAGGATGCGGAACTGCCTTCGGTGAAATCGATGCTGGCAGGGGAACAATATGCAACCGTATTCAAGGATACCCGGGCGCTTGCCGGGGCGACGGTGGATATGGTCGATGCCATCCTGCAGGGCGAAGAGCCCGAGGTGAACGATACCGAAACCTATGATAATGGCGTGAAGGTCGTACCTTCCTATCTGCTGGAGCCGGTTTCGCTCCATGTCGACGATATCGAGACATTGCTGATCGAGAGCGGCTATTACACGGCTGACCAGATCCAGTAAACGGAACCTGGGGGAGGGATCGGCCCGCCTGGGCCTTGATCCCCTTTCCCGGGATATTTTCGCCAAGAGGAAGGAGGCGAAATGACGCTTCTGGAAATGCGGGGGATCGGCAAGTCCTTTCCCGGAGTTCGGGCGCTTGATGAGGTCAATCTTGCGGTCGATGCCGGGGAAATCCATGCGATCTGCGGAGAGAACGGCGCGGGAAAATCCACGCTCATGAAAGTGCTGTCGGGGGTCTATCCGCATGGCAGCTATGAAGGTGAAATCCATTATGACGGGGAGGTTCTGGCCAATCGTTCCATCAACGATAGCGAAGCCAGGGGGATCATCATCATTCATCAGGAACTGGCGCTGGTGCCGCTGCTTTCCATTGCCGAGAATATCTTTCTGGGCAATGAGGTGGCACGGCATGGTGTGATTGACTGGCGCAGCGCGTTTCGGAAAACGGAAGATCTGCTGGCCAAGGTCGGATTGCGGGAGGCGCCGGGGGCGCAGGTTGGCAAGCTTGGCGTCGGCAAGCAGCAATTGATCGAGATTGCCAAGGCGCTGGCCAAGGATGTGCGCCTGTTGATCCTAGATGAACCCACGGCGGCCTTGCAGGAAAATGACAGCCAGAAGCTGCTGGATCTGATGCTGGAGCTGAAGGAACAGGGGGTCACGCAGATCATCATCAGCCACAAGCTGAATGAGATTTCGCGCGTGGCGGACCGGATTACCGTTATCCGCGACGGTACCACGGTATCGACCATCACCCGCGAAGAGATCAGCGAAGACCGGATCATCCGCGCTATGGTCGGGCGGGATATGGCGCATCGTTATCCTGAACGCGAACCGCAGATCGGTGAGATGCTGATGGAAGTGGAGGGCTGGAATGTCGGCCACCCCGAAATCAAGGACAGGCTGGCCATCAGCAGCGCGGGCTTCAACGTCCACAAGGGGGAAATCGTCGGTATTGCCGGGCTGATGGGGGCGGGGCGGACCGAACTGGCCATGAGCCTTTTTGGACACAGCTATGGCCAGGGCCATTCGGGCAGCGTGAGGATGTCGGGGCGGGAGGTCGATGTATCATCGGTGGAAAAGGCCGTTGCGGCGGGGATTTCCTATGTGACGGAGGATCGCAAGGTTCTGGGCCTCATTCTGGAAGAACCGATCCTGCGCAATATCAGCCTTGCCAATCTGGCCGGGATCGCCGTGCGTGGTGTGCTGGACAAGCGCCGTGAAACCCGCGTGGCCGAGGATTACCGCAAGGCGCTGGCAATCCGCACGCCGGGGGTACAGCAGAAAGTGGTGAACCTTTCGGGCGGAAACCAGCAGAAGGTCGTGCTTTCGAAATGGCTCTTTACCGATCCGCAGGTCCTGATTCTGGATGAACCGACGCGGGGCATCGATGTCGGGGCGAAATATGAAATCTACACGATCATGAACGATCTGGCGGCACAGGGTCGGGGGATCGTGATGATTTCATCCGAGATGCCCGAATTGCTGGGCATGTGCGACCGGATCTATGTGATGAACGAGGGCCGTATCCTGGGACAGTTGACCCGGGAAGAGGCGACACAGGAAAGGATCATGGCAATGATCCTGAAGAATGAGGGAAGGGCGGCCTGATGGCGGAGACAAAGGGGCTGCGCGCCCATCTTGGGGGGCATCTGCGCGAAAACGGGATGCTGGTGGCGCTGCTGGCCATCGTGTTTTTCTTTACCATTGTCGTGCGCGTCACCATCGATGTGGATTTCCTGTCGGCACAGAACATAACCAACCTGTTCCTGCAGAATTCCTATGTGATCATCATGGCATTGGGCATGTTGCTGGTGATCGTGGCCGGGCATATCGATCTTTCGGTCGGTTCGGTGGCGGCTTTCACCGGTGCGGTGGCGGCGGTCCTGACGGTCAGTCTCGGCTGGCCGGTTCTGGCGGTCATTCCGGCGGTTCTGGCCGTGGGCGCGGCCATTGGCGCGGCGCAGGGGTATTGGGTGGCATATTGGCGTATCCCGTCCTTCATTGTGACCCTGGCGGGGATGCTGGTCTTTCGCGGACTGACATTATGGCTTCTGGGCGGGCAGAATATCGGCCCGTTCCCGCGCAGCTTCCAGTCGCTTTCAACAGGTTTCATCCCGGACATGTTTGGTGTCGGACGGCCCAATGTGACGGCGCTTGTGGTCGTGGCGGCAGCGGCGCTGATCCTGGTCTTTCTCAGTTGGCGGTCGCGCCAGCGCGATGCCGAATTCGGAATTGAGCAGGAACCGATGGGGCTTTTCCTTGCGCGGAACGCATTGGTGGCGGCGGCGCTGATCTTCGTTGGCTGGAAACTGGCCAGTTTTCGCGGCCTGCCGAATGTTCTGGTCGTGTTGGCGGTTCTGACGGTGCTCTATGCCTTCTTCACCGAAAACACGGCGACGGGGCGGCGGATTTATGCCCTGGGGGGCAATGAACGCGCGGCAAAGCTGTCGGGGATCAGGACCGAGAGGCTGGTTTTCCTGTGTTTTACCAATATGGGGGCATTGGCCGCGCTGGCGGGCATGATCGTGACGGCGCGGCTCAATTCGGCAACCCCCAAGGCCGGTTCGGGGTTCGAACTGGACGTGATTGCGGCGGTCTTTGTCGGCGGCGCCTCGATGACGGGGGGCTCGGGCAAGATCGTGGGGGTCGTTGTCGGGGCCCTGATCATGGGGGTGATGAATAACGGCATGTCCATCCTGGGGGTCGGCATCGACTATCAGCAGGTGATCAAGGGGCTGGTGCTTTTGGTCGCGGTCATCTTCGATGTCTACAACAAGAACAAGTAAGGGCGGACAACGCCCTTTTTCCTGTATTCGAAACGCGCAAAGCCGAAAGGAGTTCTGATTATGGCGTTCAAACCTGCCAAATGGCCGCGCAAATTGCGGTCGCAGGAATGGTATGGCGGTAACTCGCGCGACACGATCTATCACCGCGGCTGGTTGAAGAACCAGGGCCATCCGCATGACCTGTTCGATGGCCGGCCCGTGATCGGGATCATGAATACCTGGTCGGAATTGACCCCGTGCAATGGCCACCTGAATGAAGTGGCCGAAAAGGTGAAGGCCGGGATATGGGAGGCCGGCGGCTTTCCCCTTGAGGTTCCGGTATTTTCCGCCTCTGAAAATACCTTCCGCCCCACCGCGATGATGTTTCGCAACATGGCCGCGATGGCGGTGGAGGAACAGATGCGCGGCCAGCCCATTGATGGGGCGGTGCTGCTGGTGGGGTGCGACAAGACCACGCCTTCGCTTCTGATGGGTGCGGCCTCGACCGATATTCCCTCCATCGTGGTGACGGGCGGGCCGATGCTCAATGGCTGGTGGCGGGGGGAGGCTGTGGGGGCAGGCACCCATCTGTGGCGTTTTTCCGAGGCCGTGAAGGCCGGTGAGATGACGATGGATGAATTCGTCGAAGCCGAGGCCGCAGTGACCCGTTCTTCGGGGACTTGCAATACGATGGGGACGGCATCTACCATGGCCAGCATGGCCGAGGCACTTGGTATGGCACTTTCCGGCAACGCGGCAATCCCGGCGGTGGATGCGCGGCGGCGCGTGATGGCGCAGCTTACGGGGCGGCGCATCGTGCAGATGGTCAAGGATGATCTGAAACCTTCCGACGTGATGACAAAAGCGGCCTTCGAAAATGCGATCCGTACCAATGCCGCGATCGGCGGATCGACCAATGCGGTCATCCACCTGATGGCCATTGCGGGTCGGGTAGGGCTGGATCTGACACTGGATGACTGGGATCGTTGCGGTCGCGATGTGCCGACCATCGTGAACCTGCAGCCTTCCGGAACATACCTGATGGAGGAATTTTTCTATGCCGGCGGCCTTCCGGTGGTGTTGAAGCGGTTGGGCGAGGCGGGGCTTTTGCACCGGGATGCCCTGACGGTTTCGGGGCAGACCGCCTGGGATCAGGTCAGAGATGTGAAAAACTGGAATGAGGATGTGATCCTGCCAGCCGACAAGGCGCTGACCCAATCGGGAGGGATCTGCGTGCTGCGCGGAAACCTTGCCCCCAAGGGCGCGGTTCTGAAACCTTCCGCCGCTTCGCCGCATCTGCTTACACATCGCGGAAGGGCCGTCGTCTTTGAAGATATCGACGATTACAAGGCCAGGATCATGGATGATGACCTCGATATCGATGAAACCTGCGTCATGGTGCTGAAGAATTGCGGACCAAAAGGTTATCCCGGCATGTCGGAGGTGGGTAACATGGGCCTGCCGCCCAAGGTCCTGAAAAAGGGGATTACCGATATGGTGCGGATTTCCGATGCGCGGATGTCCGGCACGGCCTATGGCACGGTGATCCTGCATACTTCGCCCGAGGCGGCGGTGGGCGGGCCGCTGGCCGTCGTGCGCGATGGCGACATGATTGAACTTGATGTGCCGGGCAGGCGGCTGCATCTGGATATCCCGGAACAGGAACTTGCCGTACGGCTGGCTGATTGGACCCCCGTCCATGAACAGGCGGAAAGCGGCTATGCCTGGTTGCATCAGGCCCATGTGATGGGGGCCGATACCGGCGCCGATCTTGATTTTCTGCGCGGTTGCCGGGGGGCTGCCGTGGGTCGGGACGCGCATTGATGGCCCTTGGGATCGCCTTGGTCGGCATTGGCAAGATTGCCGTGGATCAACATGTTCCGGCGCTGGAGGCCAGTGACGAATGGGACCTGGCCTGCACCGTCAGCCGCAATGGTACCGTCCCCGCTGTGCAGGGTTTCACCTCGATGGAGGAAATGCTGGAGGCGCGACCCGATGTCGGGGTGGTTTCGCTGGCGTTGCCGCCGATACCCCGTTTTGCCGCCGCCGCCGCCGCCTTGCGCGCGGGGCGGCATGTGATGCTGGAAAAACCCCCGGGGGCGACCCTGGCAGAGGTGCATGCGCTGGCTGATATGGCCAGAAACCGTGGCCTGACGCTTTATACCACCTGGCATAGCCGCATGGCCCATGCCGTGGCCCCGGCACGGGATTGGCTGACGGACAAGACGGTGCGTCGTGCCCATATCACGTGGCGCGAAGACGTCCGCAAGTGGCATCCCGGGCAGGATTGGGTGTTTGAACCCGGCGGCATGGGGGTGTTCGACCCCGGAATCAACGCTCTGTCTATCCTGACCCATATCCTGCCCGCCCCGGTGCATCTGCAATCGGCTGAACTGGAGTTTCCCGCCAACCGCCAGACGCCGATTGCCGCGCGGCTGGTCTTTTCCGGAAATGTGACGGCCGATTTCGACTGGCGTCAGGAAGGCCCGCAAACCTGGGATATCGAGGTTGAAACCGATGCCGGGCTTCTTGTCCTGCGCATGGGGGGCAACCTGTTGGAGATAAACTGCAAACCGGCAGGTGGGGCCGATACGATCATGGGGGAATATCCGGCACTCTATGCCAGAATGGCCGCTTTGGTTGCTGCCGGGGAATCCGAGGTTGACCTTGCCCCCATGGTGCATGTGGCCGATGCGATGGTTCTGGGCCGCCGTTTGCAGGATGCGCCTTTCCTGTTTTGACAGCACCCTTGTCTGAACGATCATTCGGCCCGATAGTGGCGGTGCGAATGCGAGGCAAAGAATGACCACCCTGAAACTTCGTATCCTTTTCGACGATGCCATGCTTGGCCCCGGCAAGGCCGAACTTCTGGAACGGATCCGCGATACGGGGTCCATCTCGGCGGCCGGGCGCGGCATGTCAATGAGTTACAAGCGCGCCTGGATGCTGGTGGAAGAGATGAACACGGCCTTTGCCGAACCTCTGGTCAACAGCATGCGCGGTGGTGCGGGGGGCGGTGGCGCCCGGCTCAGTCCCGCAGGGGAGGAGGTCCTGCGCCTCTATCGTTCCACGCTTGCCGATGCGACCAGGGCTGCTGCACCCCATATCGCCACGTTGGAAGGGATGCTGCGACCTGCCGGCCAAAGGGATATTCCCGACAAGAAATAGCGCTTGCCTGTCCGGCGCGACTCGGGTGATATGTTTCGGTAAACATATCGGATGGAGATATCATGTCCCGCTTTGCCCTTGCCGCTATCTTTTCCATGGCCGTCGCGCTGCCCGCCACCGCTGAGGATGTTACCGTTTTCGCTGCCGCTTCTATGAAGAACGGGCTCGATGATTTCGTGGCCGCATGGCAGGCGGAAACCGGGGATAACGTGGTTGTCAGCTATGCCGGATCCAGCCAGCTTGCCAAGCAGATCATTGAGGGGGCACCTGCCGATATCTATATTTCCGCCAATGTCTCCTGGATGGATGAGGTGGAAAAGACCGGGCAGGTCGCGGAAGGTGCGCGGAAGGATATTCTGGGCAACACGCTTGTCCTCATTGCCCATGGCAGGGATGCCGCCGCAGTGGAAATCGGGCCGGATCTGGATCTTTCGGCGCTTCTGGGGGAAGGCAAACTGGCGATGGCTTTGGTTGATTCCGTTCCTGCGGGCCAATATGGCAAGGCTGCGCTGACCTCCCTGGGGCTTTGGGACGGAATTGAGCCTTCGGTGGCACAGGCCGATAATGTACGCGCGGCGCTGGCACTGGTCTCAACGGGGGAGGCGCCTTTCGGTATCGTCTATTCGACCGATGCCGCGGCAGATGACAATGTTACGGTCGTGGGCAGCTTTCCTGCTGACAGCTATCCGCCGATCATTTATCCCGCTGCCCTCTTGACCGGGGCGGCAGATGCGGCGGACAAGGCCTTTTATGAAGCCCTTTCAAGCGATGCTGCCGATGCAGCCTTTGCCAAACAGGGTTTCGCGATCCTGGATTGAGGCATGAACGGCCCTGATGACTGACTGGCTTTCCCCCGAAGAATGGCGCGCGGTGGCGCTGTCGCTGCGCGTTTCGCTTTGGGCGGTTCTGGCCAGCCTGCCATTGGGGATTTTCATTGCCCATGCGCTGGCACGCTGGAATTTCCGGGGGCGGCAATTGCTTAACGGGATTGTGCATTTGCCATTGATCCTGCCGCCGGTGGTGACGGGTTATCTGTTATTGCTGACATTCGGGCGCAGGGGCTGGGTCGGGGAATATCTGGATCAATGGTTCGGGATCGTCTTTGCCTTTCGCTGGACAGGCGCGGCGCTGGCCGCGGCGGTCATGGCCTTTCCTTTGATGGTCCGGGCGATCCGCCTGGCGATCGAGGCGGTCGATCCCAGACTGGAACAGGCCGCCTCGACCCTTGGGGCGCCGCGGATCTGGGTTTTCATGACGGTCACGCTGCCCCTGATCCTGCCAGGGATCATCGCGGGGGCGGTTCTGGCTTTTGCCAAGGCGATGGGCGAATTTGGCGCGACGATTACCTTCGTGTCCAATATCCCCGGTGAAACCCAGACATTGCCCACCGCGATCTATACCTTCCTGCAAATCCCCGGCGGGGAGGCCAATGCCATGCGGCTGGTTCTGGTTTCCATAGCCGTTGCCATGGCCGCGTTGATCCTGTCGGAATGGCTGTCGCGCGCCGTGGCCCGCAGGATTGCCGGAACATGACATTTTCCGTCGCACTTCAACACAGCTTTCCGGGTTTTGCGCTGGACCTTGCCTTTGAGGCGCCACCGGGTGTGACGGCGCTTTTTGGCCGTTCCGGGGCGGGCAAGACAACGGTAGTCAATGCCGTGGCGGGGCTCTTGCAGCCCGAAACGGGCCGGATTGAGGCCGATGGTGCGGTGCTTCTTGATACGGGCACAGGTATCAACCTTCCGCCGCATCGGCGCCGGATTGGCTATGTCTTTCAGGACGCGCGGCTTTTTCCGCACCTGACGGTGCGACAGAACCTTCTTTACGGTCGCCGCTTCGCGCCAAGGGGGGCAGGGCCTGAACTGAGCCGGATCACAGACCTTCTGGGGATCGGGCCGCTGCTGGATCGCCGCCCCGGCACGCTTTCGGGGGGGGAGAAAAGCCGCGTTGCCTTTGGTCGTGCGGTTTTGTCCCGGCCGCGCCTGTTGTTGATGGATGAACCGCTTGCCGCGCTGGATGAGGCCCGAAAGGCGGAAATCCTGCCCTATCTTGAACGATTGCGCGATGAGGTGAACCTGCCGATCCTCTATGTCAGCCACTCCATGGCTGAGGTGGCGCGACTGGCAACCACCGTCGTCGTTCTGGAGGCGGGCCGGGTTTCTGCCTCGGGGGCTGCGACACAGATCCTGTCCGACCCCGCACTGGCCCCGATTCTTGGATTGCGTGAGGCGGGATCCATCCTGACCGCCCGCACCACGTCCCATGAGGAAGACGGGCTGATGCGGCTCGATACGGCTGCGGGGCCGCTCTGGCTGCCTGCGATGGGCCGGCCGGCCGGCCATTCGCTGCGGCTGCGGATCCTGGCGCAGGATGTGATGCTGGCACTTACCCGCCCCGAAGGGGTTTCGGCGCTGAATATCCTGCCCGTGCGGGTAGAGGAAATCCGCCTTGGGACAGGGCCGGGCGCGCTGGTGCGGCTTTCGGTGGGACAGGAGGCCCTGCTGGCCCGCATTACCCGACGTTCTGCCGCGGCCCTGGCGCTGGAACCCGGGCTGGATATCTTTGCGGTGATCAAGGCGGTTTCCGTGGCCCAGGAAAATGTCGGCGGTCCGGTTGCCGGTTGACCCCCGCTGCCACCATGGGGCAGCATTGCAGAAAGATTTTACTGTCTCCTGCGGAGAAAGGGATGTCCGCTTTTCCAACCCAGGGCGCGGCCCTCAGGAAGATCATTGACCGTTCAAAGACACGAAGCATCAATTTCGGGTTCAATCCGGGTACGGATGATGATGATCACTATTTTGCAGCCGATATCATCAAATCCCCAGAATTTCTGGGAAAACATGTGAGAAATGAAGGGTTGGGCGCAAAAATTGCCTATGGGGTTTTTACAACCCGGGGCAATGTGATCACGCTGCAATGTACAAGGGCTTTCCCGACCCTGAGAAGGCTCTTTCTGCGTCTGTTGCGACAAAATGATATTGGCCTGACGGTTGAGGTTGTTGAAACCGCGAAACCACAGGGCAATTCCGATACCATCGAAAATGATGAAGATGGCGATGGCCAAAGCACGCCCGATGGTGATGAAACACGCCGGATGCGGGGGCTTGCCGCGCGGTTTCAGGACTTGCAACCCCGTATTGCCGCAACCCCCCCGCAAATTCAGGCAAGGCTTTCCGATGCGATGAAGGCTGTTGCGATCGCCCTGCGGGAAGGCGACGGCGCGGGGGCCGAGGCGCGCCTGGCCAGGATAGATGCCGTCTTCAGGCGATTTGAACAGGGCGATGATGCCGCGCAGGAAAAATGGGAAAAGGCTGTCGAGGTGCTGGAGGCGCGGGTGAAAGCCTCCGAAACGGAAGAGCTGCGGGTGCAATGGTATCGCGCGGTGCGGATGGCCGATGATGGTGCCTATGTCCGGGCACTTGCCGAACTGCCCCGGATTATTGCCCAACTCAAGGCAGAGACGCAGGACTGAAGGCGAAACGCCATTGGTCTTTTTGCGTTTACAGGAAGGACAAGCCCGTCTCTCCCTGGCGCAGCATCTTTCTTTCGCCGGTCGTTTCGCAGGAAAGCTTCAGCAGCTTTGGCGCGTAATGCACATGCCAGATCTGTGTGGCGATGGGCCGGGGGCGGGCGAAGGGAAAGCAGGTCAGTATCGCGATATTGGGTGCATGGTCGGGGTGACGGACGGACGCATAGCGGATCGCCTCAGCCCCTGCTTTTCGTGCATCATCGGCCAGTGCGAGGCAGGGTTCGTAATCTTCCGGTGCCATCCAGTCCCCTGCATCCACCATGGGGGGAATGGTCAGATCCAGTGCGAAAGGTGTGGCAATATCGGCCTGGACCGTGCTGTATTCGACTGGTTTGCGTGGGCTGGGTGTGCCTTCCGAGGCACTGAAAAAGATCAATGTCCCCCAGATCATTTCACAGATCGCTGTCAGCGGTGCCTCGGATCCGTACCAGACGCCGGGTGTCCGGCCCGCACGCCGAAACCGTGAAGCACGGGGGTAACGGCCATAGCGGAAGGGAGACCAGAATTGATAATCCAGATGGCGGCATTCCTCCGGCACCGGGGGTTTGGAGGCTTCCAGCATGGCCTCCAGGACATCATGTTCGGCATGGGTATCGACAAGCCGCAGGGTGGAGGACCGATATTGCCCCTCGATCGCCCGCCAGAGAGTTCCGGCCCAAGGAGCAAGATGGTCCTCAGGTCGGGGCGCGGGCGGCATCGAGATAGTTCATCACATCAATCAGCCCGCTGGCCGTGCCAATCAGATCGCGGGGGCGGGCGCAGAGATCCCGGTTCGGGTTGCTTATCCAGCCGTGAATCGTGGCGGATTCGCCGCCGGCAATGGTGTCGAGCGACCGGAATACCCGGATCAGGCAGAGCGCCAGTTCCAATGGTTTCCCCGCCAGTACAAAACCACCCGCCTTCATCCGGGAGGCGCTTGCATTGCTTACGCCAATGGCGCGGGCAAGTTCCGCCTGTGTCAGCCCCAGTTCACGCGCGGCATTGAAGGCGGCCTTGGCGGCAATGCGGCCGGGTTCTGCACTTTGGTCTTCACGGCGAAGGGCGAAGGCTGTCATGTCGTTTCTCCTGAAATATATGTAGAACATATTTCCTAGGAAATCAAGAAGGCTTTGTCGGGCTACAGATAGCATGTGCTGGCGTGGCGGTATATGTGCTTTGTGCCGCCATGCCGGCAGGCGGATGCCCCATGTTTCTTTCAGATCCTGCGCCTTGCCCTGAGGGCTGCGCCGATGGTGCCATCATCAAGATAGTTGAGTTCGCCCCCTATCGGTACACCTTGTGCAAGGGAGCTGATCTCCGTGCCGCTCGCCTCCAATGCCTCGGCAATGTAATGGGCGGTGGTCTGGCCATCCACCGTGGCATTGAGCGCAAGGATCACTTCCCTGGTCCTTTCTTCCGTGACCCGGGAAACCAGCTCGGGGATGCGTAATTCCTCCGGCCCAACGGAATCGAGCGGTGAAAGCGTGCCGCCCAGAACATGATAGCGCCCCTTGAAAACCCCCGCGCGTTCCATTGCCCAAAGATCGGCGACATCCTCAACCACGCAGATTTCCCCCGTGGCCCGGTTGGGATCGGCACAGATCGGGCAAAGCTCATGGCTGCCGATATTGCCGCAGATGTGGCAGTCCCGTGCCGTTTCCGCAAGCGTCGCCATGGCCTGGGCAAGCGGGGCCATTACCGTATCGCGTTTCTTGAGCAACAACAGCACCGCGCGTCGGGCCGACCGGGGGCCAAGCCCCGGCAGCCGTGCCATGAGGCTGATCAGTTGTTCAATGTCGCGTGGCGCCTCGTCCATTTCAGAAGGGCAGCTTCATGCCCGGCGGAAGGCCGAGCCCTTCGGTAACCTTCTCCATCTCCGATCGGGACCGATCCGTAGCCTTGGCCTGCGCATCCTTGATCGCGGCGAGGATAAGATCCTCCACCACTTCCTTTTCAGAGGCCACGAAGATCGAGGGGTCGATATCAAGGCCGGTCAATTCCCCCTTGGCCGTGGCGCGCGCTTTCACAAGGCCAGCGCCACTTTCGCCAGTGACCACGATGGCGTCCAGATCTTCCTGCATCCGGGCCATCTTTTCCTGCATTTCCTGCGCGGTCTTCATCATCTTGGCCATATCGCCAAGACCGCCCAAACCTTTCAGCATTCATCTTCTCCGTTTCTTGTTCCGTTCGCGGTCAGTCTTCCTCGAACGGATCCCATTCGTCCTCGACTTCCGGCAGTGCTTCCGATGCTGCATCGACGGAAGGCTTGCGTATTGCAGTGATGTTTGCCCCTGGAAAAGCGGCCAGAACCGCCTGAACCAGCGGATTGCGGGCTTCAACGGCACTTCTGTTTTTGGCCAGTTCTGCCTCGCGTGCCTCATCGATGGTCGGTGCCCCCCCCGAACTGACGACACTGACCCCCCAGCGTGCGCCGGTCCAGCGTTGCAACTGGGCTGCCAGTCGCGCGGCAAGGTCGGGGCGGGCATTTTCCGTTGGTTCGAATTCAATTCGGCCCGGTGCATATTTTGCCAGTCGCAAGGTGGTTTCCACTTCGATCTGTAATTTGATGTCGCGTTTGTCGCGGATCAGATCGATAACCGTATCGAAACTTGCATAGCTGGCAAGGGAGGGGGCGGCCATCGCAACTGCCGCCTGCTGCTGCCCGCCCGACATGACCGGGCCGCCATGTGCAGGGCCGGAAGGCGGCATGGGGGCGTAGCCTCGAAGATCACCGCCAGTACCGCCATTCCCCGGGGGCAAACCACGTGGTGAGGGGGCGATAGGCGGGTTGCCTTGCAACTTGCGGATAAGGGTTTCCGGATCGGGCAGATCGGCTACATGGGTCAGCCGGATGATTGCCATTTCAGCGGCCATCATGCTGTTGGGGGCGATGGCCACTTCCTCCAGCGCCTTGAGCAGCATCTGCCACATCCTGCTTAGCGCGCGCATGGGAAGGCGCGATGCCATATCCAGCCCGCGGGAACGTTCCTCCGGCGGGACGGTCGGATCTTCCGCCGTTTCGGGGGTGATCTTGATCACCGAAACCCAATGGGTGATTTCTGCCAGATCGCGCAGCACGGCCATCGGATCGGCACCATCGGCGTATTGCTGGGCCAGTTCCGTCAGCGCGGCGGGCGCATCGCCGCGCAGGACCATGTCGAACAGGTCAAGCGTGCGCCCCCGATCCGCCAGCCCCAGCATGGCCCGGACCTGATCGGCAGAGGTTTCCCCCGCACCATGGGCAATCGCCTGGTCCATCAGGCTCATGGCGTCACGTACCGAACCTTCGGCTGCGCGGGTGATCAGCGCAAGCGCATCCGGGGCAAGGCTGGCGTCTTCCTTCTGCGCGATTTCGGCCAGATGGGCCATCATCACCTCGGGTTCGATGCGTTTCAGATCGAACCGCTGGCATCGCGACAGCACCGTGACCGGAACCTTGCGGATTTCAGTGGTCGCGAAGATGAATTTCACATGGGCGGGCGGTTCTTCCAGCGTTTTCAAAAGCGCATTGAAGGCGCTGGTCGAAAGCATGTGCACTTCGTCGATGATATAGATCTTGTAACGTGCCGAAGCGGCCCGGTAATGCACGGAATCGATGATTTCGCGGATATCGTTCACGCCGGTGCGGGAGGCGGCATCCATTTCCATCACATCGACATGACGGCCCTCGGCAATGGCGCGGCAGGGTTCGCAGGTGCCGCAGGGGTCGGTTGTGGGGCCGCCCTTGCCATCGGAGCCGACGCAATTGAGCCCCTTGGCAATGATTCGCGCGGTTGTTGTCTTGCCCACGCCACGGACGCCCGTCATCACGAAGGCATGGGCGATGCGATCTGCGGCAAAGGCATTTTTCAACGTGCGCACCATTGCCTCCTGCCCGATAAGATCGGCAAAGGTGGCAGGGCGGTATTTGCGGGCCAGGACCTGATAGGTGCGGTCGGGTGTTTCGGACATTCATCCCCCGGGGATTCGATCTGCCTTCAAGTTAGGCGCTGCTGCCGGTGGCGTCCAGCCGAGGTGAACGGCGCTTGCCCGGCAATCACGCCCGGTTTAACCCTTCAGGTGATGAATGGGGCCAAGATGGATAAATTTGCGATTGCGGAACTTCCCCTGGGGGCGGGGCAGCTTGGCCTTTGCCCGCTTCCATCCTGTCGCGAATCCAGGGCGCGGCTTCGGGGTTGGCAGCCCGATCTGGTAATAAGCCTGACCCCGCTGCGGGAAATGTCGAATCTTGGCGCACATAATCTGTCCGGGGCGCTGAAGCAGGCCGGGATCGGCTGGCGGCATTTCCCGGTGGCGGATTATGGCATCCCGCATGTCACCGCGCCCTGGCTGGCCCTGTCAGGCGAAATACACAAGATCCTTGCCGGAAAGGGGAGGGTCGCAATTCACTGCCGTGCGGGATGCGGACGTACCGGCATGATCGCCCTGCGGCTGATGGTCGAGGCCGGGGAGGACCCCGAGGCCGCGTTTGCCCGGTTGCGCGGCATCCGACCCTGCGCTGTTGAAACCGAGGCGCAACGGATCTGGGCCACGTCCCGCTGATCCCGAAACCGGATGTCCTGTTCAGGTTTCGGCCGAAATACCCTATCGCATCAGGGCGGGCAGGGTGAGCGAGAAGGCAGGAATGAAGGTCACCAGAAGCAGCACGACAATCATGGCAAGATAGAAGGGCAGGAGGCTGCGAGAGGCGCTTTCAAGCGGGATCCGGGCGATTCCAGATCCGACCAGCAGCGATGTGCCCACCGGGGGGGTACATAGTCCGATCCCCAGATTGAGGATCATGATCACCCCGAAATGGATCGGATCCACCCCGACCTTGGTGACAATCGGCAGCAGGATCGGTGTCAGAAGCAGGATCAGCACCCCCATATCCATCAACATGCCGAGGATGAGCAGCAACACATTCATCGCGATCAATACAAAGATCGGATTGTCCGAGATGGCGAATATGGCCTCGGCCAGCACGGCGGGCACACGCAGGAAAGACAGCAGGAACCCGAAAACTGCCGAGGTCATGATGATCGCCGTGACCATGGCAAGGGTGCGCAGCGTCGTGGCAAAGATCCGGCCCATCGCCTTGCGATCAAGGCTGCGATACCAAAGGCCCGTCACCAGCAGCGCATAGACGACGGCAACAGCGGCGGATTCGGTGGCGGTGAAGATCCCGCTCAGGATACCGCCAATGATGATGACGATAGTGAAAAGTCCGATAGCGGCATCGATGACGATAAGGCTTCCCTCACGCCAGGAATAACGACCGCCAAGCGGGTGGCCGTGACGCCGGGCCATGACATAGCACAGCACCATCAGCGCCAGGCCGAGCATGAGCCCTGGCGCATAGCCCGCCAGAAACAGTGTTGAAATCGGTAATCCGCCGGCGGCCAGAGCGTAGAAAATCATGTTCTGGCTTGGCGGGATCAGCACACCCTGAACCGAAGACGTGATCGTCACCGCCACCGAATAGCCCGCAGGATACCCGCTTTTCTTCATGGCCGGGATGAGAAAGGAGCCAATGGAAGCCACATCCGCGACGGAAGATCCGGAAATCCCTCCGAACATGGTGCTGGCCACCACATTGCCTTGCGCAAGCCCGCCCGGCATCCGGCCCACCAATACATCGGCAAGCCGCACCAGCCGGTCGGAAATTCCGCCCTCTGTCATGATATTGCCGACCAGGATGAAGAAGGGAACGGCAAGGAAGGTAAAGGAATTCAGCCCGTTGATCATGCGTTGCGCAACCATGAGCATAGGCAGGTCAAGATAGACGACCGTGGCAAGAGATGAAATCCCAAGCGCAAAGGCAATCGGGACCCGCAACAACATCAGCGCCAGAAAGCCGCCAAGCAGTAGTGAAATGCCGATCATGTCAACCGGCATCGGCACCCTCCATCGTATCGTGAATGGGCTGATGAACATCCCGCAGCAGGATATTCGCAATTGCGTTGATGACGCCCAGTGCACCCCCCAGGATTGCGGGAAGATAAAGCAGCCATTTGGGCAGCCGCGAGGCTGGCAATACCTGAATCCCGGCAAGCGCAATCAGATCATTGCCGAAATACATCACGACGAACATGAATACCCCCATCGCAACCTGCGCCGCATAATCGAGGAAACCCGCCGATATTGGGGGCAGCTTGTCCCGCAGGAAGGTGATGGCGACATGTTGATGCCGCCTGATCCCGATGGCCACGGCCAGAAGACCGAACCAGATCAGGCAGAGCAGGGCGATTTCCTCGGACCAGCTGGTGGGGTTGTTGAAAACGAAACGCAGGAAGACCTGCAATACCGTCACGCCCGTAATGGCCGCAAGCAGGCAATGACAGGCAAAGGCTGCGATTCGATTGATCCCGTCAATCAGCCACGCCAATCTTGCCTGCCAGGTCACGTCACGCCCCCTTGTTGGCCTATTTCGCCGCCTTGATACGATCGAGCAGGGGTTTCAGATCCGGAAATTCCTCATAGATCGGCTCGACAGCGGCCTGGAGGGGGGCGTTGTCGATCTCGGTCACGGTGGCACCGCCATCGATGACGGCCTGACGGGCGGCTTCGTTCGCCTCACGCATTGCCTCACGTTCGAAAAGCGCGGCCTCCTTGGCGGCACGGCGGACGGCTTCCTGTTGCTCGGCGGGAAGGGAATCGAATTTCGCCTTGTTCATCAGCAGCAAGGCAGGAGGGCTCAGATGCGCATCAACGACATAATTTGGTGCCACCTCATAGTGGGCGGATGTCTGGTAACTGACGAAATCGTTTTCCGCCCCGTCGATCACACCGGTTTGCAGGCTGGAATAGACCTCACCATAGTTCATCGGGGTGGGGACCGCGCCCAGAAGTTCCATCATGCGGATTGAAATCGGGGCAGGTTGCACACGGACCTTGAGCCCCTTGAGATCGTCGATAGAGGCAATGGTCTTGCCCTCGACCGTATAGAAGGAACGGGCACCCGCATCCATGTAGTCGAAACCGACGAGACCATAGTTTTCCAGATCAGCCAGAACTTCCGCGCCGATATCGCCATCAAGCACCCGATACTTGTGATCCCAGTCCGCAAAAACATAGGGGAGCGTGAAGACCCCCATGCTTGGGCTTACATTGGCAACCGGTACGGAATTGACCCGGGTCAGATCGATGATCCCGGCCTGGGTCTGTTCAATGGTTTCAGGTTCCTGGCCAAGCTGTGCCCCGGGGAAAACCTGCACCACGACCTCACCGCCACTGTATTCCTTGACCAGATCGGCGAATTTGAACATGGCAACGGTAACGGGGTTGCTTTCGGGCTGGTTCTCGGCAAGGCGCAGAACCGTTTCCGCCGATGCAGCAACCGGAAGGATCGCAATCGCGGCGGCAGCGCCCATCAGATGTTTTCTGAGTATCTTCATCGAATATCCTCCTGACAATTGAACGGTGCTTTTCCGAACCGTATTTTCGCCCTTGGTATTTTAAAACAGGTTCGGTGTAAATAAATTTATCAAGTTTTCCGGGCGATTTGGAAAGGGTGAGTTTGTAATGGTCCAGAAGTTAACAGGTTAGAAGCAGGGGTTTTGATTTTACGGATACTCCCCTTTCCCCTGGTAACAGGCCGAGGGCTGGTATAATTTCAAACGTCAACGGTTAAAATAACTATCGCAACGACCCCACCGCCATTCATGCCGTTTCCTTACCCCTGGCCAATTTCGATTACCGTCCGGCCGCGGACCTGTCCGGCAATGATTTTTCGCGCCAGTTCCGGCAGTTCGGCCATGGGGGCGGTGACGGTCAATTCCGCCAGCAGCTTGCGGTCGAGATGCCGGTCAAGCAATGCCCAGGCCTCCGCCCGGCGGGCTTGCGGGGTCATGACCGAATCCACGCCAAGCAGGGCAACATTTCGCAGGATATGGGGCATGACGCTCGCCGGCAGATCCGCACCCCCGGCAAGCCCGCAGGCTGCGACCGCACCGCCATAGCGCGTCTGTGCCAGCAGGTTTGCAAGCGTATGGCTGCCTACTGTATCCACGGCGGCCACCCAGCGTTCAGCCTGCAACATCCTGCCCTGTTCCGAAAGTGCCCTGCGATCCAGAAGGTCGCTGGCGCCGAGATTTCTGAGAAAGCCCTCTTCCTCGGGGCGACCGGTTGAGGCGGTTACGCGGTGGCCAAGCTTTGACAGAAGCGCCACTGCCACGCTCCCCACACCGCCGGCCGCGCCAGTCACGACAACCTCCCCCCCCCGATCGTCAAGCGCCCCGAATTTTTGCAGCGCCAGAACGCAAAGCGCCGCCGTGTAACCGGCCGTACCGATGGCCATGGACTCCGACGGGGAAAACCCCTTGGGCAGGCGGGTCAGATGGGCGGGCTTCAGGCGCTGATAGCGGCTATAGGCGCCCCATTCGGTTTCTGAAAGACCCCAGCCATTCACGATCACGGCTTCCCCCGCTTTCCAGTCCGGATCGCGGGAACTGACCACCGTCCCCGCCAGATCGATCCCTGCGACCATTGGCAGGCGGCGCGCGATCCGGCCCTTGCCGGTAAGGGCCAGCCCATCCTTGTAGTTGAGGCTGGAATGGCTGATTTCCACCAGGACATCATTGTCGGGAAGGTCCTGTCGGGTAATCTCTTCGAATTCCGCGCGGGGCTTGCCATCGATCTCGCGGATGATCATCGCCGTGAATTTTCCGCCCATCCCGTCCTCCATAAGTGATCCGGTTCCAAGCTTTCCGTTTTTGCGCCGGCGGTGCAAGCCGCCTTTCCCGGCCCTGCGCGCAAATTGCCACTCCCTCTTCGTGATCAGGATGCTTATGGTGGCGCAAGTAACTGTTCAGGGAGTTGAATGCATGGGGATCGAGCAAGTCACCATCGGCGAAGAGGTACGCTTTGCCAAGACGGTCGGGGAATATGATGTCTATGGTTTTGCTGGCATTACCGGGGATTTTGCGGGCAATCACGTCAATGAAGCCTATATGGCCAAGTCGCGCTATGGCCGCAGAATCGCGCATGGGGCCTTGCTGGTTGGCTATATGTCAGCAGCCTCGACCCTGTTTCAGGAAAAATTCGGCAAGCAGATCGGCGCCGATTACGCCGTATCGCTCGGCTATGACCGCGTTCGTTTCATTGCACCGGTTTTCATTGGCGATACGATAGAAGTGACCTATCGCATGGCCCGCACCTTGCCTGAAAAGATGCGCACAATTTCCGAATTGACGGTGCGCAACCAGGATGGGGAGGTTGTCGCCGCCGCCGAACATATCCTGCGCTGGTTGCCGGAATAGGACCCATAGCTCAGGTGATGGGCAGGAATGCGACAGAATCTTACCCTGCATTCCGATGTTTTGAAAAAAGGGGATGTTGCCCATTGCTCATTTCCGCCTAAGGTTGAACACTGGGTCGTGGAACGAAACGATGTGAGGCAAGGATGATATTATCTAGAACTCTGCTCTGTTCTGCTGTTATCGCTGCGGCGGCGCCTGCTGCGGCAGCGGTTTTGACGTTCGATGGATTGGACGGGCAACGCCCCGGTGGTTCTGACTATTACGAAGACGGATTCCGTGTCTTTTCGGAAGGTGGCGGTGATTTCGGGGGCGATGGCTCCCTGCATCTCGATATCGCGATGGGCCCTTATACGAGCGGCTATTCCATAGTACGGGCCGATGGGGCAGTGTTCAGCTGGCGCTCGCTTGATATCACGCCCCTGGGCGGCTTTCATCTTTATGATGATCCTGATGAAGACGTGGAAGTTTCCGGGTATCGCGCGGATGTGGAGGTGGGCAAGGTTACCGGTACTTCACAGTCCGGGGCAGGGACCCTTTGGGGAACGACGTCCTTTGACCGAATCGACCGCCTCGACATCAAGGGGTACATGACGGAAAATGTGACCGCCGCCTTTGATGACGGGATGTTCGAAGACGTGCATTTCAAGGTTGATAACATCGAAGTCGAATTTCAGGACCCCGCGGCGCTGCGCCCCGCTGTTGTTCCGCTGCCGGCCGGGGGGGCGCTGCTTGTCAGTGGGTTGTTTGCCCTGACACTGCTGCGGCGGCGCAAAAGGGGAATGACGGGATAATCCCGTTTTTCTGCCGGACGGACTGTCGGAACCGGTGAATCATCCGGCCATATTGACGCGGGCTCCTGACATGGCTGGGCCCCGACAGGCGCCGATCCGGGCTGCGACATTTGTTCCCATCCCGCGAAAGCGGGGCTTGTTGCATGAATTTCCGGCATTTCCTTCCCGAATCTGGTGTTTTGCCCGCTGGACGCCACGGCTCAAGGCGGCTAATACCCGAATAGATATGGCGGCAGTCCACTGCGGCTTTCTGAAAGATTTGGTCGCCCCGGGCGGCCTCGGAAGGGAGAAAGGCTCGTGTCCCACGTAGATGATCACGCAGGCACTCGCAGGGATTTCCTGTATTACGCCACCGCCGGTGCAGGCGCCGTGGCAACCGGTGCGGCAGTCTGGCCGCTGGTGAACCAGATGAACCCCTCGGCGGATGTGCAGGCGCTTGCCTCCATTTTCGTGGATGTCAGCACGGTGGAGCCGGGAACGCAGTTGACCGTGAAATACCTCGGCAAGCCGGTTTTCGTGCGCCGCCGGACACAGGAAGAAATCGATGCCGCCCGCGCCGATGACGATGCGACCAATATCATCGATAAGTCATCGGAAAATCCGAACAAGCCCGACAGCAATGCGGATGACATAAACCGCACGCTGGACGAAGCCGGTGAATGGCTGGTGATGGTCGGGGTCTGCACCCACCTGGGATGCGTGCCGATCGGTGACGGGGCCGGGGAATTCGGGGGCTGGTTCTGCCCTTGCCACGGGTCGCATTACGATACGGCCGGCCGGATCCGCAAAGGGCCTGCGCCGGAAAACCTGCATATCCCGGTGGCCTCGTTCATCGATGAAACAACCATCAAGCTCGGGTAAGGAAAGCACATGGCCGGTATTCCGCACGACCATTACGAACCCAAAACGGGCGCCGAAAAATGGCTCAGCAAACGTTTGCCCATAATCGGGCTCCTGTATGACACGTTGATGATCCCCACGCCCAAGAACCTCAACTGGATGTGGATCTGGGGCATCGTCCTCGTCTTTTGTCTTGTCCTTCAGATTGTGACCGGCATCGTGCTGGTCATGCATTACACGCCGCATGTCGACCTGGCCTTCGCCTCGGTCGAACATATCATGCGCAACGTCAATGGCGGCTACATGCTGCGCTACCTGCATGCCAATGGCGCGTCGCTTTTCTTTGTTGCGGTCTACCTGCACATCTTCCGGGGGCTTTACTACGGT
Organism: Pseudorhodobacter sp.; assembly: GCA_047975325.1. Taxonomy (GTDB): domain Bacteria; phylum Pseudomonadota; class Alphaproteobacteria; order Rhodobacterales; family Rhodobacteraceae; genus JBKEDF01. The sequence goes on along the minus strand of JBKEDF010000014.1, from coordinate 21,589 downwards.
TCCTACAAGGCCCCGCGGGAGGTGACCTGGATCATCGGAATGCTGATCTATCTGTGCATGATGGGAACCGCCTTCATGGGCTATGTGCTTCCCTGGGGGCAGATGTCCTTCTGGGGGGCCACGGTGATCACCGGGCTCTTCGGGGCAATTCCCGGGATTGGCGAACCCATCCAGACCTGGCTGCTGGGCGGACCGGCGGTGGATAATGCCACGCTGAACCGTTTCTTCTCATTGCATTACCTGCTGCCTTTCGTGATCGCGGCCCTGGTGGCCGTGCATATCTGGGCTTTCCATTCGACCGGGAACAGCAACCCGACCGGGGTTGAGGTACGCCGCAGCTCCAAGGCGGAGGCGGAAAAAGACACGCTGCCCTTCTGGCCCTATTTTGTCATCAAGGATCTTTACGCGCTGGCGGTGATCCTGCTGGTTTTCTTTGCAATTGTCGGTTTCATGCCGAATTACCTTGGCCACCCTGACAACTATGTCGAAGCCAACCCCCTGGCCACGCCCGCGCATATCGTGCCCGAATGGTATTTCCTGCCCTTCTACGCGATCCTGCGGGCTTTCACGGCGGATGTCTGGGTGGTGCAGATCGTCAACTTCCTGACCTTCGGGATTGTCGATGCGAAATTCTTTGGCGTACTGGCCATGTTCGGCGCCATCGCGGCAATGGCACTGACACCCTGGCTTGATACTTCCTCGGTACGGTCGGGCCGCTACCGGCCAATGTTCAAATGGTGGTTTGCGCTGCTCTGCGTTGATTTCGTGGCCCTGATGTGGCTGGGTGCGATGCCTGCGGAAGAACCCTATGCTTCGTTCTCGCTGATCGCCTCGGCCTACTGGTTCGGTTACTTCTTCGTCATCCTGCCACTTCTTGGGGTGTTCGAAAAACCGCTCCCGCAGCCGACAACGATCGAAGACGATTTCAAATCGCACTACGCCGATCCGACCCCGGGCGAGTGACAGAAAAGGACTGATCGAGATGTTTCGTAAAATCGCACTCAGCGTCATTTCTGCCCTCGTGCTTTCCACCGGGATGGCAGTTGCAGCCGAAGAAACCAAGATTGAGGATATTGCCTTCAGTTTCGAAGGCCCCTTCGGAAAATATGACCGCAACCAGCTTCAGCGGGGCTTGCAGGTTTTCACCGAGGTCTGTTCGGCCTGTCACGGTCTGAAATTCGTGCCGATCCGCACGCTCTCGGATGAGGGCGGGCCGGAAATTCCCGCAGATCAGGTCCGTGCCTATGCCGAGGAATTGCTGGAAATCACGGATGTGGAAACCGGTGAGGACCGGGCACGCCTTCCGACCGATCATTTCCCGCCCTCGGGCCTGTCGAATGCCCCGGATCTGAGTCTCATGGCCAAGGCCCGTGCCGGTTTCCATGGGCCTTACGGCCTTGGTATCAACCAGCTCCTGCGCGGGATGGGCGGATCGGAATATATCTATTCGATCCTGACCGGTTATACCGGTGAGGAAAAGGAAGAGGCCGGAACGCTCTTTTACGGCAATTCGGCCTTTGAAGGGGGCTGGATCGCAATGGCACCGCCGCTTTTTGACGAGATGGTCGAATATGCCGACGGTCATTCCAACGATCTGCGCAGCATGTCGGAGGATGTCTCTGCCTTCCTGATGTGGACGGCCGAGCCGAAGATGATGGCCCGCAAACAGGCAGGCCTTACGGCGGTGATCTTCCTGACGGTGCTTTCCGTGCTGCTTTACCTGACGAACAAGCGGCTATGGTCGGCGGTGAAGGGGCGCAAGATCAGCCACTGATTCAGGATCGTTTCCGACAAGAAAAGAAGCCCCGCCGCAGGATATCTGCGGCGGGGCTTTTCCTTGGTTGCCTGTCGTTTCAGCCGGTCACCCGGATTTAAAGGAAGATCGCAGCATATATGGGGCAGCGCATCACCTGCACATCAGGATCCGGAAGGTGTGCCCGCGATCATTTCGGATTGGCGCACGATTACCTCGGCCTGCTTAATCGAGGCGATATCGACCAGACGCCCCTTGTAGACGGTCGCCCCCGCACCTGAAGCCTTTGCCTCCTCCATTGCCGCAAGAATTTCACGAGCCTCGGCGACTGCGGCTTCGGAAGGGGTGAAGACCTCATTCGCCAGTGCCACCTGTTTTGGGTGAATGGCCCATTTTCCAACCATGCCCAGCGTGGCCGAACGGCGGGCCTGGGCCCGGAACCCCTCATCATCGGAAAAATCGCCAAAGGGGCCGTCAACGGGCAGGATGCCATGGGTCCGGCAGGCGGCGACGATGGCGGCCTGGGCCCAGTGCCAGGGATCGGACCAATGTTTCGTCGCCTCATGCAGCATGTAATAGTTTTCCTGCGTGCCACCGATCCCCGTGGTCTGCATCCCCATGGAGGCTGCAAAATCGGCTGCACCCAGGCTCATGGCCTGAAGCCGGGGGGAGGCGGCTGCGATTTCCTCAGCATGGGCAATGCCTGCTGCGCTTTCGATGATCACCTCAAAGGCGATGGGGGCGGTGCGGGCCTTGGCGCGTTCCACCGCTGTAACCAATGCATCCACTGCATAAAGATCCGCGCCGCAGCCGACCTTGGGGATCATGATCTGATCAAGCCGCCCGCCGGCCTGTTCCAGGAGGTCAACCACATCGCGATACCAGTAGGGCGTATCGAGCCCATTGATGCGCACCGAAAGCGTTTTCTGGCCCCAATCGACCTCATTGATCGCGGCTATGATATTTTTCCGTGCGCTCTCCTTGTCATCAGGTGCGACCGAATCTTCCAGATCCAGATTGATGACATCCGCAGCGGAAGCAGCCATCTTTTCAAAAAGCGCGGGACGGGAGCCCGGACCGAAAAGCTGGCAACGGTTCGGGCGGGCCGGGGGGCTGGGTTGGAGGCGGAAGCTCATGGCATTCTCCGGGTCAGGAAATTTCGAAACATGTTCATGGTGGGTTAGATTATTACGCATGCAATCGCAAGGCGGATTTTGCGCCGCAGCATTGCACATGCAGAAAACAGTGTCAGAACTGCGCCGCAGCACGCCCCGCCCAAAGCCCCGTGGCCATTGAAGCCGTCAACAGATAGCCGCCTGTCGGGGCCTCCCAGTCCAACATTTCACCGCAGGCAAAAGTGCCGGGAAGGGCGCGCAGTTCCAGCCCCTCCGTCAGGGCTTTGCGTGCGATCCCTCCCGCGGTGGAGATGGCCTCCTCCCTCGGGCGCGGGGGGCCAAGAGGGACGGGAAGCGCCTTGAGCAGTTGCGCCAGCGCGACGCCACGGGGCAGGGGCCGGCTGCCCCATTCCAGTGCCAGCGCCGCCGTGGCGGGGGACAGGCCCAGTTTGCGCAGACATGTGCCGATGGTGTCCCCTTTGCGGGCCTTGGCCAGGCGTTCGGTCAGGGCCTGTTGCGGCAGGTCGGGAAAAAGATCCAGATGAAGCGCCGCGCCATCGCGCAGGGCGCTTGAGATGGCATAGATCCCCCCGCCTTCCAGCCCATTCCTGGAAAGCACGAATTCCCCGCGTTCCCGCCGTCCATTGGAAAGGCAAAGTGCCACGCCCTTGATCGGGGATCCGAAATGCCGCGCCATATGGGGGGACCAAGTGATGCGAAACCCCATATTGGCAGGGGCAAAGGGGGTTATTTCGACGCCCCGCCCGGCCAGCCATGCCGCCCATGCCCCGTCCGAGCCGAGGCGGGGCCAGCTCACCCCCCCGAGGGCAAGCACGGTTCTTTGCGGTTGCAACATCAGCGGGCCCTCGGGTGTTTCAAACCGAAAGCCAGTGCCATCCAGACCCGTCCAGCGCCAGCGTCGTTTCAGATCCACCCCCAGATCCGCCAGCCGTGTGAGCCATGACCGCAGCAGGGGGGAAGCCTTCATGGTGCGGGGAAAGACCCTGCCCGAAGAGCCCGTGAAAACCTCTTGTCCAAGGTCGCGGCACCAGTCTTGTATCTCCCTTGGACCGAAATTGTGCAGAATTGGGGTCAGCCATGTGGCGGCATCGCCATAGGCCGTGCAGAAATCAGACAGGGATTCGTCCTTGGTGATGTTCAAGCCCGATTTCCCCGCCATCAGGAATTTGCGTGCCGGGCTGGGTTTGGCCTCTGCCAGAAGGACCTGCTGCCCGGCGCGGGCGAGGCTCTCTGCCGCCATCAGGCCGGCGGGGCCCGCGCCGATGACCAGCGTTTGGATCATGCAGGCAGGCCGTTTTTCAACTCGATCACACGATGCGGATAGGGGATTTCGATGTTTTCCGCCTTGAGGGCATTCCAGATCGCGAAGAGCACCTTGCTTTGGTATTTGTTGCGCCCGTCATCGATACCGGAAACCCAGTATTCCACCGCGAAATCCACACCGCTATCGGCAAAGCCGCGCAATTCGCAATCGGGCGCCTCGGGATCGGTCAGCACGAAGGGTAGGGCGGCCACGGCCGTCTGGATGATTTCGGGGACGCGATTGATATCGGTGTCATAACTGACGGAAAAGGCAGCCTCATAACGATTGGCACTGCCCTGATCGGAATAGTTCACCACCCGGGTCGTGATGAAATCCTCGTTCGGAACCACGATCCAGCGGCCATCGAAGGTTTCGAGAATGCAGGCCCGTGCCGTCATCTTGACGATGGTGCCGGCCTCCCCACCGTCAAGTTCGACATAATCGCCGACCGTCGTTTGCCCCTCTATCAGCAATATCACCCCGGAGATGAAATTTGCCGCAATCTGTTGCAGCCCCAGCCCGATCCCGACGCCAAGCGCACCACCCAGAACCGCGATGGCGGTGAGGTCGATCCCCATGATCGACATCAGTAAAAGAAAGGCCGCCCCGAAGATGAGAATCTCGGTCGCCTTGACCGCAAGTTGCCGTGTGGCGGGGGGAAGTTCCTCCTGCCTTTCGATGTAATCTGCGCTTTGCCGGTTGGACCAGTTGCCCAGCCAGAAGAGCAGGCTGCCCGCGATCAGCCCCCGGCCCAGCGAAAGCAGGGAGAAATGGATGTTGCCCAGTTCGATCTGTGTTCCGCCAAGTCGTGTGGAAACCTCATCCAGCAGGCCGACCGTATAGAGGATTGCGATAGGCAAAAGCACGAAACGGCCCAAGAGCCGCAGAAACGGGTCCTTCACCACATCCCGTACCAGCACCCGTGCCGCGAGGAAAAGGAAGACCCGCTTGCCGAGGGCGATCACTTCGCCCGAACCGAAAAGGGATCGGGTGAATTCTTCCCCGATGGCGGTCAGGAGCCAGGCCAGAAGCGGCATCAGAAGTGGTGTGAAACCGCCCAGAAAGGCCAGTGCCCGTGCCAGTAGTCCGCGTTTGCGCGGCTTCGGACGCAGGAACCGGTCAAGGATCGGGCGCAGTTGCCGCGATATGAATATCGCCAGGATCAGCGCTCCGGCCAGAAGTGCGAATTGCGACCATGCGGCAGGATCGGAAAGCCATTCCAGCGCGATCTGTTGCAGCCGGGAAAGCCAATCCAGCAAGACAGTTACGATTTCCGGTTGCCCATCCATACCCGTTTCCTCTGTGGCCTCATCTGCCTATGCCGCAGCCATGCCGGGAATTGCAACAGGATGAGCGATTTGCCGCCTTGCCAGATAACGGACCATGACATTCACGTGAGAGCCGCGAACATGACAAATTGCCCCCTTTCGCAGGGAAATGGCGCCACTATAGTAACCCCGTAGTCCAATAAGGAGCCAGTGATGAAATTTGCGAGCAAAGCCTTGATTGCCAGTATCGTCCTGACGGCCGGAATGGCGGTCGCCAAGGAAGGGGTCGAAGACCCCACGGTCAAGGCCCGACAGGATATGATGGGTGAGATTGCCAGGAACACCAAGACCCTGGGCGATATGGCGGGTGGAAAGGCCGATTTCGATGCCAGTGCCGCAGAGGCGGCCAAGGCCGCGCTGCTTGCTGCTGCGGCCGATATCGCGGTAAAGTTTGAGCCGGAAGCCGATGATCCGGCTTCCGAGGCAACCCCGGCGATCTGGGAAAAATGGGATGATTTCACGGCCGCCGCCGAAAAGCTCGGCTCCGGGGCGGAGGCGATTGATGTCAGCTCCCTTGAAACCATCCAGGCGGGTATGGGCGCGATTGGCGGTGCCTGCAAGGATTGTCACACGGATTTTCGCGCCAAGCGCCAATAACCACTCAGGATCAGCCGATAATCGGCTGATCCTGATGCCTTTCCGGGCTGGTCCAATACCTATCCGGCCTGGCCGTATTTCTGCAATCCCTGCCTGTTTAGGTGTGTTTGATTTTGCAGGATTTTATTCGACAACCGGTGCCCGCTTTTCGGAAATCCTGCTTAGCCGCAGGAAATCCGGCCGACCATCCCCATCTCATCAATATAAAAGTTGATCCGGTTCGCACTGTATTCCTGCGTAACCACATCCCCCGGATTGATGATACGTGTTGGCTGGCTAAGCCCGGTTGCGCCGATCGCGGAGGCGGGCTGGCCACGGAGATAGGCCACATCGGAAAGTTTGCAGGTATCTGGTTCACGGTCCTGCAGGCGCCCGGGGCCGGTCAGTGTTGCCACCGGAGGATTGTAGATTTCGGGCTCCGGCGCCGGGGCGCAGGCGATGAGGGGCAGAAGCACGCAGCTATAAAAAACGCGTCGCTTGGATTTAAAAATATGTCTCATGGGCTTTGGCACATTGCATTCGGTTTCTCTTTGCCCCAGCCTTGCAAAAAATGGATTTGGAGGAAAGCCCCATGCGCACCCGTGCCGCAGTTGCCCTTGCCGCAGGCAAGCCCCTTGAGGTCATGGAGGTCAATCTCGATGGCCCGAAGGCAGGCGAGGTCCTGATTGAAGTCAAGGCCACAGGTATTTGTCATACTGACGAATTTACCCTTTCGGGCGCAGATCCGGAAGGCATTTTTCCGTCGATCCTGGGGCATGAAGGGGCCGGTGTCGTGCTGGAGGTCGGGGTCGGCGTAACTACGCTCAAACCCGGGGATCATGTGATCCCTCTCTATACCCCGGAATGCCGCGAATGTGCCTCCTGCCTCTCGGGCAAGACGAATCTCTGCACGGCTATCCGCAATACCCAGGGCCAGGGGCTGATGCCTGATGGCACGACGCGGTTTTCCATGCTCGATGGTACGCCGATCTATCACTACATGGGCTGTTCGACCTTTGCCAACCATACGGTGCTGCCGGAGATCGCGCTGGCCAAGGTGCGCCCCGACGCCCCGTTTGAGAAGATCTGCTATATCGGATGTGGCGTGACCACGGGGATCGGTTCGGTGATCAATACCGCCGGGGTGGAAATCGGGTCGACCGCCGCCGTTTTTGGTCTTGGTGGAATTGGGTTGAACGTGATCCAGGGGCTGCGCATGGCCGGGGCGGATATGATCATCGGCGTCGATCTGAATGACGACAAGGCCGAGATGGCCCGGAAATTCGGCATGACCCATTTCGTCAACCCGTCGAAGATCGATGGTTCGGTCACGCAGGCGATTGTCGATATGACCAAGACCGATCATGATCAGATAGGCGGGGTGGATTATTCCTTCGATGCGACGGGCAATGTGAAGGTGATGCGCGATGCGCTGGAATGCAGCCATCGTGGCTGGGGGGTTTCCGTCATCATCGGTGTTGCCCCCGCGGGGGCAGAGATTTCAACCCGCCCGTTCCAGCTTGTGACGGGACGGGTGTGGAAGGGCACCGCCTTTGGCGGGGCCAGAGGCCGGACGGATGTTCCGAAATTCGTGGACTGGTACATGGATGGCAAGATCGAGATCGATCCGATGATCACCCACACCATGCCGCTGGAAAAGATCAACGAAGCCTTCGATCTGATGCATAAGGGCGAATCGATACGCTCCGTTGTGATCTACTGAACGGTGCGGGGGGGGCGGTTCATCAGGCGCCGCTGGATTGTCGTGGCGATTGCCCTGGCCATGGTCGGGGCCGTCGCGGTTTCGTTTCATATCCGCATCCTCCCCTATGCCTGGTTCATGATCACGTCACTGATCGACCCGCCGGTGGTTTCCGATGAAGCGATAGACCTTGCACGATACCGCACCGATACACCGCATGGCATGGTGATTGACGGTATCGAAGGCAATCTTTCGGGCCTGACCTGGGTGGCGGGGTCGGATACGCTGTTTGCCGCGATCAATGATCCGCCGGAAGTGGTGGAACTGGCCACATCCGGGGACCTGCTGCGAAGGATGCCGGTGGTTGGTGCGCGCGATGTTGAAGGGATCACCCATGTTGCGGGCGACCGGTTTGTTCTTGCCGATGAGGGAACGCAGACATTGCACTGGGTTGAGATAGCCCCGGATGCACAGGTGATCGACCTTGCGGAGGCACCGCGATTACATCTGGGGATCGATGCAGTGCGGAATATGGGTTTTGAGGGACTATCCTGGGATTCGGTCGACCAGCGCCTTGTCATCGTGCAGGAAATGCTGCCCCTCCGGGTGCTTGAGGTTTCGGGAATAGAGGAGGCGCTTGCCGGGGCGAGGCTGGATATTTCCGTGCGCGATCTTCAGTCGCGCAATGGTGCGCGACTTTTCATGCGTGATCTGTCTTCCGTGACCCTGCATGAGAAAACGGGGCATCTCCTGCTATTGTCGGAAATGTCGGCGATGCTTGTGGAATATGACCGTCAGGGCAAGGCGATCGGCGTGCTGGATCTGGAACTGGGAGGTGCGGGATTCGAAAGGACAGTCCCGCAGGCGGAAGGGGTGGCAATGGGCAAGGATGGGGAAATCTATATCGTGTCCGAACCGAACCTGCTGTTTCGCCTTGTCCGGGACAAACCGGCAATCTGGGCGCAAAACACGGATGTGGCCCTTCCATAGCCGATCACAACGGCGAAAGGCCCTAGCGACGGGGGGGAGGGCCCGAAGGGCGTGATTGCAATTCCGACCTCAGGCGCTTATCTGACGGCAAGACCACGGCGGGAAGGGGCGCTGCCTATGAACTGGATCACCAATTATGTTCGTCCGACGATCAACTCGCTGTTTTCGCGGCGCGATGTGCCGGAAAACCTGTGGACGAAATGCCCTGAATGCGGAACCATGCTGTTTCACCGGGAATTGAAAGACAATCTTTATGTCTGTACCTCCTGCGATCATCACATGGCCATTTCCCCGCGTGAACGTTTTTCCAAGCTTTTTGATGGTGGAAACTTTGTTGAGGTCAAGGTTCCCGACCCACCGGCCGATCCGCTGCATTTCAGGGATCAGAAACGCTATACCGAAAGGCTGAAGGCGGCGCAGAAGGCCTCTGGCGAAAAGGAGGCAATGCTGGTTGCCGAGGGTGAAATTCAGCGCACGAAGGTCGTGGCGGCCGCGCAGGATTTCAGCTTTATCGCGGGCTCCATGAGCATGTATGTCGGAAATGCGCTGGTGGCAGCGGCGGAACGCGCCGTGAAACGCAAATGCCCGCTTGTGGTGTTTTCCGCTTCGGGCGGTGCGCGGATGCAGGAAGGCATCCTGAGCCTGATGCAGATGCCCCGCACCACGGTGGCGGTGGAAATGCTGAAGGAGGCGGGCCTGCCCTATGCCGTGGTGCTGGCCCATCCGACCACGGGGGGGGTGACGGCCTCCTATGCGATGCTGGGGGATGTGCAGATTTCGGAACCCAACGCATTGATCAGTTTTGCCGGGCCGCGGGTGATCGAACAGACGATCCGCGAAACCCTGCCCGAAGGTTTCCAGCGGGCGGAATATCTGCTTGATCATGGAATGCTGGACCGTGTGATCCATCGCAGCGAGATGCGTGATGAACTGGCCACGATCCTGAGAATGCTGATGAAATTGCCACCGGCAATCCGTGGTGACCTGCCGCCGCCCGAACCGGGCTCAAATCCGGCAACGGCGAACAAACCGACGGCGGAACCGGAAGGAAAACCGGCGGGCGGGGCCACGAAAGGCGCCGGAAAATGAAAGACCATTTCCGGTGACGGACATGCCCTCGGATCATCTGTTGCAGCGAATGATGACGCTGCATCCGAAGATCATCGATCTGACATTGGGGCGGATGCATCGCGTCCTGGCCGCGCTTGACCATCCCGAAAGGGCATTGCCGCCGGTAATTCATATCGCGGGGACGAATGGCAAGGGATCCACCCTTGCGATGATACGGGCGGGGCTTGAGGCGACGGGCGCGAGTGTTCATGCCTATACGTCACCGCATCTTGCACGGTTTCATGAAAGGATCCGTCTGGCAGGGCAATTGATTGACGAAGATCATCTTGCGGCACTCCTGGATGAATGCATCCTGGCAAATGGTGAGGCGCCGATCACCTTTTTCGAAGCGACTACCGCTGCCGCCTTTCTTGGTTTTTCCCGTGTCCCGGCCGACGTTCTTTTGCTGGAGGTCGGTCTGGGGGGCAGGCTTGATGCAACCAATGTGGTGGATCGTCCCGCCTTGACGGTGATCACGCCGGTTTCGATCGATCATCAGCAATATCTGGGGGATACCCTGGAGGCGATTGCCACCGAAAAGGCGGGTATCCTGAAACGCGGGGTGGCTTGCGTGACGGGCCCGCAGCAACCGGCGGCACAGGAGGTGATCGAGGCACGGGCGGCACGACTGGGCGCGCCGCTTTGGGCGCACGGGCAACATTGGCATTGCCGCAGTGAGGCCGGACGGATGATCTATGAGGATGAAAACGGGCTGGTTGATCTGCCTTTGCCCAATCTGCGCGGCCCCCATCAGATCGACAATGCCGGGGCGGCGGTTGCGGCCCTCCGGATATTGGGCAAGGGTGACCCCGAGGCGGCGGTAAGCCGCGCCGAATGGCCTGCTCGGATGCAATCCCTGCGGCGCGGCCCACTGGTTGAGGCCGCCGGGCCGGGGATTGAGCTTTGGCTTGACGGTGGCCACAATCCTGCCGGGGCCAGGGCCGTTGCCGCAACGCTTGCTGCGCTGCCATCGCGTGAAACCCATTTGATTTGCGGTATGCTGAATACCAAGGATATAGCCGGATACATGGCACCACTGGCCTCACAGGTGAAAACCCTGCGCGCGGTTGCCATTGCGGGGGAGGCCGCAACCCTGCCTGCCGAGGCGACCCGCGATGCGGCACGAAAGGCCGGAATTAACGCGGAGATTGCCGGGGATGTGCTGGAGGCGGTCATGGCGATCCGGGCCGAGGCACCATCGGCACGGATATTGATTTGTGGTTCCCTCTACCTGGCGGGACAGGTTTTGCGCGAAAACGGCTGATCCTCTGCCGGAAGCGGGATGGGGGACCGGTCACCCCCTCGTGGAATGTTGCCCCGGGGCCGTGGCGCGCGTAAAACCGGGGCGGATCTTTGCAGGAGAATGTTATGCCCAAGCCCGTTGTTCTTTGCATTCTCGATGGCTGGGGGATCTCGGATGACCATTCCGCCAATGCGCCCCATCTGGCACAGACACCGCATTTCGATGACCTGATGGCGCGGTGTCCGCATGCGCGGCTGATCACCCATGGCCCGGATGTGGGGCTGCCCAGCGGGCAAATGGGAAATTCCGAAGTCGGGCATACCAATATCGGTGCGGGCCGCGTGGTGGCGATGGATCTGGGTGCAATCGACCTTGCGATCGAGGAAGGATCCTTTGCGCAGAACGATGCGCTGCAGGATTTTATCGCGACGTTGAAACAATCTGGTGGAACGGCGCATTTGATGGGGGTGATCTCCGATGGTGGGGTCCATGGTCATGTGCACCATGTCCTTGCCGCGATACGGGCCATTGCCGGGGCGGGGGTGCCTGTCATCCTGCATGCCATTACCGACGGGCGCGATGTTGCACCAAGCTCCGCCCCGGAATTTGTCGCAAAGCTGGAGGCGGAACTGCCACAGGGCGCGCGGATCGGTACGGTGATCGGACGCTACTGGGCGATGGACCGGGACAGCCGCTGGGACCGGGTGGAACGCGCCTTTGTGGCCATGGTTTCGGCGCGGGGGGAGCAGGCGGAAGATGCGGGCAGCGCCGTTGCCATGGCTCATGCGCGCGGGGAAACGGATGAATTCATCCAGCCCTGTGTTGTCGGAAATTATGCCGGGACGAAAACAGGGGATGGCTTCTTTTGCCTCAATTTCCGGGCTGACCGCGCACGCGAGATCCTGCTGGCGCTGGGGCGGCCGGGATTTTCCGAATTCGACGCCTCGGCGCGGCCGGAATGGGCCATGCTTCTGGGGATGGTGGATTATTCCCGCGAACATGAAACTTTCATGAGAACGGCCTATCCCAAGCAGGTCATCCGGAATACGCTGGGGGAATGGGTGGCGGCACAGGGGTTGCGCCAGTTCCGCCTGGCGGAGACTGAGAAATACCCCCATGTGACCTTCTTTCTCAATGGCGGCAAGGAAGCACCGGAGACGGGCGAAGATCGCGCCATGCCGAATTCGCCCAAGGTTGCCACCTATGATCTGCAACCGGAAATGAGCGAACCGGAAGTGGCGGAAAGGCTCGTGGCCGCGATCGGTGCGGGTTACGATCTTATCGTGGTAAATTTTGCCAATCCCGACATGGTTGGTCATACCGGGGATCTTGCGGCGGCGATCAGGGCCTGTGAGGCTGTTGATGAAGGCCTTGGCCAGGCATTGACGGCCTTAAAAGGCGTCGGGGGTGCCATGATCGTGACCGCCGATCATGGCAATTGCGAAATGATGGTCGACCCGGCAACCGGTGGACCGCATACCGCCCATACCACCAATCCCGTGCCGGTGATTCTGGCAGGGGGGCCGGTAGGTGCCCGCTTGCATGATGGCCGGCTGGCGGATCTTGCGCCAACGCTGCTGGACCTGATGGGCTTACCCCAACCGCCGGAAATGACCGGACAGAGCCTGATTGACACATGACCCCACGCGCATACGGCGCTGCGGACGGGGAAGGCCTACCTGCCGGGTCGTCACCGGATTACGGGAATGTGATTGTCCTGGCCCCCGGGAATGATTATCTGCTGATCCTGACGGGGCTGACCATCGTTTATGAATGCCAGAGGGGAGGTATTGGAGGCCTGCGCGCCGCCTGACCCGATGGGGTCGGAGGCGCCATGTTCCGCCGAATTTCCGGTCATGCCGGAAGATGTGAGTGGTATTCGGGGGAAGGAAACGCTTTATATGGAACTCGGGCAGGGTACAAAACCGGTTGATCCGACCCCATGGTTCGCCGCAACAAGGGATTGAACGTAGCAATGAAGAAATTCGTGATGGCCGCCCTCGGCGGAACCGTGGCGGGCGCGCTCCTGACCACGCAGGTCGCGGGGCCACTTCTGGCTCAGGATACGGCGGGCAGCCAGTCGGTCTATGAACAGCTTGATCTGTTCGGCACGATCTTCGAACGCATCCGCAGCCAATATGTGGAAGAGGTGGAAACCGACAAGCTGATCGAGGCGGCGATCAACGGCATGCTGACCTCGCTCGATCCACATTCAAGTTACCTGCCCCCGAAACAGTTTGACGATATGCGCGTGCAGACACGGGGCGAATTTGGCGGCCTCGGTATCGAGGTCACGCAGGAAGATGGCTATGTGAAGGTCGTCGCGCCGATGGATGATACCCCGGCGGATCAGGCCGGGGTCGAGGCGGGGGATTTCATCACCCATGTTGATGGTGAATCGCTGCTGGGGCTGACGCTTGATCAGGCGGTGGAACTGATGCGCGGCCCGGTCGGATCGGAGATCATCATCACCGTGGTGCGTGAAGGCGCGCCCGAACCTTTTGATATTTCGATCATACGCGATACCATCAAGTTGACTGCCGTTCGGCCACGTACCGTGGGCGATGTGATTGTCCTGCGTATCACAACCTTCAACGACCAGACCTATCAGGGCGTTGAGGAAGGGCTTGAACAGATGTCCGAGGAACTGGGCGGATGGGATCAGGTTTCCGGTGTGGTTCTCGATCTGCGCAACAATCCCGGCGGGTTGCTGACACAGGCAATCAAGGTATCGGATGCTTTTCTGGAAAAGGGTGAAATCACCTCGACCCGGGGCCGGAATCCCGGTGATGGCGAAAGGTTCAACGCCGAACCCGGCGATCTGACCAATGGCAAGCCCATCGTGGTGCTGATCAATGGCGGTTCTGCCTCGGCTTCCGAAATTGTCAGTGGTGCGTTGCAGGACCATCGTCGCGCCATTGTGGTCGGGACCAAGAGTTTCGGCAAGGGATCGGTGCAGACGGTGGTGCCACTGAAGGGCGATGGCGCGATGCGGCTGACCACTGCACGTTACTATACGCCCTCGGGGCGTTCCATCCAGGCGCTTGGCGTTGCGCCCGATATCGTGGTGAACCAGCCCCCCCGCCGCCCGGCGGAGGAAGAGGAAGAAAACGCCTCCAATGTGCCAACCCGTTCGGAGGCCAATCTGCGGGGCGCGCTGAGCAATGATTCGATGACCGAGGATGAACGCCGGGTCCTTGAAGAGGAACGTGCCCGTGCCGAGGAAACCGCCGCGTTGCGGGAAGAAGATTACCAGCTCGCCTATGCTGTGGATATCCTCAAGGGCCTGTCCACCGTTGCATCGGCACCCGCGGCAGCCCCCTGATGGTTGCGGTCGGGGATCTTCCCTATCGCCCTTGCGTGGGGGTGATGCTGATTGATGCCCGGGGATATATCTTTGCCGGGCAAAGGCTGGATTCGGATCAGGCGGCCTGGCAAATGCCGCAGGGCGGCATCGATCCGGGTGAAAAGCCCCGTGCCGCCGCGCTGCGCGAACTTTGGGAAGAAACCGGCGTGACGGCGGATCTGGTCGAATTCATTGCAAAATCACCTGATTGGGTGAGCTATGATCTGCCCGCCGAACTGCTGGGCAGGATCTGGGGCGGAAAATATCGTGGCCAGCGGCAACGCTGGTTTCTTTATCGTTTCACCGGTCGCGATGACCAGATCGACATTGCGACCGAACATCCCGAATTCTCCGAATGGAAATGGGTCTCAGCCGAGGAACTGGTTACCTCGATCGTTCCTTTCAAGCGCGCCGTCTATGAAAAGGTTGTTGCCGATTTTCATCCCCATCTGGTGTAAGACCCCCTTCAGGCCCGGTGATAGGGGCTTCCGGCCAGAATGGATGCTGCGCGATAAAGCTGTTCGGCCAACATGACCCGGACCAGCATATGCGGCCAGACCATCGTGCCAAAGCTGATTGCGTGATCGGCGCGATTGCGCAGGGACGGGGCGAGACCATCCGCACCACCAATCATCAGGGCAAGATCCTGCCGCCCTTCATCCCGCCAACGGGCAAGAAGCGTCGCAAGATCGGGGCTGCTCATCTGCCGTCCACGTTCGTCCATCGTGATGATCAGGGCACCGGCAGGTGCGGCGCGCATCAGAAGCGCCGCCTCGGCCTCCATGCCGCCGCCCTTGCGGTCCTCAATCTCGCATTCGGCAAGCGGACCCAGACCAAGGGCCCGGCCGGTACGGTTGAAACGCTTTGTATAATCGTCAAACAGGGTGCGTTCGGGGCCGGATCGCATACGCCCCACGGCACAGATCGCGAGCCGCATCAGGCGGCTCCGCCATCCCCTGCCTGCCCGGTCGGCAGCCACATCTTTTCAAGCTGATAGAAGTCACGCACTTCGGGGCGGAAGACATGGATGATCACATCGCCGGTGTCGATCAACACCCAATCCCCGGCATCCTTGCCCTCGATCTTGCTCAGCCGTCCGAATTCATGCTTGACCCGCTCGACAAGCTTTTCGGAAATCGAAGCCACCTGGCGCGAGGAACGGCCCGAGCAGATCACCATGTAATCGGCCATGTCCGAGCGTCCGCGCAGATCTATCTGCACGACATCCTCGGCCTTGTCATCTTCGAGAGAGGCCAGCACCCGTTCCAGAAGCTTTTCGGAACTCGGCTGGATTTCTGCACTTGCCCCGGCGGTCATGCGTGCCGCCCGCGGCCCGACCGGAAGCCCGGTCGCTGGATCGGAATGAGACAGGACATCGTCCTCCTGAATGGCGCGCCCGTTACAGCCCCGACGCCGGGCACGGACAGATTAACACTGAAACTGATGCGCCTCAATCCGCCGAAGCCCGCACGCAATGTCGCAGCGGAACAAAGGGCGTAACGTCATCCTGTCTGAGCCTCCGTGATATCCGGGGCTTCCTTCAGCATGCGCAGTTCGCGCTGCGGGAAGGGGATGGAAATCCTGTGTTTCTGGAACGCATCCCACAGCGCCAGATAAACATTGCCGCGAATATTGGCCAGGCCCTCGGTCGGGTCACGGATCCAGAAACGCAATGTGTAATCGACACTGCTATCGCCAAAGCCGATGATATGGCAGACCGGGGCCTTTTCGCTCAGGACGCGGCTTACGCTGCCTGCGGCCTCAATGGCCACGCGGCGCACCAGATGTGGATCATCGCCATAGGACGTGCCGAAGTTCAGATCTATGCGTACATAGTCATTGGTATGCGACCAGTTTACCACCTGTCCGGTGATAAGGTCCTCGTTCGGGATCAGGAATTCTTTGCCATCGCGCGTGACGACCGAAACGTAACGCGCGCCGAGCGACCCGATCCAGCCAAAGGTATCACCAATGGAAATCACATCGCCCGGCTTGATGGATTTGTCGAGCAGGATGATGATCCCCGAAACCAGGTTGGAGACAACTTTCTGCAAGCCAAACCCCAGGCCCACACCGATGGCCCCCGAAAGGACGGCAAGGCCGGTCAGATCGAACCCCACGGCCTTCAGCCCGATGAAAAAGGCCCCGCCAAACAGCGTCACCTGGACGGCCTTGATTGCCAGCACCTGCATCGAGGGGCTGATTTCCTTATTGGTCCTGATCCGCTGCGCGGCGGTTCGGGTCAGGATCCGCGCCCCCATGAAGAGCGCCCCCGTCACGATTGCCGCCTTCACGACCGAAAGCGCCGAGATTCGGAAATCGTTGAAGGTAATCGCGACACTGTCGAGAAAGGTGAGGATCGTTTCATCCGCACCCAGCAGATAGGCCGTGACCCAGAATGTGCCCCCCCAGATCACCAACCGGTTCAGGAACCGGTTGCGGATCAGCCGGGCGGCGAAGGCAACCACCAGCCAGGCAAAGGCCAGTGTTCCGGCCAGCCCGATCAGATAGCTGCGCGAGGGCCAGGTGATTTCGCGCATCGCGAAGACGGTGATCCAGCAAAGCGCGGCGAATATGATCAGCGTGATCCGCCGCTCGATCACCACGGCAAGGCGGTACCGCCATTTCGGCCAGCCTTCATGGCTGCGAACCCAGGCATCGAAACGTGGCGCGAGGACCCGGCGCAGGAGCCAGGCAAGGATGCCCAGCGCCAGGATGATGCCAAGTTGATAGAGCCGCCAGGGCTGCACCAGCGAAATGCTGAAGACCCTGACCTGCGCCCAACTGTCGAGAATCGCCTGAAGTAATTCCGGGCTTATCTGATCCATTCACATTTCCTGCCTGTTATCTGCTGCCAGTTTAGCGTTCTGCGAAGCGCTGCCAACTCCCAATCACAGGCATGGTCCGCTACATGGTTCCGCCTTGCCAGGAAAGGGCTTTAGGCGTATCAACCGGACATGTTCCGTTTTTTCGACATGGCCGATCGCGCGCGCCTGCCTTGGCGTTTTGCCCGTGAAAACCGGTCTGTCCTTGCGCGACTTTGCTGACAATTCCCTGTCCGCCACCTTTTTCACAGCCATATCCAAGGGATGAGCCATGACCGCTCCGCGTACGCTCTATGACAAGATCTGGGACGATCACGTCGTCCATCAGGCAGAGGACGGCACCTGCCTGCTTTATATCGACCGCCATCTAGTACACGAGGTGACCAGCCCACAGGCCTTTGAAGGCTTGCGCATGACCGGCCGCAAGGTCCGCGCGCCGGAAAAGACCATTGCCGTGCCGGATCATAACGTGCCGACCACGGGTGACCGCAATGCCGCCATCGAAAATGAGGAATCGCGCATTCAGGTCGAGGCGCTGGATAAAAACGCCCGTGATTTCGGGCTGAACTATTACCCGGTAAATGATATCCGGCAGGGGATCGTCCATATCATCGGGCCGGAACAGGGCTGGACCCTGCCGGGCATGACCGTGGTCTGCGGTGACAGTCACACCGCGACCCATGGCGCCTTTGGTGCGCTTGCCCATGGTATCGGCACATCCGAGGTGGAACATGTTCTGGCCACGCAGACGCTGATCCAGAAGAAATCGAAGAATATGAAAGTGGAAATCACCGGCTCCCTGCGCCCCGGTGTCACCGCCAAGGATATCACCCTGTCGGTGATCGGGGAAACCGGCACTGCGGGCGGAACCGGATATGTGATCGAATATTGCGGTCAGGCGATTCGGGAACTTTCCATGGAAGGGCGGATGACCGTCTGCAACATGGCGATCGAAGGCGGCGCCCGCGCCGGTCTGATCGCACCTGATGAGGTGACTTTCTCCTATGTCATGGGCCGCCCCCATGCCCCGAAAGGCGCGAAATGGGAAGCCGCGCTGGCCTATTGGAAAACGCTTTTCACCGATGAGGGCGCGCATTTCGACAAGGTCATCACAATCCGGGGGGAGGATATCGCCCCCGTGGTAACCTGGGGCACCAGCCCCGAGGATGTGCTGCCGATTACCGGCACGGTTCCCGCGCCCGAGGATTTTTCCGGAGGCAAGGTCGATGCGGCCCGGCGCAGCCTGGAATATATGGATCTCAAGCCGGGCCAGAAACTGACCGATATCAAGATCGATACGGTCTTTATCGGCTCCTGTACCAATGGCCGGATCGAGGATTTGCGCGCCGCTGCCAAAATCCTGAAGGATAAGAAGATCGCGCCGGGGATGCGCGCCATGGTGGTGCCGGGATCCGGCCTTGTGCGTGCGCAGGCCGAAGAGGAGGGCCTTGCCCAGATCTTTATCGATGCGGGTTTTGAGTGGCGTCTCGCCGGCTGCTCGATGTGTCTTGCGATGAACCCCGATCAGTTGACCCCGGGCGAACGTTGCGCGGCAACCTCCAATCGCAATTTTGAGGGGCGTCAGGGCCGCGGCGGACGAACGCATCTCATGAGTCCCGCCATGGCCGCGGCGGCAGCCGTAACCGGCCATCTGACCGATATTCGGGATATGACGGACAAGGGCGTGCCTGCATGACCCTGCGGGTTTGCAACAGGCAATTCCCGCATGGGACGGAAATACGGAATCCCGGCCGGTTGGTAAAATCCGGGCCGGGCCATCATTCAGAGGACTGAAATGGACAAGTTCACTACAATTACCGGGATCGCGGCTCCTATGCCGCTGGTCAATATCGATACGGATATGATCATCCCGAAGCAGTTTTTGAAAACGATCAAGCGTTCGGGGCTGGGCAAGAACCTGTTTGACGAGATGCGCTTTGACGATGATGGCACGGAAAAACCCGATTTCGTGCTGAACCAGCCCGCCTATCGCAAGGCCGAGGTCATTGTGGCGGGGGATAATTTCGGCTGCGGCTCTTCGCGCGAACATGCGCCCTGGGCGCTGCTGGATTTCGGAATCCGCTGCGTAATTTCAACGAGCTTTGCCGATATTTTCTTCAATAACTGCTTCAAGAACGGCATCCTTCCCATTGTTATGCCTCGAGAAGTTGTCGATATCCTGATGGAGGATGCCCGAAAGGGGGCAAATGCCCGCATGACGGTGGATCTTGAGGCTCAGACGGTTACGACCTCCGATGGACAATCCTTCGGGTTTGAGATCGATCCGTTTCGCAAGCATTGCCTGCTCAATGGGCTGGATGATATCGGCCTGACGCTGGAAAAAGCCACGGCAATCGACAGTTTCGAAAAGGATCTGGGCAGTCTGCGACCCTGGCTGTGAATCCTGCCTGTCGGCATTGCCGGGGGACCTGAAACCGCGTAACCGGGTATTTTGATATCGGTTGCGCATTAACCGGGCGTTAGGATTTTCATCCTCATCCTTGTTTCGTCGTGAAACAAGGTTTTGTTCGGATGGTGGCCTGGGCCCTTCTTTGCGCTTTTCCATTGGATCGTGGTCCTGTTGCGGTGGGGGGGCTGTGACGTCCTTGCGGCATCTGTTTGTCGTCATGGCCGGGGGATTGGCCCTTTCCATATGGTTTTCCGTCGCGGCGGCGGCGGAGGGATTGCGCATAGCGACATGGAACAGTGACCTTTCGCGCGCCGGGCCGGGGATGTTGCTGCGCGATATCCTGAAAGGTGACGACACACAGGTTAACGCGGTGCTGAGCGGCCTTGTTGCGCTGGACGCGGATGTGGTCCTGCTGACGGGGGTTGATTACGATGCGGGCCTTGCCGCGCTGACAGCCCTTGCTGCGCGCCTGGCGGAGGCAAGTCGCCCCTATCCCCATCTTTATGCGTCAAGGCCGAATACCGGTATGCAAGGCGGGCAGGACCTGGATGGCGACGGGCGCCTGGGCGGCCCCGGCGATGCGCAGGGATATGGCCGCTTTTCGGGGCAGGGGGGGATGGCCGTCCTGTCGCGTCTGCCCATCGCCATTGCAGAGGTTCGTGACTTTTCCCAATTCCTGTGGCGCGATTTGCCCGATGCCTTGCTGAATGAAAGTGAGGCCGGCCAGATGCGCCGATTGTCCACCGTCGGACATTGGGAGGTTCCGCTTGTCCTGCCCGATGGCAGCCGGTTGCGTCTTTTGGCCTGGCATGCGACGCCGCCGGTTTTCGACGGGCCGGAAGATCGCAACGGGCGTCGCAATCATGATGAAACAGCATTCTGGCTGCATTTTCTGGAGGGTCGCCTGCCGATGCCACCGCCGCAGGATCCTTTCGTGATTCTGGGCGATGCCAATCTTGATGCGGTGGATGGCGATGGCAGACGCGCCGCGATCGGCAGGCTTCTGGCGCATCCATTGCTTCAGGATCCCGCCCCGCGTGGGGAGGCACGACAGGGCAGGGAGCCGGGTCAGAACGGCGATTCCGCGCTTGATACGGCCTATTATGAACGCGCAGGCGGTCTGCGTGTCGATTATGTGTTGCCATCCGCCGGGTTGCGGGTGCTGGCATCCGGTATACTTTGGCCTGAAAACGGCACGAAACTTGGCAAGACGCTTGCCCTTGCTTCCCGTCACCGGCCGGTCTGGGTCGATATCGACCTGCCGCCCCAGGCCACCGGGCCCGGGCCGCCTTGACCCCGGCTGGCCAAGGGGCTAGGCCCTTGATCGACCCTTTTTTCTTGAAATCAGGAGCGTTCCTTGGCCAATCCTTCCCTTCTTATCCTTGCCGGCGACGGTATCGGCCCCGAGGTCATGACCGAGGTGAAAAAAATCATCGACTGGTTCGGCACGAAACGGGGCATTGCCTTTGATGTTTCCGAGGATCTGGTAGGCGGCTGCGCCTATGACGCGCACGGAACGCCCTTGACCGATGCCACCATGGCAAAGGCGCAGGCGGTGGATGCCGTCCTTCTGGGGGCGGTTGGCGGGCCGAAATACGACAATCTGGATTTTTCCGTCAAACCGGAACGCGGGCTGCTCCGGCTTCGTAAGGAAATGGATCTCTTTTCCAATCTCCGCCCTGCGCAATGTTTCAATGCCCTGGCGGATTTTTCCTCGTTGAAGAAGGATGTCGTGGCCGGGCTGGATATCATGATCATCCGCGAACTGACCTCTGGCGTCTATTTCGGGGAACCGCGCGGCATCTTCAAGGAAGGCAATGAACGCGTGGGTATCAACACCCAGCGCTATACCGAATCGGAAATCGAA
>JBKEDF010000007.1:0-94707 GCA_047975325.1 Pseudorhodobacter sp. | reverse complement strand
CTGCTGTCAGGGGGCCCGGAAGCGGTCTCTCAGGGCCGATATTCTCCGGACCTCTCGACTGCTCTCACTCGGTGTAGAGCCCGTAACCGGTTGAAAGTATTAGGTCAGATCTGTTAGCCATCTGAACACTTCGATGTCAGTGGCGTTCGCGGATAGGAACTGTAATCCAAACTGTTCGAGTTCCCGTCCGGCCTCGAATCGCCGTCTTTCGCCTCGACCGCCACTTACCTTGTTGACTTTAGGACGAAACTATCGGTCGCAGAAGGCCGAGTCTACAAGCGCGAAGCCAGCAACGCTCGCGGGCAAAGCGTACATCGCCGCGGCTCGGGGATGCATGGTATCCTTCTCCGACACGATGCCGCCGTCGTCGAAGACACTCAATGACCATAGGGAGATGCGAGGCCGGACGGGAACTCGAACAGTTTGGATTTCAGTTCCTTTCCGCGAACGCCACTGACATCGAAGTGTTCAGATGGCTAACAGATCTGTCCTAATACTTTCAACCGGTTACGGGCTCTACACCGTGTGCGAGCAGTCGAGAGGTCCGGAGAATATCGGCCCTGAGAGACCGCTTCCGGGCCACCTGTCAGCAGGGGCAGTGCTCAGCCCCACCCGCATAACTGTAGAAAACAACGGAAAAATCCGGCCGCAGCCGGATCGGGAGAGCGTTTTCGCAAGGGCAAGTGGCGGACAGTGAGGGATTCGAACCCTCGAGACGGTTCCCCGCCTACACACTTTCCAGGCGTGCGCCTTCGACCACTCGGCCAACTGTCCGTTGGGCGGGTTCTTAGCCGACCTTGACGGGTGGGGGCAAGAGTAAAACCGGAGGCAGGTTCAATCGGGCAACGTGATGGCCACACGGCGGTTTTGGCGGCCCTTTTTCTGGATCCTGGATATCTTTACGTGCCCAATTTCGGCTGTGCGGGCAACGTGGGTTCCACCGCAGGGCTGCAGATCCACCTGTTCCGCGTCAGTGCCAATGCGGATCAGCCGCACCCTGCCCTGCCCCTTGGGCGGGTTGACGGACATTGTCTTTACCAACTCGGGGTTGGCCTGCAATTCCGCATCTGTGATCCAGTCTTCGGTCACCATCAGATCGCGCGATATCAGGGTGTTCAATTCTTCCTCAAGCGCAGCGGGATCGGCGGGTGGCTCGGGCATGTCAAAATCCAGCCGTCCGCCTTCCGCCCGGACCTGCCCGCCGGTAACGGGCAGCGGGATCACGACGGAGAGAAGATGCAGCGCCGTATGGACCCGCATATGACGATGCCGACGCGTCCAATCAAGACGTTGTCGTAACCCCGCCCCAAGCGGTGGCGGCACCTGCCCTTCCTGCGGGATCAGGGCGATATCTTCGCCCGTTTTTACCGCTGTTGCGATGGCAACCGTCCCGCCTTCCCAATCGAGAGTGCCGCTATCACCAGGCTGTCCGCCGCCAGTGGGATAAAAGACGGTCCTATCCAGGATGAGGCCGCCTTCCTGCGTTTGCCCCACAAGCGTTGCTTCCGCTTCGGCAAGATAGGGATCGGTGCGAAACAGCAATTCGGTCATGCGGGGTTCTCCTCCGGGTCAGTCCCGACCGGTCCGGCTTGTACCAGCCCACCGAAGGCTTCCGGGTTGCGTAGCCAGATATCGCGCTGGCCGAAGGGGATCTCGACCCCCTCCTCCTGGAAACGGCGGGCGATCTCATGGTTGATTTCCGAGCGTACATTCAGCGTGAATTTCACATCTCGAAGGATCAGCCGGATTTCAAAATCGATGCTGTCCGCCCCGAACCCCATCAGGCTGACCACCGGAGGCGGGTTCAGCACGGCCAGGGGTTGCGCCTCGGCAATTTCCTGCAGGATCTTTTCCACCTTGCGTGTATCCGTGCCATAGGCCACACCCACCGGAATGATCAGCCGTCCCGTCAGATTGAACCGGGTCCAGTTTGTCACCACCCCCGACACGAAATCGGAATTGGGCACGATGACATCGGTACGGTCGAAGGTCTGAATCCGGGTGGAACGAACGGAGATGGTCTGCACCGTCCCCTGTACCCCGCCAACTTCGATCCAGTCGCCTTCGGAAATTGGTCTTTCAATAAGCAGGATAATGCCCGAAACAAAATTCGAAACGATATTCTGCAAACCGAAGCCGAGTCCGACCGATAATGCACCGGCCACGATGGCAAGGCCGGAAAGATCGATCCCGGCAGTGGTAATCGCAATCAGGGCAGCCAGGAAAATTCCGATATACCCAATGCCGGAAACAATGGCGTTGCGTCCGCCCTGATCGATCCTGGTCTTGGGCAGGATCGTGTTGCGCAAGACACCCTGCAACAGCCGGGTTCCCAGATAACCAAAGGCAAAAACCACTGCCAGAAGCACAAAGTCGGAAGGTGAGATCCGCGATTCCCCAATCCGGAATCCTTCCCGGAAACGGGTAAAAAGCTCCGCCAGTTCGGAAGGGCGTGTCCCCCAAATCATGGCAAAGACCGGAAGGGAAAGCAGGACCAGCGCGAAACCGATCAGGACCGGGACCAGCGCATCGCGGCCGTCTTCTTCGCTTTTGGTGGTCAGTTGCCACAGGTCACCCACAAATTCCTGCAGGATCGCCAGAAGCGCCGTCAGCCCCAGTGAAATCGCAGCCGGGACAACCAGGGCCTCGGCCGCCGTGACATAGCCGACAGCCCCCAGAACCGGTGCCAATACCGCAACCAGTATCGTCACCTTGGACAGAAAACGCGCCAGACGGCCATAGCGGACACGGTTTTCACCTCCATCCGCCTCCTCCGTCACCAGGCGCGGCTCATGACGCCCCATCAGCTTGCCGAGGAAATAAAGTGAGATGGCAATGACAACGATACCGGGAAAGGCCAGGGCAGAGGCCGTTGCCTCCGACAGGGTCGTATCGGGAAAAATGACATTACGCAGCGCCACAAGTGCAATGGCCACGCCGATCACCTCGGTATGAAAGCGCCCCCGCCGCCGCGAAGCCGCATCGAGGGCCAAGGGCGCATGCACGCCCTCCTGTGCCGGAAAGACCTTTCCGGCAAGCCACCAGGCCGAAAAGATGGCAAAGCCGACACCGGGCAGTGTCCGGGCCAGCACCGTGCCGACTGGCCCCATCATTCCGCTATATAGTGCCGCCACCGATATCGCGATAACGCCGATCGTGGGCACCGCAATCTGGCCCAGAGAAGCCAGAAAGGCCCAGACATCGCGCCCCCGGCTCGATGCATTTGCCTGTAGCTGCGCTGCCCAGTTTTCAATGAGGCGCCTGCCCCGCACGATCATGAAACCTGCAAACAGAAACAACCCGATCACCATGGGCAGATTGCCCTTCAGGGCCTCACGCCGGTCGGGATTGTTCCAGCTATCCACAAGTTCCTTGACGAAGGTTTGCAGGTTATCCCTCAGCGCGCCAATGGCCCCGGACCAATTGGCCGGATTGACCGGGGATGGTGAGATCTTCAGCAAGGCCCTGGTCTGCTGATCGCGCAGGATATTATCGATTTCCCGAACCAGCCCGTCGGCGCGGCTATAGGCTTCCACCGCCGCGATGGAAGGCGCCTGCAACCGTGTCAGTTGCGCATTGAGATCCTCGCGCCGGATCGCGATTTCCTCGGCTTCGCTCGCCCCTTCCGCAGGGGGTGGCCCCAATGCATCAATCTGTGCCCTCAGGGTGGCGATCCGGGTCTGGTTGGTATCCTGCGCCGCAAGGAAACGTTCACGCTGCAGGACGACTTCGGCGCGGCGTTCCTCAAGCAGGTCCGAAGAAACCTCCGGATCGGCAAGCAATTGTTCGGTCTCAAGCGCATACATGTTCCAGGCATCAAAATCGATTTCCTGTGTCGCCGCAGGGCTTTGCCTGGTTTCGCCCGACTGGGCCAGAACCGGGCCTGCCACCAGCAGCACCGACAGGGTAAGCGCCAGAAATACCGTTATCCAACGTGACCAGATCGACATCAGCTTCATGCGTCCTCAAACACCTCGGGCAACCGCATGGCCGGGCCATCAAGCCAATGCGGAACGGGAAGCCCCTTGACACGAAGGAATTCGGGATTGAACAGCTTGCTTTGGTACCGTGTGCCATAATCGCAAAGCACCGTCACAATGGTCTTGCCCGGCCCCAGTTCCCGCGCCATGCGGATTGCGCCTGCCACATTCACCCCCGACGATCCTCCCAGACAAAGGCCCTCTTCCGACAGGAGATCAAAGACAATGGGCAGCGCCTCCGCATCAGGAATACGATAGCTCAGATCCGGGGTAAAACCTTCAAGATTGGCAGTGATCCGCCCCTGCCCTATTCCCTCGGTGATGGAAGATCCCGGCGCGTCGAAGGCTCCCGTTGTATAGAAGGAATGAAGCGCGGCGCCTTCGGGATCGGCCAGTCCGATCTTCACGCCCCTGGGCTGAAGCGCCATGCCGACCCCTGCCAATGTGCCGCCCGACCCGACGGCGCAGATGAAACCATCCAGCTTGCCGCCGGTCTGTTCCCAGATTTCCGGCCCGGTCGTTTCTATATGGGCCTGACGATTGGCGATATTGTCAAACTGATTGGCCCAGATTGCGCCATTGGGCTCACTCCGGGCGAGTTCTTCGGCCAGACGCCCGGAATAACGGACATAATTGTTGGGATTGCGATAGGGCGCTGCGGGAACCTGTACCAGTTCCGCCCCGGCAAGGCGGAGCATATCCTTCTTTTCCTGGCTCTGGGTTTCCGGAATCACGATGACCGTTCGAAACCCCAGCGAGGCCCCGACCAGCGCCAGCCCGATCCCGGTATTCCCGGCCGTGCCCTCCACGATGGTTCCTCCGGGTTTCAACTGCCCCTTGGCCATCGCGTCCCGGATGATGTAAAGCG
The DNA here is from genome assembly GCA_047975325.1 of Pseudorhodobacter sp. GTDB lineage: Bacteria > Pseudomonadota > Alphaproteobacteria > Rhodobacterales > Rhodobacteraceae > JBKEDF01. Next base: position 89,859 of record JBKEDF010000007.1, on the reverse strand, counting down.
CCGCACGATCCTTGACCGACTGGCCCGGATTCATGAATTCCGCCTTGCCCAGGATTTCACAACCCGTTGCCTCGCTCGCCTTGTTCAGCCTGATCAGCGGCGTATGGCCAATCGAATCGACCAGATCCTTGCAGATGCGCATGGCGATATTCCCCTTTCGCTTTGTTCCAAGCTTTAGGGTCACGGCACAGGAAACTCAAGAAGCCCTGCATTCACCTGTTGCGGAGACGGGATCTTTCACGTTCCAGCCAAAGTGCGGAAATCAGCATTGGTGCGTTGTTCAGCTCCCCACTGCCAAGCAGTTCCATCATCACTTCGAAAGATAAAAGATGCCCCTTGATATCCTCGATCTCACTATCCTCACCACCCACAATCGCAGCGTCGTCGGGCAGATCTGTCACAGCCAGAAAACTGTGGTGATATTCGGCCTTGGCGCCGGGGCTGGGATAATAGTTCCGGATCGGTATAAGGTCGGACAGGACAAGCCCCGCCTCCTCCATCGCTTCGCGCCGGGCCGCTTCTTCGGGCGTCTCGCCCGGGTCAATGCGCCCGGCAATCGGCTCCAGAAGCCAAGGCTGCGGATCGCCACGCCCAAAAGGCCCCATCCGGAACTGTTCAACCAGCAAGACACGATCCCGTACGGGGTCGTAGGGCAACACGGTCACAGCATCCCCCGAAAGGAAAATCGCGCGCGTGGCCTCACGGCTGAAACCTCCGTCAAATTCACGCCAGGACAGATCGTATTCCTCGACTGCAAAAAACCGGGCATAGGGTTCGCGCCGGGCCGTGATGCGGATATCGCCCGGTTCGCACCGGCGGCGGATACGGGTCGGCGCGGGGCTGCGTGCCGCCAAGACCCGACTTGCTCCGCGCACCAGCATCGGACGGCGTCGGTAGTCAGGGACCGGCACGGGGTAATGCGCCATCATATCCCCGGCCGTCGCCACGACAATTGCCCCCCAATCACGCACCCAGTCCTGAAGGCTCCATGATGCGGCAGGCTGCCAAAGACCGGGATGCGGGAAATAAACCAGCGCCTCGATCTCCTCCCCCTCCCCCGTCATCACGTTTCGCAAGGTGGTTTCATACCCGTATGGGCCTTCATAGAAATCAAGCCGCGCACGATCTTCGGCATCCAGATCCTCGATCAGCACCCCCCGCGCAACAGCACCTCGCGCCGCCTTGATCATCGGAAAATTCCCGCCTTCGGCCCAATGGACGGCATGATCGGGCAAACACGCCGGGCGTATCGCCGGATCCCGCCCCAGAACCATGTGCAAAAGCGGCAGGTGACAAAGCGTGCCATAGATGAAAAGTGGTGCCATCAGATCAGTCCCAGCGCCGCCGCGACCATTCGGAAATCCAGCCCCCCAGAATCCCACCCAGCGCCAGCGCGATCAGGAAGGGCGGATAGGGCATGAGCAACAGATGCTCCAGCATCAGGGCGAATATATCCACCAGCGCCTGCATCGGCCCCTGATAAAGCTTGCGGAACGCCTTGCGCACCATCAGCACGATGGAAAAGATCAACAGAACCCAGACAACCATACAAATTGCGGTTTTGATCCCCCCGCCCGCGGCCACGCCATAGCCACCACCCAGCGCATTGCCCATGATCACCCAACCGCAAATGAGCCCAACCCCTGCGGAAACCGGCAGGAAGGGGCCGAATTGCGTACCCGGTGGCAAGGTTGACATATAGGCTTGGGCGGAAAAATAGGCGACCATCGCAAAGGCGATCGCCGCGATCAGCTTTGAAAATCTTGGCATTCCAATCCTTTGTTCGGAAAAACCGGCCGCTATCGGGGACGGTTCACGGTAATCTGCGTCACGTCGCAGTTTCCGCCCAGAAAGGCGCCCGCGCAAGAGGTTAGATAAAAGTTCCACATTCTTTGAAATCTCTCATCAAAGCCGAGCCGGGCCACCTCATCCCAATGCGCATTGAAGGTTTCATGCCAGCGGCGCAGCGTGTCGGAATAGCTGCGTCCGAACTCCACACTGCCCAGAACCGTCAAGCCGGCCCGTTCTATCTCCTTGCGCAGCACCGACGGGCTGGGCAGCATCCCGCCCGGAAAGATATGCTTCTGGATGAAATCGACACTCTTGCGATAGATTTCAAACCTCCTCTCCTGCAAGGTGATGATCTGAAGCGCGGCATTCCGCCCCGGTTTGAGCCGCTCGCGCAATATGTCGAAATAGACGGGCCAGTATTTTTCCCCGACCGCCTCGAACATCTCGATCGAGGCAATCCCGTCATAGCTGCCCCGCTCATCACGGTAGTCCTGAAGCCGGATTTCCACCCTGTCGGTCAACCCCGCCCGGGCAATCCGTTCCCGCGCGAAATCATATTGTTCCTGTGAAATCGTCAGCCCGGTCACCTTGAGCCCCCGCTTGCCCGCCGCATATTCGGCAAACCCGCCCCAGCCACAGCCGATCTCAAGCACATGATCATCCGGTTGCGCGCCCATCCGATCCACCAATGAGGCATATTTGCGCGTTTGTGCCGTTTCCAGACTTTCCTGCCCGTTGCTGAAAAGGGCCGAGGAATAGGTCATCGTCTCATCCAGCCAGAGCCGGTAGAATTCGTTTCCCAGATCATAGTGATGGGCGATATTCCGTTTCACCTGCCTTCGGGAATTGCCGCGCAGCCAGTGGCGCATCCGTTCATAGGCCCGCAACACGGCAATGCCATAAAACCCGTCATAGACGGCATCGTTATCGGCATGGACCAGATCCATGAAAGCCTGAAGATCGGGCGTCGTCCACCAGCCATCCAGATAGGCCTCCGAAAAACCCAGATCACCTTCGCGGATAAGCCGGGCGAAAAGATCATCATGGCGCACCTCGATGACTGCATAGGGACCCGGATCAGGGGCGTCGATCCGGAAATGGCGACCATCCTGCAAGATGAAATCAAGGCATCCGTGCTGCATCCCCCGCGCCTGCTGGAAAACCTGTGCAAACCAGCGCGGCAGATCCTCCTGCCCTTGTGTGGTGGTCAATATGGCCATGGTTGCTCCCTCCCCGAAGGATTGAAACATTTCACGTCCCTATCGAATTCGGAATTCACCGGCCCTTGATCGGCAAGAAGCCCTCTTCCACGCAAATTCCGAAGCGCGCCATCCCAATGAAAACGCGAAACGCTATGGAACCAATATTCACGCCGAAGCCACCATCAGGCAAGCCCCGAGGCCAAATCCATGCCCAATAGGCGGAAAACATGCCTCTGCACCCCGTTCTGGCACTGGTCAAACATCCCCCCGGCGGGGGGGGGTGAGGCCCCGTTTCAGTCCCGCAATACAGCCAGATGTGAGGCATCCCAGCTCAGCCAGACCTGGCCCTCATCAAGCTCGACCGCTCGTTCGTTATCAAGATAGGCTTTCAGCCGGGCCTCGCTTCCTTCGAGCTGCGCTTCAATCAGGGTGCGGCTGCCCTTGAAGATACGGTTGACCACCCGGCCCGGCACTGCATTGCCACTCTCGGGTCGCTTGGTCGCAAGCCGCAGTTTTTCGGGCCGCAGGGAAGCCGAAACCGGCCCTTTCACCGAAACCCCGGTTCCGACAGGCTGCCCTGCCACCTGATGGCCGAACCAGTCGAGCATAAGCAGACCGCCCTCCGGCCCCTTCGCTTCCGCGGTGATCAGGTTCGTCTCACCGATGAATTCCGCAACGAAGCGGCTGGCAGGACGAAAATACAGATCCTCCGGCGTACCGTCCTGTTCTACATGTCCCTGATTCATCACCACGATCCGGTCGGACATGGTCAGCGCCTCATCCTGATCATGGGTCACGAAGAAAAATGTCTTGCCCGTACGGCGCTGGATGGATTTCAGTTCTTCCTGCACCTGCCCACGAAGTTTCGCATCCAGCGCGCCCAGGGGTTCATCCAGCAGCAAAAGCGCCGGATCCGGCGCCAATGCCCGCGCCAGCGCCACCCGCTGCCGCTGCCCCCCCGAAAGCTGGTCCGGCCTCCGGTCGCCCAGGGCCTCCAGTTCCAGAAAGGCCATCAATTCACCAAGCCGCGCATCTATGGCTCCGCGTCCAAGCCCCTTGAGCTCCAGCCCGAAGGCAATATTGCGACGCACCGACATATGTGGAAACAGCGCATAGTCCTGAAACACCATATTCACCTTGCGCCGGTTGGGCGGCAGGGCGGTCACGTCCTTGCCATCCAGCAGGATCCGTCCCTCATCAGGGCGCTCAAACCCGCCCAAAAGGCGCAAGGTGGTGGATTTGCCGCAACCCGAAGGACCGAGGAAGGTCACGAATTCCCCGGCATGGATCTTCATGTCCATATGGTCTACCGCAGTCACAGCCCCGAAACGTTTTGTGACGCCATCGATGTGAACGATGGTTTCCATATCTTTTGCCATGGGTTACGCGCCTTTCTGCATCTTCCGGCTTGATCTTTCGGCCCAGAGTCCCAGCACCGCCGTCAGGATAAGGACAACGGTGGAAATCGCATTGATCTCCGGTGACATGCCTGAACGCAGCTTGGCAAAGATCAGCACCGGAAGCGTGGGTTCATAGCCCCCCAGGAAATAGGAGCGCACAAAATCATCGAAGCTGAGCAGCAGGCAGAAGACCGCTGCCCCGATCAGGGCGGGCCGCAGATAGGGCAGCGTCACCCGCAAGAAGGCAATAAGCGGATCCGCCCCAAGATCGCGCGCCGCCTCGATATGGCTCTGCGGCAGTGAGGACAGCCGTGCCATGACCACCAGCGCCACGAATGGCACGTTATGGACCGCATGGGACAGGACAATCGCCAGCATCCCCGGCTCAATTTCCAGAAACCGTGCGAAGATCCGGAAGGAAATTGCCGAAATAACCCCCGGCACGATCGCAGGCAGCAAGGTCAACGCCAGGATCACCGCACGGCCAAAGAATTTCCGTCCCTCCAGAAGCACCGCGATCCAGGTCCCCATGATCAGCGAGACCACCGTGGAGGATACCGCAATCAGCGTGGAATAGGTGAAGGTTCGCAACACCTGCCCGTCCTGCAGGACACCCAGATACCATTGCAGCGTCCAGGACCGGATCGGAAAGCCAATGAATTTGCTGTCCTTGAAGCCCATCACGATCATGAGGATCAGCGGCACGAAGAGATAGACAAGAAAGGCCCAGAAGATGACGGAAAGCATGATACGGGTGGATCTGGTCATTTCACCACTCTCGCGGAAAGGTATTTCATCACCCGCATGAAGGCGCCCGTGATCATCAGCGCGGTCAACAGCATCAGCACTGAAAAGGCCGCGCCCGTGGGCCATTCATCTCCCGCAACATGGAAGAACCCGGCCACGGTTTCGGCAAAAACCGTGGTGGAAGGCCCACCAAGAAGCACCGGCGTGGCGTAATAGCCCGTCGAGATCAGGAAAACGAGCGTGGCCCCCGATGAGATCCCTTCCAGTGACAGCGGCAATGTCACCCGGCGGAAACGCGTCCAGGCCCCGGCACCAAGATCCGCCGCCGCCTCACTATAGGAGGCCGGGATCTTTTCCAGCGCGGAATAAAGCGGCAGCAACATGTAAAGCGCCGTCAGATAGATGATCCCGACCGAAAGGGAAAAGCCCGTATACATGAAAGGGATCGGACGCTCGATCAACCCAAGCGTTTTCAGCAACAGGTTCAGCGCCCCGTTATTGCCCAGCAGGATCATGATCGCATAGGTGCGTACGATCTCTCCCACCCAGAAGGGGATCAGCAAAAGCAAAAGCAGGATCATCTGATTGTCCCGCTTTACATGGCGGGCCAGGACATAGGCCACCGGATAGGTAATCAGCAATGTGGCGAAAGTCAGCACCGAGGCAAAGACCAGCGTACGCAGGAAGGGCATCCGATAGATCGGTTCCTGGAAGAAACGCTCATAGCTCGCAAGCGTATAGGCCTGGCTGTTATTCACCGAAGGCGGATAGCTTTCCATGAAACTGACATTGAGCATCTGCAGGATCGGCCCGAGATGGGTAAAGAAGACCCAGAAGATCGGGAAAGCCGCCAGCAGCCAGAATTGTCGGCGAGGCGAGGCAAAAAGAAAGCGTACCATCCGCTGATAACCGGGCGATGTGCCCAGCCGCCCCCACAAGGTTGCACGGCCCTGCGGCCGCGCGGGGGTATTCGACGGTGGCGCGCCGACAGGGGATGTCGGGCTATCGGTCATGGCGTTTCCTTGGTGGCGGTCAGCAGCAGCGGCAATATCAGGTCCGGCATTCCCACCGGGGCCGGACCTGATATCTGATCTTCAGGCGGCCTTGATTTCTTCGACCGCCGGGTCGACAAGGCCGTATTTCATCTCATTCGCTTCGGAACGGAAGAACTGCAGCCCTGCCAGTTCTTCCTCGGAGAAGGAGGAAGACGCCTTTTCCAGATCCGTCAGATGCTGCGCCGCATCCTTGTAGGTGGAGATGAAGCCCGAAGCCTTGGTCATTGCGGCCCCGACCTCGGAACTGGCCAGAAGCGCATCAAGGAAACGATAGGCATTATCCGCATTGGGCGCGTTATTGGCCACGTTCAGGGTATAGACAAATCCGTAACTGCCTTCCTTCGGAATGGTCATCGACACGGGGAAGCCATCATTGATCAGCTTGGCAATGGGGCCATTCCAGGCATGGGCCATCACGATATCCTGATTGACGAACATCTGCTGCACCTCGGCGCCTGCATCATAGTATTTCCGGACTTTGGGTTTATTGGCGATCAGGAAATCCCGTGCCTCCGTTACCACTGCCGCGGCTTTTTCGGGATCATCGATATATTCGATCATATTCCCGTCATAGCCGAGATAAAGCATCACGACCGACACCATGTCCTGCAGGATATAGGCGGTTTGCCCGGCATAGGTATCGGAAAAAATCGTGTCCCAGCTTTTTGCTTCCTCGGGCGTGACGACCTCAGTGTTATAGGCCAGGATTTCCGCACCGGAAAGGACAGGCACACCCCATTTCTGGTCATTGATCGTGGCCCAGTCGCTTTCGGAATAGACCGGATTGATCGCCCCCCAATTGGCCAACCGTCCGGGATCGAGCGGGGCAAGAAGCTCACTATTGATGAACTGATTGTACCGATGCCCCGCAACGGTCAGGATATCAACCGAGGGATTGGGCGCTTCGGCGGCAAGCAGGTTGAACTGTTTACCCTGGTCATCCACCAGACGGATATTCACCTTGATACCGGTCTCGCTTTCGAAGGCCGCCTTGAACTCATCGGGAATGAAATTGTTATAGGTCCAGATATTCACCTCTCCGGATCCCTGCGCCATCGCACCGCGCAGATAGGCGGGCGAAGCCAGTGCAGCGCCGCTTGCCGCGGCGACAGTAAGGAAACGGCGACGGGATGTCAGGAATTTGGTCATGGTCTTCCCCTGTCTTGATCTGTTCTTTTGTTGCAGGCGCACCGGCCCCCGGTCAAACTTGGGCTTCATCGGGGATCTTGCACGTTTCTCAAGGCGGCAGGATGCCGCTCTGCGCGGCATTCCGCAAGTCATCAAGGCCCACCTCATCAAGATTGAGCGCGGCCAGCAAGTCGTTTTCAGCAGTAAAATCGCGGCCATACATGGCTGAGAAAATATCGATCCCCGCCTTATGCAGCACCGCCGGATGGCCAACAAGATCACCCAGGGCCACGGTCAACGCAAGGCCATATGGGACATCTTCGGTTACATAACGGCTGTCGGCGGTGGCAGGGCCAATCCCGCCATTGCCCTTGCGATGCATTTTCTGGTTCATCTCCGAAATGCTTGCCACCGGGACATGGAAGGACAGGTGAAAATGTTCAAAAATCGTCCGGACCTCCAGGCCCAGTGCCCCGGCAATGGCCAGCCTTTCGGCATCCAGTGCCTCCAGCAGCCGCCCGACCAGTGGGGTGACATGTTCACCCTGGCTCCAGATTTCACCCTTTTCCATCCGGGTAATATTGCCAAGCGCAATACCCAGATGGTTTTGCGGATTAAGATTGGACAGCGATATTGCCAGAAGGCCGTCCCGTTCCACAAAACGATCCCCGAAAAGCGCCCGGCAGACTGCCAGCCCCTCCGCCGACCGGGAAACGGGAACCGTGCACATATCAAGCCGTGCGCGGACGGTATTGACCTTGACCTCCGTTCCCGACGCGGCACGCCCCGTTGTCATTGTCGTACCCCAGGCGACAATGGGCAGGCTGATCCCCCGTTCGGCCAGCAGTTTTCCCAGATAAAGCGCGCCAAGCGAGGCGTGCGAAGAGATGATGACAAGGTGATCGGAACGCAGATGCGGGGCCAATGCCTCCATCACCACACGATGGCCATAGGCAGGCAGGGCCAGCAAGATGATCTCCGCCCCTTCACAAAGGACCTGGGCCGATGCGGCAATGGCAGGGTGGAATTCGCCCTCAACCGCGCCCGTTGCCAGAAGCGGCGCACCCTTGGCCAGTTCCGCCGTTCGCTTTCCCGAAGGGGACCAGAGCATGACCTCATGTCCGGCATCTTCCAGAAAGGCCGCGTTACCAAGCGCAACAGAGCCTGCCCCGGCAATCCCAATACGGTATTTTTCTTTTTTTGTCATACCTTACACCGTCTTCTTCACTGGATCTCCGAGGATATGCATCAGCCGGTTCGCCCAGCCAAAAAGCGCAGTGGACAAGACCAGATCCACCGCTTCATCATCACTGATCCCGGCATCGTGCAATGCGGCAACATGCGGCTCCGTAACCCTTGCCGGGCTTTGTGAAAGCGCGACCGAAAAATCCAGAATTGCCCTGTCCCGCGCGGCAAGCTTGGCCTTCTCGCCATCGGCAAAGATCGCATCCGTTACCGTCTCGGATTTCGAAAGCTGCGCATGGCGGTCGGCATGGACGGCTGCGCAATAGATACAGCGATTGACAATCGACGCCCCTATGGCCCCCAATTCCCGTTCGGCGCGGCTCATGCCCCCGGGATCATACATGATCGCGTTGAAAAGCGGGGATCGTACCGCCAGCGTTTCGACATCATGCGCCAGCACCAGAACATAATCGGAAACCTTGGTATTGGAGGGCGTGATCTGAAGCGCAGCAAGCTGCGCCTCGCTGGCATCAGACAGTTTCACCGGCGCCACCCGTGGCCGCCAATGGGGCACCTTGCGCGTAAACTTGTGGATCACCTCGTTCATGCGGCATCCCCCTTCGCAAGCGCCCGCAGTCCTTCGATGACGCGGATCTGATAGGCCATGAAAGCGTTGAGTTCCGCCAGCCTGACGATATCGGCATCAGGGATCCCTGCATCGCGCAGCACCTCGATATCCGTGGCCCCGGCATCACGGGGGTGGCTGGAAACAAGGTCGGTGAAGGCAAGGATTGCGGCAATGCGGCCGGCCCCCTGGAAACCCGGATCCGCCTCGGCGCCCCCGGCCTCATAAAAGGCGGCCAGATCCTCCAGATCGTGCAACCGCGCGATACGTGCGGCAAGTGCCAGGCGCAGATCATGACTGATTCCGCCCGGATCATCGGGCTTCAGCACCGCAGCTTCGGCCGTATCGGTAAAGCCCAGGATCCTGGCACGTTTTTCCACGGCCCTGGCCAATTCCGTCCCGGGGGCAATGCCGGCCAGGCGCAACACTGTCATTTCACGAAGATCTTTCATTGCATTCCTTTTCATGCCTCGTCCGGCAAAGGGGTGGCACGCCATTCATCCCCCAGAAGTTCAGGCGTGACATAGTCCTGAAAACCCTGCCAATGCGCCGCGATATCCTCATGATAGAGGGTTGCCGCGATCGACTGGGTCAGGTGCGCCGCCCCTTCCGAAATCCCCGGAATATCGCCGCTGACCTTGCCCAGGGAGGCGGCAGCACCATAGTTGAAACAATATACCCGGTTAAGCCAGGACGCGCGCGCCTCCTTGCCCTGAAAGGAAAAATCATTGCCCAGATAGGGAAAGGCCGCCAGATCGTCATTCTCTTCGCCCTGGGGCGGGCGATAGGCATCGCGCCAAAGCCGGATTTCCCCGGCCGCCGATCCGAATTCACGCCGCGACATCGGATCAGTGGTAAATCCGGTGCCAAGGATCAGGTAGTCGGTTTCCAGAACCGCCCCGCCCTTCATGCCGATAGAAAGGGATAAGGAACGTTGCGTAACACTCTCTACTGCCTGATTAAAGTGAAAATAGGCATTCTTGTGACGACTGACCCGCAGGGTAGAGCCACGTGGCGGCGGGGTCTGGGTCACGAAGGAATAGCGCATGAAACGCCAACGCCATTCATCGGGCAATTCACGAAACCCCTGCGTCAGCCCGAAACTGCCGATCCCCATCATCTTGTTGATGACCGGCATCTCTGCGCGGCGGATCAGATGACGCACCTCAAGGGCTCCGGCCTCCAGCGCTTCGGCGGCATTGTCAATGGCCGAGGCCCCGACACCCACCAGCGCCACGCGCTTGTTCCTGAGCGCGGCGAAATCGATCTCATCCGCCGAATGCGCCCAGAACCGGCGCGGCACGCCATCCATGAAAGCGGGGATATTCGGCTCTCCGGTACCATCCCGGCCCGTGGCCATGACCAGCTTGCGCGTCAGGATCGATGGCGCCTCCGCCCCGGTCAGATGCAGCCGCAGATAGGGGCCTTCCGGTTCGATCAGATCGACCGAGACGCCGTTTTCCACCGGAACGCCCATGACCTTGCGATACCAGATCAGGTAATCCATCCACATCGGGCGCGGGATCTTGTCCAGCGCCTCCCAGGCCGCCTCACTGAAACGGGCACGATACCAGGCCCGAAAGGTCAGCCCGCCATGCCCCAACGCCGGGCCAACCAGCCCCTTGGGTGAACGCAGCGTTTCCATCCGTGCATAGGTAAGCCAGGGGCCTTCCCGCCCTTGCGGCGCACGATCAAGGATCCGCATGTTGCGCAACCCGCCAGAATTCAGGGCCGTCCAGGCCACCAGCCCACACATGCCACCGCCGATAATCACAACATCGGTCACCGCCTCACCGCCATGGGTTCTGGCAGGAACCCAATTGGCTGCAGGCAGGCAGAGATCGGTAAAGTCCTGCGCTATCCGTGCTTCCAGCGCGGCAAGATCGGGTTCGGTCGGGGGGATATCGGCCATGGCCTCCTCTCAGTCACTCGCAGATGGGTGCCTTTCCTGCTATACCGTTCCGTGCGGGGCTCCAAGCCCCCCCGAAAGTTCTATCCCTTCAGATGCCGGTAAAACCCTCATGGATCCGGGTCGCCAGCGCCAGATCCCCTGCCGAAGGTTCAGCCTGAAACCGTGCCGTGCTGCTGTCACAGCGATAGGCCGGGGCAAGTTCCGTGGCATGACGCGCAATCAGCGTCACACCCTCAACAATCCGCGCAGCCTTGGCATCCGAATTGAGATAGGACAGGTTGAGCCGTACCCAGCCGGGTTTTTCAACCTCCCTCCCCGCCCGGATCGCATCAAAGATCCTTTCGGATTCGGCGCGCTTCATTCCCAGGAGGTGATGCGCATAGGGACCGGCACAGGCACAACCGCCGCGGGCCTGAATGCCAAGAACATCGCTCAGCATCCGGGTGACAAGCTGATGATGCACCAGCGCCCCGGCCCCGTCACGTAACCGGAAGGAAAAAACCGGAATGGCATCTGACCCTGCACGGCCCAGAACCTCCAGTCCCGGAAGGCCCGACCATCCGGCTTTTGCAATGCCGCGCAGACTGCGGTTTCGTGCCGATATCCAGTTCTGGCCCAGCGCCTCCTTGATCATCAGCACCAAGGCAGCACGAATATCGCCGATCACATTGGGTGTGCCAGCTTCCTCACGGCTTTCAAGATCTTCCTGATAGACGTGGTCCCAGGGGGAAACGAAGCTGACTGTCCCGCCCCCCGCCCGTGTCGGCCGCCCCTCCGGGGCCAGCGAACGACGGCAGATCAGCACACCCGAACTACCCGGCCCGCCAGAAAACTTGTGGCTGGAAAAGACAATCGCATCCTTGGCTTCCCCGTCCTTGCCCATGTCCATCGGCAGATAGGGGCCACCTCCGGCATAGTCCCAGATGGCCAGCGCACCATGGGATTTCAACAGTCTTGTCACCGCCCGGTCATCCGTGACTATCCCCGTGACATTCGAAGCCGCCGAAAAAGCCCCGACCACTATTGCGCCCTTTGCCGCAATCAGCGCGGCCTCCAGTTCCCCCAGATCCGGGCCGCCGTCGGGAGCTTCGGAAATTTGCTGTATCTCGGCCCCGGATTCGCGCCAGGGCAGCAGGTTGGAATGATGTTCATAGGGTCCCAGGAGCACCACGACCCTTTCCCCCCGGCGCCACCGCGCCGGAATATCCAAAAGGTCCACCACACGATGCAATCCCGCCGTCGCACCAGAGCCGGTAAAGATCACCGCGCTATCCGGTCCTGCCCCGCAGATCCGTGCAATCTCATCCCGGGCGGCTTCGCGCAATCGCGTCATGTAGCCGCCACAATATGACGCCTGGCTATGGGTATTGGCGTAATAGGGCAGCACTGCCTCCATCACGAAATCCTCAACCAGCCGCAAGGACCGGCCCGAGGCGACATGATCAGCATAAATCAGCGATCGCGTGCCAAAGGGTGTCTCGATCAGCACACCCTCCCCTATCTGGGCGGCGGCAAGACGTGCGGCAAGATCCGGCCCGGCCAGTTCGGCACGGAAACGATCAAGCGGGGAAAGAATGACGGGAGGTTGGACTTGCTGATTCATCGGAAAATCATGTCATCTGATTTATCCGATTTCAGCACATTTTTTTACCTTTCTAAGGATAATATTGTGTCATATGATTGAAAAATGCAGGTACCATTCGATCATTTGGATATGCGCATCCTTGAGGAGTTGCAACGCAACTCGGCCCAATCGCAACGTGCCATGGCCGAACGGATCGGAATTTCGCAAAACGCGCTTTGGCGGCGCTTGAAACTGTTGGAGGAAAGCGGCGTTATCCGGGGCCGCACGGTCACGCTGGATCGTGCGCAGCTCGGGGCGGGGCTTGTGGTTTTTGTGATGCTGCGAACCCGGCACCATTCAAAGGGCTGGCTTGAAAATTTCCGCAATCATGTCCAACAGATTCCGGAGGTCGTGGATTTCTTTCGTATCGGGGGGGATTACGATTACCTGCTCAAGGTCATTACCCGCGACATGACAAGCTATGACCGGGTCTATCAGCGGCTGATCGCGAAGGTCGAACTGGAAACCGTAACCTCCTATTTCGCGATGGAGGCCATTGCCGAACAACGCCCGATCCCCCTTGCCGTCAGATAATCGCCCTTTCCCGATAAGGGCGTCCTTCGGCGATCCGTTCAAAATGGAAAGGGGACAGATCAAGGCTGCGATAACCCCCATGAATGATCCATTCCGCCATGCCGCGCCCCATGGCCGGGGCCTGTTGCAGCCCATGGCCCGAAAACCCGTTCAGAAAGTGGAAATTCCCAAGTTCGGGATGCGGGCCGGTAATGGCATTCTGATCAAGCAGGTTCATATCGTAATGCCCTGCCCATTCACGGATCACCCGGACGGATTCAAAGGCAGGTATGCGCGTCGCGATACGGGGCCAGATATGATCCATCCAAAGGTCGGGATCGAGGTTGAAATCCTCCGGGTCCACCACGGGATCCGGGCCACCATGACCGCCGATCATATAGGTGTCGTGCCCCTCCTGCCGCATGTGTACCCCACTTGGATCAACGGTCAGCGGCAAATCCCGTTTCAGCGGGGTTTCAGCGCGGATCACCCAGGTGAACCGTTTGCGTGGCTCAACCGGGATCGCGATCCCCGCCATCCGTGCCAGCGCCGTCCCCCGCGTTCCCGCCGCATTCACTAGATGCCCGCAAGTGACCTTTTCACCGCTGGCCAAGGTCACGCCTTTGACATGTCCCGCCCGGACTGTCACACCGGCAACCTCATTTTCCAGGTATTCGACACCGTTTTCACGCGCCTTGCGGCGAAACCAGTCAAAAACGGTTGCTCCGTCAAAATACCCTTCATCAACAGGGTTATGTGATCCCAACACCAGGTCATCGATTTTGAAGAACGGATATTCCGCGCTGATTTCCCCCGGCATCAAAATCCGGGTTGCTGCGCCAAGACGGGCCTGCATGGACTGATTTTCACGCAGGATTGCCGCGCCTTTCGCTGTCGCGGCAAGATAAAGATAGCCGAAATTCCGGATCTTCAATTTCGGCAATCGCGGATCCGGCCCCATGAAATGCGGCAGATCCTGCACGAATTCCGCACCAAAACGGGAAATTTGCACATTCAGTTCCGAAGAAAACTGCTGCCGGATGCAGGAATTCGTATGTGAGGTTGCCGCGAATTCATAACTCGGATCGCGTTCGACCACCAGAATACGACCGTCGAACCCGCCCATATTGGTCAGCCACCATGCCGTGGCCGATCCCATCATCGCACCTCCGACGATGACGACATCGTAGCCGCGCCGCGCGGGGGGGCGCCGTTCCATCCGTCTAGTCCAGAATGGCGCGGGTTGCGGCATCCAGCGCGCCCGGCCCATGCGGGATATCCAGCGCCTTCAGCCCCGCCTCCATCGCCGCAAGGACCCCCAGTGTCATATGTGCGTTGACATGGCCCATATGCGCCACCCGCAGAAACCCATGCCATGCCGGATCGGAAGGCAGCGCCATGCCCAGCCCGATCCCCAGCGTCACACCTGTTTCCCGTTCACACCATTCACGCAGCCGCGTGGCATCAGGCGCCCCGAACCGTACCGCCGTTACCGAATTGCCGCGAAAGGCCGAGGTGGCGACATTCAGCGCGATCTTCGGATTATCCTTACCCCAGGCATCGAAGGCGGCCCAGACAGCAGAGGCAAGCTTGCGATGGCGGGCCCAGACATTTTTCAGGCCTTCCTCCTCGATCATCCGCAATGCCTCATTCAGCGCGAAAAGGTGATGGGTCGGTGCGGTTCCGGCAAAGCGCTGATAGAATTCCGGCCCGAAGACACGCGGTTCCCAATCCCAATAGGGGCTGCGCAGATCACTTTCGCGACAGCGTTCACGGGCCTTGTCGGAAAACCAGACAAAGCCCAGCCCGGGCGGTGTCATCAGCCCCTTCTGGCTTGCCCCGACCGTCAGATCGACCCCCCATTCGTCCATGTGATATTCATCGCAACCAAGGCTTGCGACACCATCCACCCCCAGAAGCGCGGGATGGCCCAGATCATCCAGCAATCGCCGCAGCGCCCGGATATCGGTCAGCAGCGAACTGGAAGTATCCACCTGCGTCGTCAGAAGGGCCTTGATGCGATGGTCGCGATCAGCCTTCAATGCGTCCTCCACGCGCGCCATGTCAACGGGTGCGGATTTTCCGAAATCAAGCACCTCCACATCGACCCCGACGGCACGCGCGCTTGCCGCCCAGCCATTCCCGAAACGCCCCACGGCCAGAACCAGCGCCTTGTCGCCGCGACTGAAGAGATTGGCATTGGCCGCTTCCCATGCGCCATGGCCATTGGCGATATAAAGTGCAACATGCGCCTTCGTCCCTGCCACGGTACAAAGGCGTGGCCAAAGGGTTTCGACCATATCCACCAGTTCGCCGGTATAGATATTGGGCGCGGGACGTTGCATCGCAGCCAGCACGCGATCGGGTATCACGGAAGGCCCGGGAATGGCCAGATAGGAACGGCCATGGGCCAGTGAAACGGACGAGGTCATCGGCAAACTCCACTCTGTCCCGTCTTGGCTACGCCGCGCGCAAGCCGCCGTCAATCGCTGCGGCTTGAGAGGCTTGATGATCCGGGCTAAAACGCCCCAGCCGCGTATCGGCCCCCGTTGAAAGATCCTTATCTTGTCCGACCTGCAAAATGACGACTATCGATCCTCGCGCCTCTTCGCGCGTCTCTGGTCGGGCTGGCTGCGCCCATGGCGCTGGTCCATGGCGCTGGCCTTTGCGATCATGGTGGTGGAAGGATCCACCCTTGGCGCACTTTCCTATATGCTCAAACCGCTTTTCGACCGGGTTTTCACCGGTGGCAATACCGATGCCCTGATCTGGGTCGGGGTGCTGATTGTCGTGCTTTTCCTGATCCGCGCGATAACTTCCATCGCCTCCAAGACATTGCTGACCGTCATCGCGCAAAACTCATCAGCAGCAATGCAGATCGACCTTCTGCGCCATGTTCTCACGCTTGATGCGGCTTTCTTCCAGAAAAATCCCCCCGGTGCGCTGATCGAACGGGTGCAGGGCGATACGATTGCGGTGCAAGGTGTCTGGTCGGTCTTCATCACCGGGGTCGGGCGCGATGCGGTTTCGCTGCTGGGGCTGTTCGTCATCGCGCTGAGCGTCGATCCCGTCTGGACCTTCGCGGCGCTCATAGGGGCGCCCATTCTGATCCTGCCCGCACATGTCGTGCGGCGTTACATCCGTCGCAAGACCATGGCCATGCGCAATGAGGCGGGATTGCGCGCAACAAGGCTGGATGAAATCTTTCACGGCATTGACGCGGTGAAACTCAACCGGATGGAAAGCTATCAGACCGGGCGTTTTGCCAATATCGTCGCACGGATTGTCCGGTGGGAAATCCGTACCGTCGCAGGGCGCGCCACCATTCCGGCACTGATTGACGTGATTACCGGGGTGGGGTTCTTTGCCGTCCTGATCCTGGCGGGGCCACAGATTGCCTCGGGCGAACGAACCGTAGGGGATTTCATGGCCTTCTTTTCTGCCATGGCCCTGACCTTCCAGCCAATCCGCCGTCTGGGCGATATCGCCGGGTTCTGGCAGATCGCCGCGGCAAGCCTTGAACGGCTTTTCCGACTTTTCGACACGAAACCCGCGCCAAGGCCCGCTGAGACCGGCCAGCTCCCCCATCCCGGTCAGGCACCGAGGATTGTGCTTAGCGATATCCATTTCGCCTATCCGGGGGGAAGTACCGTTCTGGACGGGCTTGGTTTTACGGCTGAGGCAGGTCAGATCACGGCCCTTGTCGGTGCATCAGGTGCAGGCAAGAGCACCGTCTTTTCCCTGCTGACGGCCATGGCCGAACCACAAGCGGGGCAAATCATGCTTGACGATGTGGATATCGCAACCCTGCCGCTTTCGGATCTGCGCAGTCAGTTTTCGGCCGTCTCGCAGGAGGCTGCGCTTTTTGATGAAACGATCCGGGAAAACATCCTGCTGGGCCGGGATCTGCCCGAAGCGGATTTCGCCGCAGCGGTCAAGGCCGCGCATATCAGTGAATTCCTGCGATCCCTGCCCCAAGGGGTGGACAGCCCCGTAGGGCCACGCGGATCTGCCCTTTCGGGCGGGCAGCGCCAGCGCGTGGCCATTGCCCGGGCGTTGACAGCAAGCGCACCGGTCCTTTTGCTTGATGAAGCCACCAGCGCCCTTGACGCCCAGTCCGAGGCCCTGGTGTCCGAGGCAATCTCCCGACTGGCCGAAGGCCGAACCGTGCTGGTAATCGCGCATCGGCTGGCCACAATCCGCAATGCGGACAAGATCGTGGTGATGGATCGGGGCCGCGCCGTGGATCAGGGACGCCATGATGAATTGCTGGCCCGCTCCGGCCTTTATGCCGATCTGTGCAAGCTTCAGTTTCAATCCTGACCGCCTATATTTATCCTAGCGAAGGGAGAAAAAATGACAGGCGAAACCGCCCCCGACCGTCGTGTGGTTGAAATCTCGGGCAAGGATGCGCTCCCCTTCCTGCAGGGGTTGGTGACAAATGATGTCCTGCCACTGGCAAAGGGGGAAGGTCTTATCTGGGCCGCGCTCCTGACACCGCAGGGCAAATATCTGGCCGATTTCTTCGTGGTCCGCAGCGGGGAAAGCCTGCTGCTGGATCTGCCGGAGGCGCTGGCCGATGCAACATTGCGGCGGCTTGCGCTTTATCGTCTGCGCGCGGAGGTGACGATGGAGCCCGCTGCGCTGGAAGTCACGCGCGGGCTGGGGGATCCCCCCCCGGGCGCCCTGCGCGATCCGCGTCACCCTGCCCTGGGCTGGCGCGCCTATGGTGGCCCCGATGGACAAGCCCCGGCAATCGACTGGGATGCAATCCGCGTGGCCCATCTGATCCCCGAAACCGGGATCGAACTTATCCCCGAGGACAGCTATATCCTCGAATTCGGTTTCGAACGGCTCCACGGCGTCGATTTCCGCAAGGGCTGCTACGTCGGACAGGAAGTGACTGCACGGATGAAACACAAGACCGAGTTGCGAAAGGGGCTTGCCATGGTAATGCTGCAGGGCGATGCGGCGCCGGGCACTCCGATCACCAATGGCCCCAGAACCATCGGCCGGTTGGGGACAAGATCAATGGATCGCGCCCTGGCCTGGCTGCGTTTCGATCAGGCCAAAGGCGTGCTCCAGGCAGGATCGGCCCGGATTGAATACGACCCTTCCGAAGGGGGGTCATAGGGGATCCCACGGTTTCGCGCCCATTTGATAGTCTACCAACAACCGGGGCGGATATCTGTGCTTCCCGCCGGGAATTGAACCCCGGCACGCCCCTACCGGCAATAGCCCCTTGCACGAAAGAGGCACCGCAGCGATAAGATATGGCGCTGACAAGAGGGCGAGATATGGCACTACCCGTAAGACAGCAAGTTTTGTACTGGAGCATCGCCGCACTGGTGTTTTTCCTGCTATTGGGCGCGCTTGGCAATGTGCTGACGCCCTTTCTGGTTGGTGGGGCCATCGCCTATTTTCTCGATCCGGTCGCCGACCGGCTGGAGCGATGGAAATTCAGCCGGACGATGGCAACGGTCATCATCTCCCTCTGCGCACTGGTCATCGCGGTCCTGCTGATGCTGGCCGTTCTTCCCGCGCTGTCGCATCAGTTGAGCCAATTGGTAAATACCGCACCCGAGATGGTACGACGCCTGCAGGCCTTCATCACTGAACGCGTGCCCGACCTTCTGGAACCCGACAGCCCGATCAGGCAGGCATTGAACAGCTTCGGCGACACGATCAAGGAACAGGGGGCTGAGCTTGTCCAGACGCTGTTTTCCTCTGCCATGGGGGTGATCAATGCGCTGGTCTTCATGGTCGTGGTCCCGGTTGTGACCTTTTACATGTTGCTCGACTGGGACCGGATGATCGCCCAGGTCGATGCATTGCTGCCGCGCGACCATGCCCCGACGATCCGGCGCCTTGCGCGTCAGATCGATGCCACCCTTGCCTCTTTCCTGCGGGGGCAGTTCCTGGTTTGCCTCATCCTTGGCGTTTTCTATTCCGTCATGCTGATCATTGCGGGGCTGCAATTCGGGCTGATCGTCGGCGTCATTGCCGGCACAATCACCTTCATTCCCTATATCGGGGCGCTGGTGGGCGGCGGGCTTGCCATCGGCCTTGCGCTTTTTCAGTTCTGGGGGGACTGGCTGCATATCCTGCTGATCGCGGGGATCTTCTTTTTCGGCCAGTTCCTTGAAGGCAATGTCATCACCCCCCGGCTGGTGGGGGATTCGGTGGGCCTCCACCCCGTCTGGCTGCTTTTCGCGCTTTCGGCCTTCGGGGCGGCCTTTGGTTTTGTCGGCATGCTGGTGGCGGTGCCGGTTGCGGCATCCCTGGGCGTACTGACGCGTTTTGTCATTCAGAAATATCACCGTAGCCTGCTCTATCTGGGGGTATCCCCTCCGCCACCTCCCGATCCGGATGAGGAAGACGACGACCCCCCCGGCAAGGAAGGTGCCACAACGTGAACCGTCAACTGACCCTGGATTTGCCACCGCGCCATGCTTTGGGGCGGGAGGACTTTTTTGTCTCAAAGGCAAATGCGGCGGCTCTGGCAGGGTTGGATGGCTGGCGCGAATGGCCGGGCGGGCGCATGCTGCTGATCGGGCCGGAAGGCGCGGGCAAAACCCACCTTTCCCATGTCTGGGCCGCTAACACCGGGGCCATGATCCTGTCAGCATCCGAATTGCCCCGAATGGCATTGCCGCAAATCGCGGGCGCTGGCGTGGCAGTCGTGGAAGATGCCGAAACGATTGCGGGCAATGCCGAGGCCGAGACAGCCCTGTTTCACCTGCATAACCTGATGGGCGAAAACAGGGCCGCATTGCTGATCACGGCGGCCCGCCCGGTCCCGGAATGGGAACTCACCCTGCCGGATCTGCAAAGCCGGATTCAGGCAATGGCACAGCTGTCACTGGCCCCGCCCGACGATGCGCTGCTGATGGCGGTTCTGGTAAAGCTCTTTGCCGATCGCCAGATTACGGTCAATCCCGCACTGATCCCTTATCTGACCTCGCGGATGGAACGCAGCTTTGCCGCCGCGCGCGATATTGTCGAAAAGCTTGACCGGGAGGCACTTTCGACCGGAGGGGGAGTCTCACTGCCGCTTGCCAAAAGGGTTCTGGGCAGGGAATGATGCCGAAAGTTGTCACCCGCCTGTCACAGAACCATCCCAGACTGAGGAACCATGACACAAGCCGATTTCCTCAAGGCGCCCTTCGCCCCGCCCGTGAAACTTCCGGAGACGGAAACCGCAGGGCCACACCGGTTTTTCAACAGGGAGCTGAGCTGGCTCGCCTTCAACTGGCGCGTATTGGAGGAGGCAACCAATCCCGCCGTCCCCCTGCTGGAACGGCTGCGTTTCCTGTCGATCTCGGCAACCAATCTTGATGAATTCTATACCGTGCGCGTCGCGGGCCTGCGCGCCATGGTCCGCAGCGGCAGGGACAGATCATCCGAAGACGGGCGCAGCCCCGCCGAACAGCTTACCCTGATCAATGAGGATGCCCGGCGGCTGATGCAGATGCAGCAAAGCGTGTTCAACAAGCTGCGCAGGTTGATGGAGGCGGAAGGCATCACACTGCTGACACGGTCGAAACTGACGGCGCGCGACCTGAAGCATCTGGAAAACCATTTTCTGGGAAAGGTCTTTCCGGTCCTGTCTCCGCTGGCCATCGACCCCGCCCATCCCTTTCCGTTCATTCCGAATACCGGCTTCTGTCTTGCGCTGGATCTGGAACGCAGTTCGGACAAGCGGCATCTGCGTGCGCTCCTGCCAATCCCACAGCAGATCGACCGGTTTGTGCCGCTTCCGGCAAAATCGGGGCAGTTTCGTTTCCTGCCGCTGGAAGAATTGCTGCTATTGCATCTCGATATGCTCTTTCCCGGTTACACCGATCAGGGTCACTGCAGTTTCCGCGTTCTTCGCGACAGCGATCTGGAAGTCGAGGACGAGGCCGAAGATCTTGTACGCGAATTCGAGACCGCATTGAAACGTCGCCGCCGGGGTGAGGTGATCCGGCTCAAGATTTCCTCCGGCGCGCCGGAAGGATTGCGTGCCATGATCATGGAAGAACTGGGCGTGTCCGCAGCCGAAATCGTGGAATTGCGGGGGCTTCTGGGCATTGCCGATCTGAAGGAGCTGGTCCTGAGCGAACGCAAGGACCTGCTCTGGCCACCCTTCACGCCGCGCGTGCCCGAACGGGTGCAGGATCACGATGGGGACATGTTTGCCGCCATCCGGCAAAAGGACATGCTGCTGCATCACCCCTATGAAACCTTCGATATGGTGATCCGCTTTCTGGAACAGGCGGCACGCGACCCCGATGTTCTGGCAATCAAGCAGACGTTATACCGAACCAGCGCCGACAGCCCCGTGGTGGCAGCACTTTGTGAGGCGGCAGAGGCGGGAAAATCCGTAACTGCACTGGTTGAACTGAAGGCACGCTTCGACGAGGCCGCGAATATCCGCCAGTCACGCAGGCTGGAACGCGCGGGGGCGCATGTCGTCTATGGTTTCATGAACCTCAAGACCCATGCCAAGATTTCAACCGTGGTGCGGCGCGAGGGGACAAGTCTTGTAACCTATACCCATTATGGCACCGGTAATTACCATCCGATCACGGCGCGGTTTTATACCGATCTTTCCTTCTTCACCTGCGATCCTGCATTGGGGCGGGACGCAACCAAGGTGTTCAACTACCTGTCGGGCTATGTGCAACCTGACGGGCTGGAAAACCTTGCCATTGCACCCACGACACTAAAACCGCAATTGCTTGCGATGATCGCGGCCGAGGCGGAACATGCAAGGGCAGGCAAACAGGCCGAGATATGGGCCAAGGTGAACAGCCTGATCGAACCCGATGTGATCGATGCACTTTATGCCGCCTCCAATGCGGGGGTGAAGATCAGTCTGGTGGTGCGCGGCATCTGCGGGATCCGGCCCGGAGTGAAAGGGCTTTCGGAAAATATCCGTGTCAAATCCGTGGTCGGGCGATTTCTGGAACATAGCCGCATTCTCTGTTTCGGGAATGGCCAGGGGCTCCCCTCGGGCAAGGCGCGGGTGTTCATTTCTTCGGCCGACTGGATGGGACGCAACCTGTCATGGCGGGTGGAAACCCTGGTGGAAATCAACAATCCCACCGTCAAGGCACAAATTGTCAGCCAGATTATGACCGCGAATATGGCCGATGAAGGGCAAAGCTGGGTCCTCTATCCCGATGGCCGCTATGAACGGTACCTTGGAAATGGCGATCAGCCCTTGTTCAACTGCCATCGCTTTTTCATGGAAAACCCGTCACTTTCGGGCCGGGGCACCGCCGGGGCCAAGGACGTCCCCCATCTGGCCCATTCGCGTGACGAAACCACCGGATGACGTTGGGGCGCGGGCGGGGGAATCGTTGACCATCGCACCGCAACACGGCATCGTCGCCCCGTGGAGTATCAGGAGGGTCCGGGATGGCCACCAAAACCGCAACCCTTGCTGAAGAACGCATGGCTCATCACGATGATGGCAGCCCGTTTCTGAAACCGCTCTTTGACGATCCGTCAATACGGGCGCTGTCGCGTGTCGGGGTGGTTGATGTCGGCTCAAACTCAGTTCGGATGGTGGTTTTCGACGGCGCCGCACGCAGCCCGGCCTATTTCTACAATGAAAAGCTGATGGCGGGGCTCGGCAAGGGGCTGGCCGATACGGGGCGCCTGAACCCCAGGGGCCGCGAGCGCGCCCTGGTCGCGCTCAGACGCTTTGCGATCCTTGCAGAGGGAATGGAGCTGCCACCGCTTACCTGCATCGCCACCGCCGCCGTTCGCGAAGCCGAAGACGGGCCGGAGTTCCAGGCCCAGGTAGAAGCGGAAACCGGGCTGAAGCTCTGGGTAATTGACGGAAAGGAAGAGGCGCGGCTTTCGGCACAGGGAGTACTTCTGGGCTGGCCCGAAGCACGCGGCATCGTCTGCGATATCGGCGGCAACTCGATGGAGCTTGCCCGGATCGCCCGTGGCAAGGTCGGTGCAAGGGCCACCTCGCCGCTTGGCCCCTTTCGCGTCCAGCAGATCGAAGGTGGACCGGAAAAGCGCCGCGCGGTCATCGACCGCGTGTTGCGTCGCATGAAAGATGTGATCAAGCCCGATAATGACCGGATTTTCCTGGTCGGGGGATCCTGGCGGGCCATTGCGCGGCTGGATATGGAACGGCGCAATTACCCCCTGACCGTCCTGCATGAATATCGCATGACGCCGAAATCCGTACTGGAAACCATCGACTGGATCGCCAATAACGACCTGGCCTATCTGCGCGCCTTGACCGGAACCTCTGCGGATCGGATGGATCTGGTACCGCTGGCCTGTGAGGTGATGCGCGAACTGATCCGCATCTTCAAACCGCAGGATATCGCGGTTTCCTCCTACGGGATCCGTGAGGGGCTGCTTTATGAACAGATGCCCAACCGGCTGCGCGCCCGGGATCCGCTGATCGAGGCCGCGCGCGTCGCGGAACAGACCTCCGCGCGATTACCCGGTTTCGGCAAGAAGCTTTACAATTTCCTGCAACCGATCTTCAAACATGCGGATGAGGAACGGATGCGACTGGTCAAGGCGGCCTGTCTCTTGCATGACACAACCTGGCGCGCCCATCCCGATTACCGTGCCGAAGTCTGTTTCGACAATTCCACCCGCGCCAATCTGGGAGGGCTGGATCATCAGGGACGGGTCTTCCTGGGGCTCGCGCTCTTGCATCGCTACAAGAATTCCCGTTCGGGTACGCGGCTGGAACCCCTGTTCCGGCTGCTGGATGATGAACAGATGCAACAGGCCGAAGTGCTGGGTCGCGCGATGCGTTTTGGCGCAATGTTTTCAGCGCGCGGGCCGGAAAGCGCGGGAAAGCTGCGTTGGCAGTCCAGAAAGAAGATCCTGGAACTGACGCTGACCCCATTGGGCGAAGGGCTTTACGGTGAGGTCACCCAGGCCCGTTTCAAGGGGTTGGCTTCCGCCCTCGGGGCCACTGCAAAGGTCATAGGCGCCGGCGAGGGCGCATGACATTGCGCACCGAAGGGATGATCCGCCCCGCCAACACGGCCGATATCCCCGCCCTTCTGGAAATCTGGAACCCGATCATCTGCGACACATCCATCACGTTCACTGACCAGAAGAAAAGCCCGGAAGATCTGGCCCGGATGCTGACGGCCAAGGCCGGGATGGGGCAGCCGTTCCTCGTGGCCGAAACAAAGGAGGGGCTGGCGGGCTTTGCCACCTATGGCGCCTTCCGGTCCGGTCCGGGCTATACCCATATCGCGGAAGAGACAATTCTGCTATCCGATTGGGCCTGGGGGCGTGGCATCGGCAGGCAGTTGATCGGGACCCTGGCGGATCACGCCCGCGACGCGAAGATCGGCTCACTCATCGCGGGGATCAGCGGTGAGAACCTTCCCGCAATCGCCTTTCATAAGGCGGTCGGCTTTGTCGAACGGGGACGAATCCCACGGGCAGGCTGGAAATTTGGCCGCTGGATAGATCTGGTTTTGATGCAGATGCCCCTATGACAGTGCCTTGAAAACGCCCCTCCTGCCGCCTTTTCCCCGGCAGCGGTGGCGAGGTAAAATCGCCGCCTGACAGTTCTTTCGGGCTGCCTTATAGTGGCCGCATGTCGATCTGGACCCGCATTGCCGAAGCCCTTGCCGCCCTTACCCAGGGCGAACCCCTGAGTGCCGTTTTCGACCGCCTGCGCGGTACGGAAAAAAACGCACCCGAGCGCAGTGTCGGCTTCACCATTGCGGTTATCGCGCTTGGTGCCAAGATGGCCAAGGCGGATGGGCGGGTCACGCGCGGCGAGGTTACCACCTTTCGCAGGCTGTTCGTGATCCCGCCCGAAGAAGAGGCCAATGCGGCCCGCGTCTTCGACATGGCCCGGCAGGATGTCGCCGGGTTTGACGCCTATGCCCGCAAAATCCGTGCAATGTTTGGCAACAGTGAAGACAAGGTCCTGACCGATCTTCTGGAGGCGCTGTTTCTTATCGCCATGGCGGATGGGAGTTACCATCCGAAGGAAGATGCCTTCCTGCACGAGGTGGCGCGGATCTTCGGCCTGGGGGAACCCTGCTTTCGTGCGATACGGGCGCGTTTCGTAGAAGATGCACCACGCGACCCCTATGATGTCCTGGGCCTGGCACCGGACGCATCGCTGAAAGAGGCCCGCGCAGCCTGGAAACAGGCCGTCCGCGACACACATCCCGACCGGATGATTGCGCGGGGCGTGCCGGAAGAAGCCGTACATCTGGCCTCGCGCCGCCTGATTGCCATCAATGCCGCCTGGGATGAAATCAATGGCAAACGCGCCGCCTGACAGGCGGCCGATCCGGCTCGCCACCTATAATGTCGAATGGTTCAACGGACTTTTCGACGATGATGGCCAGCTTCTGGCGGATGATGGGCCTTCGGCCCGTTATCAGATCAGCCGGGCCGAACAACTTACCGCACTGGGGATCGTCTTTACCGCGATGGATGCCGATGGGGTGATGATCATTGAAGCCCCGGATCAGAACCGCAGGCGCAGCACCATCCGGGCGCTGGAAAACTTTGCACGGGTTTATGACCTGAGAACCAGCCGGGCGGTCATGGGGTTTGAAAGCGGAACCGAACAGGAAATCGCCTTCCTCTATGATCCGGCCAGGATCAAGGCACGGCACGATCCGCAGGGTGCCGATCCAATGCGCGCCAACCCTAGTGGAGTGCCGCGTTTCGATGGGGTTTATTCACATGATCTGAACGTGGATTCCCATCCCGAACGGATTTCCTTTTCAAAACCGCCGCTGGAACTGGCACTACGTATGGCGGGGCGGGATCTGCGGCTGATCGGGGTCCATGCCAAATCAAAGGCGCCACATGGTGCGCGAAACCCGCGCGAGGCCACCCGGATCGCGATCGAGAACCGCCGCAAGCAGCTGGCGCAATGCCTTTGGCTACGCGCGCGGGTGGAAACGCATCTGGAGGCTGGTGACAGCCTGATCGTGATGGGTGATTTCAATGACGGGCCGGGGCTGGACGAATATGAAAAGCTCTTTGGCCTCTCGGGCGTGGAAATCGTTCTGGGCACGGAAAAGGAAACCTGGCTGCACCTGCATGATCCGCATGCCGAACTTACGCTGAACCGCCGCCATGGGCTGGCCGCCTCAACCGCGCGGTTCTGGCTTGATAGCGAAAAACGTTATTTCGAGGCACTTCTGGATTTCGCGATGGTTTCACCCGACATTGCCGCCACCAAGCCACACTGGCGGATCTGGCACCCGCTGAACGAACCAAACTGCTGGAAACTGCCGGAATTGCGCGAAGCGCTGCTGACAGCTTCCGATCATTTTCCCGTGACACTGGACCTTTGGCCGCAGGAGACTGGACATGCGCCTTGATGCCCCCCATATCACCAGAATGAACAAGACAATCACAGCCCTGTTTCTGGGCCTCGGTTTCGGCCTTGCCTCTCCCGCCCTTGCGCAGGAGCTCCCCCCCGCCCCCCCGCAAGAGGATGCCGAGGGCGAAACCAGCATGATGGAAGAAGGTTTCAACCTTCTGCTGCGCGGATTGCTTCAGGAAATGGAACCCGCCCTTGATGAAATGGGCCGCGCCATGAGGGAAATAGAACCACTGGCCCGCCAATTGAGCACGCTATTGGGGGATGTCCGCAATTACGAAGCCCCCGAAAGGCTGCCCAATGGCGATATCCTGATCCGCCGCAAGCCGGATGCCCCACCGCCCCCCGTGCCGGAGGGTGAAGTCATCGAAACTCCGCCCGAGATCGAACTTTGAAAGGCATGGTGTAGCGGGTGTCGGGGTCGGCTGGAGCTCAGCGGATCACGATCTCATCGCCACGAACATAGCCCAGCACGTTGCGGACCTGTTCATCAAGAAGATCAAGGTCAAGATAGCCGTCCGAAAGCCGATGCGTAAGGTTTTGCATCTGCGCCAGTTCCGCCTGAAGCTGATCACGGGTTTCGATTAGTTCGTGTTTTTCGGCATCCAGTTCAACCCGGCGAAAAACACCATATTCCCCCTGTACGGCCGCAAAGGTGAAATAACCGCCCAGCATCACGCCCAATGTCATCAACAAAAGAGAGGCCAGCGCGGGCCGGGATTTCTGAATGGACATCTTGCCTTGCCTCGTTTCACCGCTCATCGCTGCCCCTCTTGGCCGGGGGCGTGGCGCGAATCATGGCAGAAACGGACAACAAAGGGAATCCCCCTTGTCAAGTTCCCCAGCCGTCCACCGCGTGGAGGGCCGGGGAACATTCTTGTCACCATGAAAAACCCGCAGGCCCGACGATGGATCAGCCGATCTTGTCCTGTGTGCGCAGGTCGAAATCGGACGCGTCATGACGTTCATGAAGTTGCAAGGCCGGATCACCGGAAAAGCGATTCACCATGGCCCCCCTTTTCACTGCCGGACGGGCATCGATCTTTTTCGCCCAGGCCACGACATTGTCATAGGATTTCACATCCAGGAATTCACCCGCACCATATTGGCGACCAAGCGCAAGTTGACCATACCAGGGCCAGATCGCGATATCGGCAATGGTATAGTTTTCCCCCGCTATATAGGGGCGCAAGGCCAGTTGCCGTTCCAGCACATCAAGCTGGCGTTTCGCCTCCATCGAAAAGCGATCGATGCAATATTCGATCTTTTCCGGCGCATAGACATAGAAATGCCCAAAGCCCCCTCCCAGATAAGGCGCTGATCCCATCTGCCAGAAAAGCCAGTTCATCACCTCGGTACGCTCCGGCCCCGTCGCGGGCAGGAATTCACCGAATTTCTCGGCAAGATGCACAAGGATGGAGCCACTTTCGAAGACCCGCAGGGGCTCCGGACCGGAACGATCCATCAGAGCGGGGATCTTGGAATTCGGATTCACATCGACAAAGCCCGATCCGAACTGATCACCGTCACCGATACGGATCGGCCAAGCGTCATATTCGGCACCCGCATGCCCAAGCGCAAGCAACTCCTCAAACATGATCGTAACCTTGACCCCATTCGGTGTTCCCTGGGAATAAAGCTGGAACGGGTGCTTGCCGACGGGCAATTCCTTGTCATGGGTCGGCCCGGCGATCGGACGGTTGGTTGAGGCGAAGGCCCCTCCATTCGCCTTGTTCCATTGCCAGACCTTCGGCGGCGTATATTCGGCCATGTCGTACCCTTCCCTTTTCCTGCGGTTCTTTCCTTCGGGTGTATCGCCCATGATCCGTTCTGCCAAGCCACGCCGGCGCACAAACAACCCTGCGCCTGTACGGGGCTTGACCCGTCCCGCCTGCAAGGGCCAGATGAGACCAAAGAAATGGAGCCAGCCCCTGCCCGTTCATATCCTCATTCTGGCCGCAGGCGCATCATCCCGGATGCGGGGCAAGGACAAGCTGTTGGAACGGATCGACGGCATCGCGCAGATCCGGCGTGCGGTCCTTGCGGCACAGGCCACGGGGGCACGCACCCATGTTGTACTGGATCCCCGCCAGGCCGCACGCCGCGCGGTGCTGGAAGGGCTGGACTATCACCCCGTTGATGTCACCAATGCCGATGAGGGGATGGCCGCTTCATTGCGGGCCGGCATAGCGGCACTCCCCCCCGGTGCAGTGCTTGTTCATCTTGCCGATCTGCCGGAGGTGACAGCCGGGGATCTGGCACAGATGATCGCGGCCCATGATGAAACACCCGATCTGATCCTGCGCGCCACCGCAGCGGATGGTCGCCCCGGCCATCCCGTGCTTTTTCCCGATTGGGCGCGTCCGGCGCTTTTGCGCCTTCAAGGCGATCAGGGCGCACGCGCGATGATCCGCGACAAGGCCATCCGGCTCCGGACCATCCCCCTGCCCGGCGAACATGCCATCACCGATCTGGATACGCCGGAAGACTGGGCAGCCTGGCGCGCGGCACGGAAAGATCCGGCGATCGCCCCGCATGGCCAAGGGGATAAAACTGCGTTAAAGCCCAAGACCTGACGCGAAGGACGCAATCATGGCCGAAACCGAACGCCCGCAAATCTACCTCATCACACCGCCCGCATTTTCGCTGCAAGGCTTTCCCGACAGGTTGAAGGCTGTGCTTGATGCGGTAGATATCGCCTGCCTCCGGCTCGCCCTTGCATCCCGCGACGAGGCGGAAATTTCACGCGCCGCCGATTGCCTGCGCGAGATTGCCCATGCCCGCGATGTCGCGATCGTGGTGGAAAACCATGTCATGCTGGCCGACCGGCTGGGACTTGACGGGGTGCATCTGACCGATGCGCACCGGCCAATTCGCAAGCTGCGCGATGAAATGGGTACAGATGCCATTATCGGCACCTTCGCCGAATCTTCCCGCCATGACGGAATAAACGCGGCCGAGGCCGGGGCCGATTACATTGCCTTCGGTCCGGTGGGGCCTTCGCCCCTGGGCGATGGACGGACCGCACCACGCGAAATATTCGAATGGTGGTCGGAAATGATCGAGGTTCCGGTAGTTGCCGAAGGCGCATTATGCGTGGAAACCGTGGCCGATCTTGCGCCTGTCACCGATTTCTTCGGCATCGGCGACGAAATCTGGACAGATGACAGCCCGGTTTCGGCCCTGCGTACCCTGATTGCCCCGCTGGGTTGATCCCGGGGCGGATCTTCCGTCAATCCGGTATTCCTTTGCGGATCACGTCTTCCAGATGTGCGGCCAGCGGCTTGCGCCCTTTGAATTCATCCACCGGAACCGGATCATGATAGATTAACGCAACATGGCCCGGTTTCGGGCAGGCCAGCACCACAAACATATGTGTTGCAAAATCCATATCGCCCCACCAGCCATAAAAACGGGGATCCTTCCCCCCTGGGGCAGTATAATTCACGGTAACAGGCTGAACATGCATGATTTCTTCCATCCCATGGGTATAGAAGGCCGCAAAAAGTGTTGTCTTGAAGGGAAGAATACGGCGGCTGTCGGTGCTGGTTCCCTCCGGGAAGAACAACAGCCGATGTCCCGCCCGTAGCCGCGTTTCGAACTGTGCCTGCTGGTGTTTCGCTGCCGCCGGATCACGCGCTATGAATAACGTCCCCGTGGCGCGGGCAAGCCAGCCAATCACCGGCCAGGCCGCCACTTCGGATTTGGAAACGAAATAGACCCGGTCAAAGGCATTCAGAACAATGATATCCAACCAGGAGGCATGATTGGCCACCACCGCCCCGCGACATGCCATCGGCCGTCCCCGGATTGTGGCCCGCAGACCCAGAACCGGCAGGCAAAGACGGCAGACGACCTGCGTCACGTAAGGGCTCCAGGGACGGGTCTTGCCGAAAAGCGGCGCTTCGAACAACCGCAGGGCCAGAAGGATCAGCAACCCTCCGAAAACCACGATGGCAAAAAGCACGGCCCGTACTCCCGCCCGCAGCCAACCAACAGGACCGATCCGTTCATATGGCACCTCGTCGCGACGCCATTCCGTCATTTCAGTTCAGCCTTGCGAATATAGAAATCGCGATGGCGGGTGGACATGCGCTGTGTATCCATCACCAGGCAAACATCGGTCGTGTTGAAGGCATGATCCACAAAAGCCCCCTCGCCCACATATCCGCCCAACCGCAGATAGGCTTTGATCAGCGCGGGCGTTCCCAGCATAGCGGCCTTCCGATCCACCGCATTGCGTGACAGCAGCGCAATGGGGGCGGCATCCGTGCCAATGGCGCGCACCCGCAGCGTCTCCGGCGCAAGGTGATGGTGGTGCAGATAGGACAGGGGCTGCGCCAGCGCAGCAACATCCGTTCCATGAAAACTGGCAGCGCCGAACAGGATCTCGATTCCACGCGACAGGATGTAATCGGCCAGCCCGTTCCAGAGCATCATCATTCCCGTCCCGCCACGATGATCCCGTGCCACGCAGGACCGGCCCAGTTCCAGCAGGGGCCGCCCCGTCGCCCTGAGTGGCGACAGATCAAATTCACTTTCGGAATAGAAGCGCTGCCCGGAATGGAGCCGCGATCCCGGCAACAGCCGATAAACCCCGACAATCCGATCCTCGGGGGTACCCCCGGCCCGTTCATCGATCAGGATCAGGTGATCCGCCAGATCGTCGAAATCATCGCGCTCCAGACGGTTCGCATGATCAACAAGCGGGCCATCCCCGCCAAGCTCTTCCACGAAAACCCGATAGCGCAGACGCTGTACGGCAGCCAGATCCTGCGCATCGCGCGCCAGCTGCACCTTGTAATAGCCCCTGTCGGCCCGCATTTCGCCCCTGCTCCCCTTCTTCCGGGAAAGCCCCGAAATCCCGAAGACATCTAGGGAAACCACCGTTCAAATGCAACCGCCGACCCGTTGACGATCCATGCATCACACCCGTCAGGGGATGGTCCTATCGGACAGCATTGAATTCCAGCAAGAAACAGTATTAGGTTGAATTATCGATTCCAAATTCGCGTAAAAGTGTAACTTGTCGACTATCAATTGTGACTTTTCCCCTGTGTTCAAAGTTCACAGTGATCCGATTTCCAATATTGGACTGGACCTGACCGAGGCCCCAATCAGGTTGATTGGGATGCCGCACGATCATTCCCGGTTCAAGTAAGCTGTTCATTTTATTTCCTTCGCAGGAGAAACCATGTCCGACCGCCCCGATCTTGCCGCCCTTCTCGGCTCGCGCATCTGTCATGATCTTATCAGCCCTATCGGGGCAATCGGCAATGGGGTTGAACTTGTGATGATGGAGGGCACGGGGCGGACCAGCCCTGAAATGCTCCTTGTGTCGGAAAGTGTGAGTTCCGCAAATGCCCGGCTCCGGTTTTTCCGGATCGCTTTCGGACAGGGTTCCCTCGATCAGCGTATCGGGCGTGCGGAGATAGGCGCAATCCTCAGGGATATAGGTCGGGGCAGCCGGATGAAGGTCGAATGGCGAATAGAAACCGATCTGTCGCGCAATGAGGCCAAACTGGCCTTTCTGGCGTTGCTTTGCCTGGAAACCGCCATGGCCTTTGGCGGGCACGTCACCATCAGCCTGGAAAACAGGCGGCTTCAGCTGGTCGGAAAGGCGGAACGCCTGCGACTCGATGCCGAGCTATGGGATATCCTTGCGGGCCACACCGCATCAGGCGCGGAGATCACACCAGCGCTTGTTCATTTCGCCCTTCTGACCGAGGAAGCCGCACGAAAAATGCGCCACCTCTCGGTCGAACTTCAGGAAAGCCGGATCCGGATTTCCGTGTGATCCAGCCAGTCAGGCGCGGCAGGTGCCGTCACCCGTGACGATATATTTGAAGCTGGTCAGCTGTTCCGCCCCGACCGGCCCGCGCGCATGCATCTTGCCGGTCGCAATGCCGATTTCCGCCCCCATGCCAAATTCCCCGCCATCAGCAAATTGGGTGGAGGCATTGCGCATCACGATCGCGGAATCGACCCGTTGGAAGAACCGTTCGGCCGTTGCATCATTTTCGGTCAGGATCGTCTCCGTGTGGCTGGAACTGAAGCGATGGATATGGTCTATCGCGCCATCCACCCCGTCCACAAGCCGCACCGCGATGATACGATCCAGGAATTCGTGCCCGAAATCTTCGGGCCGGGCCGGAATGGTTCCGGCTATCTGTGCAAGTTCGCCCTCGGCCCGCACCTCCACCCCGGCCTTGAGCAGATCCTCGATCAGCACCGTCCCGTGACGAGCCAGAAAGGCACGGTCGATAAGCAGACATTCCGCTGCCCCGCAGATACCCGTGCGCCGCGTCTTGGCATTGAGCACCACCGCGCGAGCCATTTTCGGGTCGGCCTCACCATCCGCATAGACGTGGCAGATCCCCTCCAGATGCGAAAAGACAGGCACCCTTGCCTCCCGCTGCACAAGCCCCACCAGCCCCTTGCCGCCGCGCGGCACGATTACATCGATATATTCGACCGCACGCAACATGGCGGCGACAGCCTGCCGGTCACGCGTCGGAACAAGCTGGATCGCGTCACGGGGCAACCCCGCCTTTTCCAGCCCGATCAGCAGCGCCGCGTGGATTGCGGTGGAGGAATGAAAGCTTTCCGAACCACCACGCAGAATGACCGCATTCCCCGCCTTGAGACAAAGGGCACCGGCATCCGCCGTCACATTGGGCCGGGATTCGTAAATCACCCCCACCACACCAAGCGGCGTACGGACACGTTGAATATGAAGCCCCGTGGGCCGGTCCCATTCGGCAATCACCTGTCCGACCGGATCGGCTTGCGCCGCAACCGCATGCAACCCTTCGGCAATTCCGGCAATTCGCACGCCGTCAAGGCGCAGACGATCCAGCATTGCCTCGCTCAACCCCTTTTCCCGGGCGAAATCGAGGTCTTTTGCATTTGCAGCCAGAAGGTCCTTTTCAGCCGCAATCAACGCCTTGGCCGCATGGGTCAGCGCGGCCGCACGGGCCGGGGCCGGGGCAAAGGCAAGTTCCGCCGCCGCAGCCTTCGCGCGCGCGCCGATATCCGTCATCAGATCCGCAACCCCGGTGCCGTCCATTTCGACCATCCCTAACTTAAAGGAAGAACCGCCCATATCTATGCCAGATTGAAACAACCCGCAACAAAGAGCGAGGTCACGGGATTTCTGCCTCTTGGCCGCTTAACGGGCACATGATAACCAGCGGTTGCGAAACAGCCGGATTTCACAAGCTCTTACCCATGGATAGCGCAGCAGCACAAATCGAAATGGCCCGCAATGAAGGCGTTGGCATGCTGCGTCTTTCGGGGCGGTTTTCGCTGGCCGAACTCACCGCGCTGCATCAGGAACTGCAAGCCGCCGTGCGACAGGGGTCGCTGGAGGTCGATCTGTCAAGGGTGACACGGCTTGATACCGCGGCAGCTTGGGCCATCGCGGAGGCGGAGATGGATGCTGCCAAGGCCGGACATGCCCTGACGATCCGTGGCGCCGATAACGCCGTGGCCTCCCTCCTTGATACCGTCCGCAAGGGGCTGCCCGATCCCGATACGATCCCGGATACACGCAGCGGTATTTCGGACTGGCTGGAAGCGATCGGACGCAAAGTTGTGGACTGGATGAAATACCAGGGCCAGCTTCTGGGCTATCTGGGGCTTTTCCTGTCCCGCCTGGGACGATCCATCCTGCATCCTTCGGAATTCCGGCTGACCGCATTGGTACATCATTGCCAGGAGGTCGGCCTGCGCGCCGTCCCGATCGTGGCGCTCATGTCCTTTCTGATCGGGATCGTGCTGGCCTTTCAGGGGGCTACGCAGCTCAGGCAATTCGGTGCCGAAGTTTTTGTCGTCGATCTGATCTCCGTGTCGATCCTGCGCGAATTGGGTATCCTGCTGACCTCGATCATCGTCGCGGGCCGTACCGCCTCGGCCTTTACCGCCGCCATCGGATCAATGAAGATGCGTGAGGAAGTGGATGCAATGCGTACGCTTGGCATCGATCCGGTTTCGGCGCTGATCGTGCCGCGGGTACTGGCGCTTTTGCTGATGCTGCCGATTCTGGGGCTGCTTTCGAATGTGGCGGGAATTTTCGGTGGCGGGTTGATGAGCTGGTTAGAGCTGGGCATTTCGCCGGGCATGTTCGTCTCTCGCCTGTTGGAAGGAACGGATGTAAGGCATTTCGTTGTCGGCATTTCAAAAGCACCGGTCTTTGCCGTCATCATCGGAATTGTCGGTTGTCAGGCCGGAATGTCGGTTGGCAACAATGCGGAATCGCTGGGTCAGAAAACCTCAGCCGCCGTTGTTACGGCCATCTTCGCGGTAATCGTCGCCGATGCCATATTTTCGATCTTCTTTTCGCAGGTGGGGATATGAACACCATGCCGGAAAAGGAAACCGTCATCCGCCTCAGGGGAATCCGGAACCAGTTTGGCCGGCATGTCGTGCATGACAATCTGGATCTGGATGTCTATCGCGGGGAAATCCTCGGCGTGGTTGGCGGTTCGGGGACCGGAAAGTCGGTCCTGTTGCGGTCCATCGCCGGGCTGCAACGCCCCGCTGCTGGCGATGTGGAAGTGCTGGGCACCAATGTGCGCAGCGCCACAGAGGAGGAACGCACCGCCCTTGAGCGCCGCTGGGGGGTGATGTTTCAGGATGGCGCGCTTTTCTCCTCGCTTAATGTGCGGGAAAATGTCGAGGTGCCGATGCGTGCAATTGAGGGGCTTGACCCCGAATTGCGGCATGCGATGGCCGATCTGAAGATTTCCCTTTCCGGCCTGCCCTATCTGGCGGGGGACAAGTTCCCGTCCGAACTGTCGGGCGGCATGCGCAAGCGCGCGGGCCTGGCCCGTGCCCTTGCCCTGGACCCGGAAATCGTCTTTCTGGATGAGCCCACGGCGGGGCTCGACCCGATCGGTGCGGCGGAATTTGACAACCTGATCCGCAATCTCAGCGACACCATGGGTCTGACGGTCTTTCTTGTTACCCATGACCTTGATACGTTGCATGCGATTTGCGACAGGATCGCGGTCCTCTCGGAAAAGAGGGTCCTGATCACCGGAACGATGGAAGAGATGCTGCACGTGGACCATCCCTGGGTTCACGAATATTTCCACGGGCCGCGCGCGCGCGCCGCGCTTGCCACCAAAGATGCACAGAAGGCCGGTTAACCATGGAAACCAGAGCAAATTACATTTTGATCGGAGCCTTCACCGTTGCGGGCTTCCTTGGCATTGCGGCCTTTTTCCTATGGTTCGCACGCGTGGAGCTGGATCAGCAATTCGACTATTACGATGTCCGTTTCAGTTCGGTTTCGGGATTGTCGCGGGCTTCCGATGTCCGCTTTGCAGGGGTGCAGGTGGGTCAGGTGACCAATGTGCAGCTTTCGCCCGATGGCGATGGCACGGTTCTGGTCCGCCTGGAGGTCAGTGCCGATGTTCCGGTGCGGACCTCCTCCATTGCCACCATCGAATCGCAGGGGGTAACGGGCGTTTCCTATGTCGGGATCTCGGCAGGCACCAATACCGACCCTTTGTTGGAGGATATTACCGAGGGAGCCATTCCCGAGATCGAGGCAGGCCGTTCGGTGTTGCAAACACTTTCCGAAGATGCCCCTGAATTGATGGAGGAAGCCACCCGCGTTGCCCGGGAAGTCGCCAACCTGTTCCGTTCGGAAAACATCCAGCGGGTGGATAACATCCTTCAGAACACTGAATCCGCATCCGAAAGCTTTGCCCAGGCACTGGATGATTTCAGTGTCGTGGCCTCCGCCGTGTCGGGGTTCGCGATCGAAACATCGAATTTCAACGCCATGTTGCAAGGGCTGACATCCAAGGCCGAAACCCTTTTCGAGACGGCGGATGAAACGCTGAAATCCATTTCCAGCCTGGCCGAGGAATCGCAGACCACAATGGCCACCGGCACCGAGACGCTCGACAAGGCCTCCATCACGCTTCAATCCATCGATGCCTATGTCAATAATGACCTGCGCGTGGCGACGGAGGAACTTTCAACCGCAATCGAGGAATTCCGCAGTCAGGTCGAAGGCGTCGGGGATGAGGCGCGCAAGATGATGGTGACCTATGATCAGGCGGGAGGAGCGGCAACCGCGCGCCTGAACGAATTGCAACAGACCATCACCGCCACCGATGCGATGATCGTGAACCTGAACGCAACACTGGAAACCATCGATCAGGCCGCAGCCGATTTCGACACGCTGATCATGGGTGACGGCGCGGCACTGATCGCCGAGGCGCGTTCCGCGATCCAGCCGATTGCCGAGGCCGCCAATACCGACCTGCCGGTCATCATGGCCGATATCCGCAGCGCCACCGCCGCAATCAGCCAGACCGCAACCGAGGTCGGCGAAAGCCTGACCAGCGCCGCAGGCAAGGCCGATGGCGTGATGGACGATGCCAGCGAAATGATGACTACCGTCACCGACACCTTTACCCGGGCGAATACAACGCTGACAGCAATCAATTCCGCCCTCGCCATCGGTGAACGCACGCTTGCCGCAGCCGAGCGCACCTTTGAAGGGGCCGACCGCGTGATCAATGAGGATGTCGCCGGCATCACCGCCGATCTGCGCCGCAGCATCAACGGCCTCGACAAGGCGATTGCACAGGTTTCGGCCGATATTCCCGATGTCACGGCGGATCTGAAAGCCGCCAGCGCATCTGCCCGCAATGCCTTTGATGAAATTGCCCGGACGGTTCAGGCCTCGGGAGGGCCAGTCCGGACTTTCGCCACCGAAGCCTTGCCACAATTCACCCGACTGGCCGGGGAGGCCCGCCAGTTGATCCGCAATCTCGATCAGCTAACCCGAACGATCCAGCGTGACCCCACGCGTTTCCTGTTCGGGGGTGGGAATAGCCCCGCCTATCGCCGCTGACGCTTGAAACCAGTAAAAGGGCGACGACATGTTCCGTATTTCCCTGATTTCCCTTGCCACTGCCGCGCTCTTGCCGGGATGTGCCGCGCTTTCCGCCCTCGGCGGCGGTTCACTTGATGTCTATGATCTGGCCGCCCCGGCCGATGCCCCGGTGGCACGGCGCACGGTTTCACGGCAGATGGTGGTCGAATTGCCCACCGCGCCCGGCGTGTTGATGACCGACCGGATCCTGATCCGCCCGCGCCCGTTGCAGGCGCAATATCTTCCCGACGGAAGCTGGGCAACCGAAACGCCCGAAATGATGCAGACGCTTATCGTTCGGACACTGGAAAACAGCAATGCCTTCCGCTATGTCGGCCGCCGCCCGCTGGGCAGCTATGGCGATTATGTCCTGGTGTCGGAACTGACCGACCTTCAGGCTGAGGTACAACCCGAAGGCGCGGGTGACGGTGCCACCGTCCGGGTGCGGTTGATGGCCCGGCTCGTGCGGGAAAGCGATGCCTCAGTGCTCGGTTCGCGCAGCTTTACCGCCTCGGTTCCCGTTGCGACAACGGAAACCATCGATGTGGTCGAAGGTCTCAATGATGCAACGCAGGAAATGCTGCGCCAGCTTTCGTCCTGGGTCCTGTCCACTACCGGGGTCAGATAGGGCCGGACCCTACAGCACCATATCGTCGCGATGGATCAGCGCGGCGCGGGCACTATAACCGAGGATCGCCTCTATCTCACCGGAACGGTGACCCGCAATCGCAGCGGCCTCCGCTGCGGTATAGCGCACGAGCCCCTTGCCAAGCGTGACCCCTTCCGGCCCGAGGATGGCAACCGGATCGCCGCGCCCAAACCGGCCCGACACCGCGATCACGCCAGCAGGCAGAAGGGATCTGCCCTGTCCCAACGCTCGGGCCGCCCCGGCATCGATACGCAATTCCCCGCGCGGCTTCATGGCGTTGATCCAGCGCTTGCGCGCCTGTTGCGGATCGGCCTGTGGGACAAACCATGTTCGCGTGGCCCCTTCCGCCAGCGCCTGCAGCGGCCGCAGTCCGGAACCTTCCAGAATGACCATGGCGCAGCCCCCCGCCATGGCCGTCTTTGCCGCCAGGAGCTTGGTCTTCATCCCACCCTTGGAAAGGCCTGAAACCGGATCCCCCGCCATGGCCTCGATTTCCGGGGTAAGCGTCGTGACCAGATCGAACCGCCGCGCTGCCGGATCCTCCTTGGGATTGGCGGAATAGAGCCCATCCACATCCGACAGCAGCACAAGCTGATCTGCCCCGACCGTCACCGCGATCTGCGCGGCAAGCCGGTCATTGTCGCCAAATCGGATCTCATCGGTGGCCACCGTGTCATTTTCATTCACGATCGGCACCGTCCCCAGCCCCAGCAGGGTTTCCAGCGTTGCCCGCGAATTCAGATACCGGCGGCGATCATCGGTATCTTCCAGCGTTACCAGGACCTGGGCAGTGGTGATACCATGGGGGGCCAGAACCTCCTCATAGGCGCGCGCGAGCCGGATCTGGCCGACAGCGGCGGCTGCCTGGCTTTGTTCCAGCGGCAGATCGCCTTGCGGCAGGCGCAGCACCGTCCGCCCCAGGGCAATGGAACCGGATGAGACAATCACCACATCCGTCCCTCGTGCCTTGGCTTCGGCCACATCTGCCGCCAGTGCAATCAGCCAATCCTGCCGCAGCCCGGTGGTACGATCCACCAGCAGCGACGAGCCGATCTTGACCACGATCCGTTTGGCCGCGCGGATGTCGGGTACGGGATTCAGGGTTGCCATGTCCCGCTGTTCCTTTCCTCCTCATCCCCCCCCCGGGCGGTTTCGATTTCCGCCTGAAGCGCCCGCAGGACTTCCGTCACGCCCTGCCCGGCAGCAGCGGATATCACATGCGCTTTCCCGCCTGCGGCTTCCTGCAGCGCAGTATGGCGCAGGGCCAGGGTTTCTTCATCCAGTGCATCGGATTTCGTCAGGGCAAGAATGCGTGGCTTGTCCCCCAGCATTTCGGCATAGGCCTCAAGCTCCGCCACGATGGTCCGGTAATCTTCGGGCAGGGTTTCGGACGTGCCATCGACCAGATGAAGAAGCACCGCGCAACGTTCGACATGGGCAAGAAACTGTGTTCCCAGCCCCCGGCCTTCCGACGCCCCTTCGATCAGCCCCGGAATATCGGCAATCACGAATTCCTGTCCATCAACCCCGACCACCCCGAGATTCGGGATCAGCGTGGTAAAGGGATAATCCGCTATCTTGGGCCGGGCATTGGAAACTGCGGCCAGAAAGGTCGATTTTCCGGCATTGGGCAGCCCCACCAGCCCGGCATCCGCAATCAGTTTCAACCGCAGCCAGATCGTGCGTTCCACCCCTTCCTGCCCCGGATTGGCACGCGATGGCGCACGGTTGGTGGAAGATTTGAACCGCAAGTTCCCCCAGCCGCCATTACCGCCACGCGCAAGGAGCTCCCGCTGCCCGACCTCAACCAGATCGGCAATGACGGTTTCCTGATCTTCCTCCAGGATCTCCGTCCCTACCGGAACTTTCAGCACGATATCATCGCCCGTCTTGCCGGTACGCTGGCTGCCCATTCCCGGCTGACCGGATTTGGCAAAGAAATGTTGCTGATAACGAAAGTCGATCAGCGTATTGAGCCCCTCGACCGCCTCAACCCAGACAGAGCCGCCATTGCCGCCATCGCCGCCATCGGGGCCGCCATATTCGATGAATTTCTCACGACGAAAGGACACGCAGCCCGTACCGCCCCCGCCCGAACGGATATAGACCTTGGCGAGGTCAAGGAATTTCATGGCACTGGTCCTTCATATCGGCGGCGCAAGCGCCACCTTTTCCTGTTGAAACCGCGCATCGCTATAGCGCATCGAGCCCATGGGCCTCAATGCGCAAATGCAAACAGTTGCCTGCCGCCGGTCGGTTGGCGGCAGATACCCCGGGCCAGATGCCAAATTTTCTTGACAATCAGGCCTTGCATTAAGTAACTGATTGGTGAATTAAGGGAGCAGGGCACCAGGAACAACCTGCGGGGGAAGGCCAGGGGATGGTTCGCCATCCGAAAGGGGCTATAAAGGTGCTGAAGGATGACACCAAGGGAGGACTACATGTCGTTCATCAAGAAGTATATCGAGCGGGAAACGATCAACCGTCGCAAATTCCTGCTGTCTGGCGCAGCGGGCGTTACCGCAGCAGGCCTGATGCGCCCGGGGCTGGCGCGTGCAGCCGAAAACCCGACAATCGCATGGTCCTATCGCAACCGCACCAACCCTTACTGGAACTCGGTCGTTTCAGGCGGTGAGGCATTTGTGAAAAGCCTGGACATGCCGGCTGATGCCCTGACCCACCTGATCTCCGATGGTTCCTCGGAAAAATCCCTGGCCGATGTGAAGGCACTTCTGTCCAAGGAAGGCGGCAACGTGGCCCTGGCCATTGATGCCAATGACGCCCCCAATGCCCGCCCCGTGGTCGAGGCGGTAACTGAAGCAGGCGGTTTCGTCACCACCATGTGGAACAAGACCGACGATCTGCACCCCTGGGATTTCGGCGACAATTACGTCGCTCACCTCAGCTGGTCCGATGTCGCCCCGGCGGAAAAGATGGCCCGCGTGATGTTTGAGGCCATGGGCGGCAAGGGTCGGATCGTGGGGATTGGCGGCATCGCCTCCAACGTGCCTGCAATCGAACGCAATCAGGGCCTGATGAACGTCCTGCAGGAATTCCCTGATATTGAATTGCTGGATTACCAGCCCGCCGATTGGGATACGCAGAAGGCCAATGAAGTCATGTCCGGCTTTCTGACCCGCTTCGGCGATGTCGATGGCGTGTTCTGCGCCAATGACTCCATGGCCTTTGGTGCGGTCGAGGCGCTGCGCGCCGATGGGCTGGCCGGTGAGATCCCGGTTTCGGGCTATGACGGCACCCCGCAGGGTGTCGAACTGGTCATGAAGGGCGAAATGAGCGGCACGGTTTCCACCGATCCCTTCTGGGGCGGCGGCGTTCTGGCCTCGCTGGCCTATCACGCCGCGATCGGCACGTTCAAACCCTC
This sequence comes from Pseudorhodobacter sp., assembly GCA_047975325.1. Taxonomy (GTDB): domain Bacteria; phylum Pseudomonadota; class Alphaproteobacteria; order Rhodobacterales; family Rhodobacteraceae; genus JBKEDF01. The sequence goes on along the minus strand of JBKEDF010000007.1, from coordinate 48,404 downwards.
CGAAGAACCCGAGGAACACCGGGAATTCTACGGCCCGGCGGTGGATATCACCCTGGCCAATGCCGAAGAATACAAGGCCAACAATATCGATAAAGAGCCTGAATATGACTGGACCGATTTCTGGGGTCCGACCAACGGCCAGATCCAGTACTGATCCTGCCAATTGCGCGGCCATTCCGAACGGAATGGCCGCAATACTATTCAGGGGTTCAGCCGACATCCCCCTGAAATCAAGTCAATTCATATAACGGAGAGTGCCGTGGAAAGGTTTCTCAACCGGGACACGCTGTCCCGATGGGCTCCGCTCATCGTGCTGGCGGTCCTGATGCTTGTCTTTACATTGATCGAACCGCGCTTCTTTTCCCTGCGCAATTTTGCCCGGATCGGCATTGCCGCAGCGCCCGCCCTGATGGTCGCGATCGGCGTGACATTCGTAATCCTGATGGGTTCGATCGACCTTTCCATGGAAGGTACGGTTTCCGTAAGCGCGGTCATTTTCGCCTTCGCCTTTCTGGCGCTCGGGGGGACCCTGGCCTCCATTGCCTGGGTTGCGTTGCCGCTGGCGCTTGTCATCGGCGCGCTGGCGGGTTTTGTCACGGGTGCTGTGCATATCTTCCTGAAAATTCCTTCCTTCATGGCCTCGCTTGCCATGGGATTCGTGGGGACCGGCTTTGCACTGTTGCTGACCGACGGGGACAGGATCCGCGTCGAGGATGAAATACTGCGCTCGCTTCTGACCGAACGCTGGTTTGGTTTTCCGATCATGGTCTATGTTGCCGGGGTCTTCCTGCTGATTGCCTGGTTCATCCAGAGCCGGACTACATTGGGGCGCAACCTTTACGCCGTGGGGGGCGGTGAGGAACTGGCCCACGCCTCCGGGCTGAATGTACGGCGCGTGCGGCTAATGGGTTTCATGCTGGCAGGCGTTTTCTATGCGGTCGGGGCAATCCTCGCAATCGGCCGGATCGGCATTGCCGAAACCAATACCGGTGCAAATTTCATGTTCATGTCGATCACCTCGGTCGTTGTCGGCGGTACCGCACTCTGGGGCGGGATCGGCGGTGTCTGGAATACCTTGATCGGTGTCCTGATCGTTTCGGTGATCAATAACGGAATGGTCGTGATCGGCCTGCCGGGCTATCTGCAAAGCGGGGTATTGGGTGTGCTGGTCATTGTCGCGCTCGTTCTCGCCACGGACCGCCGTGCGGTCGCCTTCGTGAAATAGGGGGGAGCAGATGTACGAACTTCAGAAAGTCGAAAAGGTCTTCCCGGGCGTGCGTGCGCTCAAGGGGATTGATTTCAGGATCGACAAAGGTGAAATCATCGGCCTTGTCGGGGAAAACGGCGCTGGAAAATCCACGCTGATGAAAGTGCTCTATGGTGCCTATCAGCATGATGGCGGCAAGGTCATGATGAGCGGCAAGGAAGTACGCTTTTCAAACCCGCGCCAAGCCATGGACCACGGCGTCGGCATGGTGTTTCAGGAACAATCGCTGATTGCCAACCTGACGGTGATGGAAAACATCTTCCTGGGATTTGAACAGCAATTCGTCCGCTTCGGCGTGATCAACTGGGCCGCCATGGCCGAAGCTGCGCGGTACCAGCTTGCCAAGGTAAAGCTGGATATTGACCCGTCTGCGGTTACGTCCAGCCTGTCCTTCGCGCAACGCCAGCTTGTCGAACTGGCCAAGGTGCTGACGCTGGAGGAACGGGTCGAGGGCGATCTGGTCATCCTGCTGGATGAGCCAACTTCGGTCCTGGGCCGCGAGGAGGTGGAGCTTCTGTTCAAGCTGGTGCGTGAATTGACCAGCCGGGCCAGCTTCATCTTCGTTTCCCACCGCATGGATGAGGTCCTGGAAATTTCCGATCGGATCTATGTGATGAAGGATGGTGAGGTGGTCGATGTCGTCGCAGGGGCGGATGCCGATACCGAAACCATCCAGCGCAAGATGGTCGGGCGCGATATCAACACCGAATACTATCGCGAGGACAAGCAAAAGCCCTTCGACAAGGCCGCCCAGCCACTGGTTTCCTTCAAGGACGCGAGTTGCGGAACAAAATACCAGAACATAACCTTCGATCTGCGGCCCGGGGAGGTCCTGTGCCTTGTCGGTACCGAAGGATCCGGGCGCGAGGCGATCCTGCGCACGATCTTCGGCCTGCAATCGCCCAGTTCGGGCGAAGTGATGATCAATGGCAAGAAGGTCCACAGCTTCAACGCGCAACATTCGGTGGCCGAGATGGTCGGCTATGTGCCGCGCGAAAGGAAGATCGAGGGCATCGTCAGCGGCATGAACGTCTATGAAAACATGACGATCAGCCAGATGCAGAACTATTCCAATGCCTCGGTCCTGCACATTGGTGAGGAAAAGACCCTCGCCCGGGACTGGATCGAGCGGCTGTCGATCAAGACGCCAGATGTCTACAAGGATTGTGCCGGGCTTTCGGGCGGAAACCAGCAAAAGGTGGTTCTGGCCAAGTGGCGTTCGGGCGGTTCCAAGATCATCCTGCTGGACCATCCGACACGCGGCCTCGATATCGGCGCCAAGGAGGATGTCTATGACATGATGCGCGAGATGTCCGACAATGGCGTGGGGATCATCCTCGTGGCCGATACGCTGGAAGAGGCCATCGGTCTTTCCCATTCCATTCTCGTCCTGAAGGACGGCATCGCGCAAAAGAGCTTTGATTGCGTGCCGGGCAGCAAACCGTCGCTGTTCGATCTCGTCCATCACATGATTTGAGGCATCACCATGAGTTTCGAAAAAATCAAACCGCATTTGCCTTGGATCACGCTGGTTATCCTCGTGGCGCTTGTGGGCTCGGTCAACAGCGACTTCCTGCGTCCTGCCAGCCTTCTGGACATGATGGCGGATATCGTGCCGCTTTTCATCATGGCGCTTGGCATGACATTCGCGATCTATATCGGCGGGATCGACCTTTCGGCGCAATCCGTGGCCAACATGACGACGGTGATCGCCACCATATCCCTTCCCGTTTTCGGGATCGGCGCGGCACTGGCCTGCATCGCGGCCGGGTTTGCGATGGGGGCGATTTCAGGCTTCATCACCACTAGACTGCTGGTTCCGTCCTTTATCTCGACACTGGCCATTGGCGGGATCGCGCTATCACTGGCGCAGTATCTTTCCGGTCAGAAGGCGCTGTTCATGGATGCCACGATACGCGCCGATACCTTTGGCTGGATGCTGGGGGAAACCGCTGGGATCCCACATGAGGTGATCATCGGCCTCGTCCTCGTCATCGCGACCTGGTTCCTTCAAAGCCGCACCACCTTTGGCCGCGCGCTCAAGGCGGTTGGTTGCGGTGAACAGGCCGCTGTCGCCTCGGGCATCAATGTCACGCGGATCAAGATCATCGCCTTTGCCCTTTCAGGGCTGTTCGCGGCGCTGGCCGGGCTGCTTTTCGCGGTCAAACTGTCGGGCGGATCACCTACGCTGGCCAATGGCTTCCTGCTTCCGGCCATCGTGGCCGTGCTGGTGGGCGGAACACCGCTGACCGGGGGCGTTGGCGGTGTGATCAATACGCTGATCGGCACGCTGATTGTTGCAGTCATCCGGACTTCGATGCTCTATTTCGAAGTAGATGTAACCCAGCAGCAGATGGTGTTTGGCCTGATCCTGATTGCGGCCATTGCCCTGACCATCGACCGAGCCAAGCTAAAGGTCGTGAAATAGACCGATCCCGCGCCTGCCCGGGCCGTTGCAACCTAATGACTTTGTGAGGAAATATGAACAAAGTAAGCAAAATCCTGCCCCTGCCCGCGGCACCGCGCGACTTCGGCTTCTATGTTGATGGTAAATCCATCCCGGCAGGCGACCGTGACGTTTTCGAACGCCTGTCGCCCGCCCATGGGGTCCCGGTCACGCGAATCCCCAATTGCACGCTCGATGATCTCGACCAGGCCGTGGCGGCCGCGCGACGGGCTTTCGACGACCGTCGCTGGTCGGGGTTGAACGGACAGGCACGGGCGGCCGTGTTGCTGAAAACCGCCCGGTTGATCCGGGAACGGGTTGAGGAAATCGCCTATTTCGAAACATTGGAAAACGGAAAACCGATTTCGCAATCCCGTGGTGAGGTTCTGGGCTGCGCCGACATGTTCGAATTTGCCAGCGGTCTGGCCCGCAGCCTGCATGGCGACAGCTTCAACAATCTGGGTGACAACCTTTTCGGCATCGTCACCCGCGAACCGGTGGGCGTCGTGGGCATCGTCACACCCTGGAACTTCCCCTTTCTTATCCTTTGTGAACGTGTTCCCTATGTCCTCGCCTCGGGCTGTACCATCGTGACAAAGCCCTCTGAAATGACCAGCGCCTCATCCCTGATGCTGGCCGAGATCCTGACAGAAGCCGGCCTGCCCGATGGCTGCATGAATGTGGTGATCGGCACCGGCGACACGATCGGTCAGGCGCTGATCGAACATCCGGATGTCGATATGTTATCCTTCACCGGTTCCACTGCCGTGGGGCGCAAGGTGGTAGAGGCCGCAGGGCGCAGCAACTTCAAGAAACTAGGTCTGGAACTGGGCGGCAAGAACCCGCAGGTTGTCTTTGCCGATGCCGATCTGGACGAGGCTGCCGATGGCGTGGCCTTCGGCATCGCCTTCAACACCGGGCAATGCTGCGTTTCCGGTTCCCGCCTGATCGTGGAACGCTCCATCGCGGAGGATTTCACCCGCCGCGTGCAGGAAAAGCTTTCCCGCGTCCGGATCGGCGATCCGCTGGATGAGAACACCCAGGTGGGCGCCATTACGACCGAAGCGCAATATGGCACGATCCTGCGCTATATCGATCAGGGCAAGGCAGAAGGCGCACGCATCGTCACGGGTGGCGGCGCCATGGATATGGGAAAGGGCCAATATATCAGCCCCACGATCTTTGCCGATGTGAAACCCGAAATGACCATTGCCCAGAAGGAAATCTTCGGCCCGGTCCTGACGGTCATGCCCTTCGATACGCCTGAAGAAGCCATCACATTGGCAAATGATACCGAATACGGCCTTGCCGCCAGCGTCTGGACCAAGAATATCGACAAGGCGCTGAAGATTTCCCGGCAGGTGAAGGCAGGGCGCTTCTGGGTCAATACCACGCTTGCAGGCGGACCCGAACTGCCGCTGGGCGGGTTCAGGCAATCCGGTTGGGGACGCGAGGCAGGGGCCTACGGGATCGAGGAATATACCCAGATCAAATCCATTCATATCGAAACCGGCAAGCGTACGAAGTGGATCGACTGATGGCGGCAAAAGGTTATGACTATATAATTGTCGGGGGTGGCTCATCCGGTTGCGTTCTGGCAAATCGCCTGACCGAAGATGCGAGTTGCCGGGTCCTCCTGCTGGAGGCGGGTGGCAAGGATAACCACCCCTTCATCCACATGCCGGTGGGTTTCGCCAAGATGACAACGGGCCCGCATACCTGGGGCCTCGTCACCGCGCCGCAAAAACATGCCAATAATCGTGAAATTCCCTATGCCCAGGCCCGGGTGATCGGTGGTGGTTCTTCAATCAACGCCGAGGTCTTCACCCGTGGCCATCCCAGCGATTACGATCGCTGGGCCCAGGAAGAAGGTGCCGAGGGTTGGTCCTTTGCCGAAATCCAGAAATATTTCCTGCGTTCAGAAGGCAATACCATCCTGTCAGGCGACTGGCATGGCACCGATGGGGAACTGGGAGTTTCGAACCTTGCGGATCCGCAACCGATGACCCGTGCCTTCGTGCAAAGTTGTCAGGAACGGGGCATTCCCTACAACCCCGATTTCAACGGCTCTGTGCAGGAAGGCGCCAGCGTCTATCAGACAACGATCAAGGGCAACAAACGCTGTTCCGCTGCGGTGGGCTACCTGCGCCCGGCAATGAAACGCCCCAACCTGACGGTGGAGACAGGCTGTCTCGTACATCGCGTGATCATTGAGGGCAGCCGTGCCTCCGGCGTGGAATATTCCCGTTCCAAGGGGGAACGGATCGTGGCCCGTGCCGATAATGAGGTTCTGGTCACATCCGGCGCAATCGGTTCGCCAAAACTGATGCTGCTGTCGGGAATTGGCCCTGCCGCCCATCTGCAACAGATGGGGATCGAGGTTGTCCAGGATCTGCCGGGCGTGGGCGAAAACCTGCAGGATCACTTTGGCATCGATATCGTGGCCGAACTGACCGGGCATTATTCGCTTGATAAATATAACAAGCTGCACTGGATGGTCTGGGCCGGGGCACAGTATTTCCTGTTCGGAAGCGGCCCGGTGGCGTCCAATGTAGTGGAAGGCGGGGCTTTCTGGTTCTCCGACAAGGTTGCCAAGACCCCCGATCTGCAATTCCACTTCCTTGCAGGGGCGGGGGCCGAGGCCGGGGTACCGAGCGTGCCCAAGGGATCTTCCGGGATTACGCTTAACAGTTATACCCTGCGGCCGAAATCACGCGGCACGGTGCGGCTGCGTTCCTCGGATGCGAATGCCGCCCCGATCATCGACCCGAATTTCCTTGCCCATCCCGATGATCTGAAAACCTCGGTCGAAGGGGTGAAGATTAGCCGGGAGATCTTCCGGCAACCCAGCCTGCAAAAATATATCCGGCAAATCCGGTTTCCCGATGATTCCGTCAATTCGCAGGAGGAGCTTGAGGCTTATGCACGGCAATATGGCCGGACCTCGTATCACCCGATTGGGGCCTGCAAGATGGGGGTCGATGAAATGGCCGTGGTCGATCCGCAATTACGTGTCCACGGGGTTGACGGGCTGCGGATCTGTGACAGTTCCACCATGCCGAGCCTGATAGGATCCAATACCAATGCCCCAACGATCATGATCGGTGAAAAGGCCTCTGACATGATCCGCGGCAATCGCTGAAGGCTGCAGCTTTTCGCAAAGGACGGTTGCGGTTCTTCCGGTAATTGGCGCATCCTGACGCAAGATCCCCTTGCCCGAGATGTGCCATGCCCGCCCGCCCCGCGAAACATTCCCTGACCCTGCGTGGTCACCGCACCTCCGTTTCACTGGAGCCCGAATTCTGGCAGGCCTTTCGCGAGATTGCCCAGACGCGGGAGATTGGGCTGAATGAACTCGCCGCCGAAATCGATGAGGCACGACAAGGGGAAATCGGGCTCGCTTCTGCGATACGGGTCTTCATCCTTGCCTGGTATCGGGACAGAAAGAGATGACCGTCAGTGCCGGCTGCGTCGTGACAGATTGATCCGGATCCCATCACGCGCGCGAACCGTCAGATAGGCAACCGGAACCGGCGCCGGGCCGGGGGCCGGTTCAAGATGGAAACGCGCCGCGATAAGTGCCAGCAAAAGCGGCCCCTCGACCATGGCAAAACCCGCCCCGGGGCAAACCCTTGGCCCTGCCGAGAAGGGAATAAAGGCTTCCCGCGCAGAGGTCTTTCCCTCCGCCTGCTGCCAGCGGGACGGGTTGAAATCATCGGCGTTTTCCCAAAGGCGTTCATGACGATGCAAATGCCATGGGCTAAGGACAACCTGCCCACCGGGGCGCAGGTTGCGACCGCGAAACGCCTCGGGGCATCGATTTTCGCGCACCATCATCGGCACGGGCGGATAGAGGCGCAGCGCCTCACGAAATACATCGCGGGTCAGCCGCAGACGGGACAGGGCGGCAAAATCCGGCTCCGGTCCCAAGGTATCCGCCTCTGCCGCCACGGCCCGCTGTGTTTCCGGGTCAAACGCCAGCAGGTAAAGAGCCCATGCCAGTGCCGAAGCGGAAGTTTCATGCCCCGCCAGAAAAAAGATCGCGACCTGATCAACCATTTCCGCAGTCGCGAAACGTTCCCCGGTTTTGGGGTCCCTGGTGGTCATGATCTTGGTCGCAAGATCATCCGGCGCGGAACCCGCCGCAATCTCCCGCGCACGTATTTCGGTCAATTCGGTAATAAGTTGTCGGATCGCCTTCGCGCTCCGTTTCGTATCGCGCCGGTGCAGGCGCGGCACCCAACGGGGCAAGGGTAGAAAGGCCCCAAGATTAAGAATTGGCTGACTGCGTTGATAGACACGAAATTCCGCAAAGACCCGCGCTGCAATTTCATGTTCGATCGGGATGGAGAAAAGCGTACGGAATATCACATCCGCGGCGGCATGGCTCATCTCTTCCTCGATCTCCACCACGCCTTCTGTCAGCCGCCCCGCTGCTGCCCGGCCTGCAGCTAGCATAGCGGGGAAAGTATCGCGCAGACGGCCACCTTCGAAAGCGGGGTCGATGATCCGGCGCTGTCGTTCCCAGACTTCACCATTGGTGACGAAAACCGAATTTCCCAGAAGCGGACGCAACCCCTCCCCCACGCGATTGGATTTCGGAAAATCCCGGGGGCGTTCCTTCAGGATCTTCCGGACCAGCGCCGGATCATTGCAAAGATAGCTGCGGAAAAAGGGCGTACGAAACTCCGCCATCCAGGCACGGTAAAGCCGCGCGGGCTGCGCCGAAAGGATATCCTGTCGAAAAAGCTTCAGGTACTGCCAGAGCGATACCTGATCAGGGCGCGCGGCGGGCTTGGGGGGACGAATGGAACCGGTCATGCCGCCATGTTGGTATATCCCGAGACGGCACGGTCAATACGGCTTTTGGACGCAGCCCGCCCGGCATACCGTTCGCCCAGGGTTTTCGGGCCGGCAGTAATTCGAAAATAATCATAGCCCCTGGGATGATCAAAGGCACACAGATATTGGAAATGCAGCCGGAAGAAACGCCTGCGCAATGCCGCCCAGCGTTTGGCCGAAAGCGACTGGGTAAAGGCCGCCGAGATCACCAGCGGCCAACGCTTGCCTTCCTTCGGGGCAACGCCCGATACCGAAACGGGATCGCATAGCGCAAAGGCGCACCCATCACCCGGGGCAGTAACATCAACCCAGGTGATTTCATCACGCTGGCACAGATAATTCAGATCGGCACGCAGCCTGTCAGCCCGCGGCAGGAAGGACAGCATCGGCACGACCTGCCCCAGGCTCAGAAAGGACAGGGGCGGCGTTTTACGCGGAAGGCCAGCTCGGATCAGATCTGCCAGGATCGACACGCCAAGATGCGCGCCAGAGGAATGCCCCACCACCAGCACCTCATCAAAATCCCCTTCCAGAGCCTCAGTGATATAGCGGCCAAAGGCCCGCATCCGCGCTTCGAGCTCAGGCGGGTTCGCCCCGTTCTTTTGCGCGGAAAACGCATAATCATGCATCAGGTAATAGGCAAAGAAACGACGGTCATGACGCCGGAAAAGATAAAGCAGCCCATAACCCCACAGCAAACCGCAAACCACACCGATCATGGTGCCATAGGGGGCAGGCAGAACCGCACGGTTGAAAGCCAGAACCGCGACAAAAACCACGATGGCAAGGCAAAGCTGCAAAAGAAGGAAAATCACCGGGTAAAGTGCCGCTATCACCGGCCCCTTACGCAACAGCATCAGCCGGAACAACGCGCCGGATCCGATATAGGCCCAGGCAGTCCGGCAGAGCTGCAGATAGGTCGCGGCAATCCCACGCCCCATTGATCCCTTCACGATATCGGACCAGACCAGCACCTCGATATCTACCTGGCTCTGTCCACCTTCCATCTGGCCTTCAACCTGCCAGCCATAGCGGCCCTTGCGAGCAAGCGGGCGCTGATCCAGGGCATAGCGGGAGATCCGCGCCTGCATGCGTCCTTCCTTGCGATAAAGTTCGCGATAGCGGCGCGGATGAAAGGGGTCATAGCCCGGGATATAGAAAACCTTCCGCCGGAATACCGCCTGACCTTCGTCCTTCACATCAGTCATATCCAAGCCTTTCGCCGATCATCCCCCGGCTAATCGCATTAAAATCGGGCGAAGCCGTGGCAGTCTCACCCCAGAGTGCTGAGGATGGGGAATGTTTCCAGCAAATAGAAGGAAAAATCTGAAAATGCGCCTGTCAACAATGCAAGGCCAACCACGATAAGCAGGGAACCCATTGCACGTTCAATCGTCTTCATATGGCGCTTGAGGCGCCCCATCACCCCCATCGCCCGTTCAATGAAGATCGCGGAGAGCAGGAAGGGCAGTCCAAGACCAAATGCATAGATCCCCAAAAGCAGCGTACCCCGCGTGGGGCTGCTTTCGGTTGCGGCCAGGCTCAGGATCGCGCCAAGCTGCGGCCCGATACAAGGTGTCCAGCCAAAGGCAAAGGCCAGACCCAGAAGATAGGCCCCCAGCGCCGAACCGCCTTGATCCCCGGCATCGATCCGGACCTCTCGGTCAAGCATGGGTATCCGGAAAAGACCCAGAAAATGCAGACCGAACACGATTACGACCAAGCCTGAAATCTTTGAGAAAACATCCTGATATTGAAGAAACAACTGCCCAAAAAGGGATGCCGTAAAACCCAGGAAAAGAAAGACCGTGGAAAGCCCCAGCACAAAAAACAACGCCGGGAGGATAACGCGCCGCCGTGATGAGCCTTCCCGCATCTCCCCCATTGAAATCCCGCCCATATAGGCCAGATAGGGCGGGACAATCGGCAAGACGCAAGGCGACAGGAACGAAAGCACGCCCCCTGCCATCGCGATCAGCATGGCGGGCAAAAGTGCTGCATCGATCAGATCAAATCCGGCCATCATTCCCTCATCTTGCCGTCCCGGCTTAACCTGCCTTGGCCTCCGCGTCACCGGGGCATCCGGTCACATTGGCGTGGTCATCAGGCCCAAGGCCCAAAGAATGGGGCATGTCACGAAAGCATATAAGGCGGGCGGACAGGTGAGGTTCAGTTCAGCCTGTCCGCCCAGATCGCATGACTTCAGCGGCCAAGATTCCACCAGCCCCGACGGCGCGGTTTCTTTTCAGCCACGGCTTCGGGCTGGGCCGCAGATTCTTTCGCCACAGGCGCTGGCTCCGCTGCATCTGCAACAGCCGGGGCTTCCACAACAGCAGCCAACGGCGCCTCACCCTGTTCTGCCGCGCCTGCCTCACTGATCGCAGCCGGAGCCGTTTCGGGAACCGGATTCGCGGCAATTTCCGGCGTGATTTCAACCTCTGCAGGTGCCTCGGGGGCAGGTTTGTCCGCAGCGCGCTTCTTTGCCGCCGATTTCCGCGATGAGGTTTTTGCAGCGGCCGGTTTGTCAGCGGCATCCTTTTCCGCCTTGGCCTTGGTTACCCGCGGCTTGCGCGCCCGCTTGGGTTTGGGTTTTTCCCCGGCAGCATCGGCGGGGGTTAATTCGGCAGAATCCGCCTCAGCCATGGCGGCAGGCGCCTCGGATATGGTGGCTTCTGATTCGACCGGGGCTTCGGTGGCTGCAACTTTTGTCCGGGGTTTCCGTGTACGTTTTTTCGGCGTCGGGGCCTCTTCGGAAACGGGCGTTTCGGCCCCGGCATCCGCTGTCACCGTTTCAGCCGGGCTATCCGCCTCCTCGGCCGTCGCAGGTGTTTCCCCTGTACCATCGGATGAGGCGTCACCGGTTTCATCCGGCGAGGTCACAGCGGACTGATCTTCTGAAACGGCATCGCCATTCTGTTCCTGCCCTTCGCCATTGCCACCGGAACCACGCCGACGACGCCGACGACGGCGCTTCTTGCGGCCGGAGCCATTGCCCTCGCCCTCCTCGCGCGTCTCTGTCACCTCTTCGGCAAGTTCATCAGGGATCTCGGGATCCTCGATATCATCGGCGACTGCGCCCATCAGCGCGGGATTGCCCGATATGGCAGCGGAAAGCTCCGGCACACTGCGCGTCGCGGTCTTGAATTTCTCAATCGCGAAATCGGGGCTGACCAGCGCGGGATCGGCCTCAATACGCACCGAAAGCCCATAACGCGCCTCTATCAGCGCAACATGTTCGCGTTTCTGGTTGATCAGGAAATTCACCACCGCAATCGGTGCCTTCAGCAGAACCTCACGCGCCCGTTTCCGCGTACCTTCCTCCTCCAACGCACGCAGGATGGTCAGCGCCAGACTGTCATCGGACCGGATCAACCCGGTGCCATGGCAATGCGGGCAAGGCTGGGTGGTGGATTCCAGCATCCCCGGCCGCAACCGCTGGCGGCTCATCTCCAGCAGGCCAAAACCGGAAATGCGGCCCACCTGGATACGCGCGCGGTCGGTCTTGAGCTTGTCCTTCAGCCGCTTTTCCACGGCGGTATTGTTGCGTCTTTCTTCCATGTCGATGAAATCGATCACGATAAGCCCGGCAAGGTCCCGCAGGCGAAGCTGGCGCGCAACTTCCTCGGCAGCCTCCAGATTGGTCTTGAGTGCGGTTTCCTCGATCGAGCCTTCCTTGGTGGCCCGGCCGGAGTTCACATCGATCGCAACCAGCGCTTCGGTGATCCCGATCACAATATAACCGCCGGATTTGAGCTGCACGACCGGATTGAACATGCCCCCGAGATAGCTTTCGACCTGATAACGCGCAAAAAGCGGCACCGGATCATTATAAGGCTGCACAGCCTTGGCATGGCTCGGCATGATCATCCGCATGAAATCCTTTGCCACACGGTAACCTTCGGCACCTTCAACCAGGACCTCCTCGATCTCACGACTGTAAAGATCGCGAATTGACCGTTTGATCAGGTCGCCTTCGGCATAGATCGGGGCGGGCGCGATGCTTTTCAGCGTCAGATCACGGATCTGTTCCCAAAGCCGCAGCAGATATTCGTAATCGCGGCGGATCTCGGGTTTGGTCCGCTTGGCACCCGCCGTGCGGATGATAAGCCCTGCCCCATCCGGCACCTGAATTTCAGCGGCGATTTCCTTCAGCTTCTTGCGGTCATTAGCCTGGGTGATCTTGCGGCTGATCCCACCGCCACGCGCGGTATTGGGCATGAGCACGCAATAGCGGCCCGCCAGCGACAGGTAGGTCGTCAGCGCTGCACCCTTGTTGCCGCGTTCCTCCTTGACCACCTGGACCAGCATGATCTGCCGGACCTTGATGACCTCCTGTATCTTGTAGCGGCGCGCGCGGACGGCGCGGGCGACGGATTTCTTCGGAAACATCCTCATCCGCGACCGATTCGATGCTGGCATCGGTTTCGGAAGCATTATCGACAGCGCGATAGGGTTCTGCCTCATCATCGTCATCGCCATTTTCGGCGGCTTCAGATTCGACAGGTTCGGGCGCCTCGCCGGTTTCCACCGAAGGCTGCGCATCAGTATCGGCGGCACCATCCTCCGCCACTTCGGTGGTGCCCCCTGCAGGCGGGGCTTCCTCCGTACTGGATGGGGATGCCCCTTCTGGCACGGCCTGCGTTTCACCTGATTCCTGCGGTGCTTCTTCCGATTGTTCCGCCGTATCGATCAGGGGGGGGGCATTGAGCTCCTCCTCATCGCCACCAAGATCCACCACTTCCATGCTACCGACTTCGGCGGTGCGCAATTCGTCGTTGGATTTCGTGGTTTCCGCCTTTGCCGCACGCGAACGACGGCGCCGCGCGGGTTTTACCTTTTCATCATCTTCCTCCGCCCGGGCCATGGCGCGTTCCTCATCAAGGAGCGCCTTCCGGTCCGCCACGGGGATCTGATAATAGTCGGGATGAATTTCGGCGAAGGCGAGAAAACCGTGCCGGTTCCCGCCATAATCGACAAAGGCCGCCTGGAGCGAGGGCTCGACCCGTGTTACCTTTGCCAGATAGATATTGCCTGCAAGCTGGCGCTTGCTGGCGGTTTCGAAATCAAACTCCTCGACCTTGTTTCCATCCACCACCACCACACGCGTTTCTTCCGCGTGGGTGGCATCGATCAACATTTTCTTTGCCATTCCGGTCCATCGCACCCGGAGATCCCCGTCGAACCGGAAAAACCGGTACGACTGAATATCCTCCGTGGTGGCTTGTCTGGGCGTGGAAACACGACAGACCGGTGCGGGCGGCCCATCCGGGGCCGGGATCCTTCCACCTGTTCTGTTCTGCGTTTCGCATCGCGGTTCAATCCTGAATGCCCTGGGGCATTCCTGAATAAAGGCCCTCAAATCACTGATCTGACAGGCATGTTTTGGCTTTTCAGCCGGTGATTGCTATCCCATGGAAGATGTTTTTCGTCACATCCGGGCCATGTCAAAGCATGAAACTTTCCGCGCCGCATCATGACAGGATCATGACGGGCGCCGTTTTCGAACATAATGGCAGGCCGGGCCTAAAGACAATGGTTTATCTGTCATACTGACGGGGAAATTACGTTTCCCGGCCCCGATGCTACCAGATTGTGCCATCATCCAGGACCACGCGATGCATCGGAACATCCCAGGGCAAGGGGAAGATCGTCTTGATCCGCGAAAAGGCGTGACCGACCCCGATCACATGCGTTTTGGAAAGCCGTACGAGGCTGCGATCATAATACCCACCGCCATTGCCAAGACGGAAACGTTCCGCATCCACCCCAAGAAGCGGCGCGATAACAATCTGCGGCTGAACCGGGTGTGCTTGCGCCGGAACGGGGATACCCCATATTCCCCGCGCCATCGCGATACCGGGTGCCCATTCGTGAAATTCCAAAGGCGCATCGCGGACAACCACAACCGGAAGCGCAATTCGCGCACCGCGCTGAACAGCCGCCGCCATCCAGCCCCGCAGGTCAGGCTCCCCCCGGATCGGCCAATAGGCGGCAACCACCTGCCCCCGAAGATCGGGAAGTTCCCGATCGAGCGCGGCCGAAATACGCATCTCACCCTGTTTGCGCGCCTCTGGCGTCAGCTTCTTGCGTGCCGCGTAAAGCCGCTTGCGTTCTGCCTGTCGGAACCGTGTGACATCACGCCGCGTTTCGGGGTCAACCACATGACCATCCACCAGCAGATGCGCGAAACAGGGTTCGGATGATTCATCCTCGCGTGACAAATCCATTCCCCCCATAGATTCGACCGAATCGAACAACTTGCGCCCCAAGACATAGCTGACGGAAGCAAATTTAATGACCAAATTTGCATAGCATTAGCGTAAAATCAAAAGGTTACAGCCCGACTACATAATCATAATAAAGTCGTCAGGCGATATTTCAACCGGGTGGAAGCCACAATACGGGACTGATCCCCCTTGCCCCGGGATTACTGCGCACCACTTTCGGCCACGAAATAGCGCGGATGCCCGGCGCGGATACGGTGAATATCGGTTTTGATCCGGCTCAGGTGGGCCCGCATCTCCGCCATGGCGCGGGTCGTATCGCGTGCCTTTATCGCCGCCATGACCGCGACATGGCCTGCCAGCACCTCCGGCGCACCGAAGCTGAGCGACAGAAAACGCACGCGATCCATATGGGGCTTGTTTTCCTGAATGGCGGCCCAGGCATGTTCATGACCCGAACGAAGGCAAAGTTCACGGTGAAATGCCTCATCCAGTTCCATGAATTGCAGGTCCTGTCCGGCCCCGGCCGCGCTGCGCTGCGCATCAAGGATGTCTTCCAGCGCAGACAGATCCCCATCATCCAGCCGCGTGCAGGCGATTCGTGCAATTTCCGCCTCGATCGCGGCGCGGATGAAACGGGCCTGCATCACCGCCTGCGGATCAATCAGCGACACTTTCGTTGCGCGCTGCGGCTGAATGACCAGAAAGCCCTGTTGCGAAAGACGAAAGAACGCATCCCGCACGGGTTGGCGTGACACTTCCATTCGCGCCGCGATTTCAGCCTCGGAAATCCGCGTCCCGGGCGGCAGTTCCAACGTGACAATGGCAGCAAGCAGGCTTTTCTGTACCTGATCGGCAATCAGAAACCGGGGGGCCGCCTCAGCCGCTTGAAGGTTTGGTGTTTCGGGCATCAGGGCTCGTTGACAGTTTTGGGATACTACCATAATAGTCTGGACAGACTTATCACCGAGATGGGTCGATCCGCAAAGTTTTTATCTTCGGAAGGTCAAGACCCATGGCGCTGCTCGACCCGGATCGTCTGTTTCCGCTTGAGGGCCGCGCCCGTGATCTGGCACGGGTACTTTATGACGGCATAAAGGGCCTGCCCATCATCAGCCCGCATGGCCATACCGAACCGCGCTGGTATGCCGAAGACGCGGCTTTTCCCGATCCCGCACAGCTTTTCGTGACGCCTGATCACTATGTTTTCCGTATGCTGCACAGCCAGGGAATTGCGCTTGAAACGCTGGGCGTACCACGCGCGGACGGTGGGAAGACGGAAACCGACGGGCGCAAAATCTGGCGGGTTTTTGCGGCTAACTATCATCTTTTACGTGGGACGCCATCGCGACTCTGGCTTGATCATTCCTTTCAGCAGATTCTCGGATTGACCCGGCCGATTTCAGCCGCAACCGCCGATGAAACCTATGATTTCATCGCCGAGAAGCTGACCCTGCCGGAGTTTCGTCCCCGCGCGCTTTATGATCGTTTCGGGATCGAGGCAATTTCGACGACCGATTCGGCATTGGATGATCTGCGCTGGCACAAGGCGATCCGCGACAGCGGCTGGCACGGGCGGGTGATCCCGGCCTATCGGCCCGATGCGGTGGTCGATCCCGATTTTCCGGGCTTTGCGGAAAACGTGGCGCAACTGGGTGATCTGACAGGGGAAAATACCGGCAGTTGGCCCGGCTACCTGAATGCACATCGCGCGCGGCGGGCCTATTTCAGGGAACTTGGGGCAACCTCCTCCGATCATGGCCACCCTTCCGCACGCACGGAAGATCTGCCGCAGGCAGAGGCGGCCGCCCTTTTCCGCAGGATGTTGCGAGGTGAGGGGACGGCAGAAGAAAAGGATGCCTTCCGGGGTCAGATGCTGACCGAAATGGCGCGGATGAGCTGCGAAGACGGGCTGATCCTGCAAATCCATCCCGGATCCTTCCGTAACCATTCCGACCGGATCATGGCCACCTATGGCCGCGACAAGGGGTTCGATATTCCGCGACGGACGGATTACGTGCAGGCGCTGCGCCCGTTGCTGAATGCCGTGGGGCATGACCCGAGGCTTTCGATCATCCTCTTTACTCTGGATGAAACCGCCTATGGCCGTGAACTGGCACCGCTGGCCGGGGTTTATCCCTGCCTCAGGCTGGGTCCGGCCTGGTGGTTCTTTGACAGTGCCGATGGAATGCGCCGTTTTCGCGAACTGACGACGGAGACGGCAGGGTTTTACAATACCGTGGGTTTCAATGATGACACCCGCGCCTTCTTGTCCATACCGGCGCGCCACGATGTCGCGCGGCGGGTGGATTGCGCCTATCTGGCAACGCTGGTGGCCAGCGGACGGCTGGATGAAACCGAGGCCCATGAAGTGGCCCATGACCTGACCTACCGGCTGGCAAAGGAAGCCTACCGGTTATAAAAATCCTATGGGAGGAATATCAATGCGTTACATGAAGAATCTGGCGGCAGCCCTCTTGGCCTCGGCGGCCATGGCGCCAGCGGCTTTCGCGGCTTGTGAAACCACACTGCGTTCCGCCGACACCCATCCGGACGGGTTTCCGACCATCGAGGCAGTGAAATACATGGGCAAGCTGCTGGAGGAACGCACCGAAGGGCGGCTTTGCATCGAAGTCTTCCATTCCGCCCAGCTGGGTGAGGAAAAGGATACCATCGAACAGACGCAGTTCGGCGTGATCGACATGTTGCGCACCTCGATCGGCCCGTTCAACAATATCATCGAGGAAACCAAGGTCGTCTCCCTGCCCTATATTTTCCGTTCGATCGAACATATGCACAAGGTAACCGATGGCCCGATTGGACAGGAGATCCTTGATGCCTTCTCCAATCATGATCTGGTCGGTCTGGCCTATTACGACAGCGGCGCGCGCAGTTTCTACAACAGTCAGAAACCGATTACCTCCATGGCTGATCTGGAAGGCATGAAAATTCGCGTCATCCAATCCGATATTTTCGTCGACATGATGACCGCCCTGGGCGCCAATGCGACCCCGATGCCCTATGGTGAGGTATATTCCGCCATCCAGACCGGGGTGATCGACGGGGCGGAAAACAACTACCCTTCCTTCGAATCTTCGGGCCATTACGAAGTGGCAAAATATTACACGCTGGATCAGCACCTGATCGTGCCGGAAGTTCTGGCCATGTCCAAGACCAGCTTTGAAAAGCTGTCACCGGAAGATCAGGAAGCGGTAAGGCAGGCCGCAAAGGATTCGGTCCCCTATATGCGTGACCTCTGGGTCAAGCGGGAAAAGGAATCCGAAGACAAGGTACGTGCCGCCGGGGTGGAAATCATTACCGAGATCGACAAGAGACCCCCTTCATCGAAGCGATGGGGCCGGTCTATGAAAAGCACGTCACCTCCGATGTGCTGAAGGATCTGGTCAAACGGATTCAGGAAACCGAATAATCATCGGATTTCCCGGGCGGCCCCGGTGGGGCCGTCCATCATTTTCCCGGATCATCAGAGGGCCCGACAGATGCAGGATCGGCTGAAAACCCTTGCGCATTGGTGCGGAGGGCTGGCACGAATTGCCCTTTACCTGGCAGGCGCATGTCTTGTCACCATGACCGCTATCGTCGCCGCACAAGTCGTCATGCGATATGTGGTCGGTTCCTCGATCATCTGGTCGGAACCGGTCGCCATTCAGTTCATGGGCTGGTTTATTCTTCTGGGCGCAGCGGTCGGCACACGCGAGGGATATCATCTGTCCTTCGACGTGCTGCTGATGTTCCTGCCCGCTCGCGTGGTGCAATTTCTCCATTCCGTTTCCGATGTGGCGGTGGCCGGTTTCGGTGTCGGAATGTTCTGGTACGGGTTGCAGCTGACCTTTCGAACATGGTCATCCACCATGCCCACGCTCGGGCTTCCGGAGGGTATAAATTTCCTGCCCCTGGTCTTTGGCGGCACGCTGGTGGTGCTCTTTTCGGCCGAAAGGCTGCTGCGGCGTGCGGCGGGGCTGCAAACCGCGCGCTTTGGCGAAGACATGGTGGAGGAATAACCGATGGAACTCTATGTCCTTTTTGGAACCTTCGCCTTCCTTCTGCTGATTGGCACACCCGTGGCCTTCTGCCTGGGAATTTCCAGTTTTGCCACGGTACTTTACCTTGGCATGCCCCCGCTGGTGGTATTTCAGCGGCTCAATTCGGGGATATCGGTCTTTGCACTGATGGCGATCCCCTTCTTCATCTATGCGGGCGATCTGATGGTTCGCGGTGATATCGCCCGAAGGCTCGTGGCCCTTGCGGGGGCTGCGGTGGGTCATCTCAAGGGTGGGTTGGGCCAGGTAAACATCCTGGCATCGGTGATGTTCGGAGGGGTTTCGGGATCGGCCGCCGCCGACGCCTCCGCCGTGGGCGGGATCATGGTGCCGCAAATGACGAAACGGGGCTATGGTGCCGATTACGCGGTGAATATCACTGTGACCTCCTCCATCATCGCGCTCATGCTGCCGCCATCACATAATATGATCATCTATTCGATTTCCGCAGGCGGGCGGCTGTCGATCGCAGATCTCTTTACCGCGGGGATCATTCCCGGCATCCTTCTGGCCGTTGCCCTGATGACGGCTGCCTGGTTTGTCGCCAGACGCCGTGGTTATCCGACGGAACCCTTCCCCGGCCTGCGCGCCTTCGGCGAATTGTTCATCAGCGCGCTTCCCGGGCTGATCATGATCGGGATCATCTTCGGCGGTGTGCGCTCCGGCATTTTCACGGCTTCGGAAAGTTCCAATATTGCAGTGGTCTACGCGATCCTCGTAACCGCCCTCGTCTACCGATCGCTGCCGTGGAAGGAATTCGTAGCCGCCACACTGGGTGCGGTGCGGACCACGGCAATGGTACTGCTGGTCATCGGCTGTGCCGCCTCCTTCGGCTGGCTTCTGGCCTATTTCAAGGTTCCCACGCAGATCGTGGTCTTCATGCAGGGCCTGTCGGATAATCCCATCGTGATCCTGCTGCTGATCAATGTCGCCTTGCTGATGCTGGGCACCTTCATGGATATGGCACCACTCATCGTGATCACCACGCCGATCTTCCTGCCGATTGCGCAGGCCTTCGGGGTGGACCCGGTGCATTTCGGGGTAATCCTGGTGCTCAACCTCGGTATCGGGCTGTGCACACCACCGGTGGGGGCGGTGCTGTTCGTCGGCTGCGCAGTGGGCCGGATCCCGATCTGGGATGCCGTCCGCACGATCTGGCCTTTCTATTTTGCCGCCGTGCTGACATTGCTGCTGGTCACCTATATCCCCGCGCTGTCGCTCTGGCTGCCTGCGCTTTTCCGTTAATTCCGTGAGGTCCCAAATGACCGCCACCACGAAACCCGGTATCGTCCATCTTGGCCTTGGCGCTTTCTTTCGGGCCCATGGCGCAGCCTATATCGCCCGCGCGATGGAAAAATCGGGCGGTGACTGGGGGATTATCGGCGTCTCGCTGCAAAGCCCCCGGGTAAGGGATGCACTGGCCCCCAACGGTTTTGCCTATTGGGCGGTTGAACAGGGGCCGGAAGGCGAAATTCCACGTCGCATGGATGTGATCCAAAACGTGCTTGTCGCCCCGGAAGATCCGGCTGCGGTGCTGGAGGTGATGGCCGACCCCGCCATCCGTATCGTCACCCTCACGGTTACCGAAAAGGGGTATTGCCATAATCCTGCCACCGGCGCGCTCAACCCTGATCACCCTGATATCCTGCATGACCTGACAAGCCCCCTGCCCCGGTCCGCCCCCGGTTTTCTGGTCCGTGCGCTTCAGATGCGTCACACGCGCGGCCTGGCACCCTTCACCGCGATGACCTGCGACAACCTGCCCGAAAACGGGCGGGTGCTGCGCGCGGTGGTGCTTGATCTTGCACGCCGGATTGATCCCGGGCTTGCCGATTGGATCGCAGCCGAAGGGCGTTTTCCCGCCACGATGGTGGATCGTATCGTTCCGGCCACCAAGCAGGAGGATATCACCCGGCTGCACGATATGGGGATCAGGGACGCCGCCCCCGTCATGCATGAACCTTTCGGTCAATGGGTGATCGAGGATGATTTTGTCGCAGGCGAACGCCCCGATCTTGTCGCTGCCGGGGCGGAGCTTGTCGCTGATGTCACACCCTATGAACATATGAAACTGCGCATGCTCAACGGCACGCATTCCGCGTTGGCCTATCTGGGCTATCTTGCGGGACATGAAACCATTGCCGATACGGTGGCCGATACGGCATTTGCCGGTTTTGTCAAAACCCTCTGGACGCGGGAGATCATCCCCGCGCTGACCCCGCCGCCGGGGGTGGATCTTTCTGCCTATGCAAGGCAGCTTTTTCAACGCTACAGCAACCCCGCAATCCGGCATCGCACCTGGCAGATCGCCATGGATGGCAGTCAGAAACTGCCTCAGCGGATCCTCGGCACCTGGGTTGAAAACCATGCTGCCGGACGCGAAAGCCCGGGGCTGACGCTTGCCGTGGCAGGCTGGATGCATTACATTTCAGGCTGCGGTCTGGATGGAAAGCCCATTGATGTGCGCGATCCCCTGGCCGAAGATCTGGCCCGCCGCGCAAAGGATGGCCCCGGCGCATTGCTGGATCAACGCGCGATCTTTTCCGAACAGCAGGCCCGTGACTTGCGGGGGCCCGTCGCCACCGCCCATGCCAAGCTTGCAAAACTTGGTGCGCAAAAGGCAATCGAGGAACTGACATGATTGAAACCTGGCGCTGGTACGGCCCGCTTGACAAGATCACCCTGCCCGAAATTGCCCAGACGGGTGCAACGGGTATCGTTACCGCCTTGCATGAAATTCCCTATGGGGAGGTCTGGCCCAGCGAAACCATCGCTGCACGCAAGGCAGAGATCGAGGCTTCGGGCTTTCGTTGGGAGGTCGTTGAAAGCCTGCCGATCCATGAGGAAATCAAGCGCGGCACCGGGGATCTGAACCGGCTTTTCGCCAATTATCGCCAATCCATGGCCAATCTGGCGGAAAATGGCCTGCGGGTGATCTGCTATAATTTCATGCCGCTGCTCGACTGGACACGTACAGATCTGACCGCACCGGTTGCCGGTGGTGGAAGCTGCCTGCGGTTTTCCGCACCGCGTATGGCCGCCTTTGAAATCCACATGCTTGGCCGCCAGGAGGCCGAAGCCGATTATTCCGAAGAAACCCGCCGCGCTGCCGCAATCTGGTTTCAGCAATCCTCCGAAACGGAACGCGAAACCCTGCTGGAAGCCATCATGGCCGGGCTCCCCGGGGCCTATGATCGTTATGACATCCCTGCCCTGCAACAGGCACTGCGGCTTTATGACGGGATCGGACGGAACGAGTTGCGCGCCAATTATGCGCGGTTCCTGCAGGAAATCATCCCTGCGGCAGAGGATCTGGGCATGCGGTTTTGCGTGCATCCCGACGATCCGCCCCGCGATATCCTGGGCCTGCCCCGCATCGTATCGAATGCCGAGGACATCGCCTTTATCCTGAATACGGTTGAGGCACGGGCCAATGGGCTGACGCTCTGTTCCGGGTCTCTGGGCGCCAATCCTGCCAATGATGTACCCGCCATCGCGCGACGTTTTGCCGATCGGATCCACTTTGCCCACCTTCGCAATGTCCGCAAGGACCCCGATGGCAGCTTCGAGGAAGCCGCACATCTGGAAGGCGATACCGATATGGTGGATCTGGTTGCGGCCCTGCTGGAGGAAGAGGCACGGCGACAGGTGGAAAATCGTTCCGATGCCGTCATTCCTTTCCGCCCCGATCATGGCCATGAACTTCTGGGCGATGCCACGCGCGGCACCCATCCGGGCTACCCGCTGATCGGGCGGATGCGCGGCCTTGCCGAATTGCGCGGCGTGGCTGCCGGGCTCGCTGCCCGGATGGGCTGATCGCTTTCACGCTAATGTGACCACCAAAACCGACAGAGAATTGCAATTGCGTCGTTGGAACCGCATCTTCGGCTGAAAGGCCGCCTGAAACCGGGATGCGCCCTGCATGCGGGGCATGATGGTTCATCGGATCGGGGCTGCCGCGCATAACGCGTCGGGCATGTCCGGTGAACTAAAGTGAATGCAACCTGTTCCGGCAGCCCGATACAGTCTGGTACGCGACCCAAGCTTAAGGGTTCTTGGTCAGGAAAGGCGCATGATGGGGTGGCTCAAGCAGCTATTGGTGGTTTTGATACTCGCGGCGGGGGCTTTCTGGCTCTGGCTGGCCTATGTCCCCTCCGCGCGCCCGATGCTGGCCGCATCCGGGGTTGCCGCGCGGCTGGAAAGCTGGGGCATTCCCTTGCCAACCGCCAATGGCGCCGAAGCCTCGGCCAACGCACCTGCCGGGCGCGGTGGTGGCGGGCGACCCGCGATTTCGGTTCTGGCCTCACCACCCGGCACGGTAATCGCGGATGATCGTGTCACTGCCATCGGCACGGGCGAGGCAGCCCGTTCCGTTGCCGTCTCAGCCCAGGTCGCTGGCCGCATCGAGGAGGTTTTCACCCGGTCTGGCCAAAGGGTAGACCAGGGCGATCTTCTGATCAGGCTGGAAAACGAGGCCGAAACCATTGCCGTTGAACGCGCCCGGCTGGTGCTGGAGGATGAAGAAACCCGTTCCGCGCGGATCACCAGGCTGCAGGGGTCGGGCGTTGCCAGCGAAACCCAGATCACCGAGGCCGAACTGGCCCTGCGCCAGGCCCGGCTTGCGCTGCGGCAGGCCGAATTTGACCTGTCACGCCGGAATATCACCGCCCCGATCGATGGTTGGGTGGGTATCCTGCGTGCCGAACCCGGCCAGCAGGTCAGCCCCGCCGACCCGATCACCCGGATTGACGACCGTAGCGCCATATTGGTGGATTTCCGGATACCGGAACGTTTCGTGGGGCGTATCGCAGTGGAGGATGCCCTGATTGCACGGCCTCTGGCCCTGCGTGATACCGAACTTGACGGTCGGATCACCGCAATCGACAACCGTGTGGACGATTCCAGCCGAACCATCCTGATCGAGGCAACGCTGGAAAACACGGCTGACCGGTTGCGACCGGGAATGGCCTTTGAAATCCTGCTTTCCCTGCCGGGCGAGAGTTTCCTGTCGGTCGATCCACTTTCGGTACAATGGGGTTCGGACGGAGCCTATGTCTGGCGTATTCGCGACAACAAGGCGGAACGGGCCCCGATCCGGATCGTGCAACGCAATGCCGATGCGGTTCTGGTCGAAGGCAATCTGGTTCCGGATGACCAGATCGTGACGGAAGGGGTGCAATCCTTGCGCCCCGGCGCGGCTGTTTCCGTCCATCCGCCCCGCCAGTCGCCAGATCCGCAGACCGAAGGGTAGGATCCGAAAATCATGGCAGATACCCCTGACATCCCTCCCCGCAACCTGCGTTCCGGCACGGCCCTTTTCGTACGCCGCCCGATCCTGGCCTTCGTCCTGAACGCATTGATCGTTCTGGCCGGGATTGCCGCCCTGATCGGTGCCGAAATCCGCGAGATGCCGGATGTGGATCGCCCCGTTGTCACGGTTTCCACGGATTTTCCGGGCGCCTCCGCCGAAACCGTGGATCGGGAGGTAACCGCCTTGATCGAAGGCGCCTCGGGCCGGGTCAGTGGCGTGAAATCGATCTCCTCTTCCTCGCGTTATGGCCGTTCACGGGTCACGGTGGAATTTACCGATGGTGCGGACCTTGATGTTGCCGCCACCGACATGCGCGATGCCATAGCCCGGATTGACGGGCAGTTGCCCGATGATGTCGAAGATCCCCGTGTGATCAAGGCCGATGCCAATGCCGATGCGGTCATGCGCCTTGCTGTGACCTCAGCCCGTCATACACCACAGGAGCTGACCCGGATCGTTGAGGATTTCGTCGAGGACCGGCTGCTTTCCGCCCCCGGAGTAGCCGATCTGCAGGTCTATGGCGACCGCGAAGAGGTGTTTCGCATCGATATCGACATGATGGAACTTGCCAGCCGTGGGTTGACGCTGGCAACCATCCGCAATGCGGTGCGCAACGTGGCCTTCGACACACCTGCCGGCGCGATATCGGCTGAAAACCAAAGCATCGTCGTGCGCACCACAGCCGCCGTCACCACGCCCCGGCAATTCGAGGCGCTGGAAATTGCGCCCGATATTCGGCTGGGGGATGTGGCGCGGGTCACGCTTGGCCCCGCCCCGGGTGAAAGCGTGCTGCGGGCCAATGGTGAAACAGGGGTGGGCATTGGTGTCATTCGTCAGGCCCAGAGCAACACGCTGGAAATTTCCGCCGCTGTCCGCGCTGTCGTTGAGGATCTGCAACGGATCCTGCCCGCAAATGTGAAGATCTTTGTCACCTCCGATGATGCAATGTTCATTCGCGGGGCGATCGAGGAGGTCATCCGCACACTGACCCTTTCAGTGCTGATCGTGGTTGCGGTGATCTATCTGTTCCTGCGCGACTGGCGCGCGACAATCATCCCTGCCCTGACCATGCCGGTGGCCCTGATCGGAACGGTAGCGGCGGTATGGCTTGTCGGTTTTTCAATCAATATCCTGACTTTGCTGGCGCTTGTTCTGGCCACGGGGATGGTTGTTGATGACGCAATCGTGGTGCTGGAAAATATCGTGCGCCGCCGCAATGAAGGGATCGGCGCACGCGCTGCGGCGGTTTTGGGCACGCAGCAGGTCTTTTTCGCGGTGGTGACCACAACGGCAACACTGGCGGCTGTTTTCATTCCGATTTCCTTCCTGCCCGGGCAGGCGGGCGGGCTTTTCCGCGAATTTGGCTTTACACTGGCCATGGCGGTACTTTTGTCTTCGGTCGTGGCACTGACGCTCTGTCCGGTTCTGGCAAGCCGTCTGCTTCGCCGCGGCAATATCGCACCGCATCCAGGCCTCATGGCGCGGCTGGGCGACCGGTTGGCACGTTTCTATCGCTGGAGCCTGGAAAGGGCCCTGCGGATCCCCGTTCTGCTGATCACGGCGGGGGCTGCCTTTGGCCTTGCGGCCCTGATGCTGGCCCCCACCATCCGGCAGGAACTGACACCACGGGAAGATCGATCCGTCGTGTTGATTTCGGTGACGACGCCGCAGGGCGTCTCGCTCGACTATACCAGCGCGCGGATGCGGGAGATCGAGGACCTGGCACAGCCACTTCGGGAAAGCGGGGAGGTCACCAATGTCTTTGCCATTTCCGGTACGGGGGGGCAGTCCAATCGCGGCTTCGTGGTGATGACGCTTGCGCCCTGGGCAGATCGCGCAAGGAGCCAGGATCAGATCGTGGGCGAGGTCAATCAAAAGCTGCGTGGGATAATCGGACTGCGCGCCTTCGTGATCCAGCCCAATTCCCTGGGCATTCGCGGCGCAGGCCGGGGCCTGACCTTTGCCCTGGTGGGTACCAATTACGCCGATCTGGGTGCGCAAGCGGCACTTTTGGTGGAACGGCTGGAGGAAAATCCTGCCATGGGCCAGGTCCGGCTGGGGTATGACACGACACAGCCCCAGCTTTTCATCGAAGTGGATCGCACCCGCGCCGCCGATCTTGGTATTGAAATCGAGGGGCTGGGCGAGGCGCTGCAGGCCGTACTGGATGGGCGCAATACCGGAACCGTCTTTATCGAAGATCAGAGTTTCGATGTGAAAATGGTTTCCACGGCCGATCCGGTGCGCGATCCGGGCGATCTGGAACGGATCTTCGTGCAAACCGCTGCGGGGCAGATGGTGCCGGTTTCCAGCTTTGTCCGTCTGGAGGAACGCGCCGTGGCACCGGAGCTTGCCCGTGAAAGCCAGATGCGCGCAGTGGAAATTACCGCCGGATTGACGCCAGAACTGTCACTGGGCGATGCGTTGCAGCAGGTTCTCGACCTTGGCGCGGAAATCCTGCCACCGGAAACACGGATCGTTCCGCTGGCAGAAGCGGCCACACTGGACGAAACTTCTGCCGGGCTTGCGGTGACTTTCGGTTTTGCCATTCTGGTGGTGTTTCTGGTTCTTTCTGCACAGTTTGAAAGCTTCGTTTCCGCGATCATCGTCATGGCGACGGTTCCCCTTGGGCTGGCCTGCGCCGTATTCGCAATGCTGCTAACAGGAGGGAGCCTTAACGTCTATTCCCAGATCGGCCTCGTGCTGCTGGTCGGAATCATGGCCAAGAATGGTATCCTGATCGTGGAATTTGCCAATCAGCTACGTGATCGGGGTCATTCCGTCCGCGATGCCATCCTGGAGGCTTCCACAATCCGGTTGCGCCCGGTGATGATGACCATGGCCTCCACCGTGCTGGGCGGCTTGCCTCTGATCCTGTCATTCGGGGCCGGCGCGGAGGCGCGTTCGGCACTGGGTTGGATCATCGTGGGCGGATTGGGGCTTGCGACGATTGCCACACTTTACATCACACCGACGGCCTATCTGCTGCTGGCCGGTTTTTCGGCCCCCAAGGCCGCCGAGGAGGCACGGCTTGCCCATGAACTGGCGGAGGCAGATCAGACCTGAATCAGGTTTCAGCAGGGCCCGCCGGCATCGGGACCTCAACGGGCACAGGAAGATCAAAGACCGCAATGCACATTGTGGCCCCCTGTAACACAGTGTGAACCCTTCTGCCTTGCGACCCCAGCGAACCCGTTTAAAAGGGAGGCAACATAAGGAAAGAGGTGTCATGCCGGTCTCGTTGATCGTCCTTGCTGCAGGCAAGGGAACACGGATGAATTCCGATCTGCCCAAGGTGCTGCACCCCTTGGGGGCCGCACCGATCCTGCACCACGCCCTGACGGCAGGGCGCGCCCTGGACCCCGAACGCGTTGTCGTCGTTGCAGGCCATGGCGCAGAAGCCGTGACCAGGGCGGCGCGTGCCTTCGATCCGGAAATCGGTATCGCACTCCAGCACGAACAGCTTGGCACCGGTCATGCCGTTGCCCAGGCCCTGCCATTTCTGTCCGGGGCGGAAGGGGATACGATCGTGCTTTATGGCGATACGCCCTTTGTGCGTCCCGAAACCCTGCAGGCAATGTGTGCGGCCCGGGCCGAACATGGCCTTGTCGTGTTGGGGTTCGAGGCGCGGGATCCCGGCCGCTACGGGCGCCTCATAACCACGGGCGACCGGCTGGACCGGATTGTGGAGTGGAAGGATGCAGATGATAAGGAACGCGCCGTAACACTTTGCAATTCAGGTGTTATATGTGCCGATAGCAAGCTCCTGTCAGAACTTGTGGCAAGGATTGGCAATGACAATGCCTCCGGTGAATACTATCTGACCGATATCGTCGCTTTGGCACGCGACGCAGGGCATAGCGCGGGTGTGGTACGTTGTGATGAAGCCGAAACCCTGGGCATCAATACACGTGCGGAACTTGCCGGGGCTGAACGGCTTTTCCAGAACCGGATGCGCGACGATGCCTTGGAAAACGGGGTGACACTAAGCGCGCCGGAAACGGTATTCTTCGCACTGGACACCCATATCGGGCGTGACTGTGTGATAGGACCGAACATCGTTTTCGGGCCGGGCGTAACGGTGGAAAGCGGAGCGGAGATCCGCGCCTTCTGCCATCTGGAAGGGTGCCATATTTCCCGCGGGGCCACTGTCGGCCCCTTCGCACGGCTGCGGCCGGGTGCGGAACTGGCCGAAGATGTCCATGTCGGTAATTTCGTGGAAATCAAGAATGCCGTTCTGGATGAGGGGGTGAAGGTCGGCCATCTGACCTATCTTGGCGATGCCCATATCGGCGAGAAGACCAATATCGGGGCGGGAACCGTAACCTGCAATTACAACGGCGTATCCAAGCACAGGACGGAAATTGGCGCGCGCAGTTTTATCGGGACCAATACCCTGTTCGTGGCCCCGGTTTCGGTAGGGCGCGATGCAATGACCGGTTCGGGATCGGTTATCACCGAAAACGTCCCCGATGAGGCGCTGGCCCTGGGTCGGGCGCGGCAGGTCAACAAACCGGGCCTCGCCACAAGAATGATGGAACGCTATCGTGCGGCAAAGGCCAAAGCCGTAAAGGAGACCTGAAAATGTGCGGTATTGTCGGTGTCCTGGGTAAACATGAAGTCGCCCCCCTGTTGGTGGAAGCGCTGAAGCGCCTTGAATATCGCGGCTATGACAGCGCGGGTATCGCCACGGTCAATGCTGGAAAACTGGGCCGTCGACGCGCTGTCGGAAAGCTTGTCAACCTGTCCGATCTTCTGGTCCATGAACCTTTGGCTGGCCGGTCGGGCATTGGCCATACGCGTTGGGCAACCCATGGCGCGGCAACGGTGGCCAACGCACATCCCCATCAGGCAGGTCGGGTGGCCGTTGTCCATAACGGTATCATCGAAAATTTCCGCGAATTGCGGGAAGAGCTGTCCGCCCAGGGTGGTCAGTTCACCTCCCAGACCGATACAGAAACCGTGGCCGTATTGCTACGCCTGCATCTTGACCAAGGGCTTTCACCGGTTGAAGCCGCGCGTGAGACACTTGCACGTCTCGAAGGCGCTTTCGCACTTTGTTTCCTGTTTGAAGGCGTGGACGATCTGATGATCGCCGCCCGCAAGGGCAGCCCCCTGGCCATCGGCCACGGCACAGGGGAAATCTTTGTAGGCTCCGATGCCATTGCCCTCGCCCCGATGACTGATCGGATCACCTATCTGGAGGAAGGCGACTGGGCGGTTCTGACCCGCGCGGGGGCCACGATCTATGACGCGGAAAACCGTCTTGCCAATCGTGATGTAACACAGATCACGCTGGATACGTCACAGGTGGACAAGGCCGGGCACAAGCATTTCATGGCCAAGGAAATTGCCGAACAACCGGGTGTTCTGGCCGATCTTCTGAGCCACTCGATCAAGGATCAGTCCCTTCAACTGCCCGAAGATCTCAATTTCTCCGGGGTGGAACGGATCACGATGGTGGCCTGCGGGACAGCTTCCTATGCCTGTATGGTCGCAAAATACTGGTTCGAACAGATCGCGGGTCTGCCCGTCGAGGTCGATATCGCCTCGGAATTCCGATATCGGGAACCCCCACTTTCGGACAAGGCCTGGGCCGTTTTCGTCAGCCAGTCGGGGGAGACGGCAGATACCCTTGCCGCGCTGCGTTATTGCGAAGGCAAGGTGGCCAAGATCGTATCAGTGGTGAATGTACCGACCTCATCGATTGCGCGCGAATCCGATCTGGCGCTGCCGATCCGCGCGGGGATCGAGGTCGGGGTCGCCTCTACCAAGGCCTTTTCCTGCCAATTGACGGTTCTTTTCCTGATGGCCCTCAAGGCCGGGCGGGATCGCGGGCATCTTACGGCGGCCGATGAAACCTCATACCTCGCCGCTCTTGGTGCCTTGCCCGGTCTCATCAATCACGCCCTGCGCCTCGCACCGGAAATTTCCAGCATCGCAGAGGAGCTGGCCGAAGCGCATGACGTCCTGTTTCTTGGCCGTGGAGCAATGTTCCCCCTGGCACTGGAAGGCGCCCTTAAACTAAAGGAAATCAGTTATATACATGCAGAAGGTTATGCATCAGGTGAACTTAAGCATGGCCCCATCGCCCTGATTGATTCCCATGTCCCCGTGGTTGTCCTCGCACCCCGAGACGCCCTTTTCGACAAGACAGTTTCCAACATGCAAGAGGTCATGGCCCGCCATGGCAGGGTCCTGTTGATTTCCGATGCCGAAGGCATATCAGAGGCAGGCGGTGATTGCTGGAGAACACTGACCATACCACAAACGCCCCCCATTCTCGCCCCGATCCTCTATGCCATTCCGGCACAGCTTCTTGCCTATCACACGGCAATTGCCAAAGGCACCGACGTCGACCAGCCACGCAATCTGGCAAAATCGGTAACGGTGGAATAGCAGCGGGTCCCGCCAAGTTATTGACTGGCGTTGGAATTGGTCTTGGTGGGTAAATTGGTTTCGCCACCGGATTGTCTCGTCGAGAATCCTGTTCGGCTTGTTCAGGTTGTGGACGTTACAACATACTGACTGTCAAGTTACCTGTTTGGATTTTATGCCAACGGCTGTGCTTGGCTTTTCCTTCCTTTCCGCCCGCAACTGCAATTTTCTTTCTTGTTTTGTTGATCTCCAAACACTAGTATCAATTAGTAATACATAGTCTCATTATATGGACCATTCTTATGGTAGACGCGCTGACTGGTATCTTTCCTGTCTTGCCAACACCGTTTCGCCCCGACGGAACCGCCGACATGGATGCGTTGGTGCGGCTGGTAGTTTTCGCGGAAAAGGCAGGTGTGGCTGGCGTGGTCTATCCGGGCTTTGCCAGCGAGGTTGAGACGCTGGCCCGGGATGAGAGGGCGGCGCTGCTCAAGGCCGTTGCGGGCACTGTGGGCAACCGGCTTGCCATCGTTGCGGGCGCCAGCGCGCCCTCGACTGAAGAAGTTATCGAACATGGCCGGAGCGCCGCCGCACTCGGCATCCATCACCTGATGATCCAGCCGCCAAAATCGCTGGGGCAAGACGCGCGGCCCGTGGCCGAATTCCTGTCACAAGTCGCCGCCGCGCTGCCGCAGGCATGCATCATCCTTCAGAACGCCCCCGCGCCACGTGGTTCGGACCTCAGCCCTGCAACCATCGTTGAGATCGTAAAGGCTGTCCCACAAGTCGCCTATGTCAAGGAAGAGACGCTGCCGGCCGGCCCGGCAATTACCCATATCCTCGCGCACCGACCGGCGCATCTGCTGGGCGTGATCGGTGGCGGCGGCGCGCGCTACATTCTGGACGAATATGCCCGTGGTGCCTGCGCGGCGATGCCCGCGCTGGAACTGGCACCGGAACATGTTGCAATGGATCGGGCCTGGCGCGAGGGCTGCATCGGCGAGGCACGTGCGCTTTACATCCGCACCCTGCCGCTGCTGTCGCTTCAGGCCGTCTACCGGATGCGGCTGACGAAATACGTCCTGATGCGGCGCGGCGTGCTGGACAATGCCGAAGTCCGCGCACCGACGCCCGAACTTGATGCCGGTGCGCTGGCAGATATCGACATCAACCTTGCCGAACTGGGCATCGGGGTACGCGCATGAACGACCGCGTCAGCGCCGTAACGGTTTTTTCGCTGACATTGCCGCGCGATGTGCCATATCTGGGTGCGGCCCGACCCGGTGAGGAGCCAAATGCACGCGGTTATCTGGTCCGGAAAGGTAACCGCACGGTCTATCCGACCTTCGACCGCAGCGTGCTGGTCCGGATTGATACCGCCGGCGGCCTGACCGGCTGGGGTGAGACCTACGGGCTGGTCGCACCCGGCGCTGTGGCCGAGATCATCAATGACCTCCTGGCCGATTTCACAATCGGGCGTGATCCATCCGATCCATCGGCCGTCTATGATGACCTGTACGACCTGATGCGCGTGCGCGGTTATACCGGCGGGTTCTATGTCGATGCGCTGGGCGCGATTGACATCGCCCTGTGGGATATCGCCGGGCAGGCTGCAAACCGGTCGGTTGCCGAATTGCTGGGCGGGCGCCGCGATACCCGCATTCCGGCCTATGTTTCGGGCCTGCCGAAATCGACGCGCGCAGAACGTGCCGCACTTGCCGCCGAATGGGCCGGGCTGGGATTCG
This sequence comes from Pseudorhodobacter sp., assembly GCA_047975325.1. GTDB lineage: Bacteria > Pseudomonadota > Alphaproteobacteria > Rhodobacterales > Rhodobacteraceae > JBKEDF01. The sequence continues at coordinate 16,130 of JBKEDF010000007.1, read as the reverse complement.
CTGCCTTCAAATTCGCCACCCCGGTGGCGGATGATGGCCCGGCGGCAGAATTGGAAGCCCTGCGTGATGCACTGGGTCCGGAGGCACGGATTGCCGCCGATATGCACTGGAATCAGGACGCCGCAACTGCCCTGCGCCTTATCCGTGAAATGGAACCCCACGGGTTGTGGTTCGCCGAAGCGCCTGTGCGGACCGAAGATATCGGCGCGCTGGCGGAGATTTGCGCCGCCAGCGCCGTTCCCATTGCCGTGGGTGAAGAGTGGCGGACCCAGTGGGATATGCGGCACCGGATTGACCGCTGCCGGATCTCGATTGTCCAGCCCGAGATGGGCCACAAGGGTATCACCAACTTCCTGCGTATCGGCCAGCTTGCCGCCGAACGCGGCATCGATGTAATCCCGCATGCCACCATCGGCGCGGGTATCTTCCTTGCCGCAAGCCTTCAGGTGAGCGCGGCGCTGCCGACGCTTCGCGGGCACGAATTCCAGCATTCGATCTTCGAACCCAACCGCCGCCTGCTGGAAGGCGACATGGACTGCGCCAGGGGCGAATACAGCCTGCCGACCGGGGCCGGCCTCGGTGTCCGGCCCTCGGCTGAGGCGCTCCGCCTTTTGAAGAAGCTCTAGAAAAAATACAGAGGAGGACTAACCCATGACCGGACTGTTTCTGAAAGGCTGCAAGACCACCGCGCTTGCCGCGCTGCTGTCGGCCTCAAGCCTCATGCCAGCCCTTGCCGACACCACGCTGAAATTCATCTCGTGGCAGGTCGACGACGGCGGGCTTGGCGACTGGTGGAAAGGTGCCATCGAAGCCTTCGAGGCCAGCCATCCCGGTGTGAAGATCGAATTCACAAAGGTCGAACGCGGCGCCTATGCCGACACCATGACCACGCTTTTCGCCGGTGGTCAGCCACCGCAGATCGTGCACCTGGCCTCATTCGAATATCAGGCTTTCGCCGAAAACGGCTGGCTAGAGGATCTTGGGCCCTGGACCGAAAAGGACGGCATCGACATGACCGGCTGGGCCGGCCAGAACAAATGCGTCTGGAACGACCAGACCGCCTGCGTAATGCTTAGCTATTTCGGTTTCATCATGGCTTATAACCAAAAGATCCTGGATGATGCCGGGCTGGCAGTTCCGACCAATTGGGACGAATTTCTCGACGTTGCGCGCAAGACCACGGTTGATCTGAATGGCGACGGCATTGTCGATCAATATGGCACCGGGCACGAAACCAAGGGTGGCCCCGGCCAGTATCTGACCGAGATGTTGAGTTACCTGCTTGATGTCGGGGCCTACTGGACCGATGCCGAGGGCAATATCACCATTGACACACCGCAGATGGTCGAGGGGCTGACCCGGTGGAAGACTGTCATCAAGGAAGGCCTGACGCCCATCGACCAGGGTGCGGGCGATATCCGCAAGCTGTTCTCGGATGGCAAGATTGCACTGCGCCTGGATGGTCCCTGGCTTTACGGCACGATGGTACAGGGGGCTGCGGCCGCCAATACCGTTATCGCGGCACCGCCATTCCACCCACCACTGGGCGGCACCTCGAACGTCATTGCAATGCCAAGTGAAATCCCGGACGACCAGAAGGCGCTGGTCTGGGATTTCATCAAGCTGGTGATGTCGCCCGAATGGCAGTCGAAATATGCCACTATCGGCAAGAACACTCCGCCCAGCCCAGCGGCCGATGTCAGTGGCGTTGAGGCCGATGTCCCGCATTTCGGCCTGCTGGTCGAGACGATGCAGGAGGCTGCGGCCGCCGGCGTGGACCGGATCCCGACCGGGCTGGAACTGCAATACAATGAATTCGGCAAGATGGTTCAGGAAGAAGTCCAGCGCATGCTGATCGAAGATCTTGATCCCGCCGAGGTCGTCAAGACGATGCAGGCCCGGGCCGAAGATATCCAGAAGGGCTGATACCCGGTGCCGGCCGCCGACATCTTGGCGGCCGGTCCCTACCCTACCGGCAACAAGAAATTCGTGGAGGAGACGAAGATGGCACGAGGCAAGTTCCTCGACCTTGCAAGGCCGAGCCGTCAGCACCTGCTGGGGTATATCCTGCTGGCACCTGCGGTCCTGCTTGTCGGGTTGATCGTCATCTATCCGTTGGTGCTGTCGGTCGACCTTTCGCTGCAGAATGTCAAACTGCCCAAACCCGGACAACGGGCGCCCTTCTCATTCGCCAACTATGAGAAACTGTTTTCTTCGTCCGAATTCTGGATGGCCTGCTGGGTCACGCTGAAACTTGTGGTCGCTGTCACCATCGGCAGTCTGATCGTGGGCGTGGGTTCGGCGCTTCTGGTCAACAACCAGTTCAAGGGCCGCACACTGGCGCGGCTGGCGATCGCACTGCCATGGGCGATTCCCGAGATCATTGCCGTGGTGATCTTTGCCCGGATTTTCGACACCTCCTTCGGCCTGCTGAGCTGGCTGTTCATCAAACTGGGCTTCACGGACACGATGATTGCGTGGGTTTCGACCCCCGGTCCGGCCTTCTGGGCCGTCACGATGACAATGATCTGGAAAGGCTTTCCCTTCGTCTCGATCATGACGCTGGCGGGGCTTCAGTCAATCCCGGCGGATTATTATGCCGCCGCCCGCGTCGATGGTGCCTCAGCCATCCAGAGATTCCGCTGGATCACCCTGCCTCTGCTGATGCCGGTTCTTGGGGTGACGCTGGTGCTGGTCGTCCTTTGGGTGTTCCGCGATTTCTCAATTATCAAGACATTGACCGAAGGCGGCCCTCTCAAGGCGACACAGACGCTGTCGATCATGACCTATGATCAGGCCTTTGGTTTCTTCAACTTCGGCTATGCCTCGGCAGTGGGTGTGGTGACGCTGGTGATCTGCGTGGTGGCGAGCCTTCTGATGCTCGGCCGCGGATCCAAGGCAATGTACTAGGAGGAGGCCCGCAATGACCCGCACCCCGCTTCAGACGCTGGCGCTCTACGCCATTGTCGTTGTCGTCGTTTCACTGATCCTGTTCCCGGTCTACTGGCTTCTGGTGACGGCGCTTTCGACCAGTGCGGAACTGTCGAGCCTGCCGCCCAATTTCTGGCCCGAGGTTCCGCAATTCGAAACCTTCGCCAAGGTCTGGGAAGAACGGCCAATTCCAACCTGGCTCATGAACTCTGCCCTCGCGGCGTTGGGGTCAGTGTCGCTGTCGATGGTGATATCAATCCTCGCCGGCTATGCGCTATCGCGGTTTTCGGTCAAGGGTGCGCATTCGATGGGCATCTTCATCCTGACGGCCAAGATGCTGCCGGCAACGCTTCTGGTGATCCCGCTTTTCGCAATCTTCCGCCAGATCGGACTGATCGGTAGTCTCTGGTCGCTGGTAATCGCGCATTCGACGCTGATCATCCCCTTCACCACATGGATGCTGAAGGGCTATTTCGATACCATTCCACGCGAACTTGAACAGGCCGCGATGGTTGATGGTTGTTCACCGCTCGGTGCGATGTTCCGGGTGGTGCTGCCAATCTCGACACCGGGCCTGGCGGCGACCGCACTTTATGCCTTCGTGCTCAGCTGGGCGGATTACGCCTATGCCCGAACTTTCCTCGTCAACGCCCCCGACCGCTGGACCGCCAATCTTGGCATTACCACGATGCGGGGCGAATACACGACCGACTGGAACGAAGTGGCGGCCGCATCGGTCTTTGTCGCCCTGCCCATCATGCTCATCTACATCTTCCTCGAACGTTATCTTGTCGGCGGCCTGACCGCAGGCGCGGAGAAATAGACATGGCACAAATCAGCATTCGCAACGTCCACAAGAACTACGGCGCGCTCAACGTCCTCAAGCCCTTCTCGCTTGAGATCGAGGATGGGGAGTTTCTGGTGCTGGTCGGTCCTTCCGGCTGCGGCAAATCGACCATGCTGAAGATCCTCGCCGGGCTGGAACCTGCCTCGGGCGGTGAGATCTTCATCGGCGAGGACGAGGTGACCGACCTTGCACCAGGCGACCGCGATATCGCCATGGTCTTCCAGAACTACGCGCTCTATCCGCATCTGACGGTACGACAGAATATCGGTTTCGGGTTGAAGATGCGTGGCATTCAGGCCGCCGATGTCGAAGAAAAAGTGATGGCAGCGGCCAGGACGCTGGCCGTCGATACCTACCTTGACCGCAAGCCGAAGGATCTCTCGGGCGGTCAGCGCCAGCGCGTCGCACTGGGGCGTGCCATCGTGCGCGAACCACGCGCCTTTCTGATGGACGAACCCCTGTCGAACCTCGATGCCAAGCTGCGCGTGCACATGCGTGCCGAGATCGGCGCGCTGCACAAGCGTGTCGGCGTAACCACCGTCTATGTTACTCATGATCAGGTTGAGGCGATGACGATGGCCGACCGCGTGGTCATCATGCGCAATGGCGAAATCCAGCAGATTGCCGCGCCGGACGTGCTGTTTCAGGAACCGGCCAACCTGTTCGTTGCGGGTTTCATCGGTTCGCCGGGAATGAACTTCCTGCGCTCGCCCGTCATGGAAGGCAAGGTTGAGATATTCGGCCAGAAGGTCGATGTGAAGGCACCCGAGGGGGCCGAGGTCATTGCCGGGATCCGGCCCGAGCATCTGCAACTGGGCGCGGGGCCGATCAGCTTCACGGTTCGGCCGGCGCTGATCGAAAGCCTCGGCTCAGAGAAATACGTCTATTTCGACGGCGGGGCGCAGGTCCATGCGCGCACCGAGGATGCCGATGAGAACTCCAAGGGCCTGATTGCCCGCATTGCCCATGCTGGCCGGATGTCCGAAGGCGAGGAGATCACCCTCGCCTTCGACCCGGCCGACCTTTATCTGTTTGACGCCAAGACCGAAAAGGCAATCAGATCATGAAAGTTCTTGTCACCGGATCATCCGGTCGGGTTGGCAGCAGCCTGGTGGACCGACTTCTTGGAGATGGCCACATGGTTACCGGCCTTGACGCCCGCGCCTCGGGGCGCGACGCTAAGGGTTACACCGAGGTTGCAGGCATCCTCGACGATCCCGCTGTGGCAGCCCGGGCCACGAAGGGCGCCGAGGCCGTACTGCATCTGGGGGCGTTCATGTCCTGGGCGGCTGCCGACAAGGCAAAGATGTTCGCGGCCAATGTCGAGGGCACCCGTGTCCTTCTGGATGCGGCCTCCGAGGTGGGGATACGCCGCTTTGTCTTTGCCAGGTCCGGCGAGGTCTATCCCGAACACGCCCCCCTCAGCCAGCCGATTACCGAAGATCATCCGCTGCGCGCCAATTCTCCCTACGGGCTGACCAAGCTTCTGGGCGAGGAACTTGTGCGCTTCCATCAGCGCGCCGGGCGGATGGAAACGACGATCCTGCGGTTTTCGCACACGCAGAACGCTTCGGAACTGCTGGATGAGAACAGTTTCTTCTCGGGTCCGCGCTTTTTCCTTGAGCCACGCATCCGCCAACAGGAAGGTTTCGGCAACATGCAGGTTGCCGAAATCCTGCGTGCAGCCCATCCCGGCCACCCGGCCCATATCCTGGCCCGTAACGAGAATGGTCGTCCGTTCCGGATGCATATCACTGACACGCGCGACATGGTGCAAGGCATCCTTCTGGCGATGACCCACCCGGCCGCAGCGGGCGAGGTTTTCAATCTCGGCGCGACCGATCCGGTTGATTTCGAACCCCTGTTGGGAAAGATGGCCAAGGTTACGGGCCTTCCGGTGGTCACCGTCGACCTTCCGGGTGCCGGCGTTTTCTATCATACCTCAAACACGAAGATTCGTGAGAAGCTGGGGTTCGGGCCACAATGGACAATCGACAGGATGCTGAACGAGGCTGCCGCAGCGCGGGCAAGTCGGATGATGGGGTGAAGGACGAACCCTCTGGGGTGCCGGCGGGTGCGGCCGCGCTTGCCAAAGGGCTGGCACTGCTTGATCTTGTGGCCGACGCGCAGGGTCCGCTGCGTTTTGCCGATCTCCTGCGCCAGTCCAACCTGCCGAAACCCACTTTCGCGCGCATCCTCAAGACATTGGTCGCCTTCGGCCTTATCCGGCAGGACACGCAGCGGGGCACCTATGCGCTTGGCCCACGGTTTCTGGAACTGTCCCACCGGGTTTGGGACAGCTTCGATCTGACTGCTGCGGCACAGATTGAACTTGAACGCCTCGCACGTGAAACCGGTGAGACGGTCGCGCTCTGCGCGCTGTCGGGGGGCAAGGTGCAATATCTTGACGAACGATCCCCCGGCGGCCTTGCTGTCCGGGTCGAGGCGGGGCGCAGAGTACCAGCCTATTGCACGGCAGCGGGCAAGGCGCTTCTGGCCTGGCAAGAGCCCGCCGCTTTGCGGGCGCTGGTCAGCCAGCAGGAATTCCACCCCTTCACACCGCAGACAATCACGGACCTCGCCGCACTTGAAGCCGATCTGACACTGACCCGCGCGCGGGGTTACGCGATTTCATACGAGGAACATCTTCAGGGTGTAAGTTCTGTTGCCACGGTTATCGCCGGGCGCAGTGGCGAACCTATCGGTGCACTGGTTATCCTGGGGCCAAGCCAACGGCTCGATTCGGCCCATGTCCATCCGGTAGGACGCGATCTGATGGCGGCAGCACGACGCATCACCGGTGCGTCGGGGGCCATTGCAATTTCATCGCGCCCACGGCCCAGATCGGGGACAGAAACACCGGGGCTCGACCTCACCTGCATCCTGCCATGGGGCGCGCAACTTGGTGAGGCACCTGTCTGGCATGCCGAAAGCGGGCGCCTGCTCTGGGTCGATATCCTGCACCCGGCGGTCTATCGCTTTGACCCGCAAACCGGGGTCAACGAGGTTTGCAATACCGGCAAACTGGTCAGCGCGGTCATCCCCTCCGACGAGGGTCGGCTGATCGTTGCTGGCCAGGGCGGTCTGGAATGGCTGGATTTCGAAGGTCGGCAGATGCACCCCTTTGTCCACCCCGAGGCTGGCATGCTCGACAACCGTCTGAACGACGCCAAGGTTGGCCCCGGCGGCGCAATCTGGGTCGGCTCAATGCGGATGGACGCAACCCGGCCCAGCGGATCGCTCTACCGTGTAGGCCGTGACGGCGCGGTCGGACAGCTTGAAACCGGGTTGACCGTGTCGAACGGTCTTGGCTGGAGCCCCGATGGCGCTACCTTCTATTTCGTCGATACGGTGCCGGGCCTGATCTATGCCTATGACACCGTGCCGGGCGAGGGATCCCTGTCAAACCGCCGGGTTTTTGCCCGGATCGCACCCGAGGAAGGACGACCGGACGGGTTGACCGTCGACAGCGAAGGCCATGTCTGGTGCGCGATCTGGGATGGCTGGCGGGTCAACCGCTATCGCCCCGACGGCAAGCTGGACCGGGTGATCGACCTGCCCGTGCCGCGCCCGACCAGCATTGCCTTTGGCGGTGCGGATCTGGCAACGCTCTACATAACCACAGCCCGAACCAGGTTACCCGCCAGCACGCTTGCCGAGGCACCACTTTCGGGCGGCCTTTTCGCCTGTCGCCCCGGCATGGCGGGCCTGGCCGTTCCTTCGTTCCGGGCAGCACCCGAGCAAGGATGAACCACATGACACTGGATGACATTTTCGGGCTGAAAGGCCGCACCGCACTTGTCACCGGCTCGACCCGCGGGATCGGCGCGGCAATAGCGGAGGGGCTTTGCGTCGCCGGTGCGCGGGTTGCAATCCACGGAACCCGCGCAGACCAGGCGGAGATCTGTGCGAAACGTCTCAGGGGGGCTGGTCACAAGGCCGAGGCGCTCGCTTCGGACCTCTCCGTACCCGGCGCCGGAGAGGCCCTGATAGACGCCGCAGAGGCCGCCATCGGGCCTCTCGATATTCTTGTGATCAATGCCTCCGCCCAGATAAATGCGACCCTTGCCGACCTAACACCGCAGGATCTGGATTTCCAGATCGCGGTGAACCTGCGTTCAACCGCCGGGATGCTGCAGGCTTGCCTTCCGCGTATGGCCGCGCGGCGCTGGGGCCGTGTGGTAAATATCGGCTCAATCAATCAGATTGCCCCCAAGCCGGTTGTCACCGCCTATGCCGCAACCAAGGCGGCGCAACACAACCTCATCCAGAGCCAGGCGCGGGATTACGCCCGCACCGGCGTCGTGCTGAACACGCTCGCCCCCGGGCTGATCGATACCGATCGCAACGCTGACCGCAAGACCGGCGATCCGCAAGCCTGGGCCGCCTATTGTGATGGGGTCAACTGGATGGGGCGCGCGGGCGAAAGTCATGAAATGATCGGCGCTGCCATCTTCCTCGCCTCACAGGCCTGTAATTTCATGACCGGCGAAACGATTGTGCTCTCAGGCGGAGGATAGCGCACGGATCAAAGCCCCTGCCCGGCATTAATACGCGGTTTCTGGCATTGCCAGCCGGTTATTGAACCGCATCCGGACCTTCTGATCTGAAGCGCTCCAGAAGAGCCATCTCATCGGCACTGAGCGTAATGCCGTTTGTCCACGCCTTCGCGCGGGCAGCAAAACGGCGTTGCGAAGGCAGGCGTGCCCCCTGCCCGATGATCGCGTCGAACAGCGCTTCTGCTCGAACCATTGGATCGCCTCCACGACCAGTGGCAAATCGTACCGGGTCGAACGCCAGGATCAATTCGCCATGGCGGGGTAAAAGGGTGGTTGATCCCAGCATATCAAGTGCTTCGGGGCTGGTAAGGTCACCGATCATAACCCCGGCCAGAAGTTCGATCATTGTCGAGATGGCCGAACCCTTATGTCCACCAAATGGCAACATTGCCCCGGCCAAAGCCGCTTCCGGGTCCGTGGTGGGGTTGCCGTCAGCATCCATCGCCCATCCTTCGGGCAAGGGTGTACCGGAACGGCGGTGCAACTCAATCTCGCCACGCGCGGCCACGCTTGTGGCGAAGTCAAACACATAGGGATTGCCACCCGGACGGGGCCAACCAAAGGCGAAGGGATTGGTCCCGAAAAGCGCTTCTGTACCACCGGCAGGAGCCACGCTGGAATAACTGGGGCACATCGCCATCGCAACAAGGCCACGGTCAGTAAGCATTTCTATCTCGGACCAGAGGGCAGAGAAATGCGTGCAATCATTGATGACCAGCGCTGCCATCCCCAGCGCTTGCGCACGATCAGCAAGGATGGGAAGACCCATTTCAAACGCGGCAATGGAAAAACCGCCAGCAGCGTCAACCCTCACAATGGCACTGTCATCGCTGGTGAGTTTCGGTTCCGCCTCGGGGTCAACCTTGCCCGCCTTGACGGTGCGCAGGCAGCCTTCAATCCGATAGACACCATGAGATTTGCAGGCGTCCCGTTCCCCTGCGGTAATGGTTCGCGCCAAGGCTTCCGCATGCAGCAATGATAGTCCGCCATGCCGCAGGATTTCGGTAATGAACGCGTTAAGTTCGGAAACTGTCAATGTGGCGTCGGGCATCGAAAACTCGCATCAGGATTTCCAGATATGCCTTCTTGAATACATGTTGTACTCAAGAAGGCAAGGTCCACTTGGGAAAATGCGGGTCGGGGAAAGTTTCAAATCTTTCATCGTCGGCATCGGATCATCCGAAGTGGTGGCCCACGCCAACAAGCCGATCCGTCCAGCCTAAGACCTCAAAGATCCGAAGTATAGCTGATGCTGCCCACGAACCGTCATCTCTGCCATTCGTCACCCCTGCGAAGTCAAGAGCCGAACAAGTTCAGAAGATTTGAACTTTTCATTGACTCAATCCTTCAAACGCCGCGCGGCGCCCACAGAATGATAGCCGCCCCCGCAAGACAAAAGGCTGTTCCTGAAATATCCCACGCATCGGGCCGATGACCATCCACGGCCCATAGCCAGATCAACGAAGACACAATGTAGATCCCGCCATAGATGGCATAGGCACGTCCTGCGTAATCCGCCGGGCTGAGCGTCAGAAGCCAGGCAAAAACGGCCAAGGATACCATTCCGGGAACCAGCCACAGGGAAGAATGGCCAAGGCGGAGCCATGCCCAGAAGGAAAAGCAGCCCACGATTTCCGCCAAGGCTGCGGCAAAATATGTTGCGACTGCGATCACGGCTTACTCCGGTAGGGTCGCATTTGGGACGCACCTATAATGTCCCTTCCCAAATGTCTACGAAATGCGCTCCACAGCCCTGCCATCCGCTGCATTGTCATATATCAGCGCGCATTCATTCCGATACCCGGGCAAAGCGGATGGAAAATGCCACGCCACCGGAGGATGCTTCCATCTGTATCGTTGCGCCATGCGCGTGCAGCAGGTTGCGCACGATGGTCAGCCCCATGCCGGTGCCGCCCTGATCGCGGCGGGTTGTGAAGAACGGATCAAAAATATGGCCGGCATTCCCCGATGCGATGCCTGGCCCGTCATCCGCGATGTTCAGGAAGGCTCTATCTGGAAAGGCTGTTGCTTCCAAGACAACGCTGTGCGCGCCGCTTTCATGCGCGTTGCGCAGCAATTGCCCCAGTACAATCGACAGACCGGGCGCGGCAATGGGCAAAGGCCGCGTTTCGCCCTTGGCGACAAGATCAAGACCGGGCCAGTCGGCGCGCAGGTCGGGCAATAGCTCAGCCAGGCTTGTGCGCCCGATATAACGCGCCTCGCGCGCCCGGGCCACCTCGCGCAGCGCAGTAATTTGGGCATCGATCTGTGCGCTGGCACCGTTGATCTGGGCAACCAGAGCGGCGTCGGTGTCATCCAGCGCACGGCCATCTTCCAATAATTCACTCGCCGCGCGGATCGCCGAAACGGGCGTTCGTATTTCATGGGTCACGTGATCGGTAAAGGCACGGATCGTCGTCTCACGGTCGCGCAGGGCCTCAGCCATGGCAACGACACGGCGGGCGGTGGCATGTAATTCACGGGTGCCTAAATGCCGGGGCTCTGCAGCAATTCCCCCCTGTTCCTGCGCATCGGCATAGGCCTCCAGCGCGCGGATCGGGCGTAAAAGCAAGCGTACCAGCAGCCAGCCAAGTACAGCCGTCGCCATGGCGATGGAAATGCCGAGGATCATCGCCGCGTTGCGAAACCCGATCACTGGCCCGAGATAACGCAGTGTCACAAGCCCGGCGAAGGACAGCGCCAACGTCCCGATCAGCGCACCGCCCAGAACAAAGCCAAGCGAGGGACGCCAGCGGCGGCTCATGCACAGTTCCCCATTCGCATACCCTGACCATGCACCGTTTCGATTGCATCCGTGCACCCCGCATCAGCCAGTTTCCGGCGCAGGTTGCGCAGATGGCTGTCCAGCGTTCGATCCGACACAGTGCTGCGCGCGCCCCAGATGGTCGCGACCAGATCGGCGCGTGGGGTCAGTTGCGCCGGATCGCGCATCAATCGGGCCAGCAGGTTGAATTCGGTTCCCGTCAGCGCGATCTCGTCCTGTCCGACACGACAAACGCGGCCATGCGGATCAAGGGACAAAAGCCCCTGTTCGAGCCGGGCAGGAACAGCGGGACCGGCCGCACGTTTCAGGATCGCCCTGACCCGCGCGACCAGTTCGCGCGGGCTGAAGGGTTTGGTAACATAGTCATCGGCGCCCAGTTCAAGCCCCAGAATACGGTCGATCTCATCATCCCGCGCGGTCAGGAACAGGATCGGCACATCGGAACGGGCGCGAATGCGGCGGCAGGTCTCAAACCCGTCCATATTGGGCAGGCCGACATCAAGCACGATCAGGTCAGGCGCCTCGCGCGCGGCCTGGGTCAACGCATGGGCGCCATCAGCAGCCGTGATCACCGCGTGGCCGGCGCGTTCCAGTGCAATGCGAACCAGATCGCGCAGCCGGGGATCGTCATCCACAATCAGGATCTTCATTGATGAGCCTCTGAACTTGCCACACGAAGAACATAGCGGTTTGCGGCCCAGGTTCGAAAGCCCCATTCCCGCCAGTTTTCGGTGGCCGGGACATCGATCTGACAATGTTTCAACCAGATGGTATCATCAAAATTGCGCCCGATGCCACTTTCGACAATCGGACCGGCAGCAAGAGGTCCAAGCTCGCAGAGATAATAGTAATCGGTAAAGCCATGCGTCACGTTATATGCTGCAATGACCTGTGCAAAATTGACGAAGCTGCACAGATACAATGTGCCAATCCCCAATATTGTGCTGCGCCATAGCAACCAGCCGTTCGAACGTTCGCGCAACACCTGCCAGACCGCCATACCCAGCCCGATCGCGACAAGCCCCATCCAGATCAGCGCATGGAGCCGCAGATGGGTAAGTCCGAAGGCATTGATATAGAGATCCAGTCGCAGTGCAGCGGCCCCGCATAGCAGCATGTTTTGCGCCAGCCACAGCAGCAATAACGGCCGGATCAATCGATGCTCGTGCAGAAAGGATCGCGCGGCCAGCGCAAAGGCCCCTGCCAGAATCGCAGTGACCAACAGGGGGTATGCCCCACGATGCGCATATTCGGCCAGCGTCATCTCCTCCGGCAGTTTCGTGCCGCCGAACAGGATCGACAGATCGGTCAGGCTTTGTACGCCGATCATCAGGTTGAACAGAACCAATGCACGTAATACCGACCCGGCATTGATCCCTATTCCCGGCAGGCGCAGGGCCCGGCGTCGGGGCGGCGATGCCGTTTCGGTTTCCGCCATAGCGCCAAGAAAGGGTGCGACAAGAAGGGCAAGGCACAGCCATAGCACGGGGCGTCCGGAGTTCAGCCTGATATCCAGATCTAAACTGACAAACCGCTCCAGCACCGGGTTTGCGTCCAGCAGCAGGGACATAAGCACCACCCCGCCACCAAGCGGAAAGGCCCAATTACGCAGGATATTCCGCGGCAAACCCGTGACGTCGCTCGCCTCTCGGGGATTGCGCAGCCAGCGGATGAAACGCAGCGGATAAACCAGCCCAAGCCAGTGCAGCGGCAGCCTGCCCAGAAAACGCATGCTCAGCCAGATCAGCGATGCGAGAGATATCCCGGGGCGCTGTGCCCAGACCAATGCCACGATCAGGCCGGCCAGAAGGAAGGCCAGTGACAGCGCCTGCACATGATCCATCACCGGCAGCGCCGCCATAACCAGCAATAAGGCCGGCCATCGCCAGTTGGCAAATTGCCTGCCACGCTGCGCAAGGGCAAATACCGCCAGCACGAACAGCGCAACTGATATGCCGGGTACATAACCCCAAAACAGGAAATCCCCCAATACGAGCAGGGCCAGTATTGGCAATACTTGTCGTCCCGGCTGGAACCGCGAACGCTGTGTCGGTCCTTTTTCCTGATCCTGCCCTGTATCGCCCAGCCACCAACCATCCATCGCCAGCGAATACGGCAAGCCGTGAATCGTCATTTTGTTTTTCATGATACTGTCCCCGGAATTCAACATATGCCGAGACTGGATTTCGAAGCGTGCAGATTGTCCCGGCAACTGGTGCAGAATTTGTGCAGATTTCAGGTGTATTCCGCGACACCCCCGGTGGGCCGGGGTTTCTATTGTCATTTGGCATGGTTCCAGCAATAATATAAATTCATTTACAATATAAGTAGCCTCCTGATGAGCATCACACACAGCGTCGAAATCAACGCCCCAAGAAAACAGGTCTTTGGGCTTTATGCGGATATTGCCTCATGGCCCGAATGGGACAGCGAAACATTGGCCGTTGATCTGCCCGGACTACAGGTTGGGGCCGCCGGATGGCTGAAGCCGAGACAGGGGCCAAGGGCAACGATCCGTGTTGCCGAGGTTATGGAGGATAGCTCTTTTACCGTGGAAGGGCGGCTGCCACTGTGCCGAATGCATTTCGGGCACGAATTGGAGGACGACGGGAACCGGACCATCGCCACCCATTGGGTCCGCTTCACCGGGCTGCTCGCCCCGTTGTTCAGGCGGCTGATCGGTACGGGGATTGACCGGACCTTGCCGCAGACCCTGGCAGGCCTGAAGCGTGTCAGTGAGGAAAAATCCACCCATGGCTGAAGAGAGTGGAGAATGGCGTGCATTTTCGGTCTTTCCCGGGCCTGAGGCCAGTCCCGGCTTTGTCCTTTGGCGCAACTTTATGCGCTGGCAACGGGAACTGAACGCCAGGCTGCGCCCTTTGGGACTGACCCAACCCCAATTTGCGGTCCTTGCCGTATGCGGCTGGCTGACACGTGATGGTCAGGAGATCACACAACAGGGTATCGTTGATTTCCTGGGGCTGGACCGCATGCATATCTCACAGATAGCAACCCGTCTTGAAAAGCACAGCCTGATCGAACGCAAGGTTACCACCGCAGATCTGCGTGCAAAAACGGTCCTGCTGACGCCCAAAGGGAAACAGCTACTGGCTCTCGCCATGCCGCTTGTCGAGGAATTCGACAAGGCGTTTTTTGCGTAGAAGCCACAGGTGATGATCCCGGCCCGCCACCGCCCGGTACACACAAACATGAAAATATCGGCCGACCAGACTGCCAATACCAATTATCAAGGCTTGTCAGTTGGAAATATGCGCCCTACCCAGTAATCCCTTACCACGCCGTGACTTTGACCGTGGCATCCACCCCGCCGCCCATACCGGGTGAGCCTGCGGGCATGCCAGGCACCGCGATACCATTGATGTCGGGGGATTGTTCCAGCATCTGGCGGATTGCGGCAAAGGGCACATGGCCTTCAACGACATAGTCGCCGATCCTTGCAGTATGGCACGACCAGAGCACCTCGGGTACACCCGCCTCCCATTTCACGGCTGCCATGTCGTCCGATTCGACAACCTCAACCTCGAAGCCTGCCTCAACGGCCAATTCGGCCCAGGTGTCACAGCAGCCGCAACCGGGATCCTTGACGGTATAAAGCGTGTTCGGCGTGCCATTTGGCGTGGCAAGGACCATTCCCATGGGCAGGATCGCGACAAGGCTGGTCAGTGCAGCGCGGCGGACTATTGTCGATGGAGTCATTCGTTCCCTCGCTGGGTTGCAAATTGGTGGTTTAGTTACGCACCTTTTCCAGAAGTTCCACAACCTCGCGGAACATCACACGTTGGCGAGCCCGATCACCGGATTCGATCGCCTCTTCCATACAGCTTCGTGCATGATCTTCAATCAACAGGCGTTCGACCGCGCGCAGGGCGGAACGGATGGCGGCGGTCTGGTTCAGGACATCGACGCAATAGCGCCCGTCCTCAACCATGCGCGAAACACCCTGCACCTGCCCGTTCAGGCGCGACAGGCGCTTGAGAATGGCATCGCGGTTCTGCTTGTCATGGGCCAACGCGGATCTCCGGGAGCTCAACCTTTGGGCTTGCAATATACCCCACTGGGGTATAAGACAAGTACAATATACCCCCCATGAGTATTGTCCGGGAGGCGACCATGGATCACAAGCATCATCATTCCCATGACCACCAGGTCCACGCGGTAGATGGCCATGTGAAGGCTGAACCCGGCAAGGCCATTGATCCAGTTTGCGGAATGCAGGTCGCAATCACCCCCGAGGCCCGCCAACGCGGCTATGGCGGTGAGACCTTCTATTTCTGCTCAGAGGGTTGCCAGTCTAAATTTGACGGTGATCCGTGGTTCTACGCTTCGGGCGCAGCAGCCAAGGCCGAAACCTCAGCCCCCGCCGGCACGCAGTGGACCTGTCCGATGCACCCGGAGGTCATCCGTGACGAGCCCGGCGCCTGCCCGATCTGTGGCATGGCGCTTGAGCCGATGATCCCCTCGGACGAGCCGAGCGAGGAACTGACGGACTTCACCCGCAGGCTCTGGATCAGCGTTGCGGCGGCGGTGCCACTGATCATCCTGACCATGGGCGAGATGGTTGGCATCCCGGTCCGCGACTGGATCGGCCACCGAACGGCGGTCTGGCTGGAATTCCTGCTGGCCACGCCCATCGTGCTCTGGGCGGCGCGGCCATTCTTTCAGCGCGGGCTGGAGTCGTTCCGCAACCGTTCGCCCAACATGTGGATGCTGATCTCGCTCGGGGTTGGCGCGGCATATCTCTATTCGCTCTTCGCGACCTTCCTGCCCGGCATCTTCCCCGAGGAATACCGCATGGGCGAGGCCGTCGGCACCTATTACGAGGCCGCCGTGGTCATCGTCGCGCTGGTCTTTGTCGGGCAGGTGCTAGAATTGCGCGCGCGTGAACGCACGGGCGACGCTATCCGCGCACTGATGGACCTGACGCCCAAGACGGCGCGGCGGATCCTGCCCGATGGTACGGAATACGACGCGCCGCTGGAGAACATCA